>CAYXUN010000033.1:28728-41184 GCA_964468165.1 uncultured Novosphingobium sp. | reverse complement strand
GGGGGGGGGGCGGGGGCGCGGGCATTGGCATACGCCCCCAAGCGGTGGGGGCGGGGCGGTGCGGGCCGCCCGCCGGGGCCAAACCCCCCCCCACGCCCACGCTGGCAAAGCCGATCCTGTGGAAAGATTGCGGGCAAGTCGGGTTTGGGCCGGGTCCGGCCCGGTGTCAGCGCGGGTTGCGCTTCATGCTTTCTTCCATCCGCGCCAGTTGTTCGGGCGTGGCCGGGCTCTGGTAGCGGGTCTTCCACTCCTGCGCGGGCAGGCCGTGGATCGCCTCGCGCGCGGCGGCCTTGTCGAGCGGGGCGCCAGCCTCGATGATCCAATCCGCCAGGCAGTTGCGGCAAAAGCCCGCCAGGCCCATCAGATCGATGTTCTGGGCATCGTGGCGGTGGCGCAGGTGGCGCACCAGGTGGCGAAACGCGGCTGCGGCCACCGCATCGTCGAGCTGGTCGAGCGGATCAGCGCCGGAATGGGTGGTTTGGCCGGTCGAAGCATTCGTATCCATGGTTATCATCCCTTGGGTTTTGCCCCGGCATAGGCCATAGGGCAGGCCGAATGAAAGCCTGCCGGGTTCGATAGTGAAGAGGAGTTTTTTGCACCATGGGCCAGCCTGACAAGCGCGAACGCAAGGTCAAGATCCTCGCAACGGTGGGGCCGGCCAGCCGTTCCCCGGAAATGCTGGAAAAGCTTTTCCTGGCCGGTGCCGATGCCTTTCGCGTCAACATGAGCCATGGCGAACACGCCATCCATGCCGAAACCATCGCCAATATCCGCGCGCTCGAAGCGCGGGTGAAGCGGCCGATCACGGTGCTGTGCGATCTCCAGGGGCCCAAGCTGCGCGTCGGCACCTTCAAGGAAGGCCGCGCCGTCATTCGCCATTCGGGCCACTTCACGCTCGATCGCAATCCCGAGCCGGGCGATGAAACCCGCGTCTGCCTGCCCCATCCCGAACTGTTCGGCATCCTGCAAAAGGGCCAGCGCCTGCTGATCGACGATGGCAAGCTGCGCCTGCGCGTGATCCGCGCCAGCGACAGCGAGATCCTCTGCTCGGCCGAAGTGGGCGGGGTGATTTCCGACCGCAAGGGCGTCAACGTGCCCGACGCAGTGGTGCCGGTGCCCGCGCTCACCGAAAAGGACCGTCGCGACCTGGCCTTTGCCGTGGAGCAGGGCGCCGACTGGATCGCGCTCTCGTTCGTGCAGCGGCCCGAAGACGTGGCCGAGGCGCGCCGCCTGATGGGTGGCTATGGCTCGCTCATGGCCAAGATCGAAAAGCCGGCGGCGATCTCGCGCCTCGAAGAAATCATCGAGCTGTCCGACGGCATCATGGTCGCCCGTGGTGACCTCGGCGTCGAGTTGAACCCCGAAGAAGTGCCGCCGCTGCAAAAGCGCATCGTCGAAAGCGCGCGCCGCCAGGGCAAGCCCGTGGTCGTGGCCACGCAGATGCTCGAATCGATGATCGAGGCGCCCACGCCGACCCGCGCCGAAGTGTCGGACGTGGCCAACGCGGTCTATGACGGCGCCGATGCCGTGATGCTCTCGGCCGAAACCGCCGCGGGCGCCTGGCCGGAAGAAGCGGTCAGCATCATGAACCGCATCGCCGTGCAGGTGGAAAGCGATCCCGGCTATGCCGCCCGCGTCCACTTCATCGAGACGCTGCCCGATCCCACCCCGGCCGACGCGCTGGCCCAGGCCTGCGCCTCCATCGCTGAAACCCTGCCGATTTCGGGGATCATCGTGTTCACCGGTTCGGGCTCCACCGCCCGCCGCGTGGCGCGTGAACGGCCGGGCGTGCCGATGCTGGTGCTCACCCCCAGCCAGAAGACCGCGCGCAAGGTCGGCCTGCTGTGGGGCGCCCACGCGGTCAACACCAAGGACATCGGCAGCTTCGAGGAAATGATCGCCAAGGGCAAGCGCATGGCCCTGCGCCACGATTTCGGCACCGCCGGGTCCAAGCTGGTGGCACTGGCCGGGGTGCCGTTCGGCACGCCGGGGGCGACCAACCTGCTGCACGTCGTCACCCTCACCGGCGACGAGCTCAAGCACCACCAGGCCGACTGATCGGTCCTGCCAGGGCCTGGCGCGTTCAGGCCTTGTCCGTCACCCGGGCCACCGTCAGGCCCGAGGTGACGCGCTCGGCCGCGAACACGCAGTTCTTGCCCGATGCCTTGGCCAGATAGAGCGAGGCATCGGCATCGGGGATCAGTTCCTCGCCCCTGACCGAGGTTTCGGGCATGGCCGCCACGCCCAGCGAGGCGCTGACCGGGCAGCCCTGGATATCGGTCACGCCCAGCACGCGCAGGCGGACCTGCTCGGCCTTGGCCACGGCATCGGCCAGCGCGCAATCGGGCAGGATGGCGATGATCTCTTCCCCGCCATAGCGACAGACCACGTCGGTCGGGCGCAGCGTGCCGACGATCTGCGTCGCCACGTCGCGCAGCACTGCATCGCCCTTGGCATGGCCATAGCGGTCGTTGAGATGCTTGAAGTTGTCGAGGTCGATCATGATCACCGCGGTGGAGGTGCCCGACCGCTGCGACAGCGCCAGCAGCCGCTCCAGCGTGTCTTCCATATAGCGCCGGTTATAGAGACCGGTCAGCGGATCACGCAGCGACTGGGTGCGCAGCCGATCGCGCAACGCGATGTTCGACAGCGCCAGCGACATCGAATCCGCCAGCGCCGTGCCCAGGTGGCGCAGGTTGTCCAGTTCCTCGCCACCGGGCAGCGCCACGGGCGCGTCGTTGCGGGCCAGCACCAGCAGGCCCTGGACCTGGCCACCGGCCATCATCGGGATTTCCAGCACGGCATTGTCGCTGCCGTGGTGCGCGCAACACAGCCCGCCTTCGACCGGCGCATTCACGTGCGCCTTGCCGCGCTTCAACGCCCAGCAGTGGCTCGGCGAAAGCGATTCGCGCGCAACATAGCCATCGGGCAAGTCCCACTGGCGCGCCAGGTCCAGCCGATCGCGTGAATTGTTGAGCACATAGAGCGCCGCGCCGTGCCCGCCGAGCAGGCGCCGCGCGGTGACCATCAGCACCGCGCCGGCTTCCTCGTTGGTTTCGGCGGCTTGCAGCATGTCGGTCATGGCAAAGAGTTCGGCCGTGCGCCGCCGCGCTGCCTCCGAATCCGCGCGCATGTGCTGTTCGTGGTTGTGATGGGTGATCAGGATCGTGCGAAAGCCCAGCAGCGACGTGGCCACGGCCACCTGCAGGCCCAGCGCGACGACCAGCAGCAGGTCGTTGCCGCCAGGCTGCCAGCGGTCGAGCATCTCGTGCACCGCCACCAGAGCGATCGACAGCAGCTGCAGCGCGATCGCGCCGTTATACATCAGCCCCAGGCGCTGCCGCGTGGTGCCACGCCAGCCCAGCAGGCGCAGCCGACGCAGGAAGGGCGCTTGCTCATCCACCACGCTCGAAAGGCTCCTGTCCAGTATCGTACCGCTCCGGGCATGCCGGAGGCGGCCATTCTTACTGGCGGGGCAGATGGCGCAGGCTGAATGCGCGCCTGCGCATGAATGCTTATGCGCGCGTGCGCGGGCTGCTAACGATGGCGTGGCGGCCGGTCAGCCGGCCTTGCCTTCAGGCGCGCGCGCCAAACAGGGCCGAGCCGACGCGGATATGCGTGGCGCCCAGCTGGATCGCGGTTTCGAAGTCGTCGCTCATGCCCATTGATCGGCCGGCCAGGCCATGGTCGGTGGCCAGCTTGTCGAGCAGGGCGAAGAACGGCGCGGCCTCGATCCCCGCCGGGGGCACGCACATCAGCCCGATCACCGGCAGTTCGGCCGCGCGCGCCTCGCTCAGCAGCGCGGGCAGATCGGCGATGGCGCAACCACCCTTCTGCGCTTCGGCGCCGATGTTGACCTGCACGAACAGCGGCACGCGGCGGCCGGCCTTGTCCATCGCGCGGGCAAGCGCGCTCAGCAGGGAGGGGCGATCGAGCGAATGGATGCAGTCGAACAGCGCCACGGCCTCGTCTGCCTTGTTGGATTGCAACTGGCCGACCAGGTGCAGTTCCAGACCGGCATGTTCCTCGCGCAGCGGCGCCCACTTGGCCTGGGCTTCCTGCACGCGGTTTTCGCCGAACACGGTCTGGCCGGCAGCGATCAGCGGGCGGATCGCCTCGGCCGGGTGGGTTTTCGACACGGCCACCAGCGTCACCTCGGCCGGGGCGCGGCGGGCGATGCGCGCGGCCTGGGCAATGCGGGCGCGAATGTCGTCAAGCGGGCTGTCGTGGTTCAGCATGTCGTGCACTGGTCCGGTCATGGCGCGGTGCTATAGCGTCGTCATGGCAAAGCGCTACCCCGTGCCGCGATTGGTCCTGCTTAGCGATGCGCGCAACGATGCGGTGCTGGCCCGCGCCCTGGCGCGCCTGCCGCGCGGCAGTGCCTTGGTGTTCCGCCATTATCACCTGCCCGATGATGCGCGCCGCCAGCGCTGGGCCGCCTTGCGCCGCCTCGCCGCCCGGCGTGGCGTGGCGCTGATCGCGGCGGGCGCGCGCTGCGGCCGGGGCGGGCAGGGGCGCTATGGCGCGCCGCGCGCCTTGGGGCGCGAATCCGGGTTGCGCCTGGCCACGGCCCATTCCCTGCGCGAAATCGCGGCGGCAGCGCGCGCCCGGGCCGATGCCGTGCTGCTGTCTCCCGTGCTGCCCACGCGCAGCCATCCCGGCGCGCCGGTGCTCGGCATGGTGCGCTTTCTGCTGCTGGCGCGTCACAGCCCGGTGCCGGTCCTGGCGCTGGGCGGAATGAACCGTGCCGCCGCGCGCCGCCTGCCGCGCAAGGGCAGCGTGCAGGGCTGGGCCGCGATCGACGGACTGTCGTGAAAATCCGCGCAATTCCGTGGGTTTTCACGGGCGATTCTTGACCGCGACGGCGCTTGGGGCGATGATGGCGCCAGAAGGGAATATTCAGCATCATGGCTTCGCGGGCACTCACCCCCAACCGTTCGACCACGCCTGGCGGCGGCAAACTCGGCCCCGGCCGCGGCAGCCCCAACTGGCGCGCCGTGCTGCGGCGCAGCTTCCGCCGCAGTTTCGAACTGATCGGCGGCGCCACGCTGTTTGGCGCCATGGTGTTCCTCGCGCTGGCGCTGGTCAGCTATACCCAGACCGATCCTTCCGGCAGCACGGCCTCGGGCAGCCCGGTGGACAACTGGATGGGCCTGGCCGGCGCCTGGGCTGCGGAACGCGTCCTGGTGCTGTTCGGCCTGCCCGGCGGCCTGCTCGTGCCGCTGCTGTTCGTGTTTGCCCGCCGCCTGTGGGATGCCGCGGGCGACCTCATCGACGTGGACGAGGATGACGAAGCACCGGCGCCCGAACCGGCATGGTGGCGGCTGACGCTTGGCCTGGCGCTGGCGATGATGCTGTCGGGCACGGCGCTGGCCCTGGCCTTCACCGGGCCGGGCGGCAGCCTGCCCGCCGGGTTCGGCGGCGCCACCGGCCTGCTCGGCGCGGCCGGGGTGCGGGCGCTGGCCGGCCTGGTGCCGGTGGCGCAGGGCTGGATCATCCTGGCCATCGCGCTGCTTGCCTTTGGCGGCGGCCTGTTCCTGACCGGGCGCGTGTTTGCGCTCGATTGGGCGCGGCTGCTGTCGATCCCCGCGTTCCTGCGCCGCACCCCGCGCGAGGCTGCGGCCGATGGCGCCCCGGCCCGCCAGCGCCGCGCGCCCAAGGCCAAGGCCGCCGCCGGCGTCGATGCCCTGCTGGCCGACGATGACGATGGCGCCGATGACGACGACGCGCCGCCGTTCGATCCCCGCGCCCCGGTGAGCCCCGCCGAGGCCGCGGCACCGCGCCGCCCCACCTAGATCAGCGATCCGCAGCGCACCCCCGCGCCTGCGGCCAAGGCGCTGGCGCGGCAAAGTGACCTGTTTGACAAGTTCGCACTGCCCGGGATCGACATTCTCGAGGAAATTCCCGCCTCGGCCCAGCCCAAGATCGACAAGCTGGCGCTGGAACGCAATGCGCGCCTGCTCGAAAACGTGCTCGACGATTTCAACGTCAAGGGCGAGATTACCGCCGTGCGCACCGGCCCGGTGGTGACGATGTACGAACTCGAACCCGCGCCCGGCATCAAGGCCAGCCGCGTGATCGGCCTCGCCGACGATATCGCCCGCAACATGAGCGCGGTCTCGGCGCGCGTCTCGGCCATTCCCGGCCGCACCGTGATGGGCATCGAATTGCCCAACCAGATCCGCGACATGGTCTCGTTCCGCGAACTGGTGGCGTGCGACAAGTTCGTCAATGCCAAGGGCCTCTTGCCGATCATCCTGGGCAAGGACATTGCTGGCGAACCGATCGTGGCCGACCTGGCGACCATGCCCCACCTTCTGGTGGCCGGCACCACCGGCTCGGGCAAGTCGGTGGGCTTGAACTGCATCCTGCTGTCGCTGCTCTACCGGCTGACGCCGGCGCAGTGCCGCATGATCCTGGTCGATCCCAAGGTGCTCGAACTCAAGTCCTATGACGATATCCCGCACCTCCTTTCGCCGGTGGTGACCGAGCCGGCCAAGGCCGTGCGCGCGCTCAAATGGGCGGTTGAGGAAATGGAGCGGCGCTATCGCCAGATGTCGTCGATCGGCGTGCGCAACCTGTCGGGCTTCAACGAAAAGGTTCGCGCGGCCCAGGCCAAGGGCAAGCCGCTCGGCCGCCGCATCCAGGTCGGCTTCGATCCCGAAACCGGCGAGGAACTGTTCGAGGAACAGCAGCTCGAATACCAGGTGCTGCCGCAGATCGTGGTGATCGTCGACGAACTGGCCGACCTCATGGTCACCGTCGGCAAGGAAATCGAAGTCCTGATCCAGCGCCTCTCGCAAAAGAGCCGCGCGGCCGGCATCCACCTGATCATGGCGACGCAGCGCCCGTCGGTCGATGTCATCACCGGCGTGATCAAGGCCAACCTGCCCACGCGCATTTCCTTTGCCGTGACCAGCCGCATCGACAGCCGCACGATCCTGGGCGAACAGGGCGCCGAACAGCTGCTCGGCAAGGGCGACATGCTCTACAAGCCCAGCACCGATCCGATCAAACGCGTCCATGGCCCCTTCGTCAGCGACGAGGAAGTGGAGCGCGTGGCCGATCACTGGCGCGGCCAGGGCAAGCCGGAATACGTCGATTCGGTCACCGAAGAACCCGAGGAAGGCTCGTTTGGCTTCGACGAGCTCGATACCTCGGACAATCCCGAAGACCGCAAGTATCGCCAGGTCTGCCAGCTTGTGTTCGAAAGCCAGAAGGCCTCGGCGAGCTGGATCCAGCGCCAGATGGGCGTGGGCTACAATACCGCGTCCAAGTGGGTCGAACGCATGGAGCAGGATGGCCTGGTCGGCCCGGCCAACCACGTCGGCCGCCGCGAGATCTATCGCGACAAGGACGGCAACCCGCTCTGATGGGGCTGAGATCCTCCCCGTCACCGACGGGGAGGGGGACCGCCCGCGCAGCGGGTGGTGGAGGGGGGCTCAGGCCGCACGCAGCGCCGCTGTCGCTTTACCCACCAGCGCGGTAACGTCCGCCTCGCTCAGCACGCGGCGCGGATCATAGCCCAGGCCCAGGCGGGCAGTGCGGCGCCAGGCGTCGCAGAACAGGCCCTTGTTGGGGCCGAACGCCCGCAGCACGTGGCCCGCCAGGCGCGGCGGCGCGTCGGGCGCATAGGCGCGCGAAAACAGCGCCATGTCGGCCACCCACGGTCCGATCATTACCCAGCCGTGGTCATCGGCCACCGCTTCACCCGCCACGCTCAGCGTGCCTTCCACCACCACGATCGGCGCATCGAGCGCGCGGGCCAGGTGCACGGCATAGGCGGCATTGAGCATCGGCGCGGTCACGTCCTTGCCCGCCATGACCTTGAGCACGTCCTGCGCGCGCGTGGCCATCAGCGCCTTGTCGTCCTCGCTCGGGGCAAAGGCCTTGAAGGCGCGGGCGGTTTCCCACGAATGGCTGGCGGCGATCAGGCGCGAAAGGCGGGTCAGGGCAAGCGATGCAGTCATGCCGGCGGCCCTTACGGTGCTTCAGGCCGCTTCGCCATCCCAAAACAGCGCGGTCAGCGCGGCCGGCACGCGCGCCAGGCGGCCGCTCGCCCGGTCGATCAGGGCCCAGGTGGTGCGCGCGCTGACGATGACCTTGCCTTGGGCATTGGCAAAATCCACGCGCCGGTCGAACCGGGCGCCATGGGGCGGATCGGGGATGAAGGTGGTGGCGGTGACGCTGTCGCCCAGGGCCACGTTGCCGCGATAGTCGATCTCGTGCCGGGTCACGACCCAGACATAGGCCGCCTGGTGCTCGGCCGGGGCCACGGCTTCCCAATGGCGCGTGGCGATCTGTTCCATCCATCGCACCCACACCGCGTTGTTCACGTGGCCCAGCTCGTCGATATGCTCGGGCAGCGCGGTGAACGGGCAAGAGAACCGTGCCGTCATGGTCAGGCGCCCACCAGGTGCAGCACGATCTGGCGGCGATGGGCCATGCGGCGATGCTCGCACAGGTAGATGCCCTGCCAGGTGCCCAGCGCGAGGTGCCCACCGAGCAGCGGGATCGACAGGCTCACTCCGGTCAGGATGCTTTTCAAATGGGCCGGCATGTCGTCCGGGCCTTCATCGTCATGGGCATAGGCCGCGCTTTCCGGGGCCAGGCGATCGAGCCAGCGCACGATGTCGCCGCGCACTTCGCGCGCGGCATTTTCCTGGATGCACAGCGAGGCCGAGGTGTGGCGGCAGAACAGCGTGAGCAGCCCGCTGTCCATGCCCTGGGCCGCCACCCACTGCGCGGTTTCGCGGGTGAATTCATGCAGGCCAGGTCCGGGCGTGTGCAGGGTCAGCGTGGTGCTGGCCTGGCGCAGGGGCGCGGCGTGCGCCGCGTCGGCGGGATGAAGGGCTTGGCTCATGACCGCATCAGCCTGGCATGGGCCGCCGACCATGTCACCCCGGTTTCACGCGCAAACATAAAAAATGAGAATCATTATCAAAATGGTTGATTATGAAAATCACTCGCAATAAAGCGCTACCCATCCGGACCGGGCGCGGCTGCCCGATCCGAGCAAAGGGGAAAAATTCCATCATGATCAACGCATCCCGGTCTCGTCGCGCGTCGCGCCTGTCAGGCGAACACGCGCATGCCGCCTCGCCCTTGCGTCCCGCATTCCTTGCCGCCGGCTGCATCGGCGTGATCGCCGCCATGCCGGCCCACGCCCAGGACGCCGCGCAAACCGTGCTGGGCGGGGTGACCGTGACCGATACGGCGATCGCGCAGGCCCCGGTGAAGGTAGAGCGGGCGGAATCGCCCAAGTACGTGCGCCCGCTGCTCGATACCCCGCAAACGGTCACCGTGGTCGGTCGCGCGGTGCTCGAGGCGCAGAACCTGCTGTCGTTGAAAGATGCGCTGTCGATCCTGCCCGGCATCACCCTGGGCGCGGGCGAAGGCGGCGGCGGCTATGGTGACAGCATCAATCTGCGTGGGCAGAGCGCCAATACCGATATCCAGATCGATGGCGTGCGCGACAGTGCGCAATATTCCCGCAGCGACCTGTTCAACATCGAACAGGTGGAAGTGACCAATGGCGCCAATTCGGTGTTTGGCGGTTCGGGCTCGATCGGCGGCACGATCAACCTCGTCAGCAAGCGCCCCAAGGATGAAACCAGCACCACCGTGCAGGGCGGGGTGGGCACGGCCAACTATTGGCGCGGCACGGTCGACAGCAACTGGCAGCTGGGCAACGAGGTGGCCGTGCGCGTCAATGCCATGGGTCACAGCGCCGATGTGCCCGGCCGCGATTTCGACTATGCCCGCCGCTGGGGCGTGGCGCCGTCGATCAAGTTCGGGCTGACCGGCGATACCAGCCTGACGCTGCTCTACCTGCACCAGCGCGACAAGAACATCCCGCAATATGGCGTGCCCTATTACGCGGTCTATGGCGGCCTGCTGCCCGGCGCGCGCCAGGCCGGCTATTATGGCTACACCAACTATGATCGCCAGGAACAGACGGTGGACCAGGCCACGGCGATCCTCGACCACCGCTTTTCCGATGCCGTCTCGATCCGCAATCTGGCGCGCTATCAAAAGGTGCAGCAGGATACCTATGTCGATCCGCCGCAGGGCGCGTGGTGCCTTGCCAATGGCACGCTCGCCAATGCCAATGGCGTGGCCACGGCGTGTTCCTCCACGCAGAAGCCGGGCACGTTCTATCCCAGCGGTCCGCGCGGGCTGTTCCGCCTGACCGACACTTCCACCTGGTACGATCAGCTCGATCTCTCGGCCAAGCTCGCCACGTTCGGCCTGCAGCACACGCTGACGCTGGGCGCCGCCTGGTCGCAGGAAGACTATCACCTCACCTCGGGCAATGGCCTGCGCAATGCCGATGGCACCACGCCGGCGCTCACCCCGATCAGCATCGCCAACCCGGCCGCGGTCTATACCGGCCCGATCAACCTGATCACCACGGCCCGGGCCAAGGGTTCCACCCGCAACATTGCGCTCTATGCGTTCGATGCCATCGCGCTGGGCGGCGGGTTCGAGGTAAACGGCGGCCTGCGCTGGGAAAACAACCGCGCGCGCTATCACAGCGATACCGTGGCGGTCAGCGGCGCTGTCACTCCTGGCGCGCCGCAGAACAACACCGACGATCTGTTCAGCTATCGTCTCGGCCTGGTCTACAAGCCCGCTGCCAATGCCAGCCTCTATGTCGCCTATGGCAACAGCAAGACCCCGGCCTCGTCCACCGTGCGCACCGGTTGCGGCGTGACCAGCACGACCCTGCTGGGCGATCCGTGCAACGTCGCCCCGCAAACCGCGATCAATTTCGAACTGGGTGGCAAGGTCGATCTGGCGCAGGGCAAGCTGCAGCTGACCGCGGCGGTGTTCCGCAACCAGCGCACCAACTATCCTGTCGCCGCCAACGATCCGCTGGTCGGCACCACCAACGTGCTCGACGGGCGCAGCCAGGTCGATGGCGTGTCGCTGGGCCTGTCGGGCAAGATCACGCCCGCCTGGACGGTCTTTGCCAACGCCATGTACCTCGATGGCGTGATCAAGCAGTCGATCTCCAACTACTGCCGCAACCACCCCGGCGCCACGCAGACGCTGCCCACGGGCGGCACCGTCACGTGCCCAACCAGCGATGTCCAGGCCGGCAACCCGGTGACCAACACGCCCACCTGGTCGGGCAGCCTCTATGCCAGCTATCACCTGCCGTTCGGGCTCGAGGTGGGCTATGGCCTGACCTACCAAGGCAGTTGGTATCTCACCAACGCCACCGGCGCGCCGATGTACAAGGCGCCGTCGTACCTCACCCAGCGCATCAGCCTGGGCTACAAGCTCGACAACGGCCTTTCCGCCCAGATCAACGTGCAGAACCTGACCGACGAGACATACTACACGTCGATCCGCAACAATGGCTGGGCCGTGCCGGGCGAGGGGCGCTCCGCCGTGCTCACCCTGGGCTACGCGTTCTGATCCAGCAAAAAGGGGGCGATGATCTCGCCCCCTTCGTGCTTCAGTCCGCCCAATAGAGCTTGGTCGGATTGTCGATCAGCAGCTTGCGCTGCAATTCTTCAGTTGGCGCGATGCGCGGGATCATGTCGACCAGGTGCCCGTCGTCGGGGATCGCGTCCTGCATGTTGGGGTGCGGCCAGTCGGTGCCCCACAGTACGCGGTCCTGATAGTCCGCCACCAGCGGCGCCACCGCATCGGCAAAGGCATTCCACGGATCGCCTGCCGGATCGAGCCGATCGGGGCAGGTCGCCTTGAACCAGATATCGGGCCGTGAATCGAGGAACGCGCGGAACGCCTTCATGTCGGCCCCGTCCGGCCCTTGCGTCACGTCGGGACGGCCCATGTGGTCGATCACCAAGGGCACGGGAATCGCGTCCATGAACGGGCGCAGTTCCTCCAGGATATCGGCTTCGAAATAGATCACCACGTGCCAGCCCTTGGGCAGACGCTTGGCCACCTCGAGGAACTTGTCCTTGGGCGCATCGTCCACCAGCCGCTTGAGAAAATTGAAGCGGATGCCACGGATGCCGCCCTCGTGCAGCGCGGCGAGATCAGCCTCGGAAATCGCCGGATCGACCACGGCCACGCCGCGCGCCTTGCCGTTGCTCTTGGCAATGGCGTCGAGCGTCGCGGCATTGTCGGTGCCATGGCAGCTTGCCTGCACGATGACGTTCTTGGCAAAGCCGAGGTGATCGCGCAGCGCGAACAGCATGTCCGGCCCGGCATCCTCGGGCAAATACTTGGCCTTGGCGCTGAACGGAAACTGCGCCATCGGGCCAAACACATGGCAATGCGCATCGATCGCGCCAGCCGGCGGGGTATAGCGCGGCTTCGACGGGTTGCCGTGCCAGGAAATGATACGGTCGGTCATGTCAGCTCATCCTGATCAGATGGGATCGAAATTCATATTCTTGTCGTGACCCCCCCCGGGGGGGGGGGGGGGGCCGCGCGGCGGGGGGCGGCCCGACAACCACCCCCCCCCCCCCCCCC
>CAYXUN010000033.1:18756-28718 GCA_964468165.1 uncultured Novosphingobium sp. | reverse complement strand
GGTTCCTGTTTTTTCTCTCAAATATTTGTGGGCGGGGGGGCTTAACCCCCCGGGGGTGACGTGCAGGGCTATGGCAATGGCGCCGGTTCACCCGAACACCACCCCATCCATCAGCTTGCGCGCGGTGCGCAGCAGGGCGGCGGTCTTGACCGCGCCGGCTTCGTCCACGTCCAGCACGCAGCTCATCTCGCCGGTGGGATGCTCCACCGACAGGGTCTTGCGGCTGCCGTCGCCCACCTGCGCCACTTCGGCCGCCGGAGAGCCTTCGAGCAGGCAGGCGGTCGCCACCGACACGGCGCCCAGCACGCCGATCGTGGCATGGGCGCGATGGGGGATGAAGCTGCGCACCGTGACCGCGCCACCATGCTTGGGCGGGGCCACCAGCATCATCTTGGGCACCGACTTTTCCTTGACGTCGCCCAGGTTCATCAGCGGGCCCACTTCCAGCCGGATCGCCTCGATCCGCGCCTTGAGGTCGGTGGCATTGTCCAGCCATTCGCGGTCTTCATAGCCGGTAATGCCCACGTCCTGCGCCTTCATCACCACGCAGGGCATGCCGTTGTCGATCAGCGTCACGGCCACGCCCTGGATCGTATCGGCCACGTTGCCGGTGGGCAGCAGCGCCCCGCACGAGGAGCCGGCCGTATCGCGAAATTCCAGCGGCACCGGGGCATGGGTGCCCGGCACGCCATCGATCGCGGCCTCGCCGGCATAGCTGACCGTGCCGCCCGGCGTCTGTACCGTCGCGACGGCCACTTGCCCGGTGTTTTCCATGAAGATCGCCACGCGGGTTTCATCGCCGGTGGCCGCCACCAGCCCGCGCTCGATCGCAAATGGGCCAACGCCCGCCAGGATATTGCCGCAGTTCTGCGCGTCGGTCACGATCGCCTGGTCGACGAAGACCTGCAGGAACAGGTAATCGACATCGATCCCCTCGCGCGTGGACTTGCTCACCACCGCCACCTTGCTGGTCAGCGGATCGGCACCGCCCATGCCGTCGATCTGGCGCGGATCGGGCGAGCCCATCACCGCCAGCAGAAAGGCATCGCGCGCCGCCGTGTCGGTGGGCAATTCGTCCTTGAGGAAATAGCCGCCCTTCGACGTGCCGCCGCGCATCCACATGCAGGGGGCGGAAAAACCGGTGGTCATGGTCAACACTCCTGCCGAAACTGGCCCCGCTGGGTCCCGCAGGGGGGGGGTCGGGGGGTGGTGGAAATCAAGCGCAAGGCCTCGCACCACCCCCAACCCCCTCCTCTCAAGAGGAGGGGGCTAGTTGCGTTACACCATCAAACGTACTTCAAGCCTTCCTTCTCCAGCCGCTCGCGCATCTTGTACATGTCGAGGCCGAGTACGCCGTTCGCCAGCTTCTCGCGCTTTTCGCCTTCGTTGGCTTCGCGCGCCTGCGCGGCCTTGAGCACCTCAGCGGCCTTGGCGCGGGGCACCACCACCACGCCATCGTCATCGGCCACGATCACGTCGCCCGGGTTCACGGCGCAATTGGCGCAGACCACCGGCACGTTGACGCTGCCGAGCGTGTTCTTGACCGTCCCTTGCGCGTAGATTGCCTTGGACCACACCGGGAACTGCATCTCGGTCAGGTCGCGCACATCGCGCACCCCCGCATCGATCACCAGGCCGCGGCAGCCGCGCGCCTGGGCCGACGTGGCGAGCAGGTCACCGAAATAGCCGTCTTCGCAGGGCGAGGTCGGGGCCAGCAGCAGGATATCGCCCGCCTGCAGCTGTTCGATCGCGACATGGACCATCCAGTTGTCGCCCGGAGGGGCGCTGATCGTCACGGCCGAGCCGGCGATGCGCGCGCCGCGATAGATCGGGCGCATATAGTTGGCGAGCAGGCCGGTGCGGCCCTGCGCTTCGTGCACGGTGGCCACGCCGCAGGCGGCCAGGCCGTCGATCACGGCGGGATCGGCCCGTTCGATGTTCTGCACGACGATACCCGACATGGCGCTTGTCTCCCTATGATGGCTGGCCGGTTCGGCACGGATGGCCTGCATTTGGAACCGGGGGCGGGCAGCGCCAAATGCAATGTTTGGCATGTGCCATAAGGAAATGCTAAGTCTGGATGGATGGCCCGCCCCGACCCCGCGCTCAACATTCGCCACTTCGCTGCCTTTGCCGCCACCGTGCGCCATGGCAGCGTGACCCGCGCTGCCCGCGCCGTGAACCTGACGCAGCCCGCGTTGACCCAGGCGATCGCCCGGCTCGAGGCAGACCTCGGCTGCCTGCTGTTCGAACGCGGCGCCGGCGGCATGACCGCGACCGAGCCGGCACTGCTGCTTGCGCCCCGGGCCGAGGCGGCGATCGAACAGATCGGCTCGCCCCGCGTCACCGGCACGCAAGTGCGCGCATTCCTCGCCCTTGCGCGCGCCGGCTCCTATGCCGGGGCGGCGCAGGATACCGGGCTTTCCGCCGCGTCGCTGCACCGCGCGGTGGCGGATCTGGGCGTGGCGCTGGGCCAGCGGCTGATCGACCGGCGCGGCCGCACCGTGCTGCTCACCCCGGCCGGCGCCCGCCGCGCGCGCGGCTTTGGCCTGGCCATGGCGGAATTGCGCAGCGGCCTTGCCGAAGTGGCGGCCTGGCAGGGCAAGGCGGCCGGCCGCGTGGTGATCGGCGCCATGCCGCTGTCGCGCGCGCGCTGGCTGCCCGAAACGCTGCTGCGCTTTGCCGCGGCCTATCCCGGTGTCGATGTGGCCGTGGTCGAAGGCAGCCATGCCGAACTGGTCGGGCCGCTGCGCGATGGCGAAATCGACTTCATGCTTGGCGCCCTGCGCGAAACCACCGCGCTCGATGATCTGGAGCAGGAGGCGGTGTTCGAGGATCGCCCGGCGCTGGTCATGCGCGCCGCCCATCCGCTGGCCGATCCGGCCCACCCGCTCGATCCGGCGGCCCTGCAGCACTATCCGTGGATATTGCCTGGCGGCGATACCCCGCTGCGCCATTATTGGGAGGAAATGATGCATGCGGCCACCGGCGCGCCGCCGCCCCATGTCGGCATCGAATGCGGCTCGGTGCTCACCGTGCGGCAATTGCTGGTGGGGTCCGATGCGCTCACGCTGCTCAGCCCGGCGCAATTGGCGGTAGAGCTTGACGTGGGCCTGCTGGCGGCGCGGCCCACCCCGGTGCCGGTGCGGCGCACGATCGGGATGACGCACCGCGCGCTGTGGCGGCCCACCGCGCCACAGGCCGCGTTCGTCGCCCTGCTGCGCGAAGTGGCGCAGAAAGGTTTCGCATAAATTTATGGCCACCGCGCTCTTTGCATTTGTATGCGTTGCATAAGGGACGCAACAGGTGCGCCATGGAGAGAACACTTGCCCTGATCGGGTTCGGCGAAGCCGGATCGACCTTTGCCAAGGCGGCTGGCTGGGAATCCCAGGCCAGCGCGTTTGACATCGATCCCGCCCGCCATGCCGCCATGGAAGAAGCCGGGGTAGTTGCCGCAGCCACTGCCGACAGCGCCCTGGGCGGCGCAGGCCTGGTGCTCAGCCTGGTGACGGCCGATAGCGCGCTGCCCGTCGCGCAGGAACATGCCGCCATGCTCGCCCCCGGCGCGCTGTTTTGCGACATGAACTCCATCGCCCCCGATACCAAGCGCGCCGCCGCCCTGGCGGTGGAAGCGGCCGGGGCGCGCTATGTCGATGTCGCGGTGCTCGCTCCGGTCAATCCCGCGCGGCTCAAGGTGCCGCTGCTGGTGTCCGGCCCGGCCGCGCCCGATGCCGCCGCCGCGCTGCAGGAGGCTGGCTTTACCAACGTGCGCGTGGTGGGCGATGACGTGGGCCGCGCCAGCGCGATCAAGATGATCCGCTCGATCATGGTCAAGGGCGTGGAAGCCCTGACCGCCGAGATGATGCTGGCCGCAACCAGGGCCGGCGTGGTCGACGAGGTGCTCGCCTCGCTCGACGCCAGCGAGAAGGGTGACAGCTGGTTCACCCGCGCCGCCTACAATATCGAGCGGATGACCACCCACGGCCTGCGCCGCGCGGCCGAGATGGAGGAATCCGCCAAGACCCTCATCGGCCTTGGCGTCGCGCCGCTGATGACCACCGGCACCGTTGCGCGCCAGCGCCAGCAGGCGGGCCACACCATCCCTTTTGAAAGCACAACGCCTATGGCAGCCAACACCAAGGAACCGGCGGAATGACCATGATCATCGATTGCCACGGCCACTATACCGTGCTGCCCAAGGCGCACGACGCCTGGCGCGAGGCGCAGAAGGCCGCATTTAAGGCCGGTGAGCCCGCGCCGGCCTATCCCGACATTTCCGATGACGAGATCCGCGAGACGATCGAGGCCAACCAGCTGCGCCTGATCAAGGAACGCGGCGCGGACATGACGATCTTTTCGCCCCGCGCCAGCGCCATGGCCCCGCATGTGGGCGACCAGAGCGTGGCCGTGCCCTGGGCCCAGGCCTGCAACAACCTGATCGCGCGGGTCGTGGCGCTCTATCCGGAAACCTTTGCCGGCGTGTGCATGCTGCCCCAGTCGCCAGAGGCAGACATGACCAGCTCGATCGCCGAGCTGGAGCGCTGCGTGACGCAGCTGGGCTTCATCGGCTGCAATCTCAATCCCGATCCGGGCGGCGGCCACTTCAAGCATCCGCCGCTCACGGACGAATTCTGGTTCCCCTTCTATGAAAAGATGGTGGAACTCGATGTGCCGGCGATGATCCACGTCTCGGGCAGCTGCAATCCCGCGATGCACGCCACCGGCGCCTATTACATCGCGGCCGATACCATCGCGTTCATGCAGCTGCTGGAAGGCGATCTGTTCAGCCGCTTCCCCACGCTGCGCTTCATCATCCCGCATGGTGGCGGCGCGGTGCCCTATCACTGGGGGCGCTATCGCGGCCTGGCCGACATGCTCAAGAAGCCGGCACTCGATGGGCACCTGATGAACAACGTGTTCTTCGATACCTGCGTCTATCACCAGCCGGGCGTGAACCTGCTGGCCGAGGTGATCGAGACCAAGAACATCCTGTTCGGTTCGGAAATGGTCGGCGCGGTGCGTGGCATCGATCCCCAGACCGGCCACTATTTCGATGACACCAAGCGCTATGTCGACGCGCTGAACATTTCCGACGCGCAGCGCCACGCGATCTTCGAAGGCAATGCCCGCCGCGTGTTCCCGCGCCTTGACCAGAAGCTGAAGGAGAGAGGCCTGTGACCACCACCAAGGGCGCGCCGGACGCCAAGCCGCGCGATATTCATGCCTATCTGGCCGAATTTGACGATATCCCGGGCACGCGCGTCTACACCGCCGCGCGGGCGCGCATGGGCTATCATATCAACCAGTTCGCGATGAGCCTGATGAAGGCCGAAAACCGCGCGCGGTTCAAGGCCGACGAGCGGGCCTATCTCGATGAATGGCAGATCAGCGAGGAAGGCAAGCAGGCGCTGCTGGCGCGTGATTACAACACGCTGCTGGATATGGGCGGCAACGTCTATTTCCTCTCCAAGCTGTTCTCGTCCGATGGCCTGCCCTTTGCCGAGGCGGTCTCGACGATGACCGACATGACCTGGCCGGAATACCGCCAGATGATGCTGGACGGCGGCCGCTCGCCCGAAGGCAATCGCTCGATCAAGGAAAACCTGGCCGCCGCCGCGCGGGCCCAGGAAACCGGGAAGGACAACTGACCATGGCGCGGATTACCGCAGGCGTCGGTTCCAGCCACGTGCCCCTGCTGGGCGTGGCGGTGGACCAGGGCAAGACCGGAGACGATTATTTCGGCCCGATCTTTGCCGGCTATGAATGGACCCGGCAGTGGGAAAAGGAACAGAAGCCGGATGTGATCATCCTGGTCTACAATGACCATGCTTCGGCCTTTGACATGAAGATCGTGCCCACGTTCGCGATCGGCTGTGGCGAGCGCTACAAGCCGGCCGACGAAGGCTGGGGCCCGCGCCAGGTGCCCGAGGTGGAAGGGCATCCCGATCTGGCCTGGCACATCGCGCAAAGCCTGATCCTCGATGAATTCGACATGACGATCATCAACGAGATGGACGTGGACCACGGCCTGACCGTGCCGCTCTCGATGATGTTCGGTCAGCCCCAGGCCTGGCCGGCCAAGGTCATCCCGCTGGCTGTCAACGTCGTCACCTATCCGGTGCCCTCGGGCAACCGCTGCTGGGCACTGGGCGAGGCGATCAAGCGCGCGGTGGAAAGCTTCCCCGAAGATCTCAACGTGCAGATCTGGGGCACCGGCGGCATGAGCCACCAGCTCCAAGGCAAGCGCGCCGGCCTGCTCAACCGCGAGTGGGACAACAAGTTCATGGACCTGCTGGTGGGCGATACCGACGCCGCGCGCTGGATTCCGCACATCGAATACCTGCGCGAAACCGGCTCGGAAGGGATCGAGATGGTCATGTGGCTGATCATGCGCGGCGCGCTGGGTGACAAGACCCGCCTGCTGCACAAGCATTACCACATTCCCTGCTCCAACACCGCGATCGGTCACCTCGTGCTCGAACCGGTCGAAGAAGAAACCGTGCCGGCGTAGTTCTCCCCTCCCGCGTGCGGGAGGGGCCGGGGGAGGGCATGTTCGCTCTGCCCCCAAGCCAAGTTTCAGGGAGGGGAATACATTCCCTCCCCCATCCCCTCCCGCAAGCGGGAGGGGGGTTTGAAGGAGTTACCCCATGCGTATTGCCCTGGTCGGTGCCGGCGCCTTTGGCGAAAAGCACCTCGACGGCCTCAAGAATATCGATGGCGTCGAAATCGTTTCGGTGATCAGCCGCCGCGCCGATCAGGCTGCGGCCGTGGCGGCCAAGTATGGCGCGCGCCATTCCGGCACCGAGCTGGAAGAAGCGCTGGCGCTGCCCGACGTGGACGCGGTGATCCTGTGCACCCCAACGCAGATGCATGCCGAGCAGGCGATCGCCTGCATGAACGCGGGCAAGCACGTGCAGGTCGAAATCCCCTTGGCCGATAGCTGGGCCGATGCCGAAGCCGTGGTGGCCAAGCAGAAGGAAACCGGGCTGGTCTGCATGGTTGGCCACACGCGCCGCTTCAACCCTTCGCACCAGTACGTGCACAACAAGATCAAGGCCGGCGAATTCAACGTCCAGCAGATGGACGTGCAGACCTATTTCTTCCGTCGCAAGAACATCAACGCCAAGGGCGAAGCGCGTTCGTGGACCGATCACCTGCTGTGGCACCACGCGGCGCACACGGTGGACCTGTTCGCCTACCAGGCCGGCAAGATCGTCAAGGCCAATGCCGTCGAAGGGCCGATCCACCCGGAACTGGGCATCGCCATGGACATGTCGATCCAGCTCAAGAGCGAAAGCGGCGCGATCTGCACGCTCTCGCTCTCGTTCAACAACGATGGCCCGCTCGGCACGTTCTTCCGCTATATCGGTGATACCGCCACCTACATCGCGCGCTACGATGATCTGGTGAACGGCAAGGAAGAGCCGATCGATGTCAGCCATGTCGATGTGTCGATGAACGGCATCGAGTTGCAGGACCGCGAATTTGTCGCCGCGATCCGCGAAGGGCGCGAGCCCAACAGTTCGGTGGGCAAGGTGCTCGATTGCTATCGGGTATTGGGCGAACTGGAAAAGCAGCTGGCTGCCGGTTAAGCCACACGATCAAGGCCCGCCCATCGTGGCGGGCCTTGTTTGATTGGGGCCACGGCGCAATCATGGCGCCGGGCCTTGGGAAAGGATGCAAGGATGGAAGCGGTAATCGCCTATTCGGGGCGCGGTCTGGCGCGTCCGCGCTATTACGCCAACGCCCACGATCGCGACGAGGTGGAGATCGCGCCGGTGGCCATGCCCATCCGCGATGCGCGCGGGCGCGGCACCAGCCTCGACGTTGAAGGCTTCGAACTGGTGCGCGATGCCATCGCGGTGACCGACTTTGCCGATGCCGCGCAGGTCAAGGCGGTGCACGTTCCCGAAATCGCCGCGCTGATCAAGGATCTCACCGGCGCCACCCGCGTGGAGGTAACCGGTGCCGGACTCCTGCGCTTTTCCGAACGCTCGGGCCGGGCTGGCAGCCTCGACAATTCGATGCCGGCGCGCTTTGCCCATATCGACGTATCCCCCGCCTCGGCCCTGTCGATGAGCCAGCGCCTGGCCGCCGGCCGCCCGCATAGCCGCGTTGCGCAATACAACGTGTGGCGCGCGCTCTCCGCCCCGCCGCAGGACGTGCCGCTGGCGCTGTGCGACGCGCGCAGCCTGTCGCGGGCAGACTGCATTGCCGCCGATGCCATCTTCGATCCGCCCGGTGGCGCGCCGGAATGGTCGTTCGAAAGCTATGTCATCGCCGCCAATCCCGCGCATCGCTGGTACTGGTTTTCCAACCTGACGGCCGATGAAGCGATCGTGTTCAAGACGTTCGACAGCGATTCGCGCCGGGCCACCCATGTGCCCCATGTCGCCTTCGACCTGCCCGATTGCCCCGCCGATGCCGCCCCGCGCGTCAGCATCGAAATGCGTGCCACCGCCTTCTGGGAGCCATGAAATCGGGCACTTGTGCAACAGTTATGATTTATACGTGTCCAAGTGCTATTTCGCATTGCTGAAAGTTTCGCATATGTGATACCAAGGTTTTCAGACCGGAACGATCCGGCTGCTATCCTTGGGAGGATACCGAAATGGCGTTTTCTCGCTGCGATCTGCTGTGCTCGGCAGCCGCTCTGCTGTCGCTTGTCGCCACCCCCGCGCTGGCCCAGTCAGCGCCCGAAACCCCGCAAAAACCCGCCGAAACGGCAGGCAATACCACGCCCGAAATCGTCGTGACGGCGCAGTTCCGCAATCAGAAGTTGCAGGATACGCCGCTGGCCATCACTGCCGTGAATGGCGCCATGCTGGCCGCACGCGGGCAGACCAACATTTCCGAAGTGGCGGCGCAAACCCCCAACGTGACGCTGGCCCCGCAAAATCAGTATCTTGGCCCCGGCATCATCGCGTTCATCCGCGGCGTCGGGCAATCTGACCCCAACTTCGCCCTGGAACCGGGCGTGGGCATGTATGTCGACGATGTCTATCTGCCCACCCTGACCGGCTCGCTGCTCGACCTGATGGACCTCGACCGCGTCGAAGTGCTGCGCGGGCCGCAGGGCACGCTCGCCGGGCGCAATTCGCTGGGCGGGTCGATCAAGCTCTATGGCGTGAAGCCCAAGGGCGACAATTCCGGTTCGTTCGAAGCCACCTATGGCAGCTATCATCGCGTTGATTTGCGGGGGCATTTCGATCTCAAGCTGACCGACAACCTGGCCATGCGCGTCTCTGGCGTGAGCAAGAACCGCGATGGCTATGTCAAGATTCTCGACTATGCGCTGACCCATCCGGGCACCAATGTGCCGACGATGGCCACTGGCGCCAACCCGCAGGTCGGCACACTGGGCGGCACCAGCTTTGCCGCTGGCAAAGTGGCGTTCCGCTGGACGCCCGATGCCAATGTCGAGGTCAACGTATCGGCCGACTACACGCGCGAGCGTGACGAGCCGGGCGCGTCGGTGCTGATCTATGGCAACAATATCGCCCAGTTCGCCGGATCGCCGGTCACCAAGGACCCCAACCGCGCCTGGCTCTATGGCACCAATGGCGCGCCGATCCCGCTTGACTGCCGGTTCGTGCCCAATGGCCGCAACAGCTGCGACACGCTCAGCGGCTATGACAAGCGCTATGTCAGCTATGCCACGTTCTATGATGCGGCGCGGCCCGATCACCAGGTGCCGTACAAGCCGCTGGCGCTCAACCGCCATTCCAACCTCGACAACTATGGCTTTGCCGGCACGATCGACTGGACGCTCGGGCCCAGCCTGGCGCTGAAATCGATCACCGCCTATCGCCACTATGATTCCGACTGGTCGTTTGCCGAAAGCGCCCCGGTCGTGCCCTCGATGCTCAACCAGGCGCAGAGCAATACGCAGTGGAGTCAGGAACTGCGCTTGACCGGCAAGGCGCTCAACAACACGCTCGATTTCGTGCTGGGCGGGTTCT
>CAYXUN010000033.1:3820-18746 GCA_964468165.1 uncultured Novosphingobium sp. | reverse complement strand
ATTTCCACGCCAAGGGCATGTTCACCGGGCGCATCGACCTGAACTATGCCGGCATCGATTTCCTCCACGGGCCCGATCCCACGCCGGCTACCAACAAGGCGATCTTTGCCAATGCCAGCTGGAAGCCGTTCGAGGCCTTCACGCTGACCGGGGGCCTACGCGAATCGTGGGACCACAAGGAATATGGCTATGTTCGCCACAATCCCGATGGCTCCACCATCCAGCCGTGCACCGGCTATCCATTTGGCGTGAACCAGCCGCCCAACTGCGCGCTGGCCTCGCTCAACGGGCTGTACAAGACCTTCGATGCCTCGCGCCTCGATTGGCGCGTGGCGGCCGACTATCGCGTCTCGCCCCAGTTGATGACCTATGCCCAGGTTTCCACCGGCTATCGTTCGGGCGGCGTCAACCCGCGCCCGTTCTATCCCAGCCAGGTGGAGGATTTCCGGCCCGAGACGATCACGGCCTATGAAGTGGGCTTCAAGTCCGATCTGTTCGATCGCCGCCTGCGCTTCAACGTTTCGGCGTTCTTCAACGATTACAAGAACATCATCCTGACGGTGCTGAATTGCCCGAACACCGCCGGGTTCCCCACCACGCCCTGCCTCCAGCCCAAGAACGTGGGTTCGGCCCATGTGAAGGGGATCGAGGTGGAAACGACCATCCGCCCGATCGACCACCTGTCGATCGACGGTTCGCTCTCGTGGCTCAAGTTCAAGTATACCACGGTCGATACCGCCAACACCGGGGTGACGGCCAGCATGGTGCCGCCCTATACGCCGGAATGGAAATGGAACGCCGGGCTTTCCTATGACATTCCCGACGTGCTCAAGGGCCTGGTCACCGTGCGCCTGGATGGCAGCTACCAGTCGCACATCTATGTCGATCCCACCAATGTCGACACGGCGCAGATCCCTGCCGCCACGCCCAGCCCGCTGGCATTCCAGACGGCAACCAACCGGATCGACGACTATTTCCTGGCCAACGCCCGCGTGACCTGGAAAAGCGATGCCGATACCTGGTCGGTCAGTGCCGAAGTGCGCAACCTGACCAACAAGTATTACTTCACCTCGATGACGGCCAATTTCGGCCCGATCGGCACCAGCGCCGGGGCGCCGGGGCTGCCGCGCACCTGGGCGGTGACGGTGAAACGCAACTTCTGACCAAGCGTTACCGAAATGCGCCGGCCTGACGGCGCATGCTGGGCCTCCTTCCCACCCGGGAAGGGGGCCTTTTGTTTGGCCGAACACACTTGAAAACCGGGCATCGCGTGGTAGAACAATTCTAACAATTGATAACGTGAGGATGCCATGGGCGACTTTCCGCCAACCCCCTATTTCATCGGGCTCAACGCGCCCGTGGGCACTGAACTGGCGCTTGAAGGGCTGCCCGTCGAAGGCACCTTGCCGCCCGAAGTGCGCGGCGCCTTTTTCCGCGCCGTGCCCGATCCGGCCTTTGCTCCCAAGTTTGCCGACGATCACACCCTGTCGGGCGATGGCATGATCAGCCGCGTACGCTTCAATGCCGATGGCACGGCCGATTATGCCATCCGCTTTGTCGAAACCGCGCGCCACCAGGCGGAAAAGGCGGCAGGCCGCGCGCGTTTTGGCAAGTATCGCAATCCCTTTACCGACGATCCCGACGTGGCCGGGGTGGATCGCACCGTGGCCAACACCACCCCGGTGTGGCACGCCGGGCGGCTGTTGATGACCAAGGAAGACGGGCGGCCCTATCGCATCGATCCGCACACGCTCGATACGCTGGGTTCGTTCGATTTCGATGGCCTGCTCAAGTCCGAAACGATGACCGCGCACGTGCGCATCGATCCCGAGAGCGGCGACCTCTATTTCTATGGCTACGAGGCCGATGGCCTGGCCTCTACCAAGATCGCCTATGCCCGCGTGGGCGCCGATGGCGCGCTCAAGTCGGAACAGTGGTTCGATGCGCCCTATTGCGCGATGATGCATGACTTCACCATTTCGCGGAACTGGGCGCTGTTCCCGGTCTATCCGACCACGGCCGAGCTGGAGCGGATGAAGGCCGGTGGCGAGCACTGGCACCACGAGCAGGGCCTGGAATCGTGGCTGGGCGTGATGCCGCGCGATGGCGACGTGAAGGATATCAAGTGGTTCCAGGGGCCCAAGGGGGTCTATTGCTATCACATGATGAACGCCTGGGAGGATGCCGACGGGCTGCTGCATTTCGATCAGTGCCTGTCGAGCAGCAATGCCTTTGCCTTTATCCGCGAGCCGGCCGGCCTGTTCCTGCAGCCCTGGGAGATTACCGGCGGCCTCACCCGCTGGACGGTCGATCCGCGTGGGCCCGCCGGCCCGGTCACGGAAACGGTGATCGGCCCGCCGGGCGATTTTCCGATCATCCCGGCCAAGAGCCAGGGGCGTCGCTATACGACAGGGTGGATGCTGACGATGAACCCTGATCGGCGCGGGCCGCCGGTGATGGGCGGGCCGGTGCTGGGCATGTTCGACATGCTGGTGCGGCTGGACGGGATGGACACCGCCAGCCCGCAGATCACCCAGGCCCTGCCGATGGAGCCAGGCTGGTGCTATAATGAGCCGGTGCACGTGCCCAGCGCCACGCCGGGCCACGATGGCTGGCTGGTGACCATGGTGGACCACCAGATCGGCGAGGATGCGTTCGAGCATTTTGCCTGGGTGATCGATGCCGGCAACCTGGGGGCAGGGCCGGTGGCCACGGTGCAGATCCCCACCCGCCTGCGCCCGCAGGTGCATGGCTGGTGGGTGCCACAGGCGCAGCTCGATGCCGTGCGCGCGGGCGTGGCGGCATGACGCGGATCGTCATCACCGGCGCATCGGGCAACTATGGTCGCGGCGTGGCCGATGCCCTGGTGGCGAAAATCCGCGCCGCCGACCTGATCCTGATCACCCGCAAGCCCGACAAGCTGGCCGCGCGCGCGGCGCAGGGCTGCGTGGTGCGGCAAGGCGATTTCGATCATCCCGCCACGCTGCCCGCGGCCATGGCTGGCGGCGATGTGCTGCTGCTGATTTCGGGCACCCGCGTGGGCGCGCGGGTGGTGCAGCACCAGGCGGCGATCGACGCGGCCGTCGCGGCTGGTATCCGCCACATCGTCTATACCAGCTTCATCGGCATCGATGATCCCGCCAATCCGGCCGAAGTACGGCACGACCATATCGAGACCGAGCGCCTGATCCGCGCCTCGGGCTGCGCCTTCACCTTCCTGCGCGATGCGCATTATGCCGATGCCATGCTGCTGATGGCCGGGCCACAGGTGATGCAGAGCGGCACCTGGTATGCCAATGCCGGCGATGGGCGCGAGGCGATGGTCTGGCGCGACGATTGCATCGCCAGCGCGGTGGCCGTGCTCACCACCCCGGGCCACGAAAACCGCATCTACAACATCACCGGCCCCCGGCTGGAAACCTTTGCCGAAGTGGCCGCGATGATGGCTGACGTGACCGGATGCCCGGTGGTCTACCACGATCTGACCGACGAAGCGCAGTATGCGCTGTTTGACAGCCTGGGCATTCCGCGCCGCCCGGTGGACGACCAGACCGTGGCCGGCGTGCCGTGGAACAGCGATGACATGGTCAGCTTTGGCCGCGCCATCCGCGAAGGCTTCCTGGAAATCTGCACCGACGATGTCGCGCGCCTGACCGGCCGCCCGGCGCGATCGACGCGCGAAATGGTGGAAGCCAACCTGGCCATGCTGCGCGCGGCGGCGGGGCGATAGGGGGGGCGGGCCTAAGTCAAGCGGTTGCGGGCGCCCTTCGACAGGCTCAGGGCGAACGGTGAAACAGGCAAATTTCCTGAGACACCGTTCGGGCTGAGCTTGTCGAAGCCCGTGGCAGTCAAGCGCCAGGTAAGGCTTTAGATCACAGCGCCTTGGCGTAGAGCGCGAGCAGCTTGCTCCAGACCTTTTCGGCCTGAACCTTGTCATAAACCGGTGCGTCGATCGTGCACCAGCCGTGCTGGGCGGGATAGACCGCCACGTCGGCCGGGCGGTCTGCCGCGGCGGCGGCGTCCTTCAGCGCGGTCTTGTCGCCCGGGGCGCGGGCGTCGTCGTTCTGGGCGATGGCAAAGATGAACGAGGCCTGCGTCTGGCCGAGCAGCTTGTGCGGGCTTTGCGCGGTATCGTTGACCAGGTTGGCGCCGTGGCACGACACGGCCGCGCCAATGCGGGCGGGGCGGGCATAGGCGGCAAACACGGTGTAGGGGCCGCCCATGCAATAGCCCTGGGTGCCGATCTTGTGCGCGGTATCGACCTGCGGCTGGCGATCGAGCCAGTCGATATAGCTGCCGGCATCGGCCTGGATCTTTTCCGGCGTCAGCGCCTGGATCATCGGCTGCAGCTTTTGCTGGCCTTCGGGGGTGCGCCAGGCGGCGAAATCGGGCAGCACCGGCGCCGGGCTGTTGCGGTAATAGTGGTTGATCGCCAGCACGGCAAAACCCGCAGCGGCGAGGCGCGTCGCCATCGTCTGATAGGCTTCACGCAGGCCGGCGATATCGGGCCACAGCAGCACGGCCGGATGCTTGCCCGTGGCGGGATAGACGAAAAAGCCATCGGCGGTGCCGTCGGCGGTTTCGATGGTGACCGGCCGCGATTGCGTGGCGAGGCCGGCAGGCGCTGCCGCCACGCAGCCCGGCGCGATCGCCAGGGTGGCTGCCCCAGCGCCGATGGCGGCGAATTGGCGGCGGTTGATCGCCAGCCACTGGGCGTTGTCGTCTTCGGTCAAGCTGTCGCACATGGCGCGTCTCTCCAGAACCTTATTCCCCGTCCGCGCGTGGTCTAGCGCAGACGGACGGGGAAGCGGTATCGGTATTTGGTTCAGGTGAGATCAGCCAGGCCCACCGCGATGCCGGCCTTGGCCTGGGCCATGGCAGCGCGACGCAGGCGTTCGATTTCGAGCCGGGCGGGCGGCGCCACTTCATCGGGCAGCGCGGCCAGGCTGGCTTCGTAGATCTCGCGAAAATCGTCGGCGAATTCGGGGTGGGTCAGGATCAGGCCATCGCCGCGCGCCATGCCGGCAAAGACCTTTTGCCCCACTTCGTAAGGGTCCATGCCGGCCTCGAACGCGGTGCCGAACTGGCGCAGTTCCGCCTCGCTCACCGGGGCAAAGCCGCTTTCGCCGAATGCATCGGGGCGCTTGAGCGCGCTGTCCCAGGCATTGGTGCGGGTCAGCGCGGGGCAGCACAAGGCGCAGCCGATGCCGTGCGGCGCCAGGTTATAGCGCAGCGATTCGGTCAATCCGCGCACGGCAAACTTGCTGGCAGTATAGATTCCCGCCTGCGGGCCGGGGAGGAAGGCAGCCATGCTGGCGATGTTGACCACGCTGCGCTTACCGCTGGCCGCCTTGATCGCGGGCAGGGCGGCGACCAGGCCATTGGCCACGCCGCCAAAGTTGACGCCCATGATCCAGTCGTAATCGGCATGGCTGGCTTCATCGGTATTGCCGAACACGCTGACCCCGGCATTGTTGACCAGCACATGTAGCGCGCCGAAATGCGCGACCGTCTGTGCCACCACCTCTGCCCAGCGGGCGCGGTCGGTGACATCGAGTGGCAGGAACAGCGGCGGCGGCCGGCCCTCGGCAGCAAATTGCGCGGCCACGGCGCTGCGCTGCGCCTCGTTGCGATAGGTCAGGGCCAGCGCCAGGCCAGCGTCACTGAACGCGCGGGCCACCCCCAGGCCGATGCCTGTGCCAGCCCCGGTGATGAGCGCCACCTGTCCCGCCCAGCCGGCCGCCTGGCCGTCCGTAATGCCAGCCGTGTCGTGTTCAGCCTGCATGGTTTTTCCTCTCGCCTTCCATGTTATAATCGTTAGTGTTGCATACTAACAAACAGAATGGGAGAGCCTATCGTGAGCGACCTGGAACAGCGCCTTGCCGCCCTGGAAACGCGGGTGACACAGATCGAGGATGTCAACGCCATCCGCCGCCTGCAATGGGCCTATGGCTATTACATCGACTACAACCGGCCCGAGGAAGTGGCCGGGCTGTTTGCCCGCGATGGCGCGGTGGTGTTCCTGTCGGGCGAATATCGCGGCCATGAAGGGATCATGCGCCTTTATGGCACCTGGTTCCAGAACCTGTTCACCGGCGGGCGGCGCGGGCCGGTCAAAGGCCTGCTGCTCGACCATTTCCAGTTGCAGGACGTGATCACCGTGGCGCCCGACGGGCAGACCGCCAAGGGCCGCTTCCGCGGCATTCTCGCCGGCGGGTGGCACGATGCGATCCTGGATGCCAAGCCCGAGGGCATGCCGCAACAATTCTGGGAATCGGGCATCTACGAAAACGATTACGTCAAGGAAGACGGCGTCTGGAAGATCAAGCGGCTGGACTACATGATGCAGTGGCAGGCCGATTACGAAACCGGCTGGGCCAAGACCACGGCCCACCTGCAGCCGGCGGTGATGTGCTATCCCGAAAATCCCATCGGCCCCGATGTGATCCTGCCTGAAACGCAAGTGCGCGAAACCTGGCCGCATCGCCAGGAAGTGCCGATGAGCTTTGCCCACCCGGTGCTGGCCGCCGCCTTTGCCGTGGGCGATTTCACCCCGATGCAGCAGAAGTGGCCCTGAGCGGCGGGTGTGCGTGCATGGTGGGCCGCACGGTAGCTGGACGCCGGATAAAGTCCGGGGTGACGGTAAGTTGCTAGATTGGTTCTCTTTTTTTTCGTCACGCCGGACGTGATCCGGGGGCCCGCTCGATTGGCTGCGAAGGGTGACCTAGCCGTCGCTGCTGCCTTCCCACTGCGTCATCCGCGTCAACAGGCGGCCGGCGGCGCGGCGGAAGGTGGCGCGGTCGCGCGCGTTGAAATCGGCGAACAGCTGGCGACTCACCTGGGCCATGGCCGGCACGGTGCGATCGAACATGGCCTGGCCGGCCGTGCTCAGGCGGAATGGCTTGCGCCGCCGGTTGCGCAGGTCTTCGCCCGGTTCGACCAGGCCCTTTTGGTGCAACGCAACAAGCGCGCGGCTGACGTTCATCGGCGGCACGCCCATGATGTCCGACAGCTCATGCCCGGCCATTTCGCCTTCGCCGCCCAGCGCCAGGATGATGCGCAGATCGGTGGGCGCCAGGTCCAGCGGCTCGGCCACGCCGGTGCGCATGGGATTGGAAACAAAGGTGGCAAGTTTCAACAGGTCCACCAGCAGGGCGGCATCCTCGTCCACGCCGTCCATGGCGTTGCGGGGAGGTTCGGCAAGGGCTGCTGGCTGCGGCGTGCGGCTGGTCATGGCGCTTACTATGACAAGCTTGGCAAGAGCGGCAAGGGGCCGCGTGAATTGCTGCGCTGCATGGTAAACCGCGCGGAATTCTGCGGGTTTTGACGGCGCGGCGCGCGATAGGGCTTGTTGTTGGATTGCATCAGATGTTATTATCCGGGCGTGGCTGAAAACGCCCTCTTGCGCTCTGCTAATTAGTATGCCTAACTAACAAACAGAACGAGGCTCGATAACGGGCCGATCCAGGAGAGGGGCTTATGGCCAGCATGATTCCCAACACGCATTTGGTGCGGCTTTTTGGTGCCGGCACTGCCACCGCCATGGCACTTGCCCTGGGCGCTGCGGCGCATGCCGCCGAACCCGCGCCCCAGGGTCAGGCAACCGCCCAGGCACCAGCCCCGCAAGGTGACGCGCAGGCTGCCGCCGCTGGCGATGACCAGGGCATCCGTGAAATCGTGGTGACCGCGCAGTTCCGCAACCAGCGCCTGCAGGATACGCCGCTGTCGATCACCGCAGTCGATGCCGGGCTGCTCGCCGCGCGCAACCAGACCGATATCTCGCAGATCGCGGCGCAAGCGCCCAACGTGCAGCTCACCCAGATGGGCGGCGCCTATGGCTCGTCGATGGCGGCCTACATCCGCGGCATCGGCCAGGCAGACTTCAACCCCGCCTATGAACCGGGTGTGGGGATCTATGTCGACGATGTCTATTACGCCACGCTGACCGGCTCGGTGATGGACCTGCTCGATCTCGATCGGGTGGAAGTGCTGCGCGGGCCGCAGGGCACGCTGACGGGCCGCAACTCGATCGGTGGCGCGATCAAGATGTTCTCGGTCAAGCCGCAGCCGGGCGATTCCGGCCAGCTCGAAGCGGTCTATGGCGCGCGCAACCGCGTCGACCTGCGTGGCAGCCTCAACTTCCAGCTGGCCGATGGGCTTTATGCCCGCGTGTCGGGCGTGTACAAGCGCCAGGATGGCTATGTCGACGTGGTCGATTATGGCTGCGCGCACCCTGGCAACAGCCTGGGCCTGACGGCGGGGGCCAACGTCCCGACCAACTGCGTCACCGGCAAGCTGGGCGAAAAGAACTATTCGGGCCTGCGCGGATCGCTGCGCTACAACCCCAATGACCGCATCGATTGGGTCGTTACCGGCGACTATACCTACGAAAACCGCTCCAACGCGGCTGGCGTGGTGACGGTGGACGATACCACCAAGACCGACGGCATCAATTTCATGTGCGGCCCGCGCTGCACCTATGCCAGCTGGTACATGGGGGCCGGTGGCCAGGCGGCGCAAAGCTATTCGATGCCGCGCAACACGGTGTTTTCCGGCTGGGGCGTTTCCAGCAACCTCACCGTGGGCCTGACCGACGATCTCAAGCTGGTGTCGATCACTGCCTATCGCAAATACAAGCAGACGTTCGGCACCGACGACGATTTCACCCCCGATCCGAACATTGCCGGCGCCGGCTACAACGACCTGCGCTTCCACTTCTTCAGCCAGGAACTGCGCCTCAACGGCAAGATCGGCGATCTGGCGGACTGGACGATCGGCGGGTTCTACAACGACCAGACCTCGGTCTATTTCACCCGCCAGGACATCCGCTACATCGGCCACGGCGCGCCGTTCCTGTTCCTGCAGTTCCAGGGCAACGATCCGGTCAACGCCAACAGCAAGGCCGCCTTCGGCACGGTGTTCGTGCACGCGGCCCCCGGCCTGACCATTACAGGTGGCCTGCGCTATACCAAGGAGCACAAGGACTATACCTTCGTGCGCCAGAACTGGGCCGGCGGCCCGCTGGTCGATCCGTTCGGCGTGGGCGCGCTCAATGGCTCGGTCGCGAACTACAACGGCAGCAAGCTCGACTGGCGCCTGTCGGTCGACTATCGCTTCAATCCCGAGCTGCTGGCCTATGCCACGGTCAGCACCGGCTTCAAGGGCGGCGGCGTGACGGCGCGGCCGTTCACCAAGAACCAGGCGGTCAACGGCACGTTCACGCCCGAAACGCTCACCGCCTATGAAATCGGCATCAAGTCTGACCTGTTCGATCGCAAGGTGCGCTTCAACCTTTCGGGCTTCGTGAACGATTACAAGAATATCCAGCTCAACCTCGCCGATTGCTCGGTGCTCGACGGCTTCCCGATCGGCACCGATCCGTTCCCCTGCGCCGCGGTGGGCAATGCGGGCGATGGCAAGATGTGGGGCGCCGAAGCGGAATTGACCGCACGCCCGGTCGAAGGGCTGGACATCGACGCCACGCTGAGCGGGATCGACGGCGAATGGAAGCGCCTGGGGCCGACGGTGGGCCAATCCATCCAGCTGCAGGACCCGATCGTCACGCCGCACTGGCGCGGCAGCCTGGGCATCCAGTACCGCATCCCGGTGGAGGGCCATGGCTCGCTCACCCCGCGGTTTGACCTTGCCTATACCGGCAAGCAGAACATCGGCCGCCTCACGCCCACCAGCGCGCTGGACTACAACCCGGCCTTTGCCCTGGGCAACGCGCGCCTGACGTGGCGCAACGAGAAGGAAGACCTTACCGTCGCGTTCGAAGTGCAGAACGTGTTCAACAAGTATTACTACCTGCCGATCCGCTTCTCGGCGCTCTATGCCTCGGCCGGCACGGTTTACAGCAATGTGGGCCGCCCGCGCGAATGGGCGCTGAGTGTCGCCAAGAAGTTCTGATCGCTTTTCCGGTCATGAGGGGAAAGGGGCAGCCTTTGCGGGCTGCCCCTTTTCGTTTGGCGCGTGAGCTGCACGGATTGTGCTTGCCCCAACCGTATCATTTGTTAGCGTTGGTGAAGGGCCGAATCCGGCCAGGCCAGGGGAGAGACCGCCGATGCTCGATCGCGCCGGCTATGAACGCTATCTCGCCGCGTTCAACGCCAGGGACTATGACGGCGTTGCCGATTTCTATGTCGATCCGCCGCGCATGGAATTCTTCGGCATTGTCATCACCACCCGGGAAGAGCTCAAGGCATTCTATGCCTGGCTGCATTCCTGCGTGAAGGAAACCGTTTCGATCCATAACTTTGCCGCCAGCGAGACGGCAACTGCGGTGGATGCGATCGTGCGGATCGAGGCGCTGCGTGACCTGACCCGCGCCGAACTGGATGCGAAGGGTGCAACCGGCTTCTTTCCCATCCGCGCCGGCGAGGTGCAGGAAATCCGCCAGTTCATCTTCTATACCACGCGGCAGGGCCGGATCGAGAAGGTGGAATGCGCGCTGCCACCGCCGCTTGCTGCCTGACGCCGGCCCCGCGCGATCAGCCGCGTTTGATCAAAGGAATTGTCCATGCTGCTTCCCCACGGCGTTCATATCGCCCATCCCGAACGCCTCTATATCGGCGGGCAATGGGTGCCCGCGCACAGCGGCCGCCTGATCGAGGTGATTTCGCCTGATAGCGAGCAGGTCGTGGCCTGCGTGGCCGAGGCCGACGCGGCAGACATGGATGCCGCCGTCGCGGCTGCGCGCGCGGCGTTCGATCATGGCCCCTGGCCCACCACGCCCCCGGCCCAGCGCATCGCCGCGTTTCGCGCCATGATCGATCATCTGCGCCCGCGCGCCGATGAACTTGCCCGCGCCTGGACGGCGCAGATCGGCGGGCTGGCCAGTTTTGCCGGGCCGATGCACCAGGGGGCGCTGTTCGCGCTCGACGGCATCGCCGGCTTTGCGCAAGAGTTTCGCTTTATCGAGCAGCGCCCCAGCCATGCTGCCGCAGCAGCGCTGATCGTGCAGGAACCGGTGGGCGTGGTGGCGGCCATCGCGCCGTGGAACGGCCCGTTCGGCATCATGGCCAACAAGGTGGCCTATGCCCTGCTGACGGGATGCTGCGTGGTGATGAAGCCATCGCCCGAAACCCCGCTGGAAGCCTATCTCATTGCCGAGGCGGCAGAGGCCGCGGGCCTGCCGCCCGGCGTGGTCAACTTGGTGCCCAGCCATCGCGAGGCCGCCGATCACCTGGTCAACAACCCCGGCGTGGACAAGGTAAGCTTCACCGGATCGACCGTGGCGGGCAAGCGGATCGGCCAGGTCTGCGCCGGGCGCGTGGCGCGCTGCACGCTGGAACTGGGGGGCAAGTCTGCCGCGATCGTGCGCGATGATTTCGCCATCGATCACGCTGCCAAGCTGCTGACCGGCACGATCACGATGATGAGCGGTCAGGTCTGTGCGATGCTGAGCCGGGTGATCGTGCCGCGCGCGCGCCATGATGAACTGGCCGATGCCATCGCCCGGGAAATGCGGGCCGTGGTGATCGGCCATAGCGATGACCCCGCCGCCCAGCTTGGCCCGGTGGCGATGCAGCGCCAGTTGGAGCGGATCGAAGGCTATATCGCGCAAGGCAAGGCCAGCGCTGACCTGGTGACCGGCGGCAACCGCCCCAGCCACCTCAACCGTGGCTATTTCATCGAGCCGACGCTGTTTGCCAATGTGAACAATGCCGATGCCATTGCCCAGGAAGAGATCTTTGGCCCGGTGCTGGCGCTGATCCCGGTGGAGGACGAGGAAGAGGCGATCGCGGTGGCCAATGCCAGCGCCTATGGCCTCAACGGTTCGGTTTTGACGCACGATGCCCAGGCGGCCTGGACGATCGGCCGGCGCATCCGCACCGGCGGCTTTGGCCAGAATGGCCTGCGCATGGATTTTGGCCTGCCGTTCGGCGGCTTCAAGCAATCGGGCGTGGGCCGCGAGGGCGGGCCCGAAGGGCTGATGCCCTATGTCGAAACCAAGACCATGCTGCTCGACGCCCTGCCCGAGGGGCTTTGAACGCTGAAAAAGAGCAGGGCCCGGCCGCACTGGATCGCGGCCGGGCCCCTTGTCTGTTCCCGTAGTCAGGCGCGCCTGATCAGTACGGAATCGCCTCGTTGGTAAAGGCATTGGCAAAGTCGCCCGGCAGCATCACGGCCGAACGCCCGCTGACCAGCATGCTGCCGAACACGGCAGCGACGGTGTTGCCCTTGCCCTCTTGGCGGTGGGTGCCCTTCATGGCGTAGGTCTTGCCGCCCACGGTGATCTTTTCGAAGGTCACCTCGAACTTGCCCGACTTGCCGCCGATGGCCTTGCCGGTCTTGAAGGTGATCGCGCCTTCAACGTGGCTGCCGCGCGGGATAACCACCTGGCCGCCGTCGGTTACATCGTTGACCACGGCAAAGCCGACCTTGTCACCCAGGTTGATCTTCTTGGACGAGATTTCGGCTTCCGGCGTCACCTGGACCATGGTGTTGGCCGGCAGTGCTTTGGCCGCCGGCGCGGTCTGCGCCGTGGCTGCCTGCATACCCAGGCCGAGCGGTGCGGCTGCGCACAGCGCGAGCGCTGCCGCTTTGAAAATTGCTGAAGTCACCCAATTCCTCCCCATGACGCAACGTCCGTAGGCATCGGCGTATCGACAAGCTGTGACTGTAACAAGGCGATATTATCCGGCACACATTCCAAAATGGTGGCAACTCCATCTCACCCCAATTCGATGCACCCGCCATCGACATAGAGATCGATGCCGTTGATGAAGCTGGCCTCGCGGCTGGCCAGGAACAGCGCGGCGCTGGCCACTTCTTCGGCCGTGCCCATGCGGCCGATCGGCACCACGGCGGAGAGCATGTCGCGCATGCTGGCGATCTGTTCGGCGCTGGCATCGCGCTTGAAGATTTCGGTTTCGGTGGGGCCGGGGCTGATCAGGTTGACGCGGATGCGGCGGGGGAGGAGTTCCTTGGCCACGATCCGCGCCATGGCGCGCAGGCCCGCCTTGGCGGCGGCATAGGCAACGTTGCCCGGCACGGCGGCAAGTGATCCGATCGAGCCGGTGATGACGATGGCGCCGCCATCGCGCATCAGCGGCAGCGCATGCTGGATCGCGAAGAACGCGCCGCGCAGGTTGACGGTGTGGATATCGTCCCAGAACGTCTCGGTCACCTCGGGCACCATGGCAAAGCCGCCGACCCCGGCGTTGACGAACAGCACGTCGATGCCGCCCAGGACCTGCTCGATCTCGGCCAGGGCAGCGCGGGTCTGCGCTACATCGCCCATGTCGGCGCGCACGGCCAGCGCGCCCAGTTCCTCGGCCGCCTCGTGCAGGGTTTGCGGGTTGCGGCCGGTTAGTGCCAAGCGCGCGCCCTCGGCGGCGAACTGGCGCGCGGCGGCAAGGCCGATGCCGGAATTGCCGCCCAGGATGGCGACGCAGGCGTTGTCAAAGCGCATCGTGGGGCCTTTCAGAACATCGGCAGGGGATTGACCGGCGCGGTCGGCACGTCCTGGATCACGTCCCAGTGCTCCACGATCATGTCACCCTCGCACCGGAAGATATCGACCACGGCCAGCCCGGGATCGCCTGGCCAGCGCTGGACATGGGTGTGCACCACCACGTGATCACCATCGACGAAGCTGCGATGGATGGTTTGCCGCGCATCGGGCGATTCGTGGCGGACGCGGTCGAGAAAGGCCTTGAGCGCGGGCACGCCCGGCTCTGCCAGCGAGCTGTGCTGGACATAAGTGGGCGCGATGTAGCGATCGACGGCGCCGCTATCCATCGCGATCAGCACATCGTGGTACATCGCCAGTACGCGATCGAGCAGGGCCTGTTCGGCGGGCGTTCTGGACATCGGCATTTCTCCCGGGCTGCATCTGCGCCAAGGGGGTATCTCCCCCCTTTCATTCTAACAATTGATAGGATATGCCGGTTGCATAACCGCGTCAAAGGCTTGTTGCCCCAAGGCCGCGAAAAGGGAGAGACGATGGACCGCGAGGCCCTCTATGCCGCACTCGATGCCTTTCTGGCCGCACTGGGCCAAGGGGCATCGGCCCAGGTCAACTGGGCCAGCGATGCGCTGTTTTCCGAGAACAATGTGATGCTGGCCACCGACGATGGCGTGTGGGGCACGGTGCAGGGGCTGGGCGACTATCGCCTGCGCTTTGCCGATGTGCGCACCCGCCAGGTGGGTTATTTCGGCACGCTGATCGAGGCGATCGAGGAATCGGCGTTGACCGTGCGGCTGGCCCTGAACGAGGCGGGCGAAGTGGCGGAAGCCGAACTGCTGATCGTGCGCCAATCAGACAGCGGCATCAAATTCGAGAACCCGCGCTATTGGGACAAGCCGATCCTGCACCGCGAGCCGGAAAGCCCGGTGGACCGCGCAGAGATGGTGCGGCTGTCCAACGGCTATTTCGATACGCTGCAGCGCAACGATGGCACCATCCACACGCGGTTCCACCCCGATTGCCAGCGGGTGGAAAACGGCGTGCAGACCACGCGCAACCCGGAATTTGCCAAGATCGTGCCGGTTTCCGCGCTGGGTTGCGAAGAGCAGTTCCGCATGGGCAACTATCGCTATGACGACGAACTGCGCGCGCGCCGCTTTCCCCTGGTGGACGAGGAGCGCGGGCTGGTGCTGGCGTTCGGCTTCATCGATCATTCCGGACGGATCGACGAATACCAGCTGACCGATGGCCGCACCGTGAAAAGCCCGGTACGCCGGCCGCACAGCTTCTACATCTCCGAGCTGTTCAAGATCGACCACGGCATGATCGAGCAGATCGAGGCCAATTTCATCACCGTGCCCTATCGCATGCCCAGCCCATGGGATGCGCTGTGATGCGCGGGATTTGGGGATGGGTGCGGGGGGCTTCGACAAGCTCAGCCCGAACGGCTCACTTTACCTGGTTCCCGTTCGCCCTGAGCTTGTCGAAGGGCCGGGCGGGGCGCGCGGCTGC
>CAYXUN010000033.1:0-3797 GCA_964468165.1 uncultured Novosphingobium sp. | reverse complement strand
TTTTTTTTGGGGGGGGCGGGGGGGGGTGGACATGTGGGGCAATGGGTCAACCACCCCCCGACCCCTTCCTGTGAGGAGGAGGGGGAGAAGGAGGGCTTTTCCCTTGGCCAAGGGCGCTGGCGCAACCTGGCTATTCTGGCCTCGGCAAGCCTGACGCTGGCCGCGGCGGCGCCGCTTACCCAAGGCGCGGGCAGCGAGTGGATCGAACCGGGCGGGGATGCGGGCAAGACGCACTGGTCCACGCTCGATGCCATCAACCCGGCCAACGTGGCGCGGCTGGGCCTGGCCTGGGAAGCAGACCTGGGCACCGCGCGCGGGCAGGAAGCCAGCCCGGTGATGGTGGGCGGGGTGCTCTATGTCGCCGGCAATGCCGGGCGTGCCTATGCCTATGATGCGGCAACCGGGCGAGAACTCTGGCGGTTCGAGCCAGAAGTGGACATGCAGCGCAACCGCACGGCGTGCTGCGACATGGTCAACCGCGGGCTGGCGGTGTCAGGCGGCAAGGTGTTCATCGCCGCGCTCGACGGGTGGATGTACGCGCTCGACGCCAAAACCGGCGCCGTGGTGTGGAAGACCGATTTCATCGAAGACCGCAAGCGCGGCGACAATTCCACCGGCGCGCCCGAAGTGGCCGGCGACCTGGTGGTCATCGGCATGGGCGGCGCGGAGTATGACGTGCGCGGCTATGTCACCGCGCTCGACACCAAGACCGGGGCGATCCGCTGGCGCTGGCACGTGGTGCCGCATGATCCCGCGCTGGGCCCCCAGGAAACCCCCGAACTCGAAGCTGCGCTCAAGACCTGGGACCCCAAGAGCCGCTGGGACGTGGGCGGCGGTGGCGCGCCGTGGGATGCGATCAACTATGATCCCGAGACCGGCTATGTCTTGGTCGGCACCGGCAATGGCGGGCCTTATGCGCGGTCGAAACGGTCGCCTGCCGGGGGCGACAATCTCTATCTCGGCTCGCTCGTCGCGCTCGATCCCAAGACCGGGCGGATGGTCTGGCATTACCAGGAAACGCCCGAAGACAATTGGGATTTCACCTCGACCCAGCCGATGATCCTGACGCACATGGCGGTGGACGGGCAGACGCGCGGGGTGATCCTGCATGCGCCCAAGAATGGCTTCCTCTATGTGATCGATCGCAAGACCGGCCTGGTGCTGCGCGCCAACGGCATTGCGCGGGCCAACTGGATCAAGGGCTTCGAACCGGGCAGGATGAAGCCGATCGTGATGCGGGAAGCTGCGGACTATACCGATGGGCCCAGAATCGTGTTTCCCTCCACCGTGGGGGCGCGCAACTGGTTTCCGGCGGCCTATAGCCCGCAGACCGGCCTCTATTATGGATCGGTGGCCGATATCGGCAACCTGATCTTCATGACGCCCGGCGCCAAGCCCTATCGCGCCCGCGCGCTCAACAACGATGCTGCGCTGATCTTTACTCCCGATGTGGTCGCGGCCACGGAAACGCTGCCGCCGCCCATGGCGCAGGCGATCAAGGCGCTGCCGGCCTATGCCCAGGTCAAGGCCGATCCCGGCAAGAGCCAGTTGCGCGCGATCGATCCGCTTACCGGCAAGACCGTGTGGGCGGTGGACAGCGAAGGCTGGCAGGACCGCGGCGGCGTGCTGGCCACGGCATCGGGCCTGATCGTGCAGGGCACGCTGTCGGGCAAGCTGGTGGTGCGCGATGCGCGCAATGGCGCCGTCTTGAAGACGATCGAGACCGGCAGCCCGATCATGGCCGCGCCGATCACCTATGCCGTGCGCGGCGTGCAATATATCGCCGTGCAGGCGGGCTGGGGCGGGGGCGGCTGGGCCTTTACCCCGCGCTATTCGGCGGCCTACAGCCGCGGTAACCAGAACCGCCTGCTGGTCTTCCGCCTGGACGGGGGCAAGGTGCCGCTGCCGCCGCTGCTGCCCCCGCTGGAGGTGGCGCCGCCGCCGCCGGCTCAGGCGCCGGGCGTGACTGCGGCGACGATCGCGCGCGGGCAGGGGCTGTTCTTTGCCAACTGCGCGATCTGCCATGCCAATATCCACCGCTCCATGGCGCCAGACCTGCGCCGCATGCAGCCCGGCACGCACGAGGCGTTCAGGCAGATCGTGCTGGAAGGCGCGCTGCTGCCGGCCGGCATGCCGCGCTGGGACGACGTCTTGCGCCCCGATGATGCCGATGCGATCCATGCCTACCTGATCGATCTGCAGGGCAAGACGCGGGCCGATGAACTGGCCAAGCAGAAGGCCGGCAAGCCGCTCGACGGGCCGAGCCTGACCATCCTTTCCAACTATTGAACCGAACGGGCCGCTTCCTCATGGACTTTTCCACGCTCGACAATCCCCGCCTGGAATTCGCCTTTGCCTGCACGCTGAAATTCACGCGGGTGCAGATGATTCCCGACCTGCCCAGCGGCGGCATGCGCAGCGCGGTCTATGTCGACGAGGGGGTGTTCGAAGGGCCGCGCCTCAAGGGCCGGGCGGTGCCCAATTCGGGCGGGGACTATGCGTTCTTCCGCAGTGACGACACTGCCGTGTTCGATGCGCGCTATGTGCTGGAAGTGGACGATGGCACGCTGATCTACATGCAGAACAAGGGCTTTCTGTGGGGGCGCGAGGCCGGCACGATGGATCGCTTGCGCGCCTGGGCTTTTGCCGGCGGCGCGCCGGTTCCGCATGCGGAATACTATCTGCGCGCGCAGCCCACGTTCGAGACCAGCAAGGGCCCGCACGACTGGCTGACGCGGCACGTGTTCATCGGCGTGGGCGAGCGGCGCCCGGATGGCAACCACGTAAAGTATTACGCGCTGACCTGAGCCACAGGGGCACGTTGGCATTTTGTAATTATTCCGGCCGATGGCGATTTGCTATCGGCGGCGCTCCTTTGAGGGGCGTTTGGCATGGCGTGGCGTGTGGTGAGGCAGAGTGTGGCCCTGGCAGCTTGGGCTGGAGGCGTGGCGCTGGCGCAGCCGGCCCTGGCCGCGCCCGAGGAAATCCAGGTCTACATGGACGAGATGGACCAGCCCGGCCATTTCGGCCTCGATACCCACATCAACTATGTGGCCGATGGCACCACCACCGATGACTATGCCGGGGCGCAGCAGGCGCTGCACCGCCTGCGCGTCACGCCTGAATTCTCCTATGGCATCACGCCCTATCTGGAAGCGGGGCTCTATCTGCCGCTGGCGACGCTCGACGGGCAGGGCCGGCTCGATCCGGGCGGCGTCAAGACCCGGCTCAAGTTCATCGCGCCGCGCCGACCCGGGCAGAACTGGTGGTGGGGCGCCAATTTCGAGATCGGCCACGTCGATCACAAGCTCGACATCAATCCGTGGAATGCCGAACTCAAGGGCATCGTCGGCACGCGGCTGGGCAAGTGGACCCTCGCCGAAAACGCCAATGTCGATTTCGTGGTGTCAGGCCCGGTCGGCCATTCCCCGGAAGTCGAGTTCGACACCCGCGTTGCCTATGCAATGACGAAGAAGGTCTCGCTGGGCATAGAAAGCTACAACGGCACGGGCAGCTTTGCCCATTTCGGCAACCTGCATGGCAGCGACCAGTCGATCTTTGCCGTGGCCGACGTGGACCTCGGGCGCTGGGCGCTCAACCTGGGGGTTGGCCACGGCTATGGCACCAATGCCGATACCACGATCGTCAAGGCCATCGTCAGCCTGCCGTTCGAGCGCATTTTGGGGCGGCGCAACGCGGTTGATTAGGGCGTGTGGACGGGTTCAATGGCGAGGGGAACGACTTAGCCTGTCTTATTCACCGCGGCGGGTGAGAGGGTTGGCGGGAGTGGCGTAAGC
>CAYXUN010000032.1:16192-42589 GCA_964468165.1 uncultured Novosphingobium sp. | reverse complement strand
CCCCCCCCCCCCCCCCCCCCCCCCCCCCCCCCGCGCCCCCCCGCCCCCCCCCCCCGCTTCCTGATCGCCCCGCCCAACAAAAAGCCGCCCCAAAAGGGCGGCTCTGTTGCCTTGGTGCAGCGCGGAGGGTTCAGCCCTGCGCCTTGTCCACCATAGCCAGTTCGATCGCGGCGGTCTGGGTGACCGGGGCGGCGCTGGCCGGGGCGCCGTGCGGGTAGATGAAGCCGAAGGCGGGCGAGGGGCGCATGCCGAGCGATTGGGTCGGGCCGTACCACACGCGCACTTCCGACCAGTCGCCAGCGGCCGACACGTCAACCGCCATCACGCCGCGTTCGACCATGCCGGGGCGAGACCAGTTGGCATGGTTGATCATCACGTGGCGGGCATCGACCACCTTGCTGACCACGGCGACGTGGCCATAGGGCATCGAGCGCGAGGCGCGGAACGCGAGGACGGCACCGGCCTTGGGCTCTTGCCCGCGGGCATAGGTGCCAGCCGCATTGCCCCACCAATCGCGCGCATTGCCCGAAAGCTGCACGTCGGAAACCTGGCGGGCATAGGTCACGCACTGCAGCCGGGCATGGGCCACGTTCGGCAGTGCAGCAAGCGAAGCGAAGGCGGCCAGGGCGGTGAGTGCGGTGCGAAGCATGGCCTGCACCTTAGGGTTTGCGGCGGATTCTGGAACCCGGGGTTCCCACGCTTCACCGCTCGCGGCGGGCCGTTTATCCTGCATTCATCCAGGCTGTGGATAACTCTTGCAATGCAGCATGGTGGACACGAAAAACGCCCGGACCGCGTGGGGTCCGGGCGTCTGTCTTTCGTGCCTGCCGCATCGCTGCGGCAAGGCCAACTCGCTTACGAGCTGTAGTACATGTCGAATTCGACGGCCGAAGGCGTGGTTTCCCAACGGAACACTTCGGGCCACTTGAGTTCGATGTAGCTTTCGATCTGGTCCTTGGTGAACACGCCGCCATCGAGCAGGAAGTCGTGGTCAGCGGCCAGCGAGTCCAGCGCTTCGCGCAGCGAACCGCACACGGTCGGCACGGCGGCGAGTTCGGCCGGCGGCAGATCGTAGAGGTTCTTGTCCATGGCTTCGCCCGGGTGGATCTTGTTCTTGATCCCGTCGAGGCCAGCCATCAGCAGCGCAGCATAGGCGAGGTAGGGGTTGGCCATCGCATCGGGGAAACGGAATTCCACGCGCTTGGCCTTGGCGCCGGCGCCATAGGGGATGCGGCACGAGGCCGAACGGTTGCGGGCCGAATAGGCCAGCAGCACCGGCGCTTCATAACCCGGCACCAGGCGCTTGTAGCTGTTGGTGGTGGGGTTGGTGAAGGCGTTCAGCGCCTTGGCATGCTTGATCACGCCACCGATGAAGTACAGGCACAGGTCTGACAGGCCGGCATAGCCATTGCCGGCGAACAGCGGCTTGCCCGAATCCCAGATCGAGATGTGGGTGTGCATGCCCGAGCCGTTGTCCTTCATGATCGGCTTGGGCATGAACGTGGCGGTCTTGCCATAGGCCTGGGCAACCTGCTGCACGACATACTTGTAGATCTGCATGCGGTCGGCGGTCTGCACCAGGGTGCCGAAGGTCAGGCCCAGTTCGTGCTGCGCCGAGGCCACTTCGTGGTGGTGCTTGTCGCAGGGCAGGCCCATTTCGAGCATGGTCGAAACCATTTCGCCGCGGATGTCGACGCAGCTGTCGACCGGGGCGACGGGGAAGTAGCCACCCTTGGCACGCGGACGGTGCGCCAGGTTGCCGGCTTCATAGTCCTTGTTCGAGTTGGTCGGCAGCTCGATGTCGTCGATCTTGAAGCCGTTGCCGTCATAGCCGTCATAAAACTTGACGTCGTCGAACAGGAAGAATTCCGCTTCCGGGCCGACATAGACGGTGTCACCGATGCCGGTCGACTTGAGGAAGGCTTCGGCGCGCTTGGCGGTCGAACGCGGATCGCGCGAATAGAGTTCGCCGGTCGACGGTTCGACGATGTCGCAGTTGATGATCAGCATCGGCGTGGCCGAGAACGGATCGACAAAGACCGAGTCGAGGTCGGGCTTGAGGATCATGTCCGACTCGTTGATGGCCTTCCAGCCTTCGATCGACGAGCCGTCGAACATCAGGCCGTCTTCCAGTTCGTCTTCGCCCAGGACCGACGACACCATGGTGAGGTGCTGCCACTTGCCCTTGGGGTCGGTGAAGCGGAGATCAACCCACTCGATTTCCTCTTCCTTGATACGGGCGAGGATGTCCTTTGCACTTGCCATCGCTGGTCCTTCTGTTTGCCCGCTGGATAAGTGGCGCGGGCTTCAGGGGTGGTTGGAAAAGGAGGCCGCCCGTCCCAAGGCCACCCCCGCTTCACCCGCCGCACCGCCGGTCTGCCCTCCACCCAAAGTGGAGGCCAGGCGCACGCTGCGGCGAAATTCGTTTAGATCGCGTCGTTGTCGCGTTCGCCGGTGCGGATGCGCAGGGCGCTTTCGATGGGGATCACGAAGATCTTGCCATCGCCGATGCGGCCGGTCTGTGCAGCAGCCGCCACGGCTTCCACCACGCGCTCCACCAGGGCGTCGGCCACGACGACCTCGAGCTTCACCTTGGGCAGGAAATCGACGACGTATTCCGCGCCGCGATAGAGCTCGGTATGGCCCTTCTGGCGGCCGAAACCCTTGGCTTCGGTCACGGTGATGCCCGAAACGCCGATTTCGTGCAGCGCTTCCTTCACTTCGTCGAGCTTGAAGGGTTTGATGATCGCTTCGATCTTCTTCACCGGTTCCTGACCCCTGCACTTGATGCCGCGCTGCACCACGAAAGTGTGGGCAGGCGCATGTTCCTCGTGTCCGCAGAGCCGATCCTAACAAGAATCGTGCCACTGTTAAGCACATTGCCCTAGGCCATTGCCGCCCGGTGCGAAAGCGGGAAATGCACGGGGAAAGAAAGAATGCAACCCAACATTGTGCAAAATCATGCGGGTTGTTGCGCAGACGCGACGTAAAAGTGCTTAAATAAAAGGCAGGGGCTGCCTGTTTTTTGGGCAGGCCCTGCCTTGGCAGATCATGGGATCAGGCGGCGTAGGGCGGCTTGTGCAGGCCCTTGGGGCTGGTGGTGAAGATCTCGCAGCCGTCTTCGGTGATGCCGATCGAATGTTCGAACTGAGCAGACAGCGAACGGTCGCGCGTCACGGCCGTCCAGCCATCGTCGAGGATCTTCACGGCGGGCTTGCCCAGGTTGATCATCGGCTCGATCGTGAAGAACATGCCGGGCTTGAGCACCGGGCCGGTGCCCGCGCGGGCGGCGTGCACCACTTCGGGGGCATCGTGGAACAGGCGGCCGAGGCCATGCCCGCAGAAATCGCGCACCACGCCATAGCGCTGCTTTTCGGCATGGGCCTGGATCGCCGCGCCGATATCGCCCAGCCGCGCGCCAGGCTTGGCCTGCTCGATGCCGATCATCAGGCATTCGTACGTCACGTCGACCAGGCGGCGCGCCTTGAGCGGCACGTCGCCCACCAGATACATCCGGCTGGAATCACCATGCCAGCCGTCGAGCAGCGGCGTCACGTCGATATTGACGATGTCGCCGTCCTTGAACGTCTTGTCCGACGGAATGCCGTGGCACACCACATGGTTGATCGAGATGCAGCACGAATGGGCATAGCCGCGATAGCCCAGCGTCGCCGGCACCGCGCCGGCATCCAGCGTCATCTGGCGCACGACATCGTCGATCGCCGCCGTGGTCACGCCCGGCTGCACCAGCGGCGCCACGGCATCGAGAATCTCGGCCGCCAGGCGCCCGGCCTTGCGCATGCCCTCGAACCCGGCCGGGCCATGGAGCTTGATCGTTCCGTCGCGCAGGACGGTTTCGGTGTCGTCAACGGTCACATATTCGGTCATCGCGCCTAGATAGCGCGGGCGGGGCGAAATTGCGAGGTTGGATCGCGCGTGATGGGCAGCCGCGTGGGCTACCCCGGTTGTGGAATGGTTTCGCTATGTGGCCTGGTGCGGATTTCTAGGGCGGCTTGGGTGGCCGTTGTGCGCGATGGCGGGCGTCACGCAACGCATCGAGCGGGACCCCGGATCAAGTCCGGGGTGACGATAAGTGCATAAATTATTCTCAAATTCTTCGTCACCCCGGACTTGATCCGGGGTCCCGCTATCTCGTCTGCGAATACGCTGCCTGTGGCCACCCCCCTCAGCCTATTGCGTCGCAAACGCCCCGCGCCATTCCGGCTTCACCGCCGCCAGCACGGCCGGCGTGACCGGCAGCGTCACTTCATACGATCCTTCCGCATAAGGCCCGGCTTCATAGGGCGCGATCAGGAAGCCGATGCGGTCGAACGCCTTCTTGCCGCGCGAGCCCAGGATCACGGTCTGCGCCAGCGGATCGACGCAGGCGTCAAAGCCGCTGTCGCCGCCCAGGCTGGCATGGCCGCCGCGCTTCTTGGCGCGTTGCGCATCGAGCGCCTTGCAGAAATCGGCGTGGATCGCGCCCATCAGCGCGGCGCGGGCGGTGAACAGGTCGAGTGCATTGCGGGCCTGGCCGGCGCGCTTGTCCCACAGGATCGTGGCATAGCCATAGTTGGGATGGGCGCCGCCGCTGTCGTTGCCGACCAGGCTCGACAGGCTGAGCCAATCGGGCAAGTCGGCGACGACCTGCCATTCCTGCCAATGGCCAAAGGCATGAAACGGATACTTGTCGCGCGCCGCATCCTTCTGGCCCTGCTCGGCATCATGCTTGAGCGTGGCGCGCTGGGCGGCCTCGTCTGCCGCCAGGCGGGCACGCAGGGCCGGCTGGGCATCGGCCGCGGCAGGCCAGGAATAGCTGAATTCATAGGCATCGGTGCTTTCCTTCACCGCATGCCCGGCGGTGGAGGATTGCGTTGCCTGGGCGCTGGCGTGGCTGGTGGTGGCGCTGGCCGTGGTCTCGGTCGTGTCCGCCGCCGCGGCCTGGCTGGCCGGGCCGGGCGTTGCCGGCTGGCGGTTGCAGGCGGCAAGCACGGCCAGTGTCATCAGGGCGGGCAGCAGGGCAGGGTGGTGGGGGGCTGGCATAAGGGGCATCGCGGGGCATTTTCCTCTCGCTCTTGGCGCCGTCCTGCGCCAAGGTCTCGCCCAAGATGACCGACAAGAACGCGTTGATCCAGCCCGATCGCGACCAGAGCGCGATTGCCCTGCACATTGTCGACAAGGCAGGCCTGCCCGAATGGCTGCGCGCCCGCAGCGGCCAGGCGCGCGCCCTGCTGACGGCGCAGGCCTTTGCTGGCGCTGCCGGCGAGGTGGCTGTCGTGCCCGAGGGGGATGGCGATGGCTGGATCGCGGTGGCGGGCGTCGCCGATCGCGCCAGGCTGGGTACCTGGTGCCTGGCCCGCGCGGCGGAGCGGCTGCCTGCCGGCACCTATCGCCTGGTCGGCGCAGGCGATGCCGCACCCGCGCTGCATGGGTGGATCACCGCGCAATACCGGTTCGATCGCTATCGCAGCCAGGGCAGCGAACCCGGCCCGCGCGTGCTGCTGACCAGCGCCGTGCGCGCCCTGCCGCTCGCCCTGGCCGAGGCGGCGGCGGTGACCATGGTGCGCGATCTGGTCAATACCCCCGCCGAAGACATGGGCCCGGCGCAGCTGGAGGCCGAAGCCCGCGCACTGGCCAAGGCGCACCACGCCACGATCCATGTGATTGCCGGCGATGTGCTGGAGCGGGACTATCCGATGGTCCACGCCGTGGGCCGCGCCGCCGCGCGCAGCCACGCCCCGCGCCTGATCGAGCTGGAGTGGGGCGATCCGCGCCATCCCCGCGTGGCCGTGGTGGGCAAGGGCGTGTGCTTTGATTCCGGCGGCCTCGATATCAAGCCGGCTTCGGGCATGGCGCTGATGAAGAAGGACATGGGCGGCGCGGCCCATGCCCTGGCGCTGGCCGGGCTGATCATGGGGCAGAACCTGCCGGTGCGGTTGCACCTGCTGGTCCCGGCGGTGGAAAACGCCATTTCCGGCAACGCCTTCCGCCCGGGAGACATCCTGCGCACGCGCCAGGGCTTGAGCGTGGAAGTGACCAATACCGACGCCGAAGGGCGCCTGGTGCTGGGCGACGCGCTGACCCGTGCGAGCGAGGCCAAGCCGGAACTGGTGATCGACTTTGCCACGCTGACCGGTGCGGCGCGGGTGGCATTGGGCCCCGATCTGCCGGCGATGTTTGCCCGGCGGGCGGAGACGGCGCAGGCCCTGCTTGCCGCCGGGATCGTGCGCGATGATCCGTGCTGGCAATTGCCGCTGCACGATGCCTATCGCGAATGGCTGAAATCCGATGTCGCCGATCTGCAGAATTCGCCCAGCAATGGCTTTGCCGGGTCGAGCGTGGCGGCGCTGTTCCTCGATCGCTTTGTTGGCGAAGGGATCGATTGGCTGCATTTCGATACCTTTGCCTGGCGCCCGGTGGGCAAGCCGGGCCGGCCCAAGGGTGGTGAAGCGCTGGGGCTGCGCGCGGCCTGGGGCCTGCTGCAGGGGCGCTACGCGGCGGGCTGAACGCGGCAGGGATGGCGCAAAACTTGAATCCCGGGGCAAGGGCGGCTAAGCGCGCGCCTTTGCGAATGTCCGGGAACCCGCCTTGTCTGCCGAATCCGATCTTGCCCTTGTCGTTTCCCCGGCCCTGGCGCCCGAGGGAGAACTGGCTCTTTCCGGCCCTTCGGCCAAGGTCGATCCGTTGCGCCTGCCGGTCCGCGGCGATCTGGCGCATATCCGTCTCGCCGGCCGCGTCTTCGTGCCGCACTATGCCGTGCCGATGCCGCATCGCGTGATCGCGGAAACAGCCTTGCTCAAGGCCGGGCGCAGCGATGCCGAAGCCGTGGCGCAGCTGCTGGCGGGCGAAACCTTTGCCGTGCTCGACATGGCCGGCGGTTGGGCCTGGGGCCAGGCGTCGGATGAAGGTGGCCTGGTTGGCTACCTGCCGCTCACCGCGCTGGAGCTGCACGCATGACGACGCAGGTGTTCATCGATGGCGCTGCTGGCACCACCGGGCTGGAAATCGCCGAGCGGCTTGCCGGCCGCCGCGAATTTGCGCTCATCACGCTGGACGAAGCCCGCCGCAAGGACGATGCCGCCCGGGCCGAGGCGATCAACGCCGCCGACGTGGTGATCCTGTGCCTGCCCGATGATGCCGCGCGCGCGGCCGTGGCGATGATCGCCAACGATACCACGCGGGTGATCGATGCCTCCACCGCGCACCGTGTGGCAGATGGCTGGACCTATGGCCTGCCCGAAGTGGTCGGCCGCGATGCCGTGGCGAATGCGCGTCGCGTTGCCAATCCCGGCTGCTATCCCACCGGCTTCATCGCCCTGGTCGCGCCGCTGGTGCGCGCCGGGCTTTTGCCGGCCAACTGGCCCTATGTGGTGCATGCCGTCTCGGGCTATTCGGGTGGCGGCAAGGCGCTGATCGCCCGGTTCGAAGATGATACCGACATTGCCTGGCGCGGCTATGGCCTGGCATTCGGGCACAAGCACGTGCCGGAAATGACTGCCTATGCCGGGCTTTCGGTGGCCCCGCTGTTCAGCCCGGCAGTGGTGCCGGCGCTGCGTGGCATGGTGGTGGAAGTGCCGCTGTCGTTGGAAGCGATGCCCGGCGCCGGTTCGGCAGAGGCGATGTTCGCGGCGCTGGCCGCATTCTATGCCGGCAGCCCGATCGTCAGCGTCACGCAAGGCGCGCCGGCCGAGGGCGAGTTCCTGATGCGCCGCAGCGCCCAGGCCTGGGACGGCCTTGCGCTCAGCGTGATCGGCAGCAAGGACGGCACCCAGGCGCGCCTCGTCGCCCGGCTCGACAATCTGGGCAAGGGCGCCAGCGGCGCAGCGGTGCAGACGCTCAATCTGATGGCGGGCCTGCCGGAAACCGCGGGCCTGTCGCTGTAAATCGCCATCCCTAGCCGCAAAAAAGGCGCCGGAGCGATGCCCCGGCGCCTTTTTTGTGCGTCAACGCGCGAAAGATCAGTCTTCCGGCGCGATGGTGACCTTGAGGCCATCGACCACCGGCAGCTGGCACGACAGGCGCGACGTGGCGGTGCGGTGGTCCGAGCTGTCGAGCAGGTCGTTCTCGTCTTCGCTCATCGTCGGCAGCGCGTCGGCGCCATCGTCGACATAGACATGGCACGTGGCGCACGAGCAGCACCCGCCGCACAGGGCAAGCAATTCGTCAAAGCCGTTATCGCGGATGGCTTCCATCACGGTAAGGCCGCTATCCACCTCGATGGCCTTTTCGGCACCGGCACGATCGACGACAACAAGCTTCGGCATTGTCAAAAGCTCCTCATGGTGGGCGGGATTCGCATCGATCTCTGTTCGCCCTTCGTCCCGGCTGCTAATGCCCCGGGAAAATATTGGCCAGAAAAATTTGAGCATGTGCGAAGGGATGCAGCGCCCCATGGGACTTTCTAACCAGGCGATCACGGCGGGCCTCGATCATCTTGCCACGCAGAACCCGGCTTTTGCCGCGGCTTTGGCCAAAGTTGGCTATCCCGAGCCGCGCATTCGCGAAACCGGCTACCGTACGCTGCTGCGCACCATCGTCGGGCAGCAGGTGAGCGTGGCGGCGGCGGCATCGGTATGGGCGCGGCTCGAAGCGCTGCTGGGGCCAGACATGCCGCCGGCCGATCTGCTCGCGGCTGATTTCGATGCGCTGCGCAGCTGCGGGCTGTCGCGCCAGAAGCAGGGCTATGCCCGCTCGCTGTGCGAACTGGTGGTATCGGGCGCGCTCGATCTGGAAGCCTTGCCCGATGATGACGAGGCGGCCATTGCCCAACTGGTGCAGATCAAGGGCGTGGGCCGCTGGTCTGCCGAAATCTATCTGCTGTTTGCCGAAGGACGGCCCGATATCTGGCCGGCCGGAGACCTTGCCGTGCAAGTTGGCCTGGGCAAGTTGCTCGGCCTGCCGGAACGGCCGAGCGAGAAGGAAACGCGCGCCTTGGCCGAGCCCTGGCGCCCGCATCGCGGCGCCCTCGCGCTGTTTACCTGGCATTGCTATGCCAATCCCGCGCTATGACGAAATGTATCTTCATCACCGGTGGCGCGTCGGGCATCGGCCGGGCGATGGCCATCCGCTTTGCCCGTGATGGCTGGTTTGTGGCGCTGGCCGATGTCGATAGCGCCGGCATGGCCCAGACCGGGGCACTGCTGCCGGCCGGGCGCTGGTCTGCCCACCTGCTCGACGTGCGCGATGCCGCTGCGTGGGACAGCGCCTTGGGCTTGGCCGCAGCGGCAGGGGGTGGCGTGATCCATGTCATGGCCAACAACGCTGGCGTGCCGCTGGGCGGCGCCCTGGCGCAGTGCACGGTGGACGAAATCGAACGCGTGATCACGATCAACCTGACCGGCGCCACGCTGGGCGCGCGGGCCGCCTATCCCTGGCTCAAGGCCGCGGCGGGGCAGGGCGCCTGCCTGCTCAACACTGCCAGCGCGGCCGCGCTTTATGGCACGCCGGGCACGTCGGTCTATGCCGCCACCAAGGCCGGTCTGCGCGCGCTGACCGAGGCGCTCGACGCCGAATGGGCGCGTGACGGCATTGCCGTGCGCAGCCTGATGCCCGGCTTCATCGCCACGCCGCTGCTCGATCATGCCCCCAATGCCGCCACGCCTGGCACGATCAGTGATGTCGTGGTGCGCCAGGGGCTGGAGATCGGCACGCCCAATGCCGTGGCCGAGGCGGCGTGGCAGGCGGTGCATGGGTCGCGCCTGCATGTGCTGGTTGGCCCCACCGCCCGCCGCCTGGCTTTTGCTGCGCGGTGGCTGCCGGGCGCCCTGCGCCGCCGGTTGCGGCGCTGATGCGTGGCGGTTAGGAGTTGGCAACTGGCGAGTTTCGTCACCCCGGACTTGATCCGGGGTCCCGCTGCTTTTGCCTGCTGGTGCTGCGGGTCAAAAGGAAAGCGGGACCCCGGGTCAAGCCCGGGGTAACGCTGGTCATGGGGGATGTGGTGAACTTGAGAGTTGCATGACCAAGGTTGATCACATGACCGCGCCCCATCTTGCCGCCCGTGATCTTGCCTGCCGGCGCGGTGATCGCGTGCTGTTTCGCGGCGTGGGCTTTGCGCTGGAAGCGGGGCAGGTGCTGCATCTGGCCGGCGCCAATGGCATCGGCAAATCCAGCCTGATCCGCATCCTGGCGGGGCTGATGCGGCCCTTTGCCGGCAATGTGGAGCGCGCCGGCAACGTGGCCCTGGTGGACGAGCGGCTCGCGCTCGATCCGCACCAGCCGCTGGGCCGGGCGCTGGCGTTCTGGCATGCGATCGATGGCACCGCGGCCACGCCGGATGATCCGTTTGGCCTGGCTGATCTGGCCGACGTGCCGGTGCGCTATCTTTCCACCGGGCAGAAGAAGCGCGCCGCGCTGGCGCGGTTGGCTGCGGCGCAGGCGCCGATCTGGCTGCTCGACGAGCCGCTCAATGGCCTCGACACGGCCTGGGCAGCCCGGGCGCAGGCCGCGATCGAGGCGCACCGCGCCGCTGGGGGTGTGGTGGTCATCGCCTCGCACCAGCCGCTGGCGCTCGCCGGGATGCAGACGCTGGCCATGGCCGATCACGTCCCCGCGCCGCCTGCCGACGATGGCGACGGCGATGGCAATGGAGATTGGGCATGATCGCGCGCATCTGGCCGATTTTCCGCCGCGATCTCGCGCTGCTGCTGCGCGGTGCCCAGGGGCGGGGCGGGGCAGCGCTGCCGCTGCTGTTCTTCCTTGCCGTGGCGATGCTCTATCCCTTTGCCGTGGGCCCCGATGCGCGCCTGCTGGGCCGCACCGGGGCAGGCGTTATCTGGGTGGCGGCGCTGCTGGCCGCGATCCTGCCGCTTGACCGGCTGGTGGAGCCCGATGTCGAAGCCGGCCTGTTCGATCAGTGGGCGTTGCGCGGCCTGTCGGAAGAAGTGCTGCTGATGGTGCGGATCGTGGCCCACTGGATCAGCTTTGGCGTGCCGCTGCTTTTGGCGGCACCCTTGGCAGCCGGCTTGCTCTCGCTCGATGCCGGTCAATTGGCCATGGTCGAATGGGGTCTGCTGCTCGGCACGCCGGGTCTTGCCGCGATCGGCGTGACGATCGCCGCGCTCACCGCCGGCCTGCGCGCCGGTGCGGCGCTGGGCGGATTGCTGGCCATTCCGCTGACCGTGCCGCTGCTGATTTTCGGGGCCGGTTCGCTGCAACCGGGCGGCGAAGGCGGGCTTGGCCTCTTGGCGGCGTGCAGCCTGGTGGCCCTGGCCGTGGCGCCGTTTGCCGGGGCGGCGGCGATCCGGGCGGCGCGCGAATAGCTTTGCCGGCCCCAAGCGCAATTGGGTTGCCGTTTGCGTCATGGCGCCTTACCTCGCAAGGCATGACTGCTTCCGCGATCGTCCCTGACAGCCTCTCCCTGATCGGCAACACGCCGCTCGTGCGCCTCGCCGGCCCGAGCGAGGCGGCGGGCGCCGAAATCTATGGCAAGTGCGAATTTGCCAACCCCGGTGCCTCGGTCAAGGATCGCGCCGCCCTGTGGATCGTGCGCGATGCCGAGGAACGCGGCGCGCTGCAGCCGGGCGGCACGATCGTCGAAGGCACGGCGGGCAACACCGGCATCGGCCTGGCGCTGGTCGCCAATGCCCTGGGCTATAAAAGCGTGATCGTCATGCCCGAGACGCAGTCGCGCGAAAAGATGGACACGCTGCGCGCGCTGCGGGCCGAGCTGGTGCTGGTGCCGGCCGCGCCCTTTTCCAATCCCAACCACTTCGTCCACACCTCGCGCCGCATTGCCGAGGAAACCGACGGCGCGATCTGGGCCAACCAGTTCGACAACATCGCCAACCGCCGTGCCCATATCGAAAGCACTGCGCCCGAAATCTGGGCGCAGATGGATGGCCGCGTCGATGGCTTCATCTGCGCGGCCGGCACCGGCGGCACGATCGCGGGCACCGGCATGGGCCTCAAGGCCTTTGACGAAAAGATCACCGTCGGCCTGGCCGATCCCCACGGCGCCGCGCTCTACAACTATTACGCCCACGGCGAACTCAAGGCCGAAGGATCGTCGGTCGCCGAAGGCATCGGCCAGGGCCGCATTACCGCCAACCTCGAAGGCGCGCCGATCGATACCCAGTTCCGCATTTCCGACCAGGAAGGCCTCTATTGGGTCGAGCGCCTCCTGGCCGAGGAAGGGCTGTGCCTGGGCCTGTCGAGCGGGATCAACGTGGCCGGGGCAGTGGCGCTGGCCAAGCAACTGGGCCCCGGCGCGCGCGTGGCGACGATCCTGTGCGACACCGGCTTCCGCTATCTCTCGTCGCTCTACAATCCCGAATGGCTGCGCGCCAAGGGGCTGCCCATCTTCCCGTGGCTTGAGCAATAAGCTATAGCCGCGCGATGGCGCTGTTCCGATTGCATCGCGAACGCAAGATCTCTCCGTTCGGGGCGGCTTCGGCTGCGCCGGTCGCGCCGGTGCACCATCTCCCGCTCTCGCCCCGTGAACTTCGCGCGCAGGCGGTCTATCGCCTGCAGGTGGGGCTGTTCGGCCTGGGCGGGATCATCCTGCTGATCAGCCTGGCCAACGTGGTGATGGAGCGGGTGACCCTGGCCAATCGTGCCGCCGCGCTCGATCCCACGGTGCAGGCAAGTGCCACGGCTGCCAACGATCCGCTGGTCGACATGGGCGTCGCGCCGGAACTGCCGGTGGGCGCCGCCCCCGCGCAGCAAAATCCGCCCAGTCCCAACCCCACGCCCAACCCGCCGCAGCACTGATCATCGCTGCACCGCCGCCCGGCCGCACCTGGCGCGCGCGGGCAGGCATGCGTTGCATCCGGGGAAATCGCGGGACGGGATGGCGCTGTGCCCCGTTTCATCACGGGAAAGCGCGGGAAAAAGCATCTCCGAAACGGGCGTGATTCGGAAACTGGCGGAATTCCAAGGGCTTCAATGTGAAACATAAAGTGAACATATCTATGGTTAAGCGTAAAATACCATAAAAAACCTCAATCGAATCAGGTTTTGACCGTTCTTTCCCGCAATTTCCCCTTTTCGCCCGGGGCGTCCCGCGATAGCATGGCGCCATCGGGACAAGCTTTCATGTCGCATCCGTGGGGGATGGTTCGGCTGGTGTGCGCACATCAGCCGTCGACGGGGAGCTTTTGTCCGGCGGGCAAGGTGGTGACGGGACGTGGCGGGAGCACCGTCAAACTATTGGGGGCAGGGCTTCTCGCCGCGTGGCGAGAAGAACCGCTTCGTCCTGCCCGCAGACTTCCGCGCCACCGTGAAAGACGCCTCGCAGGGCCAGCGCCTGCTGTGCCTCGATCGCCATCACAAATTCCCCTGCCTCACCGGTTTCGGGCTGTCCCGCGTGGAAACCTTTCCCGCCCGCATTGCCCGGGAAGAGGAAATGGCGTTCAAGCGCGGCGACGACTTCGACCCTGACACCCGTGCCGCCCAGCTTTATGGTTTCCTGCGTGCCAGCTTTGACGAATCCGGTCGTTTCATCCTGCCCGATCACCTGGGCGAGCAGGCCAGCGTGAACGACGCGCTCTATTTCCATGGCGGCGGGGAATTCTTCACCATCTGGGCGCCCGAGGTGCTGTTCACGATGGACGGCGGCTGGGACAGCGCCAAGGCGACCTGTCGCGCGCTGATGGCCGAAGCCGCGCAAAAGGCGAAACGCAAGTGAGCGCGCAGCTGCCCTCCGACCTGCCGCCTTCGGCCGCCGTGCCGGCGCAGGCCCCGCACATTCCCGTGCTGCTCGATGAAGTGATCGCCGCGCTGGCGCCCCAGCCGGGGGACGTGATCGTCGATGGCACGTTCGGCGCGGGCGGCTATACCCGCGCGATCCTGGCGCAGGGTGCCACGGTCCATGCGTTTGATCGCGATCCCGATGCGATCGCGGCTGGCCGCCTCTGGCCCGAAACCCAGGGCGATGCGCCGGCCCTCGTGCTGCATCCGCGTCGCTTTTCGGAAATGGCCACCGCCCTTGCCGAAGCCGGGGTGGGCCAGGTGCAGGGCGTGGTGCTCGATATCGGGGTCAGCTCGATGCAGCTTGACCAGCGCGAGCGTGGCTTTGCCTTTTCCAGCGATGGCCCGCTCGACATGCGCATGTCGCAGGACGGGATGAGCGCGGCCGATTTCCTCAACGAGGCCGACGAGGCCGAGATCGCCGACGTGCTGTATATCTACGGCGAAGAGCGGCAATCGCGCCGGGTGGCGCGCGCGGTGGTCGCGGCGCGCCCGCTGACCACCACCGGGCAATTTGCTGCCGTGGTGCGCAAGGCGCTGGGCTACCGCCCGGGTGCGGCCAAAGACCCGGCCACGCGCAGCTTCCAGGCGGTGCGCATCCACGTGAACGGCGAACTGGACGAATTGCGCGCCGCGCTCGATGCGGCAGAGCGCCTGCTGGCGCCGGGCGGGCGGCTGGCCGTGGTCAGCTTCCACAGCCTGGAAGACCGCATCGTCAAGCAGTTCCTGCGCGAAGCGGCGGGTGCCACGCCTGCCGGCTCGCGCCATCTGCCGCCCCAGGCGCAAGCCTTTGCGGCCGTGTTCGAAAAGCCATCGGCGGCGATCCGCCCTGGCCCGGATGAAGAGGCGCGCAACCCGCGCGCCAGGTCTGCCACCTTGCGCTGGGCGGTGCGTACCGCTGCCCCGGCGCGCGCGCTTGCGGGGAACCTGTCGGCATGATCCTGTCTGCTCAACGCCTGCGTTCGATCGGTTGGCTCGCCCTGCTTGCAGTGTGCGGCGCGCTGGTCATGATCCTGTCGTTCCGGGTCAATGCCCTGCGCAGCCAGGTGCACCGCGCGGAAAGCCAGATCGTCGCGCTCAAGCAGCAGAAGATGTACCTCGAAACCGAGTTCGAAACCCGCGCCAACCAGCAGCAGCTCAAGGCCTGGAACGATCTCGAATTCGGCTATGTCGCCCCGGTGGCCGGGCAATACCTGGAAAACGAACGCCAGCTTGCGGTGTTGAGCAAGCCCGCCGAACCCGATGCGCCCGCGCCGATCCGCGTGGCGACGGTGGATGACAGCGTGATTGCCGCTGCCGCGTTCCCAGCGCTGTCGGGCGATCACCCCGCGGTGCGTCCGCTCTCGGAAACGCATGAGGCGGAAAGCGATGATGCCGGCGCCGGCAAGCCGCGCAGCCGCCCGCTCGATCATGCCGCAGCGTCCGCGACCCTGGCGGAAAAGCTTGGCACGCTGCACGCCGCCGGCGCGCACACCGTGGCCGCACGCGACGAAAAGCGCGAAAAGCACGACAAGAGCGCGGCCAAGCGCACGGCAGGTGTGGAGAAGACGGCCTCCAAGGCTTCCCGCGAGACGGCTGCGCGGACTAAGGCTGGCACCAAGTCTGCCGTGGCAGACGCCAGGGATGGCAAAGGTGGCAAGGACAAGGCAAAAGCCAAGGCCAAGCCGCCCGTGAAGACTGCGCAGAAGAGTGCCCGCGGGGATCGCAAGACAGGAGTGAAGACGAGCCGGTGAACCAGCTTACCGCCTCGGCCGCCATCGCCACCGGCCGCGTCCAGCTGGCCAGCGTGCGCCAGCGTTCGCTGGTCACCGCCAAGGTTCGCGTCCTGGTGGTCGCGGTCGGCTTTGTCTTCCTTACGCTGACGGCGCTGGTGCGCCTGACGCAGCTGGGCCTGTTCGAGCAGGCGCCCGATCGCCGCTCGCTGGCCGAGGCGCTGCTTCCCCCGCGTGGCGAGATTACCGATCGCAACGGCGTTCCGCTCGCCCGGGCGTTTCCGTCCTATTCGCTGTGGTTCAATCCCAAGGCGCTGGGCGAAAAGGGCAATCCCCTGGTCAAGACGCCCGAGGAAGTGGCCCGCGCGCTGGTCCAGATCTTTCCCGATGCGGATTACAACGATCTGGTCACCCGGCTGAAATCGGGCAAGGGCAGCTATCTGCGCAAGCGCGTGCTGCCCGAAGAGGCCAACCGCGTGTTCGCGCTGGGCGAACCGGCGCTGGAATTCCCGCGCGAAAACCAGCGCTATTATCCGCAAGGCTCGCTCGCGGCCAACGTGCTCGGCTATGTCGATGAAGAGGGCAAGGGCCACGTCGGGATGGAGCAGGTGCTCGAACCGCGCCTGCTCGATCCGGCGCAGCGCGGCACCCCGGTGGAACTATCGCTCGATTCGCGCGCCCAGGGTGCACTGGAAGACGAGCTGCTGCGCGGCATGCAGGAAAGCAATGCCAAGGGTGCGGCGGGCATCGTGCTCGACGTCGACAGCGGCGAAGTGATCGCGCTCGCCTCGCTGCCCTCGTTCAATCCCAACCGGTCAGACCGCGCGTTCAACGACCTGGTGTTCAACCGCGTGTCGAACCAGGTGTACGAGCTTGGCTCGACCTTCAAGCCGATCACCATCGCGGCCGCGATCGATGCCGGCGTCGTGACCGACCTGTCGGTGCGCTATCCGGCCGCACCGCTGCACATTGCCGGGCGCACGATCCACGACAGCCACAACTTCGGCGCCTCGCTCAACGTGCCCGAGGCGCTGATCCACTCGTCCAACATCGTCACCGCGCAAGTGGCCGACAAGCTGGGTGGGCCGCTGCTCAAGCAGACGATGATGGCGCTGCACATGAACCAGCGCCCCACGATCGAGCTGCCGGCGCGCGGTTTCCCGCTGTGGCCGCGCGGCGAAAACAAGGCTGGCGACTGGAGCCGGATCACCACCATGACGGTCAGCTATGGCCACGGCATCGCCGTGACGCCGCTGCACCTGGCCTGCGCCTATGCCGCGCTGGTCAATGGGGGCATCTGGCGCCCGGCCACGCTGTTCAAGGTCGATCCCGCGCACATTCCGGCCGGCACCCGCGTGTTCAAGGCATCGACCAGCGCGCGCATCCGCCAGCTGCTGCGCATGATCGTGGCCGATGGCACGGGCCGCAAGGCCGATGCCTCGGGCTTCCGCGTGGGTGGCAAGACCGGCTCGGCCGAAAAGCCGGGCAATGGCGGCTATCGCAAGACCTCGCTGGTCGCGACCTTTGCCGCCGCGTTCCCGATGGACAAGCCGCGCTACGTGGTCATCGCCATGCTCGATGAACCGCAAGGCACCGCGGCCACCTCGGGCCAGCGCACCGCGGCCTGGAACGCGGCGCCGATCGTGGGCCGCGTGGTGCCGCGCATCGGGCCGCTGCTGGGCGTGGTGCCCGATGGCAGCCGCGACGTGGATATTTCGGATCTTTCGCCGTTGATCGGCAATGGAGAAGGTGAATGAAGCTGGGTGTGCTGGCACGGTATGCCGGCGTTGCGCTGCCCGATGCGGCCGCTGACATCAATGTGACCGGCTTTGCCATCGATAACCGCAAGGTCGCGCCGGGCACGGTGTTTGGCGCCTTTGCCGGTGCGCAGGTGAATGGCGAGGATTTCATTCCCGCCGCGATCGCTGCAGGTGCCGTGGCCGTGGTGGCCCGTCCCGAGGCGCGCGTGGAGGGGGCCGTGCACATTGCCGACGCCAATCCGCGCCGCCTGTTCGCGCATCTTGCCGCGCCGTTCTTTGCCCCCGTGCCCGAAACGGTGGTGGCCGTCACCGGCACCAACGGCAAGACGTCCACCGTGGAAATGACGCGCCAGCTGTGGCGCATGGCCGGGCATGCCGCTGCCTCGATCGGGACGCTGGGCGTCACCACCGCCGATGAAAGCGTCTCAACCGGGCTGACCACGCCCGATATCGTCACGTTCCTGGCCAACATGCATGGCCTGGCCCGCGAGGGCGTGAGCCATGTGGCCTATGAGGCGTCGAGCCACGGCCTGTCGCAGTTTCGCAACGAGGGCCTACGCGTGGTGGCCGGCGGCTTTACCAACCTGAGCCGCGACCATCTCGATTACCACGAGACGATGGACGCCTATTTCGCGGCCAAGATGCGCCTGTTCGACGAAGTCGTCGCCGAGGGCGGCACGGCGGTGGTCTGGGCCGACGATGCCTGGAGCGACAAGGCCCTGGCCCATGTCGCCGCGCGCGGCCTCAAGGCCCTGACCGTGGGCGAAAAGGGCGAGGCGATCCGCCTGGTTGGCCGCACGCCGACCCAGCTGGGCCAGGTGCTGGAACTGGTGCACGATGGCGTAGCGCGCAAGGTCACGCTGCCGCTGATCGGGGCCTATCAGGCCGCCAACGCGCTGGTGGCGGCCGGGCTGGTCATTGCCAGCGGCGGCGCGGCGGCGGCAACGCTCGATGCCCTGGGCCGCCTGCAACCGGTGCGCGGCCGGCTGGAACGCGCGGCGATCAACCGCGCCGGGGCGCCGGTCTATGTCGACTATGCGCACACCCCCGACGCGATCGAGGCGGCGATTGCTGCGCTGCGCCCGCATGTCGGCGCGCGGCTGATCACGGTGATCGGCGCGGGCGGCGATCGTGATACCGGCAAGCGCGCGCCGATGGGCGCGGCGGCCTGCGCCGGGTCTGACCTGGTGATCGTGACCGATGACAATCCCCGTGGCGAAGATCCCGCCGCGATCCGTGCCGCCGTGATGGCCGGGTGCGATGGCCGCGCCGTGGAAGTGGCCGATCGCCGTGCGGCGATTGCCCATGCCGTGGGCCAGGCGGGCAAGGGGGATATTGTGCTGGTGGCCGGCAAGGGCCACGAACAGGGACAGATCGTGGGGCGTGGAGAGGCCATGCGGGTGCTGCCGTTCGATGACGTGCAGGTGGCCCGTGAATGCGTGGGAGAGATAACCGGATGACCGCAGCCGCCGCCCTGATCGATTGGCCGCTCGAGGCCGAGGACGACACGCCGCTGGCCTTGTGGAGTGCCCAGGAGATCGCGGCGGCAGCCGGCGGCAAGGCGTCTGCGGCCTTTGCCGTGAACGGCGTGGCGTTCGACAGCCGCGAGGTGATGGAGGGCGACCTGTTCCTCGCCCTGCGCGGCGAGAGCGCCGATGGCCATCGCTTTGTCACCGGCGCTTTCGGCAAGGGCGCGGCGGCGGCGGTGGTGGAACATCCCGTGCTGCACCCGCATGTGCTGGTCAATGATACCACCGCCGCGCTCGATGCCCTGGGCCGCGCGGCGCGTGCGCGTCTGGCGCCCGAAGCACGGGTGATCGGGGTCACCGGGTCGGCCGGCAAGACCTCGGTCAAGGAAGCGCTGTTTGCCGCGCTCGATCGCGGCAGCCGGGGCCGGGCGCACCGATCGGTGAAAAGCTACAACAACCACGTCGGCGTGCCGCTCAGCCTGGCGCGCATGCCCGCGCGCACCCAGTTCGGCGTGTTCGAAATGGGCATGAACCATGCCGGAGAGCTGTCAGCGCTCACCCGCCTGGTGCGCCCGCACGTGGCCATCGTCACCACCATTGCGCCCGCGCACATCGGCCATTTCAGCGGCGAGGAAGCGATCGCCGATGCCAAGGGCGAAATCTTCGAAGGGCTGGAGCAGGGTGGCATCGCGATCATTCCGGCCGACAGCCCGCATTACGAACGCTTGCGGGCCAAGGCGGCGCAGCATGCCGGCGTGATCATCGCATTCGGCCGCGCGCCCCATGCCGACGTGCGCCTGCTCGATGTGGTGCCGGCGTCCGGCGGTGGCTCGCTCGTTACGGCCGACCTGGGTGGTTTTGGCGAGGGCGGCGGCAAGTTGTGCTATACCGTGGCGCAGCCGGGCGATCATTGGGTGATCAATTCGCTGGCCGTGATGGCCGCCGTGCGCGCCGTGGGGGGAGATCTGGGCGCAGCCGGCCTTGCCCTGGCGGAAATGGCCGGGCTTGCCGGGCGCGGGGCGCGCCATGTCGTGGCCGCAGCGGGCGGCGATGGCAGCGGCACCGCGCTGGTGATCGACGAAAGCTATAATGCCAACCCGGCCTCCATGGCGGTGACGCTGGCCGGCCTTGGCGCAACGGCGGCGGCGCGGCGCATCGCCGTGCTGGGCGCGATGCGCGAACTGGGCGCGGACGAGGATCGCTATCACGCCGAACTGGCCGGCCCGGTCATCGCCGCGGGCATTGCCCATGCCGTGCTGGTTGGCCCCGAAATGGCGGCATTGGCCGCCGCATTGGGGAAAAGCGAGGGGCCTGCGCTTGCAGCGCCCCTGCAAGTCGATCATGTGCAAACGAGTGCCGAGGCAGCAGACGTGCTGGCGCGGATCGGCATTGCGGGCGGGGACGCCATCCTCGTAAAGGGTTCGAATTCGGTTGGTCTGGGCGCGCTGGTTGACCTCTTGGGGTCAGGGCGCGGGCCTGACAAGGAACGGTGAATGCTCTATCTCCTGGCTCACTGGCTGCATTATGAAGGCCTGACCAATCTCTTTCGCTATCAGTCGTTCCGGGCCGGGGCGTCGCTGCTGACCGCGCTGTTGATCGGGCTGCTGATCGGGCCGCGCTTCATCAACATGCTGCGCATGCGCCAGGGCAAGGGTCAGCCGATCCGCGAGGATGGGCCGCAAAGCCACCTGGCCAAGCGCGGCACGCCAACGATGGGCGGGCTGATGATCGTGACGGCGCTGGTGCTGGGCCTGCTGCTGTGGATGGACCTGTCCAGCCGCTATGTCTGGGCCTGCCTCATCGTCACGCTCGGGTTTGGCCTGATCGGCTTCATGGACGATTACGACAAGGTCACGAAATACGCTCACCAGGGCGTGCCGGCCAAGGTGCGCCTGCTGCTGGAATTCGTGATCGCCGGGATCGCCGCGTGGCTGGTGGTGACCGAAACCAACCTCTACGTGCCCGTGTTCAGCAACCTCTTTATCCCGCTCGGGCCGTTCTATTTCGTGTTTGCCGCGTTTGTCATCGTGGGCGCGGGCAATGCCGTGAACCTGACCGATGGGCTCGATGGCCTGGCGATCATGCCGGTGATCATTGCCTGCGGTACCTTTGCGATCATCGCCTATCTGGCGGGCCGCGCCGACTATGCCCATTACCTGGGCATTCCCCACGTGCCCGGCGCGGGCGAACTGGCGATCTATTGCGCCGCCGTGATGGGCGCGGGCCTGGCGTTCCTGTGGTTCAACGCGCCGCCGGCCGCCGTGTTCATGGGCGATACCGGCAGCCTGGCGCTGGGCGGCACGCTGGGCGTGATCGCGGTGGCCGCGCACCATGAAATCGTGCTGGCGATCGTGGGCGGGCTGTTCGTGATGGAAGCCGTGTCGGTGATCGTGCAGGTCTTCGTCTACAAGCGCACGGGCAAGCGGGTGTTCCGCATGGCCCCGATCCACCACCATTTCGAGCAGCTTGGCTGGAAGGAATCGACCGTGGTGATCCGCTTCTGGATCGTCTCGATCGTGCTGGCGCTGCTTGGCCTTGCCACGCTGAAGGTGCGATGATCGTCTCGCCTGCCTTTGCAAACAAGAAATATGCCGTGCTCGGCCTGGCACGCTCGGGCATGGCCACGGTGGAATGCCTGCTGGCCAGCGGTGCCCAGGTTACCGCGTGGGACGCGCGCGAGGAACCGCGCGCCGCGCTGGAAGGGTGCGTGACCCTGGCCGATCCGCTGGCGATCGATCTTGCCGGCTTTGCCGGGGTGGTAGTTTCCCCCGGCGTGCCGCTCAACCGCCACCCGATCGCCGCCCATGCCCGTGCCGCCGGTGTGCCGGTGATCGGCGATATCGAACTGTTTGCCCAGGCGCGGGGCGATCTGCCGCCGCACCGCGTGGTGGCGATCACCGGCACCAACGGCAAGTCCACCACCACGGCGCTGACGCACCACCTGTTGCAGCAGGCGGGCGTGCCCACGCTGATGGGCGGCAATATCGGCAAGCCGATCCTGGAGCAGCAACCGCTGGCTGATGGCGGGGTCTATGTCCTGGAATTGTCGAGCTATCAGATCGACCTGACGCAGCGGCTCGATGCCGATATCGCGATCCTGCTCAATCTCAGCCCCGATCACCTCGATCGCTATGACGGCTATGATGGCTATGTCGCGTCCAAGGCGCGGCTGTTCGGCATGCAGGCGCCGGGCCACCTGGCCCTGGTGGACATGCGGGCAGAGCTTGACGACGACGTGCTGCGCTTTGCTCCCGAAGGCGCCAACTTCACATTCATCAACGCAATCGATCTGCCCGGCGATCCGGCGCAGTGGCCATCGCTGCAAGGCCCGCACAACCGCGCCAATGCCGCCGCCGCGGTCGGCGCGGCGCGTTATCTTGGCCTGGACGAGCCGACGATCGAGGCGGGCCTTGCCAGCTTCGTGGGGCTGCCCCACCGCATGGAACGCGTGGCGCAAAAGGATGGCGTGCTGTTCGTGAACGACAGCAAGGCCACCAATCCGGCTTCCACCGCCCCGGCGCTTGCCGCGTTCCCGCGCATCCACTGGATCGTCGGCGGCCTGCCCAAGGGCGATGACCTGGACGAATGCGCACCGCATTTCAGCCACGTCGTGCGCGCCTATACCATTGGCGAGGCTGGCCCCCGCTTTGCCGAAATTCTTGAGCCGGTCTTGCCGGTGACCCGCGCCGAAATGCTGGGCGATGCCGTGCGCGCCGCCATGGCCCAGGCCGTGCCGGGCGATGTGATCATGCTGTCGCCGGCCTGCGCCAGCTTCGACCAGTTCCGCGATTTCGAGGCGCGCGGCGAATGCTTCCGCCAGATCGTCGCCGCCCTGACGGCAGGGAGTTGACCGGCATGGCTTCCGGCGGCCCCGTCCTGCCCCCGGCATCGGGCACCGCGCCTGCCGCCACGGCGGCTTCGGCATCGGCGATGCAGCGCTTTCGGCGCACCCGGCGCAGCGAACTGGTGATCTGGTGGCGCGAGATTGATCGCGTGCTGCTGGGCCTGATCCTGGTCTTGATGATCGTGGGGGCGATTGCCGTGGCGGCCGCCTCGCCGGCCAGCGCGCATCGCCTCTCCACCCATCAAAAGGCGCTCGGCGATCTCTATTTCTTCTGGCGCCAGCTGGAAATGCAGGGGCTTGGCCTGCTGGGCATGTTCGCCGTCTCGCTCCTGCCCAAGGACACAGCGCGGCGCGCGGCGATCATGCTGGCCGGCGTGATGGTCGTGGCCCTGATCCTGGTGCCGATCATGGGCACCGAGGTGAAGGGCGCCAAGCGCTGGGTGCTGGGCATCCAGCCATCCGAATTTCTCAAGCCCGGCTTTGCCATCGCGGTGGCCTGGATACTGTCATGGAAAGTGCGCGATCCGCACATGCCGGTGATCCGCCTGTCGATGGTGCCGATGCTGGTGGTGGCGGTGCTGCTGATGGCCCAGCCCGATTTCGGCTCCACCGTGCTGTTTGCCGGGGTGTGGTTCGTGCTCGTCCTGCTCTCGGGCCTGCCCCTGGCGCGGGTTGGCTGGGCGATGGGCGGGGGCATTGCCGCGGTGATCCTGGCCTATCTGTTCTATCCCAACGCCACGCACCGCATCGACAACTTCCTGTCGGGCGGGGCAGAGTTCGACCAGGTTGACCTGGCCATGCGCACGCTGGTGGCCGGCGGGTGGAGCGGCACCGGCTTGTGGCTCGGCGCGCGCAAGAATGCACTGCCCGAGGCGCACACCGACTATATCTTTTCGGTGATCGGCGAAGAGTTCGGCCTGATCTCCTGCGCCATCGTGGTGATCCTCTATTGCGCCATCGTGCTGCGCGTGTTGCTGCGCCTGGTGGATGAGGAAGACCTGTTCACCGTGCTGGCCGCCACCGGGTTGACCGCGCAATTGGCGGGGCAGGCGTTCATCAACATCCTGGTCAACCTGCAGCTGTTCCCGTCCAAGGGGATGACGCTGCCGCTGATCAGCTATGGCGGTTCGTCCACCATCGCGCTGTTGCTCGGCGTCGGTTTCCTGCTCGCCATCACGCGCCGCAACCCCTATCTGACGCGCGAAACCTTCCATCTGGGCGAATTGACGCGCAAATGACTGCACAACCTCAACCCGGCGTATCGCGCCATTTCGTGCTGGCCGCCGGCGGCACCGGCGGGCACCTGATTCCCGCCTTTGCCCTGGCCACCGAACTGCACGCGCGCGGCCATCACGTGGCGCTGATCACCGATGCGCGCGGCGCCAAGATTCCCGGCAAGCCCGATTTCCTCACCGCCCATGTGCTGCCCGCCGGGCGCCTGGGCAAGAATCCGGTTGCGCTGGTGAAGGGCCTGCGCGCGATCTGGCAGGGCCGCTCGATGGCGCTGCGCCTGTTTGAAAGCTTTGCGCCGTCGTGCGTGATCGGCTTTGGCGGTTACCCGGCGCTGCCCGCGCTGCTGGCGGCGCGCGCGGCGGGCATTCCTACCGTGATCCACGAACAGAACGCGGTGCTGGGCCGGGTCAACCGCTACCTGGCCAAGGGCGTCGACGCCATCGCCACCGCCTATCCCGAGGTGGACCGCCTCGATCCGCGCTGGTGGGGCAAGGTGCACCTGGTGGGCAATCCCGTGCGCCCCGAAGTGCTGGCGCTGCGCGGCGAGCCATTCCCGGAATTTTCCGAAGACAGCCTGTTCCGCGTGCTGGTTACCGGAGGCAGCCAGGGCGCGTCGGTGCTGGCGCAGGTCGTGCCCGATGGCCTGGCCATGTTGCCGCCCGCCTTGCGCCATCGCCTGCAGGTAACGCAGCAATGCCGGCCGGAAGACCTTGAGGCGGTGCGCGCACGCTATGCCGCGCATGAAATTCCTGCCGAACTGGGCACCTATTTCGAAGACATGGCGGGCCGGCTGGCCGGCGCCCACCTGTTCGTTGGCCGTGCCGGCGCATCGACCATTGCCGAACTGACCGCCGTGGGCCGCCCGGCGATCCTGGTGCCGCTGCCGATCGCCACGGACGATCACCAGGCCGCCAACACCCGCGAGATGGTCAAGGCTGGTGGCGCCCGCGCGATCCGCCAGCCCGGCTTCACGCCCAAGGAACTGGCCAAGCAGATCCAGGCCATGGCGATGAACCCGGTGGGGCTGGGCAATGCCGCCCATGCCGCATGGAACTGCGGCCTGCCGCGCGCGGTGGAAGATCTGGCCGATCTGGTCGAAGGGTTTGGCGGCGCGCCGCTGATGGATGTGATCCGGGTTGACGGCAAGGCGGCCGCCCCGGCAACGGCTGGCGGCGAAGCGCTGGCGCTGGAGAATGAAGCATGAAGGGTGTCGGCGTCGAAATCGGCACGATCCATTTCGTCGGCATCGGCGGCATCGGCATGTCGGGCATTGCCGAAGTGATGCACAACATGGGCTATGCCGTGCAGGGGTCCGACATGGCGGAAAGCTATGTCGTCGAAGGGCTGCGCGCACGCGGCATCCCGGTGATGATCGGCCAGTGCACGGAAAACGTCGCCAATGCGCAGGTGGTCGTCACGTCCACCGCCGTGAAGCGCGACAATCCCGAAGTGGTTGCGGCGCTGGAAGCGCGCATTCCCGTGGTGCGCCGCGCGGAAATGCTGGCCGAACTGATGCGCCTGAAAAACACCGTCGCGGTGGCGGGTACCCATGGCAAGACCACCACGACTTCGCTGGTCGCCTGCCTGCTTGATGCCGGCGGCGTCGATCCCACGGTGATCAATGGCGGCATCATCAACTCCTACGGTTCCAACGCGCGCCTGGGGGACAGCGACTGGATGGTGGTGGAGGCCGACGAAAGCGATGGCTCGTTCCTGCGGCTCGATGGCACGATCGCGGTGGTTACCAACATCGATCCCGAGCACCTCGATCACTATGGCTCGTTCGACAAGGTCAAGCGTGCCTTTGTCGAATTTATCGAGAACGTGCCGTTCTATGGCGCGGCGATGCTGTGCATCGACCATCCCGAAGTGCAGGCGATCATCCCGCAGGTGCGCGATCGCCGCGTGGTGACGTATGGCTTTTCCGCCCAGGCCGACGTGCGCGGCGAAGGCGTGACGCCCGAACCGGGCGGCAACCGCTTCACCGCCGTGCTGCGCCAGCGCGATGGCTCGTTCCAGCGCATCGAGGACATTCACCTGCCCATGCCCGGCCGCCACAACGTGCAGAACGCGCTGGCCGCGATTGCCGTGGCGGTGGAAATGGGCGTGCCGCACGATCTGGTGCGCACCGGCTTTGCCAAGTTCGGCGGCGTCAAGCGTCGCTTTACCAAGGTGGGCGCGGTTCCCGTGCCCGGTGGCGAGGTGGCAGTGATCGACGACTATGGCCATCACCCGGTGGAAATCCGCGCCGTGCTGGCCGCCGCGCGCGAGGGTGTGCGCGGCCGCGTGATCGCCGTGGTCCAGCCGCACCGCTTCACCCGCCTGCGCGACCACATGGAAGATTTCCAGGCGGCCTTCAACGATGCTGACGTGGTCTATGCCGCGCCGGTCTATCCGGCCGGCGAACAGCCGATCGAGGGCGTGGACAGCGCGGCGATGGTCGAAGGCATCAAGGCGCGCGGCCACCGCAGCGCGCATCTCATCGCCGGGCCAGAGGCCCTGGCCGCCGAACTGGCGCCGCAGCTTCAGGCCGGCGACATGGTCGTGTGCCTGGGGGCTGGCGATATCACCAAGTGGGCAGCCGGCCTGGCGCCGGCGATCGTGGCGTTGCGGGGTGAGGGGTGATGTCGGGCAAGGCCTCGCACCACCCCCCGGCCCCCTCCTCTGAAGAGGAGGGGGAGCACAATGCCGGT
>CAYXUN010000032.1:0-16182 GCA_964468165.1 uncultured Novosphingobium sp. | reverse complement strand
CCCCCCCCCCCCCCCCCCCCCCCCCCCCCCCCCCCCCCCCCCCCCCCGGGGGGGTGGTGGAAGCCACACCCGAGCTTCGCGGCAAGCTCACGCCAAACGCTCCGCTCGCCCCGCTCGTGTGGTTCAAGTCTGGCGGCAACGCCGACTGGCTCTATGAACCCAAGGACGTGGCCGATCTGCAGGCTTTCCTCGCCGCGCTCGACGGCCAAGTGCCGGTCATGGCGCTGGGCCTGGGCTCCAACCTCATCGTGCGCGACGGCGGGGTGCCGGGCGTGGTCGTGCGGCTGGGCAAGCCCTTTGCCAAAGTGGCAGCGATCGATGCCGTCACGCTCGATTGCGGAGGCGGGGCCTCGGGTATCCTGGTCTCGTCGACCGCGCGCGATGCGGGAATTGCCGGCTTGGAATTCCTGCGCTCGATCCCCGGCACGGTTGGCGGCTTCGTGCGCATGAACGGGGGCGCCTATGGCCGCGAGGTCAAGGACATCCTGGTCGATTGCGACGTAGTGCTGCGCGATGGCGAGGTGGCGCGCCTGCCGGTTGCAGAGCTGGGCTATGCCTATCGCCATTCCGAGCTGACCGATGGCAGCATCGTGGTCTCGGCGCGTTTTCGTGGGCAACCGGGCGAGCCTGCGGCGATCCAGGCCGAGATGGACCGCATTTCCGCCGCGCGCGAGGCGAGCCAGCCGCTGCGCAGCAAGACCGGCGGGTCCACGTTCAAGAATCCCGACGGGCACAAGGCCTGGGCACTGGTCGATGCGGCCGGCTGCCGCGGCCTGAGCCTGGGCGGCGCGCAGGTGAGCGAGAAGCACACCAACTTCCTGATCAACACCGGAACCGCCACCAGCGCCGAGATCGAGGCGCTGGGCGAAGACGTGCGGGCCCGCGTGAAACAGACACAAGGCGTGGAGTTGCAGTGGGAAATCAAGCGGGTAGGCCGAATCAAGCACAAGGATCTACCATGACAGATCTGCCCCGGCTTCATGTGGCGGTGCTGATGGGCGGCTGGTCGAGCGAACGGCCGGTCTCGCTGACCAGCGGCGAAGGCGTGGCCGGCGCGCTGGAGGCGCGCGGGCACACCGTGACGCGGATCGACATGGGCCGCGACGTGGCGCTGCGCCTGGCCGAGGCTGCGCCCGACGTGGTGTTCAACGCGCTGCACGGCACGCCTGGCGAAGATGGCACGGTGCAGGGCATGATGGACCTGATGGGGCTGACCTATACCCATTCCGGCCTTGCCACCTCGGTCATCGCCATCGACAAGGAATTGACCAAGCAGGCCCTGGTGCCCCACGGCATTCCCATGCCCGGCGGCCGCGTGGTCCAGACGGCCGAGCTCTACAGCCACGATCCGCTGCCGCGGCCCTATGTGCTGAAGCCGGTGAACGAAGGATCGTCGGTGGGCGTGGCGATCGTCACGGCCGATGGCAACTATGGCAATCCGATCAGCCCGGATGCGCGCGGCCCCTGGCAGGAGTTCGACGAACTGCTGGCCGAACCCTTCATCCGTGGCCGCGAGCTGACCACGGCAGTGCTGGGCGACCAGGCGCTGATGGTCACCGAACTCAAGCCCAAGACCGGCTTTTACGATTTCGACGCGAAATATACCGACGGGTTGACCGAGCATGTCTGCCCCGCCGAAATCCCCGATGACATCGCCCAGACGTGCAAGGACATCGCCTTGCGCGCGCACAAGCTGCTGGGCTGCAAGGGCACCAGCCGTTCCGATTTCCGCTGGGACGACGAGCGCGGGGTGGAGGGGCTGTTCCTGCTCGAGGTCAATACCCAGCCGGGCATGACCCCGCTCAGCCTGGTGCCCGAACAGGCGCGCCATCTGGGGATGGACTATCCCGATCTGGTCGAGGCGATCGTGGCCGAAGCGATCAAGGATGCCGCTGCGGCCAAGACCAGGAAGGGGGCTGGCTGATCATGGCGCAGACGATCCGGCGTGGTGGCAAGGGCGTGCGGCGGGTAGCCGCACAGCGCGGGGCCAAGGCCAAGGTGCAGACGGCGCGCAAGCAGACCGGCTCTGCCATCGGCCATGTCATGCGCGTGCAGCCTTTCAGCGAGGAAACGCTGCACCGGATCCTGTTGACCGTGATCCTGGGCACCGCTGCCGTGGCGGTGTGGACCGTGGCCAATATCGCCGGGGTTCCCGCGCTGATGGAAAGCGAAGTTGCCCGGCTTTCGCATGGCGCCGGCTTTGACGTGAAGCGGGTGGAAGTGCGCGGGGTCAAGCGCATGAACGAGCAGACCATCTATGAAAAGGTGCTCGGCCAGCGTGACCAGGCGATGTCGCGGGTGGACGTCGCGGGCTTGCGCGAAACGCTGCTCGACCTGCCCTGGGTCAAGGATGCGCGCGTCTCGCGCCAGTTGCCCGATACGCTGGTGGTCGACGTGGTGGAGCGCACCCCGCATGGCGTGCTGCGCAAGGGCGACCAGTTGATGCTGATCGACGAGACCGGGCACGAGCTGGAGCCGGTGAGCCCGGCCCGGGCCAAGGGCATGTTCGTGCTTTCGGGCGATGGCGCCGCGGCGCGGGTGCCCGATCTCAATCACCTGCTCGATGCCGCGCCCGCGCTCAAGCCGCAGGTGGCCGAGGCCGAATGGATCGGCAACCGCCGCTGGAACCTGACGTTCAAGACCGGCCAGGTGCTGGCCCTGCCCGAAGGCGCCGACGAGTCGGCCGCCGCGCTGCTCGAATTTGCGCGCATGGATGGGGTCAATCGCCTGCTTGGCGGCAAGGTGGCGAGCTTTGACATGCGCGCCAAGGATCGCACCTATCTGCTCGTGCCCGGCCATGCCGATGAACTGGCGCAGGAACAGCGCGACAAGGCCAAGGCCAAGGCCGCCGCCAAGGCGAAGGACTGAACCGCCCGTGGCTGCACCCCGCATCACCAAGGTCTTTGCCGCCGTCAATCTTGGCTCGTTCCGCACCTCGGCGATGATCGCCGGCTTGTCGGAGTCGGGTGATCTCTTGGTCCTGGGCTCGGGCCATCGCGCCTCGCAGGGGATCAAGCGCGGCTATGTGGTCGATATGCTGGCCGCCACCCATTCGGTGCGCGACGCGATCGAGCGCGCCGAAAAGATGGCCAATACCTCGGTCACCCAGGTGCTGGTCGGCTGCGCCGGCGCGGGCCTGGCCAGTTCCACCGCGCAGGTCGAGGTGGAGATCGGCGGCCGGCGGATCGAGGACGATGATATCCAGCACCTGCTGGTGGCCGCGCGCGACGTGATCCAGCCCGACGGGCGCACCGTGCTGCATGCCCAGCCGGCGCACTACACGCTCGATGGCGCGCATGGCGTGCCCAATCCCAAGGGGCTGCATGCCGATCGCCTGGCGGTCGATATCCACGTCATGCTCGCCGATGGCGCGCCGATCCGCAATATCCGCGAAACGGTGGAGAACGCCCACCTCAAGGTCGATGGCGTGGTGGCAGCGCCCGTCGCCGCCGGCCTTGCCTGCCTCATGCCCGAAGAGCGCGACCTGGGCGTGGCCCTGGTGGATTTCGGCGCGGAAGTGACCACGGTGTCGGTCCATGCCGGCGGGATGCTGCTGGGCATGCAGGTGCTGCCGTTCGGCTCGGGCGATATCACCGATGCAGTCGCCTCCGCCTTTGGCATTCGCCGCTATCAGGCAGAGCGCCTCAAGTGCATGTCGGGATCGGCGATTGCCAGCCCGGCCGATCATCGCGAGATGATTCCCGTCAACGCCCCGGGCGATCCCGAAGGGGCAGGGCCGGTGGCGCGCCACGCCGACGACAAGAACCGCATTCCCCGCGCTGAGCTGATTTCGGTGATCACCCAGCAGCTTGGCCATTTCACCGACGAGCTGGGCCGCTGCCTCAAGGCCATGGGCTTTACCGGCACGCGCGGCCAGCAGGTGGTGCTGACCGGCGGCGGCGCACAGCTGCCGGGCCTGGCTGACTATGCCCAGTCGGCGCTGGGGCGGCCGGTGCGCATCGGCGCGCCGCCGGCCATGCTCGGCCTGCCGCAGGGCCATGCCACGCCTAGTTCCTCCACGCTGGTGGGCCTGGTATTGCATGCCGCGTCCGATCCGATCGACATCCGCAAGCTGACGCTGGCGGCGCAGGGCGGCGGTTCCACCACGCTGTGGGGCTGGGGGCGGCGGATCGTGCGCGCGCTCAAGGAATATTTTTAACGGTTATGGCACCGATCCCGGCCTTTCGTCGCACGAAGCAACCGGATCGGCCGATTTCGGCGCGAAATAGGCGATCGATCTTGTGGAAAAGCGCCGATCACCTTTGATTCGATGAAACGTTCCGTGCCAAAGCTGGAAAATCCGCATTTCGGCCGTTCCGGCCTCCGACCCGTCCCAACCGCCCGACCCGCAAGGGCCAACCCGTAAGGGAGACCGACATGAGCATCAACATCGGACCGCCGGCCATCGACGAGCTTCGGCCCCGTATCACGGTGATCGGGGTGGGTGGCGCCGGCGGCAACGCCATCGCCAACATGATCGGCGCCAATATCGAAGGCGTCGATTTCGTCGTGTGCAACACCGACGCGCAGGCGCTGAACAATTCGATCGCGGAGAACCGCATCCAGCTTGGGCCGGCGATCACGCAGGGCCTGGGTGCCGGCGCCCGCCCCGAAGTGGGCCGCGCCGCTGCCGAAGAAACCCTGCCCGAGCTTGAGCGCATTCTGGACGGCGTGCACATGGTGTTCATCGCCGCCGGCATGGGCGGCGGCACCGGCACCGGCGCCGCGCCGGTGATTGCCGAGGCGGCGCGCCGCAAGGGCGTGCTCACCGTGGGCGTGGTCAGCAAGCCGTTCCTGTTCGAAGGCACGCGCCGCATGCGCTCGGCCGAGGCGGGTATCGAGGAACTGCAAAAGCACGTTGATACGCTGATCGTCATTCCCAACCAGAACCTGTTCCTGGTGGCCAAGGCGGAAACCACTTTCAAGGAAGCGTTCCAGCTCGCCGACGAAGTGCTCCAGCAGGGCGTGCGCTCGATCACCGACCTGATGATCATGCCGGGCCTCATCAACCTCGACTTTGCCGACGTGCGCTCGGTCATGGGCGAAATGGGCAAGGCGATGATGGGCACGGGCGAGGGCGAAGGCCCCAACCGCGCTCTCGAAGCGGCCGAACGCGCCATTGCCAATCCGCTGCTCGATGGCGTGTCGATGCAGGGCGCCAAGGGCGTGATCATCTCGATCATCGGCGGCGACGACATGAAGCTCCTGGAAGTGGACGAAGCGGCCAACCACATCCGCGAACTGGTCGATCCCAACGCCAACATCATCTGGGGTTCGGCGTTCAATCCCGATCTCAACGGCAAGATCCGCGTGTCGGTGGTGGCCACCGGGATCGAGCAGAGCATGGAACAGGCCGAACAGGCTGCTCGCCCGGTGAATCTGCCCGGCGGCACGCGTGGCCCGGCGTTCACCCCGGCCGCCGCGCCGCGTCCGGCGATCGCCATGCCCACGGCTGCGCCGGCACCTGCTGCCGCCACGCCGCCGCCCGCCGCCCCGGCCACGCCGCCGGCTGCCCCGGCCCAGGCCTGGGCGCCTGAACCCGAAGCCGCGCCGCCGGCTGACGAGCCGCTGGACCTGACCTTCGATCTCGGTGCCGATCCGGCCCAGGATTACACGATCGATCCTGCGCCGGCCGCTCCCACGCCGCGCCTTGGCCTTGGTGCCGGGGCAGAGCCGGAGCGCCCGACCCCGCGCGTTGGCGGTGGGGCAGGTGGCAGCACCCTGTTCGAACGCATGGCCAATCTCTCGCGCGGGGCGGCCCGCACGGAAGATGCGGAAGAGAGCGAGGATTCCGCTTCGCTCAGCATCCCGCGCTTCCTGGGTCGCCAGAACAACCAGTGATTGGGACGGGCGGTCGTCTGCCATGACCGCCCGCCACCCTGCCATTTTTACGATGCCATCTTCCCGATGCCGTCATCAGGCCGCCACTTTCCCCAGCGAGAGTGGCGGCTTGTTGTTCTGGCTTAAGACGCAATAGACTAAGGCGGCGCCACGATGACATTCCCGACTTTCCCCGCTCGCCCGAATCAGCTTCGCGGCGCCGCGCGCACCGCCCTGGCGCTTGCCCTCGTGATCGGGGCGGCCGCGCCGCTGATGGCGCAGGATCTTTCGCAGATGCCGCAGCAATCGGTGCTCGATACGCCGGGCAGCCGCACGGCCCGACCGGTCGCCCGCCCGGTAGCGCCGCTGCCGATGGTATCGAGCCCGGTGGTGCAGCCGCTGCCCACGGGCAGCGCCGCATCGGCCGACGGCAGCGTGTCACGGCCGGTCGTGCAACCGGTGCCAACCGGTGATGGCCAGACGCTCGATGCCGCGCTGGCCCGCCTGGCGCGCGATCCGCGCAACGCCGATGCGCTGCTCGATGCCGGCAATGCCGCCATGGCGCTGGGTGACGTGGATGCCGCGCTTGGCTTCCTGCGCCGCGCTGACGAGGTTTCGCCCGGCAATGGCCGCATCAAGGCGCAGATCGGCAAGGCGATGCTGCGCCACAACGATCCGGTGGCGGCGATCCGCGCCTTTGACGAGGCGGAACGTGCCGGCGCCGATCAGGCAGCGATGGCCGGTGACCGCGGCCTGGCCCACGATCTGGTGGGCGATAACGCGATGGCCCAGCGCTATTACCAGCAGGCCCTGGCCCGCGCGCCCGATGCCGAGGTGACCCGTCGCCTGGCCCTGAGCCTGGCCATCGGTGGCGATCGTGCCGGTGCCGAGCGGGTGCTGGCGCCGCAGATTGCGCAGTCCGATCGCGCCGCCTGGCGCGTGCGCACGTTCATCCTTGCCATTGCCGGCCAGCCTGACGAGGCGGTGACGGTGGCCAATGCCTCCATGCCGCCGCAACTGGCCGCCGGCATTGCGCCCTATCTGCGCTATCTCACCCGGCTGACCCCGGCGCAGCAGGCCGCCGCGGCCAATTTCGGGCGTTTCCCGCGCGCGGCCGATATCGGCCGCGATGATCCGCAGATCGTGCAATATGCGTTGAGCCATCCGCGCCAGGCGCCGATCGTGCTGGCCCAGGCCGCCCCTGCCGCCACGTCAGCCGCCACCCCGGTGATCCGCCGTGATCGTCGCGGCCGCATCATCCCTGCGCCCACGCCGACTGCGCCCGTGCCCACCGCTACGGCCCGCACGCCGGCTCCGACCCAACCGGCGCCGACCCAACTGGCGCAGAACAGCGTGGCGCAGCCCCTGCCAAGCATTCCCACCACGTCCCGCCCGGCAGCCGCGCCCGCGCCGGCACCCACCTATGCGCCCGCGCCTGCGCCCAGCAGTGCGCCAACACCGGCGATCGTTCTACCCCCGGTGCCGCCGGCGTCGCGGCCTGCAACCAGCGCCCCGGTCTATACCCCGCCGGCACCGATGCAGACCGCCATGGCCCAGCCGGCCGCAGCACCGCTGCCGCAACCCCAACCCCAACCGCAGCCTCAGCCTCAGCCTCAGCCGCAACCGGTGGCGCAGGCATCCGCCCAGCCAGCGCCGGCTCCGGTTGGCGCCGCGCCTTCGCCCGATGGCTTTGCCACGCTGTTTGCCGGCTTTACAGCGCCTGCCGAAGAGCAGCAGCGCCCGACCGTCGCGGTCGACCTTGCCGCGATCCAGGCGGCCAACGAACGCGCGGCGGCCGAACGCGCCGCGATCGAGGCGCGCAAGGCGGCCGAGGCCAAGAAGCTGGCCGATGCCAGGAAGGCCGCTGCCGAAAAGAAGGCCGCCGCCGAAAAGAAGTTGGCCGATGCCAAGAAGGCCGAGGAAGCGCGCAAGGCCAAGGAAGAGGCCAAGCGTCTTGCTGCCAATCCGGCGCGCACCTGGGTACAGGTGCTGACCGGCGGCAACCGCGCCAAGATGGGCAAGGAATGGGCCGGGCTTCAGGCCAAGGCGCCAGAGCTGCATGGGCGCAAGGCCTATGTCACGTCGTGGAACCGGGTCTATCGCCTGGTCACCGGCCCGTTCCCGAGCGACGCCGCCGCGCAGGAATTTGTCGCCAAGCTCAAGGCCAAGGGCGTGGGCGCGTTCCAGTTCGACAGCCCTGCCGGCCAGGCGATGGACAGCGTTTCCGCCAAGTGATTCTGCCGCGCCTGCCCCGCATCACGCTGCCGGGGCGGGCGCGGTGGCGCTTGTCCACAAGTTTTGCACAGCGTTATCGAGTTTTGCCCAAGGCTGGGCTAACGGTCGATTGTCGGCGGCCAATCGCTCCGCGATGGAACGAATGGAAACCACGGTCGCCGGATACGGCGCCGGCATTGTCGCCGGCAAGGGCACCGTGTGAGGGGGCGTGATGATGCGAACCGGCCACGACGACAGCGACCGCGACGACGCCGCGCCGGTGGACATGCTCGCCTCGCTGTTCGAAGCGCGCGGCTGGCCCTGCGAATTCGTGTCGGACGACGAGATCCATGGCGAAGTGCAGGGCTCCTGGGCCACCTACCAGTTGCGCTGCATCTGGCGCCCCGAAGACCATGTGCTGCAAATCCTTTCGCTGCCCGACATCCGCGTGCCCGATGACAAGCGTGGCGCGATGTTCGAGGTCATGGCCCTGATCAACGAACAGGTCTGGCTGGGGCATTTCGATATCTGGTCCAACGGCAGCGTGCTGCTCTATCGCCACGGGCTGATGCTGGGCGACGATGGCCTGCTCAGCCTGCACCAGGCGCAGGTGGCGATCGAGGCGGCGGTGGACGAATGCGACCGTTTCTATCCCGCCTTCCAGTTCATCCTGTGGGGTGACAAGAGCCCGGCCGATGCGCTGGCCAGCGCGCTGGTCGATGCTGCCGGCGAAGCCTGATCGGAGCCATGTGCTGATGACCTATTCCTTCCTCCAGTTCGGCTGTGGCAACATGGGCGGCGCGATGCTGACCGGCTGGCTGGCCAGTGGCATTGCCCCGGCCGCCTTTACCGTGGTCGATCCGCATCTGCCCCAGGCGCCGGCAGGCGTGCGCCTGCTGCGCACCGCGCCGACCGGCGAAGCGCCGCCCCGTTTCGTGCTGCTGGGCTTCAAGCCGCAGGGCCTGGCCACCGCCACCCCGGCGATCGCGCCGCTGGTGGGGCCGGGCACCATCGTGCTGTCGATCCTGGCCGGCGTCGACATCGCCACCTTGCGCGCGCGCTTTCCCCAGGCCGGCGCGGTGGTGCGGGTCATGCCCAACCTGGCCGCGGCCCTGGGCAAGTCGCCCATCGCGCTGGTGGGTGATGGTGATGCGGCGATCAATGCGGAAGTCACGCAGCTGATGGCCCCGCTCGGCACGGCCGAATGGCTTTCTGGCGAAGCGGAGATGGACCTGGTCACCGCGCTGGCCGGGTCTGGCCCGGCGTTCATCTATCGCGTGATCGATGCCCTGGCGGCCGGCGCTGCCGATCTTGGCCTGCCGCGGGCGCAGGCCGATCGCCTGGCGCTGGCGATGGTCGATGGCGCGGCGGCGCTGGCTGCTGCATCGGAACATGGCCCGGGCGAACTGGCCCGCCGCGTTGCCAGCCCGGGCGGCACCACGCAAAAGGGGCTCGACGTGCTCGATGCCGACGATCGGCTGGCCAACCTGATGCGCGATACGCTGCGCGCGGCCCGCGATCGCAGCGCGGAAATGACCGAGGAAGCCCGCGTCGCCGGCTGACCGGCGGGCCCGGCTCAGGAATACATTTTGTCACATTTTCCCGGCACCGGTTTCGCTTGAAAGCGGCGCGCGGAAGGCCGATATTGCCGGCATGGGCGATTTTTGCCCGCAATGGAGAAAGTGCAAGCACATGGCAAACTGGAACGATCCTCGGCCCTCGCAGACGGGCTTCGGCGCGTCTCCGAGCCTGTCGGGCGCCTATGGCCGTGGCGACGTGTTTGACGCCGGCCTGCGCCGCTACATGCTTTCGATCTACAACTACATGGCCTCGGGCGTCCTGCTTTCGGGCATCGTCGCGCTCGTGTTCGCCACCAGCGGCATGGCTGCCGCCGTGTTCGGCACCCCGCTGCGCTGGGTTGTCGCGCTGGCGCCGCTCGCGTTCGTCATGGTGATGAGCTTTGGCATCAACAAGATTTCCACCGGCACGCTCAAGGCGCTGTTCTGGGCGTTCAGCGTGGCGATGGGCTTGTCGCTCTCGTCGATCTTCTTCGTCTATACCGGCGCGTCGATCGCGGCGACGTTCTTTGCCACCGCCGGCGCCTTTGCGGGGCTTAGCCTGTTTGGCTATACCACGCGCAAGAGCCTGTCGGGCATGGGCACGTTCCTGATCATGGGCCTGTTCGGCCTGATCATCGCCTCGGTGATCAACCTGTTCCTCGCGTCGCCGGGCCTGGCCTGGGGCATCAGCTTCCTGGGCGTGCTGATCTTCGCCGGTCTCACGGCCTATGACACGCAGCGCCTCAAGGAGCAGTATGCCTATGTCGCGGGTACGGCGATGGCGGAAAAGGTCGTGGTGATGGGCGCGCTGACGCTCTACCTCGATTTCATCAACATGTTCACCTCGCTTTTGCAACTGATGGGCGATCGTCGCTGATCACCCCATTGCCTGCGCGGCTGCGCATACGGTAGACTACATGCCCGGCAACCTTTTTGGTTGTCGGGCATTTTCCTTTCCGGGAAAGCAGGTTACCAATTCCAGTCAGCTTGCAGAAAGGTTTGGCGCTCCACCAACGGGCGCCACGCACGTGATCCGGGGTCTATCCATGGTGGGAATGCCGCGCGCCAGCGCCAATAACGTTTTGAAAGTTCATGAGGGGGATATGGCCATGTCGCACACGCGCCACTCTGCGCGGCCCACACGGGCGCTTGCCTATGCATTGACCGCCACGCTCGGCCTGGTCCTTGCCGGGTGTGCCGCCAAGGCACCGCCGCCCCCCCCCCCCCCCCCCCCCCCCCCCCCCCAGGGGGGGGTCCTGCGCGGGGGGCCCCCCACGCCACCGCCGCCACCCCCGCCCCCGCCGCCCCCGCCACCCACGGTGGCGATCGTGCCGGCGCGGCCGACCCCGCCCAATGGCGCCAGCGCCAACCTGACGGTGCCGCCCATGGCCGCCACGGGCCTGCGGGAATCGGTCAACCGCAACATCACGCCCGCGCAAATGGTGTGGAACCTGCGCTCGGCCTACAACGTCGCCGCGCTCAACTGCACCGGGCCACGCCATGTCGAGCTGCTGCCGCTCTACCGCGCGTTCCTCAAGTCGCAGGCCAAGTCCCTCGACAAGGCGAACCGCACGGTCGATCAGGAGTTCAAGGCCAAGTTCGGCGGCCAGTACGTCGCCCCGCGCGAGCAGTACATGACCTCGGTCTACAACCACTATGCCTTGCCGGCGACCATGGGCGATTTCTGCGACGCAACGCTCGCGGTCGCCCGCGATGGCGCCACGGTGCCCGCCGCCGAGCTGGAAGCCTTTGCCGTGCGCAGCCTGCCCAACATCGAAATCGTGTTCGATGCGTTCTATCGCCGGTACGACCAGTATCGCGCCGATCTGGCGGCGTGGCAGGCCCAATATGGCAATGCCCAGCCTGGTTCCACGATCGTCATTCCGACGGTGGCCAGCGGCACCACCACCGCCGGCACGCCCACTGTCCAGGCGACCGGCGCGCTCTAAAAAATATCACTTTTGCTCTTGGCGCCGCCATGGCTCTGCGCTAATGGCGGCGCTCCCGAAGCGAGGGGCGCCTTGGTGGCCCTGCTTTGGACGATACTGGAACGGGGCCGTAGCTCAGCTGGGAGAGCGCGTCGTTCGCAATGACGAGGTCAGGGGTTCGATCCCCCTCGGCTCCACCAGTATGAAATTGAACGGATCGGTTCCATTTCCGATCCCCATGCTCGCCAGCCTGCTGCCAGCCTGAATTCCGACGCGCCATCAGCCGACGGGCCGGGTGGCAAAGCGGGCCTTGGCGCAATCGGCGTTTGCTGCAAAGGCGCCGGCTGCGCCCATTCAGGACTGCCGGACGCCAACGCCATGCACTTTCTCGATCAGGCCAAGATCTTCATCCGCTCGGGGCAGGGTGGCCCCGGCGCGGTCAGCTTCCGGCGCGAGAAGTATGTCGAATACGGCGGCCCCGATGGCGGCGACGGTGGCAAGGGCGGCGACATCATTTTCGAGGCGGTAACCGGCCTCAACACCCTGATCGACTTCCGCTATACCCAGCACTTCAAGGCCCAGCGCGGCCATGGCGGCGCCGGCAAGAACCGCACGGGTGCGGGTGGCAACGATCTGGTGATCAAGGTGCCGCTGGGCACCCAGGTGCTGGACGATGACCGCGAAACCGTGCTGGCCGACCTGACCGAAGTGGGCCAGCGCGTTGTCCTGCTGCGCGGCGGCGACGGCGGGCGCGGCAACCTGTCGTTCAAGTCCTCGACCAACCGTGCGCCGCGCCAGTGCGGGCCGGGCTGGCCGGGGGACGAGATGTATGTCTGGCTGCGGCTCAAGCTGCTGGCCGATGCCGGCCTGGTCGGCCTGCCCAATGCGGGCAAGTCTACCTTCATCAACCAAATCACCAATACCAAGGCCAAGGTGGGCGATTATGCCTTTACCACCACGCGGCCGCAGCTCGGCGTGGTGCGCCACCGCGCGCGCGAATTCGTGCTGGCCGACATTCCCGGCCTGATCGCCGGCGCGGCGGAAGGCGCGGGCATTGGCGACCGCTTCCTGGGCCATATCGAGCGCTGCCGCGTGCTGATCCACCTGATCGACATTCACGGCACCGATCCGGCCGAGGCGCTGGCGATCGTCGAAGAGGAACTGGCGGCCTATGGCGCCGGGCTGGAAGACAAGCCCCGCGTGGTGGCGCTCAACAAGATCGACCTGGTCGATGCCGAACTGGTCCGCGCCTTTTCGCGCGAACTGATCGAGGCTGGCGCCGCGCGCGTGTTCCCGATTTCGGGGGCAACGGGCCGGGGTATGGACGATCTGCTCGACGCCGTGCTCGATTACCTGCCGGCTGCCACGACCACCGAGCGGCCGACCGGCGAAGTGGAAGACGAAGCCGACGCCAAGCCCTGGTCGCCGATCTGAGGCTGGTTTTCTTTGGCTTTTCTTCGGTTTCTATAGGGTTCCACCACCCCAAAACCCCCTCCTTTAGAGAGGATGGGGCTTCCCATCTTACTTCTCCCCATCCTCTTCAGAGGAGGGGGGCGGGGGGTGGTGCAGGCTTGGCACGACACCGCAGTTTAACCGGCGCGCCAAAGCGTGTCACAATTCCTTCAAGCGCCCTTCACCTGCCCGGCCATTTGGCCTAAGCCGCGCCGATCATGCGCATTGCCCAGCTTTCCCATCTCGCCGATCCTGCCGTGTGCCCCCGCCTTGTCATCAAGGTTGGCTCGGCGCTGCTGGTGGGCAAGGACGGGCAGCCGCGCCGCGCCTGGCTGGCCGCGCTGGTGGCCGAAATCGCCGCCGCCCGCGCTGCCGGGCAGCAGGTCATCGTGGTATCGTCGGGCGCGATTGCACTGGGCGCGCGCAAGCTGGGCCTGGCCAAGGGCGGCCGCGGCAGCCTGGCCGACGCGCAGGCCAGCGCCTCTGTCGGGCAGATCGCACTGGCGGGCCTGTGGGCCGAACTCCTGGCCAGCCACGGCATCACCGCGGCGCAGATCCTGTTGACGCTGGAAGACCTGGAAGACCGCCGCCGCTATCTCAACGTCACGGCAACGCTGGGGAGGCTGCTGGCGGCCGGTGCGGTGCCGGTGATCAATGAAAACGATTCGGTTGCCACGCAGGAAATCCGCTTTGGCGACAATGATCGCCTGGCGGCGCGCGTGGGCCAGGCCGCGGCGGCGCAGGGCGTGCTGCTCTTGTCAGATATCGACGGGCTGTATGACCGCGATCCGCGTCTGCCCGATGCGGTGCGCATTCCGGTGGTGCAGGGCGTCACGCCTGAAATCCATGCCATGGCCACGGGCGGATCATCGTCCGGCCTGGGATCGGGCGGCATGACGTCGAAGCTGCAGGCGGCCGAGATTGCCGAAATGGCCGGGATGGCCCTGGCGATCATCGATGGTCAGCCGGTTTCCCCCATCGCCACGGCCTTTGGCGCCACGCGCGGCACGCTGTTCGTGCCGCGCCGCCGCCACACCGCGCGCAAGGCCTGGCTGGGCGGCCGGCTGCGCATGCGCGGCACGGTGACGGTCGATGCCGGTGCGGCCGCAGCCCTGGCGCGCGGGTCGAGCCTGCTGGCCGCCGGCGTCACCGCGATCGATGGCGATTTTGGTCGTGGCGATGCGGTGGCGGTGATCGGCCCGGATGGCCAGACCCTGGCGCGCGGCCTGGCGGAATACGATGCGGCAGAGGCAGCGCGGCTGCTGGGCCATCCCTCGTCCGCGCACGAGGCGATCCTGGGCTACGCCCCGCGCTCGGCGTTGATCCACCGGGACCAGATGGTGCTGTTGTGAGGCTGCTGGTGTCGAGGATCGGCGCATGATGGCGCTTCGCCAAAGACCGGGGGAATTGCTGGCCGTGACCGGGGCCACCGGGTTCGTCGGCCAGGCCCTGCTGGAGCAGGCGGGGGGGGGCGGGCCGGCGCGGGGGGGCCCCGCGCCGCCCCCCCCCCCCCCCCCCCCCCGGGGGGGGAGGGGGGGGGCCCGGCCGGGCGGGAGCCGGCGGCGCGCGCGGGGAGGGCCGGGCGCGCGCTGACGCGCCGCCCGCAACCCGCGCGCGAGGGTATCGAATGGGTGCAGGGCGATCTGCACGATGCCGCCGCGCTCAAGCGGCTGGTGCATCGTGCCGGGGTGGTGCTGCACATTGCCGGGGTGGTCAACGCGCCGGACGAGGCGGGCTTTCACGCCGGCAACGTGACCGGCACGCTCAACGTGGTCAATGCCGCACTGGCCGGCGGGGTGGAACGCTTCGTCCACGTTTCGTCACTCTCTGCGCGCGAGCCGCAATTGTCGACCTATGGCGCCAGCAAGCGCAAGGGCGAGATGATCGTGCGCGCTTCGAGCCTGGATTGGACCGTGGTGCGTCCGCCAGCGGTCTATGGCCCGCGCGACACCGAGATGTTCGAACTGTTCAAGCTGGCGCGCAAGGGCATCGTGCCGCTGCCGCCCGAGGGGCGCGCCTCGATCATCCATGTCAACGACCTGGCGCGCCTGCTGATCGCGCTGGTGCCCGGTGGCGAAGACGTCACCAGCCAGACGTTCGAGCCCGACGATGGCACGCCGGGCGGGTGGAGCCATCCAGACCTGGCCCGGGCAATCGGCATGGCCATGGGCAAGCGGGTCAAGCCGCTGCCGCTGCCGCGCGGCGTGCTGGAATGGGCGGCCAAGGCCGATCGCTGGGCCCGCAAGGACAAGGCCAAGCTGACTCTCGATCGCGTGGGCTATATGTGCCACCCCGACTGGACGGTGAGCGACGGCGCCCGCCCACCCGCCAGCCTGTGGGAGCCGCAGGTGGAAACCACGCTGGGCCTCCACGCCACGGCTGCGTGGTACAAGGAAGAGGGCTGGCTGTAGGCGCGGGTCTGGCGCGTCGACGTGAGATCGCGCACCGGCCTCATTGGCGGGGGAAAGTGCGCTGGCTGCTGCATGGCGCGGCAAGCGCGCCGCGGTGCGTTATCCCGCCGTTAGCGTGTGCCCCGCTTCATGCGGCAGTTTCAGCGCGCTGAGCAGGCCGCCCAGCGACAGCACGGCCATGGCGACGAAGGCAAAGCGGTAATCCGCGCCGGCGCCGGAAAGGCCCACGGCGCCGGCCAGCGCGTCGCCGGCATGCACGCTCATCGCCGCGGCAGTGATCCCGGCTGCGGCGCCGAGTTGCAGGATCGTGTTGAACAGTCCGTTGGCGTCGCCCATCGCGGCCCGGTCCACGTCGGCAAAGGCGAGGGTGGACAGGGTCGAGAACTGGAGCGAGCGGCCAAGGCCGTTGAGGAACAGCAGGGCAGCCACCAACGGCGCAGGCGAGGTGGAGCCGATGGCGGCGAGGGACAGCAGCGAGGCGGCGCAGATCAGCCCGTTGACGATCAGCACCGGACGATGCCCGAAGCGGCGCAGGATGCGCTCCACCATCGATTTCATGGTGATGTCACCGGCGAACAGGGCGACCACGAAAAGGCCGGCGTGCACCGCGCCAAAGCCGAAGCCGGCCTGCATCATCAGCGGCAAGAGGAATGGCACCGCGCCAATCGCCATGCGGGTGAGCGTGCCGCCGCTGACCGCGGCGCGAAACGAGGGGGTGGCGAGCGCGCCGAGATGGAGCAGCGGGTTAGCCTGTCTTATTCACCGCGGCGGGTGAGAGGGTTGGCGGGAGTGGCGTAA
>CAYXUN010000031.1:33469-43208 GCA_964468165.1 uncultured Novosphingobium sp. | reverse complement strand
GACGGAAATGCGAGCTTTGCGAGGCCAATAAGACAGGTCGATCCAGACCTAATGCAGCTCGAAATGGAAATCGGAATGGACCGGCTCCATCACCACGCCTTCGATCGGGGCGGCAGTGCGATAATGCGGCGTGGCGCACAGCGGAATGTGCCCTTCGCCGGCAAACAGCCCCCAGGTGGCGTCCAGCCCGATCCAGCCAGCGCCGGGCAGATAGACTTCGGTCCAGGCGTGAAGATCGCACACGTCCTGCGCCACGCCGGCCGGGCCATCGACCGCGGCGACATCGGGGGTCAGCTGGACCGAATAGCCCGAGACAAAGCGCGCGGCAAAACCCAGGCGGCGCAGCAGGTGCACCAGCAGCCAGGCCGAATCGCGGCACGATCCGGTGCCCAATTCCAGCGTTTCTTCCGGGCTTTGCACCCCCGGCTCCATGCGGATGACATAGCCGACGCGCTGGTTCACCGCCTGGTTGATCGCCACCAGGAAATCGATGGTGCGGCCCTCGTGCCCGGTGAACCGGGCCAGCATCTCCTCGAACAGCGGGCCCTGCGCTTCGGTTTCGCGGCAGGCGGCCAGGTCTGTCTGCAATTCCTCTGCATAGGCAAAGGGATAGGTTTCGGCATAGTCTTCGACAAAGAAGTCGAACGGGTTGATCACGACGAGATCGGCCAAAAGATCGACGGCAATCTCGAAATGATCGATCGGATCGGGAAAAACGATCCGGGCCAGCCAGTTGCCGTAGGGGTCCTGCTGCCAGTTGATGAAGTGATTGGCCGGGCTGATTTTCAACGAATAGTTGGGCACTGCGGTGCGGCTATGCGCCGCGGGCCGCAATCGGATCACCTGCGGCCCCAATCGAACCGGCTTGGCATAGGAATAGCGCGTGAGGTGATGGAGGCCGGCCTTGATCATGGCTGTGGAGGTTGCCTCAATTCATGCTGCGCTGCAACGCACAATCGCGGGACGCGGGTAGCCTCGCCCTACCCCCAGCTCCTCCTCTGAAGAGGAGGGGAGTCAAGCGTCTATTCTCCCCCTCCTCTTCAGAGGAGGGGGCCGGGGGGTGGTGGAAACCCCTCGCCAATGTCCGCCTTCTTGCCGCCGCCATAGGCCGGGATCGCCAGTTTCCAGCGGATCGCCGCCGCGCGCAGGGCAAATCCGGCGAGCGCCGATACCGCCCAGACCCAGCCCTTGGGCAGGTGCAGCGCCTGCCCGGCTGAACACAGCGCGGCAGCCAGCGCGGCGGCGGTTACGTAGAGTTCGGGGCGCATGATGATCGATGGGCGTCCGGCCACGCAATCGCGGATCACGCCGCCGACGCAGCCGGTGATCACCCCCATCATGAAGGCCGGCACCGGCGGAATACCATAGGCCAGCGCCTTGGTCGTGCCCAGCACGGCATAGGCGCCCAGGCCCACCGCATCGGCCCATTCCAGCGCCGCGCCGCGCCACCAGCGGTGTGGCGTGAGCCAGCACAATACCGCCATGCCCAGGCACACCAGCGCCACCCAGCGATCATGCACCCAGAACACTGGCGCACCGATCAGCAGATCGCGCACCGAACCGCCGCCCACCCCGGTGATCACCGCGAAAAAGCACATGGTCACCAGGGTCTGCCGCATCCGCGCGGCCACCAGCGCGCCCGACAACGCAAACACCGCGATCCCGGCAAGATCGGCAAGGCCGATCACGGCGGGCAGGGCAGGCGCCACGGCATGGGGCAGCGAAGCTGGCAGGGGCGGAACCAGGGGCATGGCGCTACCCTTGCCGTGCCGGTCAGCGCATGTCGAGGCTGACCGTCGCGGTTCCGGTGCCTTCGACCGGGAGATACAGGCCCTGGCCTGCTGCCTTGAGCTGGCCGGTGCGCACATCTTCGATCCGCGCGCGGATGATGAAATCGCCGGTGCGCTTTTCGGTCAGCGCACGGTCGATCTTGCCCATCAGCTTGGCGTAGTCGTTCTCGAAATTCTGCGCGAGCGCCGCCGCGATCGTTTCGGAAAGGCCCGGCGCATTGGCCAGGCCCAGCAGGACATCGGTGCCGGTGCTGTCGGTCACACCCGAGACGGCCAGATCGGCAAAGCCCACCTTGCGCGAATTGGGCGCGTTGACCGGCGTGCCGGTCAGCCACACCGTGCCGTGTGCGGTGTGGGGCGCGGCATCGACGGCAAACTGCACGCCCACCGCCACCTTGCCGCCGCGCGTGCCATAGCACGTCACCTTGCCAAAGCGGGCGGTGATCGGCCCCAGGCCCGGCACGTCGAACGGACGGGCCGAACGCTTGACCAGGGCCCGCGCGATCACCGGCTCCAGTTCGCGATAGTCGGCAATCACCGGGATGACGAACAGCATCCGCCCCGGCGTGGTTTCCAGCTTGCGCACCGGCGGCAGCGGCGCCACCGCCGGATCGGGCGGCCGGTTGCCGACAAAGGTTTCGGTCTGCGCATGCATGCCCAGGCGCAGCACCAGCCGCTGCCCTTCCACGGCATAGCCACCATAGCGCAGGTCGTGCGGGGTTACCCGCATCCACACCGGCGGATTGGCGTGGTTGAGTTCCAGCGAGGTGAACGCGCTGGCCCAGGCCTTGCCGATCTCGCGCTCGAGATGCAGCTTGTCCAACTCGCGCGGCAGCGTGCGCTCCAGCCGGACGACCACGTCCTTGAGCTTGGCATCGGCCTTGCTGGTAAAGGTGATGCGCTGGCCCAGGAAATCGATGCCGGGCGCGTTGGTCCAGTCATAGTGGATGTCGAGCGTGGCGCGCGGTTTCCAGTCGTTGGCCAGCGACAGCCGCACATGGGCGCGCACCACGGCATCGCCGGTGGCGGTTTCCTGCTTGAATATGCCGGCAATATCCTTGGCGCGCAGCGTGGCATGCAGGGGCAGCGTGACCACCAGATCCTGCCCCTGGCCTGCCAGCGTGATCGGCCCGCGCACCACGTCGCCCACGATGCGGCATTCCACGCGCGGGGTCTTGAGCTTGACCCCCAGTACCTTGACCCGCTGCGAGGCGAGGCAATCCTGCCCCGGCTTGTCGATCGACCACAGCTGGCGCGGCACCTCGCGTTCGAGCGCGGCGCTCAGTTCATCCAGCCGTGCAACGATCGGCACCGCAATGGTGGAGGCCTGGGGCGGCACGGCGATGGCATCGTTGGCGCGCGGCGGCGCCTCGGTCACCGGGCTGTGGTGGCAGCCGGCAAGCAGAACCGATGCGGTCAGCGCCGTTGCGCTGCCGATCTTGTGCGAAAGTGTCATGTGCTCTTGCCCCGTTTGGGCGCACTACGCGCCAGACGGGGGCAAAGTTCCCGGCGCCATGATGGCGCCACATTGCCCATTCATTCTCAATGTGTTGAGCAAGGAAGTCGCCCCCGCCATGCCAGCCAGCCTGCCGCCGCCCGTGCCGATCCTCACTCCTGCTGCGCCCGTGGCGTTTGATCTGGCGCGGCTGGCGCCAAGCAAGGCGCGCTGTGGTGAGCCGGCTGCCGATGGCGCGATCGTGGTTTGCGCGGTCGATCGCGAAAAGTTTCGCGTGCATGGACTGGCTGGCCCGTTCGCCGATCCGGCACCGCCCATGGCGCGGCTGAGCCTGGCGCCGGGTATCACTGCCTTTGCCGAAGGCGAACAGCGCGGCTTGGGCGGTGGGGTTAGTGTTCCAGCTGCGATGGTGCGCCTGAAGTTCAAGTTTTAGCCACGCCAGGCGGTGGGGCATAACCCATGAAAAAGGCCGCGGCCGGTTGCCCTGGCGCGGCCCTGTTTCATCGGCGGTGCAAACCGGCGATCAGATGTGGATCGGCTTTTCGCGGATGCCCATTGCCGCTTCCTTGAGCGCTTCCGAATGGGTCGGGTGCGCGTGGCAGGTATAGGCGATGTCTTCCGAGGTGGCGCCGAATTCCAGCGCCAGCGCGGCTTCGGCGATCATGGTGCCGGCCACCGAGGCAATCGCCCACACGCCCAGCACGCGGTCGGTCTGCGCATCGGCAATGACCTTCACGAAGCCGTCGGGCTCGTGGTTGGTCTTGGCGCGGCTGTTGGCCAGCATGGGGAACTTGCTGACCTTGATCTTCGACTGGTCGCCGCCGGCCTTTTCCAGCGCGGCTTCCTGCGTCAGGCCCACGCCGGCAAATTCGGGGAAGGTATAGACCACGCCGGGGATCACGTCGTGGTTGACGATGCCCGTCAGGCCCGCGATGTTTTCAGCCACGGCAATGCCTTCGTCCTCGGCCTTGTGCGCCAGCATCGGACCCGGGATCACGTCGCCGATCGCCCACACGCCGTCCACCTTGGTGCGGAAATCGTGGTCGGTTTCGATCTGGCCGCGGCCATTCAGTTCCAGGCCGATCTTGTCGAGGCCGAGGCCATCGGTGTTGGGCTTGCGGCCGATGGCCACCAGCACGCAATCGGCTTCGATCGTTTCGGGATTGCCGCCGGCCGAAGGCTCGACCGTGAGCGTCGCCTTGCTGCCTTCCACGGCCACGCCGGTGACCTTGGTGGAAAGCTTGAGCGCCATGCCCTGCTTCTTGAAGATCTTGGCGGCTTCGCGGCGCACGTCGCCGTCCATGCCGGGCAGCAGCTGGTCAAGGTATTCCACCACGGTGACCTTGGCACCCAGGCGGCGCCAGACCGAACCCAGTTCCAGGCCGATCACGCCGCCGCCGATCACCACCAGGTGTTCGGGCACGCGATCGAGCGCGAGGGCACCGGTCGAATCGACCACCACGCCGGCATCATTGTCCACGGTCACGCCCGGCAGCGGGGTGACCGACGAACCGGTGGCGATGACGATGTGCTTGGCCGAAACCTTTTGCCCCGCGACGGTCACGCTGTGCGCGTCTTCGAACGTGGCATAGCCCTTGAGCCAGGTGATCTTGTTCTTCTTGAACAGGAATTCGATGCCGCCGGTCAGGCCCTTGACCGAGTCGAGCTTCTGCGCCTGCATGGCGGAGAGGTCCAGTTCCACCGGGCCGGTCTTGATGCCATAGTTGGCAAAGGTGCCGTTGACGGCTTCCTCGAACTTTTCCGACCCGTGCAGCAGCGCCTTGGAGGGAATGCAGCCCACGTTGAGGCAGGTGCCGCCCAGCGTTTCGCGCCCTTCGGCGCACGCGGTCTTGAGGCCCAGCTGGGCCGCGCGGATCGCCGCGACATAGCCGCCCGGGCCAGCGCCGATCACCAGGACATCATAATCATATTCAGCCATTGCGGCCTCCTGTTCGCGCGTTCCCGAAACACTGTGGCGGGGACTGGCGCGACTTATCACACAAGTTCGCGTGGATGCACGGTGGCGTGCCCGGCTTTCGTTACCGGGCGCGCCACCTTGCGTCGATCACAGATCGATCAGCAGACGGGTGGGATCTTCGATCGCTTCCTTGATGGTCTTGAGCGCGGTAACCGCTTCGCGACCGTCGATGATGCGGTGGTCATACGACAGGGCGATGTACATCATCGGGCGGATCACGATCTCGCCGTTGCGCACGACGGGGCGATCCTCGATGCGGTGCAGGCCCAGCACGGCCGACTGCGGCGGGTTGATGATCGGAGTGGACATCAGGCCACCGAACACACCGCCGTTGGAGATGGTGAAGGTGCCGCCCTTCATGTCTTCCATGGTCAGCGCGCCTTCGCGAGCCTTCTTGCCGAATTCGCCGATCGCCTTTTCGATGCCGGCGAACGAGAGCTTGTCAGCATCGCGCACCACCGGAACGACCAGGCCGTTCGGCGCCGACACGGCCACCGAGATATCGACATAGTCGTGATAGACGATTTCATCGCCCTGGATCTGGGCGTTGACGGCCGGGATGTCCTTGAGCGCCAGGCACGAAGCCTTGGCGAAGAACGACATGAAGCCCAGCTTCACGCCGTGCTTCTTCTCGAACACGTCCTTGTACTTTTCGCGCGCGGCCATCACCGCCGACATGTCCACGTCGTTGAACGTGGTGAGCAGGGCGGCGTTTTCCTGCGCGCTCTTGAGGCGCTTGGCGATCGTCTGGCGCAGGCGCGTCATCTTGACGCGTTCCTCGTTGCGGCCCGGGGCAGCAGCGGCGGCCGGCACAGCGGCCGTGGCGGCCGGCGCCGGCGAGGCGGCCTTGGCCTGGGCGGCGGCGAGCACGTCTTCCTTGGTCAGGCGGCCGTCCTTGCCGGTGCCCTTGACGGTGGAAGGATCGATGCCGTGTTCCAGCACCGCGCGGCGCACCGCCGGCGAAAGCGCGGCAGCGCCGGCATCGTCACCAGCAGGGGCAGGCGCAGCAGCAGCAGCCGGGGCTGGCGCTGCGGCCGGGGCCACCGTGTCGGACGCGGGCGGCACGGGCTTTTCCTCGCGCGGGGCAACCGGCACGTTGCCGGCTGCGGCCACGCCGTCTTCGACGGTGCCGAGCAGCGCGCCAACCGTGACGGTTTCGCCTTCGGCAACCAGGATCTGGCCCAGCACGCCGGCAACGGGCGAGGGCACTTCAACGGCAACCTTGTCGGTTTCGAGGCTGACGATGGGCTCGTCCAGAGCCACCGTTTCGCCGGGCTTCTTCAGCCACTGGCCGACCGTCGCTTCGCTGACGCTTTCACCGAGCGTCGGAACCTTGACTTCGATGGACATGACTTGGTGTTCCTTGGGGAGAATTCAGGTGGACGAAACGGCCGGTCAGGCCTTCTTCTTGCGGCGGATTTCCTCACGCACCGACAGGGCCAGCGCGTCGGCCACCAGGGCGGCCTGCTCGGCATTGTGGCGCTTGGCCAGGCCCGTGGCGGGCGAGGCCGAGGCGGAACGGCCGGCATAGCGGGGGCGCGTGACCTTGCCCTTGGCAGCCTTGAGCGATTCCTCGATCAGCGGTTCGGCAAAGAACCAGGAGCCGTTGTTCTTCGGCTCTTCCTGGCACCACACCACGTCTTCCAGGTTGGTCATGCGCGACAGGCGCAGGGCCAGCGGCTCGCCCGGGAAGGGATAGAGCTGCTCGATCCGGATAATCTGGGTATCGGTGATGCCGGCCGCATCGCGTGCCTCGATCAGGTCATAGGCGACCTTGCCCGAGCACAGCACCACGCGGCGGGTGTCGCGGTCTTCCGGTGCCGAAGGATCGGACAGGATGCGCTTGAACTGCGCGTCGCCAAGGAAATCGGCCGCGGTCGACTTGGCCAGCGGGTGGCGCAGCAGCGACTTGGGCGTCATGATGATCAGCGGCTTGCGGAACGAGCGGTGCATCTGCCGGCGCAGCACGTGGAAGTAGTTGGCCGGGCTGGTGATGTTGCACACCTGCACGTTGTCTTCCGCGCAGAGCTGGAGATAGCGCTCGAGGCGGGCCGAGGAGTGTTCCGGGCCCTGGCCTTCATAGCCGTGCGGCAGCAGCATGACGAGGCCGTTGGCACGCAGCCACTTGGCTTCCGATGCGGCGACGTACTGGTCGATCACGATCTGGGCGCCGTTGGCAAAGTCACCGAACTGCGCTTCCCACAGCACCAGCGTCTTGGGATCGGCGCTGGCATAGCCGTATTCGAAACCGAGCACGCCATATTCCGACAGCGGGCTGTCGAGCACTTCGAAGCGGCCGTGCGGCAGCGTCGCCAGCGGCACGTACTTGTGCTCGTCGGTCTGGTCGACCCACACCGCGTGGCGCTGGCTGAACGTGCCGCGGCCGCAATCCTGGCCCGACAGGCGCACGTTGTAGCCTTCGGTGACCAGGCTGCCATAGGCGAGCGCTTCGGCCGTGGCCCAGTCGAACCCGTTGCCGGTGTTGAACATCTCGCGCTTGGCGTCGAGCACGCGGCCTAGCGTCTTGTGGACAGTGAGGCCCTCGGGAACCGAGGTCAGCGTGCGGCCCAGGCTGTCGAACAGCTTCTGTTCGATGCCGGTGGCCACGTTGCGGCGCGCTGTCACCGGGTCGGCCGGCTTGTTGAGGCCCGCCCAGCGGCCGCCGAACCAGTCGGCCTCGTTGGCCTTGTAGCTCTTGGCGGCTTCGAACTCGTTTTCGAGCGTGGCGGTGAAGTGGTCTTCCACCTCGCCCTTCCAGCTCTTGTCGATCACGCCCTCGGCAGCCAGACGCTCGGCATAGAGCGTCGAGACGGCCGGATGCTTCTTGATCTGGGCATACATCAGCGGCTGCGTGAACGAGGGCTCGTCGCCTTCGTTGTGGCCAAAGCGGCGATAGCACCACATGTCGATCACGATGTCGCGGCCGAACTGCTGGCGATAGTCGATCGCCAGCTTGCACGCGAAGGTTACCGCTTCGGGATCATCGCCATTGACGTGGATGATCGGCGCCTGGACACCCTTGGCCACGTCGGACGGGTAGGGCGAGCCGCGCGAGAACTGCGGGCTGGTGGTGAAGCCGATCTGGTTGTTGATGATGAAGTGGATGCAACCGCCGGTGTTGTAGCCCTGCACGCCGGAAAAGCCGAAGCATTCCCAGACGATGCCCTGGCCGGCAAAGGCGGCGTCACCGTGGATCAGCACCGGCAGCACCTGCTTGTGCTTGCCCGGGCCCACGTCATCGCGGAACTGCTGCTGGGCCAGCGTCTTGCCCAGCACGATGGGGTCCACCGTTTCGAGGTGCGACGGGTTGGGCAGCAGGCTCATGTGCACCTTGGTGCCGTCGAACTCGCGGTCGGTGCTGGTGCCCAGATGATACTTCACGTCGCCCGAGCCGCCCACGTCTTCGGGGTTGGCGCTGCCGCCCGAGAATTCGTGGAAGATCACGCGATAGGGCTTGGCCATCACGTTGGCGAGGATGTTCAGGCGGCCGCGGTGGGCCATGCCATAGATGATTTCCTTCACCCCGCGCTGGCCGCCGTACTTGATCACCGCTTCGAGCGCGGGGATCATCGACTCGCCACCGTCCAGGCCGAAGCGCTTGGTGCCGACATACTTCTTGCCGAGGAACTTCTCGTACTGCTCGCCGCGCACCACGGCCGACAGGATCGCCTTCTTGCCCTCGGGCGTGAAGTCGATCGACTTGTCGCCGCCTTCGATGCGGTCCTGCAGGAACTTGCGCTCCTCCACGTCGGAGATGTGCATGTATTCGAGGCCGACCTTGCCGCAATAGTTCTTGCGCAGGATCTCGACCACTTCGCGCACGGTGCCCCACTGCAGGCCCAGCGTGCCGCCCAGGTAGATCTTGCGATCCATGTCCTTGGGCAGGAAGCCGTGGTATTCGGGGCTGAGGTCAGCGGGCAGGAACTGCTTGGACAGGCCCAGCGGATCAAGGTCTGCCGCCAGGTGGCCGCGCACGCGATAGGTGCGCACCAGCAGCATCACGCGCAGGCTGTCGCTGGCCGCCTGTTCCAGCGCGGCTTCGTCCAGCGCGGCGCCGGCCTTCTTGGCGGCCTTGGCGACCTCGACCTTGATGGTCATGGGATCGAGCGCACGGGTCAGATCATCGCCGGCGAGCGGGTCGGAAATCGGCCAGCGCTTGGACTGCCAGGACGGGCCCTGCTGCGGCGATTCCTGTGAAGGATCAACTTCGTACTCGTGCACGTCCTGTGCCATGGTCAATTCACTCCTGTGCCCCCGGGGAGGGGAGGGGCTTCGGAAAAAGGTTGTGGGCAGATCGCATACCGGTGCAGCCTGCCTGTGACTGTCATCGCTTTCCCGCCGCCATGGCCGGATCGGCCGCCCTGCGCATGCCTTGCGCGCCATGGGCCAGGTATCCTTAATGGCGTCTGGTCAGCGCCCTTCGCAAAGGGTCTTATCGCTTTTGCCGGGCCGGAAGACAGCCCGGTAGAAGGTGCCGCGGGGGGCCCGGGCACCGGCGCCGCCCGCCCCGGATGG
>CAYXUN010000031.1:5780-33459 GCA_964468165.1 uncultured Novosphingobium sp. | reverse complement strand
TTGCGGGGCCGTAAGACCGCCGGTTTGATGGTGCGGCGGCCGTCGGGTAATGGAGGGCCGCGAACCATGTTGCCGTCAGGCGAGCGAGGGATCGATGCCCTTGCACGCCACCAGCAGTTCCTTGACCGCGTCGACCGAGACCTGGAGGTTGGCCTTGGCGGTTTCATCGAGGTTGATTTCGATGACCTTTTCCACGCCGCCAGCGCCGATCACCACCGGCACGCCAACATAGAGGCCGTCAACGCCATAGGCGCCGTCGACATGGGCGGCGCAGGGCAGGATGCGCTTCTGGTCGTTGAGGTAGGCTTCGGCCATGGCGATGCCCGAGGCGGCGGGCGCATAGAACGCCGAACCGGTCTTGAGCAGGCCCACGATCTCGCCGCCGCCCGAACGGGTGCGGGCCACGATCGCGTCGATCTTTTCCTGGGTCGAAGCGCCCATCTTGATCAGGTCGGTGACGGGGATGCCGGCAACGGTGGAATATTCCACGACCGGAACCATGGTGTCGCCGTGGCCGCCCAGCACGAACGAGTTCACGTCGCGCACCGAAACGCCGAATTCCCAGGCGAGGAACGTGCTGAAGCGCGCCGAGTCGAGCACGCCGGCCATGCCGACGACCTTGTTGGCGGGCAGGCCGGAGAATTCGCGCAGCGCCCAGACCATCGCGTCGAGCGGGTTGGTGATGCAGATCACGAAGGCGTCGGGCGCGTTGTCGCGAATGCCTTCGCCCACGGCCTTCATCACCTTGAGGTTGATGCCGAGCAGGTCATCGCGGCTCATGCCGGGCTTGCGCGCCACGCCAGCCGTCACGATGATGACGTCTGCGCCGGCGATGTCCTTGTAATCGTTGGTGCCGATGATCTTGGCGTCAAAGCCTTCGACCGGGCCGCACTGCGAGAGATCGAGGGCCTTGCCCTGCGGAACGCCTTCCACCACGTCGAACAGGACGATGTCGCCCAGTTCCTTCTGCGCGGCCAGATGCGCCAGAGTGCCACCGATGTTACCCGCGCCGATCAGCGCGATCTTCTTGCGTGCCATGTGCTTTACGGTCCTTTCCCGGAGTCGTCGCGGGACAAGCGTTCAAGCGTTGCCGACACAAGCCCCCGGAAGGAGGTCCCCCCGCGCCCGCGAGACGGGAAGGGTTGCCGGCAAGTGGAGGGGCACGTAGGCCTGCCCGAGAGGGATTGCAACCGCAAAAAACCCCGCATCTGCGGGTTTCTTTGATATCAGTTCGCAATAGCGTTAAGTGGTAAATCTAGCGTTCATACGAATGCAGCGGCGATGCCCATGCCCACGTTTCAGAACGACGCGGCCACGGGGTTTTTCAGGCGCGCCGCGATAGGGCGGCGGGCCGCCCAGCTGCTCGCAGGACGGCTGAGCTCACGGCGTGAAATTCATCCAAGCCCGGCAAGTTCCCGCCGCAGGGCAATGGCCTTGCGGCGATCGAGCGTGTGGCACACCTGTGCCCACCAATCGGCCTGTTCACTGTCCCCGGCCATCGCCGCGCGGGTGGCGGCGCGGGCAGCCTGTCCGGCGGCGGCATGGCCATGGCTGGCAAACAGGCGCAGCGCCTCGGCCAGCAGGGCGTCTTCGGCCAGCCGGTCCGCCAGGCGCCCGGCCATGGCGCGCACCGGCGATGGATAGTCTTGCGCGGCCTGGAGCGACCAGGCCGGATTGTCGTTGGCCGGGCGCGGCACGCGGCCGGCGGGCCGGCGGAGACAGGGCGAGATCATGCCATAGCGAGGGGCGAAACGCAGCATGCGCGGGTGGTCTCCGTTCTTCATCGCGACACCGAAACTTCGGCTTTTTTCGTGTTCAAAGCCGATTTCGGGGTAAACTTCCTGGCGGCTCTGCCGTCCTTCTACGGGGCGGTGCGCTAACAGGGCGTGAGATGAGACGGTAAACGGGACATTGATGTTCCCGCCAACGCGGCCAAGCGTGCCGATGGCGCGCCTGGCTGGCGTCAATCAGCCTTCAGCCATGCGGCTGGGCAATCCATTTTCCGGCATTTTCATAGGTTTCCCGCGCTTCGGGGCGAACCTGCGGATTGGGCGCGCCGGGCAGGGGCGCGCCCAGTTGCGGCGCGGCGCTGGCCGGGACGGCGCGCTGGGGCGATTCGCCCAGGCCTGCGGTGCCGTTGCCGATCGTGGCCACCGCCGGCGCGCCGGTATGCTCCAGCGCGCTGATGCGGCCGTCCTCAAACGCCTTTTCCAAGGTGACCGGATCGGCCACGTCGGCCGCGGCCGGCACCCAGCTGCGCGGATGGGGCGCAGCCAGCGGCTCGCCGCCGCGATAGCTGGCGTTGAAGGCGGCGGGCTGCCCGGCCGATCCGGCCCAGCGATAGAAGCGATGCGCCCCGATCGTGCCGATGAAGGCCAGCTTGTCCGACCACAGGGGATGGACCGCGCTGGTGTGGTAATGCGTGGCGAGGCCCACCGGGGCAAAGACGTTGCCGGCCAGGGCATCGGCCGCCACGCGCCGGGCGCGGTCCCAGAACTGTTGCACCGGGCGGCGGGCCATGGCGCCGTCGCAGGCAAAGCTGAACTGGCAGCCGGGGCGTTCCGATCCCTGGAACACCACGCCGCACACCGTCTTGGGAAAGGCCGGATGCGCCACGCGGTTGAGCACGACCTGCGCCACCGCGCGCTGCCCGGCATCGGGTTCGGACGCGGCCTCGTAATAGATCGCGGTGGTCAGGCATTGCAGCGCGCGCCAGCGGTCTTCGCTGCTGCCGGTGGCAAACAGCGGCCGCGCCGCCGGATTGGCCGACCAAGGCGGGGTGGCAGTGCCATCATCGGCATCGCTGCGGATGGCTGCCACTTGCCGGTCCCAGGCACGGGCGGCGTCTTGCGGGGCGAGCAGGCCGCTGTCTTGCGCCGACACATAATAGAACGCCGAGCCGGGAAAGCTTTCCCCAGCGCGTTCGAAGGGTTGCAGCCCGCCGTTGCGATCCTGCGCGGCGGCGGCATCGCTGCCGGGCGAACCCCAGCCGATCGCGCCGAGCACCAGGCCCAATGCGCCGATCGCGGCGATGCCGGCGGCCCGCTCGGCCAGGCGCGAGGGCGCGCGATGCTGGTGGCGCCACGAGGTCATGTCGCGGCGGCGGATGCGGGCGGCAAAATCGCGGGGGCGCACCGGCGGCAGCGTAAGCGCCGCGATCCGCGCGCCATCGGCCTGCCGCTGCCCGGCCAGGGCAACGCGTTCTTCCGGCCCCGGCGGCGGCATCAGCGCCTCGGGCGGAAGGGTGGGCGTGGCGCCGGTGAAGGGAATCGGGTCTGGCATAGGCGTGAAACTGGGCAGGCTTGGTCTGCGCCATGGTGCGTTACGCGTTGCACTGCAACCATGCACGGCAGGAATCGTCCTCGTCCCGATAAGGCACAGGCTGCTACCCCTTGGTTAATCACGGCTGCGGGCTTGCCCCTTGGTGCAGGTGTCGCTATCCGCCCGGCCTGACGCCACCGGTGCCCGCAGCGATGCGGGCTAAGAGGGAAGCCGGAACCAGCCGGCGCTGCCCCCGCAACTGTTTCCGGACGAGCGCCGCGCCCTTTGTGCGCCACTGGCCCCTTGGCGGGCTGGGAAGGCCGGCGTGTCGCGTTGACTTCGGATGAGCCAGGAAACCTGCCGGTGTGTGGTCGTTCCGCGGCCGGGCGGGGTGTACCGGGCGCAAGCGTGACGAGTTTTCCGCCAGGGCCCGGCGGACCCTCGCGCCATGGACGGCAAGACTGTCCATGGGCCGGGAGGAAAAGAAACATGAAGACATCGCTTGTTGCCCTGGCCACCGCAGCGATGCTGGCTACGCCGGCCCACGCCGATGAAGCCCCCGCCACCGATGGCGCGCAGATCACCGTGCTCGCCACCGGCAACGACCTCTCGCTCGACCAGACCGGGCAGGCGATCACCGTGCTGCCGTTGCAGACGATCGAGGCGGTGCAGGGCGTTGACCTGACCCGCGTGCTCGATCGCGTGCCGGGCCTGACCTGGTCGCGCACCGGCGGGCTGGGCGCGCAAACCGCCGTGCGCCTGCGCGGCGGGGAAGGGCAGCACACCCTGGTGCTGGTCGATGGCGTGCGGGTGGAAGACCCTTCGGCGCCGTCGGGCGGATTTGACTTCGGCACGCTGACCAGCGGCGGGATCGAGCGGATCGAAGTGCTGCGCGGCTCCAACTCGGTGGTGTGGGGCAGCGCGGCGATCGGCGGGGTGATCGCGGTGACCACGCGCGAGATCGACGGCGTGGAAGCCTCGGCCGAGGCCGGCTCGCGCCGCAGCTATGATGCCGATGCCGCCGCCGGCGTGAAGCGCGATCGCTATGCGTTCTCGATCGATGGCGGCTATGCCACCACCAATGGCGTTTCGGCCGCTGCGAGCGGGACCGAGCCAGATGGCTATGACCAGTGGCGCGTGGGCGGCAAGGCGCGGGTCAACCTCACCGATACGCTCTCGCTGGTCGCCAATGCCCGCTATGCCGACGGCAAGACCCAGATCGATGGCTATCCCGCGCCCGACTATGTCTTTGCCGATACCCCGGAATATACCACCACGCGGCAGTTCTTCGGCCGCGCCGGGCTGCACTATGCCGGCGGGCCGCTGACGCTCGATGCTGGCTATGCCCTGTCCGACACGCGCCGCCGCTATTACACCGGCGGGGCCGACGACACCTTCGAATATGGCTACAACGGCCGCAGCGAGCGGGTGGAATTGAACGGTCGCTATAGCCTGCCTGCCGATTTCGCGCTCGATTTCGGGGCGGATCGCGAATGGACCCGGTTCGACAGCACCTATGACACGCGCCAGAACGCGCACCTCACCAGCGGCCACGCCATGCTCGGCTGGTACACCGCCAAGGCCAGCCTGGCCGCCGGCGTGCGCTATGACGAACAGAGCCAGTTCGGCAGCAATGTCAGCCTGGGGGCCAACGGCACGATGGAACTGGTGCGCGGCCTGCGCCTCAACGCCAGCTATGGCGAAGGCTTCCGCGCGCCCACGCTCTATCAGCTGCTCTCGCCCGATTATGGCAATGCCGCGCTCGATCCCGAACGCAGCCGCAGCTATGACCTGGGCCTTGCCTTCACCAGCCAGGATGGCGGGTTCCATGCCGGGGTCACGCTGTTCCGCCGCGATACCCGCAACCTGATCGCCTACGTCTCGTGCTTCATGGTCGACAGCGTGCTGTGCCAGGGCCATGCCTATGGCGTCTATGACAATGTCGGCAAGGCGCGCGCGCAAGGGGTGGAGCTGGACGTGGGCGCCACGCTCAGCCGCCAGGTCAAGGGCACGATCGCCTATGCCTATACCGAAGCGACCGATCGCACGCCTGGCGCGGCCACGTTCGGCAACGACCTGGCGCGCCGCCCGCGCCATGCGCTGACCACGTCGCTCGACTGGACCACGCCCTGGGCTGGCCTGGCCCTGGCCGCGGACCTGCGCTTCCAGTCGGAAAGTTTTGACAACGCGGCCAATTCGATCAAGTTGGCCGGCGGCAGCGTCACCACCGTGCGCGCCAGCTTGCCGATCCTTCATCAGGCCGAACTTTTCGGCCGGGTGGAAAACGTGTTCGATCGGCCGCTGGTGACGGCAGCGGGCTATGGCGCGCTGGGTCGTTCCGTGTTCGGCGGGGTGCGCCTGCGGTACTGATGGCGTGGCGCCGGTGGGAGGAATGGCTTTGCCGTGAGCGGCCGCAACGTGCCTGACTTTGCCTTGCCCTGCCGGCCTGGCGGGCGCGTTGCCGCAGCGGCGCGCGCCCTTGCCGGTGCGCTGGGGCTCGGCCTCGCGCTGGTGCTGGGCGCCTGCGCGCAAGGTGCCCCGGCCGATCCGCCGGCGCAGGCGGCCGGTCGTCTGCCGCGGATCGTGTCGCTCAATCCCTGCAGCGACGCGATCCTGGCGGAGGTGGCCGATCCGGCACAGATCCTGGCCCTGTCTTCTTACAGCCGCGATCCGGCGCAGACCTCGATGGATGTGGCGCAGGCCATGCGCTTTGCCACCACCGATGGCGCGGTGGAAAGCGTGCTGGCGCTGCACCCTGATGTGGTGGTGACCAGCACTTATGCCGATCCGGCGACGCTGGCCGCGCTGCGTGGGCTGGGCCTGCACGTGGAGACGGTGGGCATTGCCGCCTCGCTCGATGCCGCGCGCGCGCAGGTGCGGAGCCTGGCCGGCTGGGCCGGGCAGCCTGCGCGCGGGGCGGCGCTGATCGCGCGGATCGATCGCGCGGTTGCCGCCGCGGCGCCGCCGCCGGGCATGGCGCCGATCCCGGCCGTGCTGTGGGAGCCGGGCGGCCTGGTGCCGGGCCACAACACCCTGGTGTCAGACCTGATGACGCGCGCCGGCTTTGCCAATTTCAGCGCGCAACGCGGGCTGGGCCAATCCGAACGCCTGGCGCTGGAGCGCATGCTGGCCGATCCGCCGCGCGTGATCATGGCCGTGGGCACGCCGCGTGGCGCGCTGGCTGATCAATCCGCGCCCGAGCAAGACCGCCTGCTGTTCCATCCCGCGCTTGCGGCGCTGCGCCACACCGCGCGCGTGCCGATTTCCCCCAACCTGATCTATTGCGGCGGCCCGACCATTCCCCGGTTCATCGACCGGCTGGTAGCGGTGCGCCAAGAGCTGGAAGCGATGCCATGAACCGTGCTGCCTTGCCCCTGGTGCTGGGTGGCTTGCTGCTCGTGCTGTTTCCGCTGTGCCTGCTGGCAGGCCAGGTGTGGATCAATCCGTTCGATCCGGTCGGTGCCAACGCCACCGTGATCCTGGCGCAACTGCGCCTGCCGCGCGCGGTGCTGGCGGTTATCGTCGGGGCCGGGCTGGGCGCGGCGGGTGCGGCGATGCAGGGCTATCTGCGCAATCCCCTGGCCGATCCCGGCCTGTTCGGCGTGGCGCCCCTGGCCGCGCTGGGCGCCGTGCTGTCGCTGTTCGCCGGCTATGCGGTGCAGCCCTTTGCCCTGCCGGCGATGGCGCTGGCCGGGGCGGCAGGCGGCATGGTGCTGCTGGCGCTGATCGCATCTGGCCCCCGCACCGGGCTGGCCGGGGGCGTCGCGCTGTTTACGCTGGCGGGCATGATGCTCTCGAGCCTCGCCGGCGCGCTGACCAGCCTGGCGATCAGCCTGGCGCCCAATCCCTTTGCGCTGACCGAGATCGTCACCTGGCTGATGGGCGCGCTGACCGATCGCAGCTGGCACGATGTGGCGCTGGCCGCGCCGCTTACCGCGCTCGGGCTGGTGCTGCTGTGGCGCGCCGGGCCGGCACTCGATGCGCTTACCCTGGGCGAACTGGCGGCGCGCTCGATGGGCCTCGATCCGGCGGCCTTGCGCACCATGATGGTGCTAGGCGTGGGGCTGGTGGTGGGCGCCGGCGTTTCGGCAGCTGGCGTCATCGGCTTTGTCGGGCTGATGGTGCCGCATATCGTGCGCCCGTTCACCGATCGCCGCCCATCCAGCCTGCTGCTGCCCAGCGCGCTGGCCGGGGCGCTGTTGCTGTTGCTGGCCGATACGCTGTGCCGCTGCCTGCCGCTGGCCGGTGGTGAGCTGCGCCTGGGCATCGCGCTCAGCCTGCTGGGCACGCCGTTCTTCCTGCATCTTCTGCTGCGCCTGCGGCGCGGCCTGGCTTGAAAGGCGCCCGGGGCCATGGATCTTGTTGCCGATGCCGTCACCATGGTGGGCCGCCTGCGCGATGTGCGCGTGGGCCTGTCGCCGGGCCGCCTGACCGTGATCTGCGGGCCCAACGGGGCGGGCAAGTCCACGCTGCTCTCTGCGCTTGCCGGCCTGGAAGAGCCCGATGGCGGGCACGTATCCCTGGGGCAGCACCGCCTTTCCGAACTGACCGCACGCGAACGCGCCGTGGCCATCGGCTATCTGCCGCAGGCGGGCGAGGTGGCGTGGAACGTGACCGTGGAAACGCTGGTGCGGCTCGGCCGCCTGCCGCACCGCACACCGCTGCGGATCGATGCTGCCGCAACCATGGCAGCCTTGCAGGCGCTTGACCTGACCGGCCTTGCCGGGCGGGAGGTCGGCACGCTATCGGGCGGGGAGCGGGCGCGCGCGCTGCTGGCGCGGGTCCTGGCCGGGCAGCCGCGCTGGATTCTGGCGGACGAGCCGCTGGCCGCGCTCGACCTGGCGCACCAGCAGGCGCTGCTGGCCCATTTCCGCCGCCTGGCGGGGCAGGGCGTGGGCGTGGTAGTGGTGCTGCACGATCTTGCCCTGGCGATGAACCATGCCGATCATGTCATCGTGCTCGATCGTGGCACCGTGGCCGCCAATGGCGCGCCGCACCTGGCGCTGGCCGAAGGCGTGCTGGCCGGGGTCTGGGGGGTCAAGGCCCGCTGGGTGGGAGACGGGCGCACCCGCGCGCTTGCGATCGGCTGATCGGCACCCCACATCAAGGGTCAACCGTCCTTGCCCACCGAGCCATCTTGCGCGGCTCTTGCTGCGCTGCGACAGGCTTGCGTGAATTGAACAAATCTGGAACATTGCCCTTCATGTCGACCGCCCCCACACGTGCGCCCGGTGCCGCTCGCTCCGCGCTGACCACCCTTTCCGTGCGCGGCGCGCGGGAGCACAACCTCAAGGGGATCGACGTCGATCTGCCCCGTGACAGCCTGGTGGTGATCACCGGCCTGTCTGGTTCGGGCAAGTCCAGCCTGGCGTTCGACACGATCTATGCCGAAGGGCAGCGGCGCTATGTCGAATCCCTGTCTGCCTATGCGCGCCAGTTCCTCGAGATGATGCAGAAGCCCGATGTGGAGCACATCGACGGTCTCTCGCCGGCGATCTCGATCGAGCAGAAGACCACCAGCCGCAACCCGCGCTCGACCGTGGCGACGGTCACCGAAATCTATGACTACATGCGCCTGCTCTGGGCGCGGATCGGCGTGCCCTATTCGCCGGCCACCGGCCTGCCGATCAGCGCGCAGACGGTAAGCCAGATGGTCGATCGCGTGATGGCCCTGCCCGAGGGCACGCGCGCCTATCTGCTGGCGCCGGTGGTGCGCGGCCGCAAGGGCGAATACCGCAAGGAACTCGCCGAGTGGCAGAAGGCGGGCTACACCCGCGTGCGCATCGATGGCGAACTCTACGCGATCGAAGACGCCCCCGCGCTCGACAAGAAGTACAAGCACGATATCGAGGTGGTGGTTGATCGCATCGCGGTGAAGGACGGCATCCAGACGCGCCTGGCTGACAGTTTCGAGCAGGCGCTCAAGCTCGCCGACGGGCTGGTCTATATCGACCTGGCGGACAAGACCGTGGCCGAACTCAATGGCGAGGCGCCGACGGAAAAGCCCAAGGGCAGCACCACCAAAAGCGTCAAGGGGGGCCAGCTCAAGGGCGCCGGCCTGCCCGACAACCGCATCGTCCTGTCGGAAAAGTTTGCCTGCCCGGTCTCCGGCTTCACGCTCGACGCGCTCGAACCGCGGCTGTTCTCGTTCAACGCCCCGCAGGGCGCCTGCCCGGCCTGCGACGGGCTGGGCGAAAAGCTGCTGTTCGATCCGCAACTGGTCGTGCCGAACGAGCATTTGAGCCTCAAGCAGGGGGCGATCGTGCCCTGGGCCAAGTCCAACCCGCCCAGCCCCTATTACATGCAGGTGCTGGCAAGCCTGGCCGATCACTTCGGCTTCAGCCTCGATACCCCGTGGGACAAGCTGCCCGGCGAGGTGAAGATCGTGATCCTGCACGGCACCGCGGGCAAGGCCGTGCCGCTGACCTTCATCGACGGCAAGAAGAGCTACACCGTTTCCAAGGCGTTCGAAGGCGTGATCGGCAATCTCAACCGCCGCATGCTGCAAACCGAAAGCACCTGGATGCGCGAGGAACTGGGCAAGTTCCAGACCGCGCAACCTTGCGAAACCTGCAACGGGGCGCGGTTGAAGCCCGAAGCGTTGAGCGTGAAGGTGGCGGGCAACGACATTTCCGCCAGCACGCGCCTCTCGGTCAGCGATGCACTGGAATGGTTCGCCAATCTCGATGGCAAGCTGACCAGCCAGCAGAGCCAGATCGCCAAGGCAATCCTCAAGGAAATCAACGAGCGGCTTGGCTTCCTCAACAATGTCGGGCTCGATTACCTCAACCTTGATCGCACCTCGGGCACGCTGTCGGGCGGGGAATCGCAGCGCATTCGCCTCGCCAGCCAGATCGGTTCGGGCCTGTCGGGCGTGCTCTATGTGCTCGATGAACCGTCGATCGGCCTGCACCAGCGCGACAACGACCGCCTGCTCGAAACCTTGAAGCGCCTGCGCGACCTCGGCAATACCGTGATCGTGGTGGAGCATGACGAGGACGCGATCCGCGCGGCGGACTATGTCGTCGATCTTGGCCCCGGCGCGGGCGTCCACGGCGGCGAGATCGTTGCCCAGGGCACGCTCGACGATATCCTGGCCAATCCCGACAGCCTGACCGGGCAATACCTGACCGGCGCGCGCCGGATCGAAGTGCCGAAGAAGCGCCGCAAGGGCAATGGCTTGTCCTTGGTGGTGGAAGGCGCGCGGGCCAACAATCTCAAGAACGTGACGGCCAAGATCCCGCTCGGCACGTTCTGCTGCGTCACCGGTGTGTCAGGCTCGGGCAAGTCCAGCCTTACCATCGATACGCTGCAGGCCGGTGCTGCCCGCGTGCTCAATGGCGCGCGCGTGGTGGCTGGCGCGCATGACGCGATCAAGGGCCTGGAGCACTGCGACAAGGTGATCGAGATCGACCAGTCGCCGATCGGCCGCACCCCGCGCTCCAACCCCGCGACCTACACCGGTTCGTTCACCCTGATCCGTGACTGGTTTGCCGGCCTGCCCGAGGCGCAGGCGCGCGGCTACAAGGCCGGGCGGTTCAGCTTCAACGTCAAGGGCGGGCGCTGCGAGGCGTGCCAGGGCGATGGCCTGATCAAGATCGAGATGCACTTCCTGCCCGATGTCTATGTGACGTGCGAGGAATGCGGCGGCAAGCGCTACAACCGCGAAACGCTGGAAGTGAAGTTCAAGGGACACTCGATCGCCGACGTGCTCGACATGACGATCGAAGACGCGGTGGAGTTCTTCAAGGCCGTGCCCCCGATCCGCGATCGCATGGCCATGCTGGGTGAAGTGGGCCTGGGCTATGTCAAGGTGGGGCAGCAGGCCACCACGCTATCGGGCGGCGAAGCGCAGCGCGTGAAGCTGGCCAAGGAACTTGCCCGCCGCTCCACCGGCAAGACGCTCTACATCCTCGATGAACCCACCACCGGCCTGCATTTCGAAGACGTGCGCAAGCTGTTGGAAGTGCTGCACCGCCTGGTGGAGCAGGGCAACAGCGTGGTGGTGATCGAACACAACTTGGATGTGATCAAGACTGCCGACTGGATCATCGACATGGGCCCCGAAGGCGGCGTGCGCGGCGGTGAAGTGGTGGCCGAAGGTACGCCCGAACAGGTCGCCAAGAACAAGGCGAGCTTTACCGGGCATTACCTGGCGCCGCTGCTCAAGCGTTGAGCGACCAGCCCCTCGCCGCCGTGCGGGGAGGGGCTACGCCGCAGGCCGCCCGATCACGCGCCCAGCCAGGCGGCGCCAAGTTGCCCCCGGTGCCCTTCCGGTGCCAGCGCGGTGCGCAGCGCGTCGAGCATGGGCGGCAGTGCCTGGGTAAAGGCATAGGGCGGGTTGACGATGAACAGCCCGGCGCCGTTATAGATGCCGGGTTGGTCTGCATCATAGAGCCAATGCTCGATGGTCAGCAGTTTCGCGATGCGCAGCTTGCGCAACTGGTCCTTCCACCGGACATGCGCGGCGCGGTCCTTGAGCGGATACCAGATCACCGTCACGCCATGGGCCCATTTGCGCTGGGCCGCGGCAAGCGTGGTGACGATCCGCGCGCGTTCGTCGGTCTGCTCATAGGGCGGGTCGACCACCACCAGGCCGCGCGCGGTGCGGGGCGGCACCATCGCCAGCCACAGCTCATAGGCATCGCGTTGATGCACGGCGGCGGGCGTGTCGCGCATCGCGCCGCGCAGGGCCTGGGCATCCTCGGGGTGTTTTTCGTTCAGGATCAGCAGATCCTGCGGGCGCAGCAGCTGCGCCAGAAACCGGGGCGAACCGGGATAGAGCTGCGGCTCGGCGCTGTCGTTCACCGCCTGCACGGCGGCGCGATAGTCGTCCAGCAGGGGGTTCTGGTCGGTGAAAGCCCGCATCACCCCTTGCGTGGCTTCGCCAGTGCGCTGGGCGGCATCGCCGCGCAGGTCGTAAATCCCGCAGCCGGCATGGGTGTCGATCAGGGTCAGCGCGCCGTCTTTTTGCTGCAAGGCCCGCACCAGCGCGATCAGCAGGGCATGCTTCACGACATCGGCGCTGTTGCCCGCATGGAAGGAATGGCGGTAATTCATGCTGCTTCACAATCCTGACGGTCTGCCTTGACGCGGGCGCGTGGGCCAGCAAGCCCCAGCTGCCCCGCCGCGACAGCGCCCTTAGCCTGCGTCGTCCCTCTTCACCAGACCAGCCGTGTCAGTCGCGCAGCGCCTTGTCCCGACGCACGAACCACAGCGCCACGACCGCGAGCGCGACGAGCAAGCCGCACAGCAGCCATGCGGCATTGACCGCGGGAACGAGCGCGGCCTTTTCCACCAGGGGCCGCACCATCTCGGTGGTGAAATCGTCGAGCGGCTGACCGCGCTGCTCCAGGAACGCGTCGCGCGGAATGCCGATGCGCACGGCGGTGGCCACATCGCCCGCGCGTAACTGGTCGGCGATGTGGTTGCCGGCGGTGGCGGCGCGGCTGAAAATCGTGGTGTCGATCAGCGCCAGGCCAACCGCGCCACCCAGGTTGCGCATCATGTTGAACAGCCCGCTGGCATCGGCCACCAACCGGTCGGGCAGCCGGCCCAGCGCCATACGGGTTGGCGGCAGCAGGCAGAACATGATTGCCGCGCCACGCACGATCTGGGGCAGGATCATCGCATGGAAATCGGTCTGCTCGGTCTGCCCGGTGCTGAGCAGCAGGCCAAGGGCAAACAGCACGAAGCCAAAGCCGGTGAGCAGGCGCGGGTCCATCCGGCGTTCGGCATAGACCGCGATCGGCGCGACCAGCAGCTGGGTGCAGCCGGTCACCAGCATGATCTCGCCAATGCGCAGGGGCCCATGCTCGCGCACCAGGCCCAGGAAGAACGGCATGAGATAAGTAGAGCCGAACAGCCCGAAGCCGAGCACGAAGCTGAGCAGGCAGCCGATGGTGAAGTTGCGATCGGCAAAGCAGCGCAGTTCCACCAGCGGGGCAGAGGATCTGACCGTGCGCCAGACAAAGCCGATCGCGCTGATGGCCGAGGCAGCGAGCAGCGCCACCACGCGCAGGTCTGTCCACCCGCGCGACGGCGCGTCCTTGAGGCCGAGTTGCAGCGCCACCAGCGCGGCGGCGAGCAGCACCAGCGCCAGCGCGTCGATCGGACGGCCAGCCTGGCGCCCGGTTTCCTTGCCGCGCAGGAACAGCAGCACGCCCAGGCTGGCAACGATGCCGGGCACGATGTTGACGCGGAACAGCCAGTGCCAGGAATAGGATTGGGTGATCCATCCGCCCACGATCGGGCCGATGGTGGGGGCCAGCACGGCCGCCACGCCGGCGATCGTGGTGGCAAGGCCCTGGCTGCGTGGCGGAAACAGCAGGAACACCGCAGCGAACACCGCCGGGATCAGCGTTCCGCCGGCAAAACCCTGCACCACGCGCCAGGCGATCAGCTGGGCAAAGCCACTGCTCGCCGCGCAGCCGGCTGATGCCAGCGTGAACAGGCAGGCCGCTGCCACGAACAGCCAGCGCATGCCGAGCCGCGCGGTAAGAAAACCGGTGAGCGGAATCGCGACGATTTCGGCAGTGAGATAGGCGGTCTGCACCCACACCATGCGATCGGGCGCGATGCCGATCGCCGCCTGGATGGCGGGCAGCGACGTGGCGACGATCTGGATATCGAGGATGGCCATGAACATGCCCAGGCACATCAGGATGAAGCCGATCCATTCGCGATAGCTTGCGCCGTCTCTTTCGCCTAGGCTCGGGGCGTCCGTGCCAACCATGCGTCCAGCCATCGATTCTCCTGTGCGAATGTGCCCCTGTCCTATCGCAGGCAAGGAACTCGCTCTCGTCAAAATCGTTTCGGGCTGCACCTTTTTCACCGGTTCGCCGGTCTTGCAGGCGATACCGTAGATGCTGCCCGTTTCGATTCTCTCGCTTGCCACCCAAACTCCCCCTAACATCCTGCCCCAGGAAGAGGCGATCGCCACCGCGCGTTCGCTGATCGGCGGGCATTTCGCCGATTTCGAGCGGCTGGCAGCGGTCTATACCAACGCCGGCGTCCACACCCGCCAGCTGGCCCGGCCGGTCGCCTGGTATCGCCAGGAACGCAGCTTTGCCGAACGGAGCGCGGTCTATCTCGAGGTGGCGCTCGATCTGTGGGTCGCCGCGGCGGAGCAGGCGCTGGCCCAGGCCGGCCTGCGCGCCGAGCAGGTGGATACCATCGTCACCGTGTCGTCCACCGGCATCGCCACGCCCAGCCTGGAGGCGCGCGCCATGGCGCACTTGCCCTTCCGCACCGACGTGGTGCGCGTGCCGGTGTTCGGCCTCGGCTGCGCCGGGGGCACTACCGGGCTGGGCCTGGCCAGCAAGCTCGCCCGTGCCACGCCCGGCGCGCATGTGCTGTTCGTGACGGTGGAATTGTGCAGCATGGCCTTGCGCACCGATCGGGCGGACAAGGCCGATATCGTATCGACCGCGCTGTTCGGCGATGGCGCGGCGGCCTGCGTGCTGCGCAGTGGCGAGGGCGGCTTTGCCCAGATCACCGCCAGCGCTGAAAAGACCTGGCCTGATACGCTCGACATCATGGGCTGGCAGGCCGAGCCAACCGGCCTGGGCGTCGTGCTGAACCGGGCGATCCCCGCCTTTGCCCGGCAGGAAATGCGCCAGGCGATGGAAGAGATGCTCGCTCCGCAAGGCCTGCGGATCGAAGAGGTTGATCGCTTCATCTGCCATCCCGGCGGGGCCAAGGTGGTCGATGCATTGGAAAGCGCCCTGACATTGCAGCAAGGCGCACTGGTCAAGGAGCGCGAGGTTTTGCGGGATCACGGCAATATGTCTGCGCCAACGGTGCTGTTCGTGCTCGATCGCTATCGGCAAGAAGGGCTGCCGCCGCTTTGCGTGATGAGCGCGCTGGGGCCGGGGTTTACCGCGTCGTCGCTCACGCTGCGGTGCCCGGCATGAACGCGGCCTATGCCATCATGGCCTTTGTCACGCTGCAACGCCTGAGCGAGCTGGTGATCGCCCGGCGCAACACCGCGCGCCTGATGGCGGCCGGTGCGCGCGAAGTGGGCGCCAATCACTATCCGGTGATGGTGGCCATGCATACCGCGTGGCTGGCGGTCTTGTGGTTTACGGTGGGTGGCCGCCCGATCTCTCTGCCGTTGCTGGCGGTATTTGCCGTGTTGCAACTCCTGCGGGTGTGGGTGCTGGCCACGCTGGGGCCGCGCTGGACCACGCGCATCATCGTCACCCCGCAAGCGCCGCTGGTAAAGCGCGGGCCGTTCCGTTTCGTGCGCCACCCCAACTACATGGTGGTGACCGCCGAAATCGCGGTGCTGCCATTGACGTTTGGCCTGGTGTGGGTGGCGCTGCTGTTTACCGTGCTCAACGCCGCCATGCTGGCGGTGCGGATCACGGCGGAAAACAGCGCGCTCTATGGCAACGCCGGGATCAGCGCTTAGCGGCGGCCTGGCGTTCTGCCCGGATGCGCAGCATCGCGGCGTGGCACACGGGGGAAGTCTGGTCGATCTTGGCGATCATGCAGGCTTCCACCTTCTTGCGGCTCAGCGATTTCATCTCGGCCGGGCACAGCCGCCGCGCTTCCTGGACGCAGGCCTTCTTGCCCGGATCGGCATCGGGCGCGGCAACGGCCTGGCCCATGCCGATAAGCATGGCACCAAGACCAAAAGCAATCCGGGCGGCACGTGAGATCATGGGCGCGTTCCTTAAGGGCAGAAGGGGCAATTATGATTGCCGACATCCTATCGCTTGAACTGCCTGAACCCAGCCTTGTCAACGCTTTGCCCCTTGGGGCGGGGCGCGTTCAGCGCAGCTTGGCAATGCTCAGGCCATCGGCCTTGGCCCGATCCTTGACCGATTCCTCGGTGCGGGTCAGCGCCTTGGCAATGGATTTGAGGCCCATGCCCTTTTTGGCGAGGGTGTGAAGCTTCTGGATTTCCACGGGAGTCCAGGGCTGGCGATGACGTTCGAACTTTTCGGCCATGGCCGGGCGGTAGGCCATGGCGGGGCGCCTGTCCAAGAAAACGGTGCTGCGCGGAAAGCGGCGTGGCCCAGAAAACGGGGGCCGGCATCGCTGCCGGCCCCCAATGCGCCTGTGGCCGTTTCAACGGCGTTGGGTTCGGCCATTGGCCAACGGGCTGCGGGCGGGGGCCTTCCAGGGCACGAAGCCCCTGGGCCGTTGGCGGCGTCCGGCATGGCCAGGCGGCGCCAAAGCTCCCGTGCGCGGTCCGTATCGCCCGCTCGGGGAAGAGCGGAGGCCTGACCTGCTGCGCAACGCCGCTTGCGGGCGGCATCACGGGCGTGGCCTTTGCCTCGAAGCACCGCTCCCACGCGCGCCGATCATGAACGCACGGGACGGACCCCACCGGGGCAAAGGGCAGGCATATGGTGGTTGCGAAACAGTTCCAGGCCGCGTGTCCAGACACCAGCCAAGGCGGAATTGCTGCGCACAAAACCATTGCCGCAAGCCCCCTCGCGGGCGCCGTCACACCCGCTCACCATGCCGTGAAGGCACGAGCGGATATCGCCGGTGTTCCGTTTGGCAAAAGGCTTGCACTTCAAGAAAATAGCGCCGTAAATCATCGGCTTGTACCAGCTGATCTGCGGCACGTTTTCCTGTCGATAAAGGGATGCTGCGCCTGTCTTTCGAGTCGCGCAAGAGGGAATTTTGCGGATGGTTTGACAGGCGGGACGAGCGGTTCAACCCGTCACAAACCATCGCGCCAGGCGGCGAGTTGATCGACCGCCGCCTGCAGCATGGCTGGCGGCTTGCAGTGGCACAGCCGCACGATATGGCGCGGGGCGGGCGGTCCTTCCCACAGCGCGGAAAGCGGAATGGTCGCCACGCCCGCTTCGGCCACGGCGCGCGTGGCAAAGGTGCGATCGTCCAGGGGCACGCCGCTCTGCGGCAGATCGATGCAGGAAAACCAGGTGGCAGCGCCGGGCAGGGTGGCAAAGCAATGCGCCGAAAGCGCGGCCAGCAGCGCCTGGCGCGACAGGGCCCAGTCGGCGACCTGGGCATCGATCAGGGCATCGTCGGCCAATCCCTCTGCCACGGCCCATTGCAGCATCGGCGGGGTGGTGAAGGTCAGGAACTGGTGGGCACGGGCAACCACCGTGGCCAGTGCAGGATCGGCCACGAGCCAGCCCACCTTCCACCCCGTGGCGCCAAAGATCTTGCCCGCCGAGCCGATCTTGATCGTGCGCGCGGCCATGCCCGGCTCTGCCATCAGCGAGGCATGGGGCAGGCCATCGAACCGCACCACCTCCCACACCTCGTCACAGATGGCGATCAGGTTGGCGGCCAGGCACAGCTGCGCCAGGGCCGCCCGCTCTGCCGCGCTGGTCACCGTGCCGGTGGGATTGAGCGGATCGTTGAGGATCAGCGCGCGGGTGCGCGGCGTGATCGCGGCGCGCAGCGCGTCGATCGGCATGGCCCAGTCCGGCGGCGCAAGGGCCACGAACACCGGCACGCCGCCCGCCCGGCGCACCAGCGGGGCATAGGCATCATAGGCCGGCGCCAGCACCAGCACCTCGTCTCCCGCGCGGACGGTGGCGAGGATCGCCGCCGCCACTGCCTCGGTCGCGCCCGAGGTTACCACGACATGCTCGCGCGCCAGAGCCAGGCCTTGGCGCCGGGCATAGAATGCGGCCACCGCATCGCGCAGTTCGGGCACTCCGGCCATGGGCGGATATTGCTGCGACCGTTCCGCCATGGCCCGCGCGGCGGCCTGCGCCAGGGCAGGTGGCGGCGGACCATCGGGAAAGCCCTGGCCCAGGTTGATCGCGCCATGCTCACGCGCAAGTGCCGACATCGCCTCGAAAATCGTGGTGGGCATCGCGGCGTAGAGCGGGTTGAGCGAAGGCGTGGTCATCCCGCGATCTTAGGCAGCAGATGCGCCGAGGCAAAGCCTTCCGGGCGCGCAGCGTGCGGCCGCAAGGATCAATGCGCCGTGGCGGGGTTGTAGCCGGGGTAGAGCAGGGTGATATCCTGCGGGGCGTGGCACTGCTTTACCGCTGTCGTGGCATGGCGCAGCCGCTCTGCGGTGAGCGAGGCGTTGGATAGCGCATGCTGCCGTTCGCGGCCCACTTCCTCGGCCGTGAACGGGCGGGTGGCGGCCGGCACGCTATGGCCGCCCAGCACGAAGACCACGTAGTTCATCAGATCGGCCAGTTCGGCATTGTCGCGAATGCGGCTGTGCGCCACGTTGGGCAGGCGGAGCAGATAGGCGCGGCTATCGGGCGTGCACATGAACCAGCCGACGCGGCCCAAGAGTTCGGGCAGTTGTGCCGGCACCGTGCTGCCGGTCACGCCGTGGCAGCCGCCGCAATTCTCGATGTAATCCACCCGCGCCTGGTTGGGATCTTCCATCACCGCTTGCGCGGGGGTGGCCGTCGCGGGCGCGGGGTCGTGCGCCGCGCTCAGCCGCGTGGCCAGGCTGGCGCTGAGCAATGCCGTGGCCGCCAGCAGGGACAGACGCGCGATGTTCATGGCCGCTGCGCTCAGGCCGCGCCGACCAGCACAGCGGTCGAGCAGTGGTATTCCATGCTCTGCGTGCCGAAACACCAGATGATATCGTTGTTGAGCTGCGGCACGTAGATCTGCGTTTCGCGATCGGCATTGTCGCAATTGCATTTGTTGCAATAGGATTTGCCGCAGCAATCGCGATAGGCGATGAGGTACGACTTGCCGTCTTCGGGATTGACGCAGGTGCCCACCCAGGAAACCGGCGAGGGTTCGGCCCCGGCCGGGCAGGTGTGCACCCCGCCGCCGCAGCAGGTGCACAGCGCACCGTCGATCGCGCAATAGCGCCAGTAATCGCACTTGGTGTTGTCGGTTACCTGCGCGCCACGGGCAAACGTCGTCTTGGCCTCGGGCCCGCGATCGGGCTTGGCCGGCGCGGCATTGGCGCGGCTCACCGGCAGCACGGGGAACAGCGGCGCGGCCACCAGCGCGGTGCCGAGCCGGGCGAGGATGCCCCGGCGCGACGTGCCGCCGGCAAAGCGCCGCAAGACCTTTTCGCCCAGGCTGTCAGCATCGAAATGGATCATGATCGTTGCCCCTAGAACTTATCTCGTAGCGTTTGCGTCAGGCCACCGCGCCATGCATGCGGGCGACATAGTCCTGCACCGAATGAACCCCCATTTCGTGGGCAATCACCAGGCTTTCGAGGTGCTCGCGGCTGTTGACCAGCCCCTTGGACAGCACCACGCCCTTGTCATCGAGCAGCACGGCAAACGGCAGCTTGCCCACGGCAAAGGCCTGGCCCACTTCCGGCCCATTGACGAAGGGATAGGCTTCCAGGCCATGGCGGGCGATCATCTCGCGCTGCGCGTCGGTGGTATCGTCTCCCACGAAGGTCAGCGCCACGCGCTCGTCGCGGGCGAAGGACTTGGCCATGGGGATCAGGTTCTTGCACAGCGGGCACGAGGCCGAAACGAACATCAGCAGGCGCAGCGGCGTGCCGGGGGCGGCGCCACCCACGCTGATCGCCGCGCCATCGAGCGTGTGGCTGGCCACGGCTTGGCTGGCCGCCCCGACAGCGGGGCCGCCCGCCGTGGTCAGCGCGCCGGCCGGGGCCACGCGCATGTGCAGCACGCCCACCTGGCGGGCCAGGGCCAGCAGCGCCACCACCAGCAGCGCGATGATCACCCAGGAAATGCCTTGTGAAACGATCAGAGCCGTCATCATCGCCCGCTACCCTTTTCGCGCCGGGGCCAGCGGAGAACCCGCCAGGGCCACGATCGCATTGAACAATTGCACCAACAGAAACAGCACGATCCCGCCAGCCGCGCCCAGCAGCCAGGCCTGGCCCGGCAGCGGCGCCGTGGCCAAGGCGGGCAGCAGCAGCGCGGCCAGCGCCACATTGCGCAGGACCAATGGCCAGGCGAGTGGCTGGCGCAGCGCGGCATGGCCGCATCCGCAATCGATATGCCCACGACCGCGCCGCAGGTTCACCGCCATGGCCCAGGCGAAAATGCCCAGCAGCAGCGCGGCAAGTGCGGCCGCTGGCGGCGCGAGCAGGCCAGACAGCAGCCAGGCGCCCAGGGCCAGTTCTGCCCAGGGCAGGGCGCTGGCCACGGGCGCCACCAGCGCTGGCGGCAAGAGGCGGTAATTGGCAATCACGCCGGGCAGCAAGGCCCGATGGCGCAGCTTGCCCGCTGCTGCAGAAACGAACACCAGCCCCAAGCCCACCGTGGCAATGCGCGCGGTCAGCGCCACGGCCATCAGGCCGATCGCCGCAGGGGCCGCATCCGGGGCGCCGAGCGCGATCACTGCGGCTGCGCCACCGTGATCACACCATTGCCGGCGTGATCCAGCTTCCACGCCTGCTTGCCGGTGGTCAGGTCATAGACATAGACCGTCTCGTCCTCGCCGGCGAAGATCAGGTGAGGGGCGGCTTCCTGCGTCACGGCGATCATGCGCGGTTCGCCGGGCACGGCCATGCGCTTGACCACCTTGTGGCTGGCCAGGTCGAGCTGCCAGATTTCGCTGGCGCCGGCCTTGTGCGACCAGAACTCGCCCATGTGCATCAGGATGTAGACCTGGCCGGTGGCGCGGTGCAGGGCCATCTGCTGCACCCCGCCCGGAAACCAGTTGACCTGGTTGGGCGCGGCCGATCCGGCCGGCACGCCGGCGGCTTCCTGCAACGAGAACGGCGCGGCGATCACCGGCTTGGCCCCCAGCGTGGCGGTATAGACCTTTCCGGTATAGCTCAGCATCACGATCTGGTTGTGCCCGCGATCGACCGCGAAATTGTCGAAGATCGGATCGTCGGTGGCCGAAAAGAACGGATCGCTGCGGGTGATCTGGCTTTTCCCGCCGGCCAGGCTCAACGTGGCGAGCGAGCCATCGGAACACAGCGCCGACAGGCCCACGCCGGGCACCGGCACCAGGCTGGCGCAGCCGGGCAGTTCCACCGTCTTGACGAACTTGCGCGCCACCAGATCGATCACGTTGACCGACGAGGCCGGGCTCATGTTGTAGACATAGCCGAACTTGCCATCGGGGCTGACCACGAAGTTGTTCATCCGCCCGCCCACCAACAGGCGGCCCGGCATGGCAATATCGGCCTGCAGCTTGAGATCGACGCTGTCGAACACCGAGACATAGTCCTGCCGCGTGCCGCGCAGGCCCTTGGTCCACAAGGTGGACGACACATAATAGAACTTGCCCGCCGGATCGAGCGCCAGGTCGGTCAACTGCGGGGTTTCGACGTGCCCGATCAGCTTGCCACTGACGGTATCGTAGATCACCGAGGAATTGGACGTGAAGCCGCCGTTGATGAAGAACCAGCTGGTCTTGGGCGGCGTCAACTGCGCCACGTCGGACTGTTCGGGTTCCACCGACGCGATCGGTGCGGCCACCGGGGCCGCCATGGCCGCAGGCGCCAGCGCCCCGGGCAGGCCGCCGGCCAGCGCCACGGCCAGTGTTGCAGTTGCGAGAAAACGCCCCTTGATGGCAGCAAACGTCATCGTGGCCGGCCCCTGTTCGAATGTGACAGCCCGTGGTGATCGCGGCATCGTCAAGGGCGCGAAGGATCGGGCATTTGCCCGAGTCCGGCCTGCCCCCACATGCCGTTGCGATCTCAAGTTTTGACGAATGTCCTATTTCAGTCAAGCGACATTCGCAGGTGCCGCAAAACTTTTCGCGCTATCTGGCATCACATGGATCGCGGGTGGGCATGCCCAGCCCGGCAATGTCGTCCGGGGTGATGGTACAGGCCAGTTCCACCAGCGCCTTGCCGGCAATGGCGATGAACGCCGGCATGCGATCGGCCCAGGGCTTGCGATAGCCGAGAAAGGGTGTCGCCCCTTCCATCGAGGCGCTGATGTAGAGCGCCACGGTCTGGGTTTCGGCGGCAGACAGCGCGGGGTTCAACGCGCTGACATATTCGCAGATCACCGCGTGGACGCGGGCATAGAACTGCGCCACCCGCTCTGCCACCACCGGGTTGTGGTTGGCCATGGCCCACAGCTCGGTAAACAGCCGCGTGGTGCGCATGCCGGCAATATCTTCCAGGCACAGCGCGATCACACGGCGCAGCCGTTCTTGCGCGGTCAGGCCGGGCTGGCGCACTTCGTTGTCGAGCACCTTGTCATAGCTTTCCAGCATCTCGTCGAGCATGAGCTGGACCAGCATTTCCTTGCGCGGGAAATGATAGCTGACATTGCCCACTTTCATCCCGCATTCGGCGGCGATGCGGCGCACGGTGAACTGCGCGGCGCCTTCCTCGATCAGCACCTTGTGCGCGGCCTTGACGATGGCTTCGGCCGTGGCTGCGCCACGGGCATAGCCACCGGGACGCGGGGTGGTGATGGCACGGTCTGCAGGTGTCATTCCTGCCAGGCTACCACGGGCAGAGCGAAACGGCCAGTTGCCCTTGGCGGTTGTGCCGGCGGATAAAACGACCCCCGCCGTGCCGGGGCGCGACGGGGGCAAGGGTGGAAAGTGCTCTGGCGGATGGCGAGAGCGCCGCGTCAATAGTGCATGGAATATTTCAGCCCGAAATACTGAGGCTTGATCGGCATGGTGCGCGAAGAGCCGGAACAGTATTCGATCGCGCAGAAGGTGTTCTTGGACAGCTCACCACGGCGGTCGAACACGTTTTCGATGAAGGCGGTGAGCGTCCAGTTGTCCTTCGACACACCCGTGGAGAAGTCGAAGCTGACGAAGCCCGGCGTGTTGCCCAGGAGGCTGTTCTTGTAGGTGTCGAGGTTGGAGGTCGACAGCGTCTGGGCGTGCATCGTCACTTGCGCGAAATCGTTGAGCGAGCCCAGATCGCCTTCGTAGCGTGCCGAGATCTGGCCCTTGAAGCGCGGCTGGCGCGGCAGGCGGGTGCCCTTGGCGGCGGCGATCTCGTCGGGCTGGCCGGTGCAATTGCTGATCGGAGTGAGCGTCGTGGGATCGAGCTTGCAGAAATCCTGCGTCAGCTTGGCGTCGTTGTAGGAGCCCGAACCACTGATCGTGAAATGGCCCAGCTTGAGGTCGAAATCGGATTCGACGCCGAACACCCGTGCTGCGCCGGCATTGACCGTGCCGCCATTGCCGAAATACCCCAAGGGGATGACGGTGTATTGCACGCCGGTCCACTTTTCATAATAGACCGCCGCGTTCCAGCGCAGCTTGTTGTTCCAGCTGGTCTTGAAGCCGACTTCGTAGTTGCTCAACCGGTCGGCCTTGTAGGTGCCCATGGCGGGCAGCTGGTTGGTGCCGCCGGGGCGGAAGCCGGTGGAATAGGTGGCATAGACCATCTTGTCGGACGTGACCTGCCAGGTCACGCTCGCCTTGTGGGTTTCGCCGGTCTCGTTGTAGGCCGGCTTGTTGTTGTTGACGCAGGAAAACCGCTGGTCGGCCGGGAACGGCACGGTGCAGCCCAGCTTGAGCGCGGTGGAAGCAACGCCGCTGAACCCATAGACCGAGTTGTTGGCCTTGAACACGCGGATGCCGCCCGTCACCTTGATCTGCGACGTGACCGGCACGGTGCCTTCGGCAAAGACCGCATAGTCGCGGAATTTCTGGTCAAGATCCTGGTTGTAGAATGCGTCACGCTTGATCGCCGGGTTCCATTGGCAGCCATCGGCGCACGAGGTGGCCAGGTCGATCTGGCTCAGCCCCGGGATCTGGTAATCGTCGTCCTGCGACATCTTCTGGAACTGGAAAAAGCCGCCCAGCGTCAGGTCGAAACCCCATTCCTTGGGCACCGACAGGCGCAGTTCCTGCGTCGCCTTGGTCTGGGTCAGGCGGCCGATGTAGGACTGGGTGGGATTGATGAAGTTGCCGCTCTTGTCGCGGAACTTGAGATAGTTTTCATAGCCCGGGCCAAGCTGGTCATAGTGGACCGAGTAATAGGTATAGTCGCTGGTGTTGTGGATCTTGCGGCGGAAATAGCCCGAGGACGACACCAGGTCGAAATCGCCGATCTTGCCCTGGATGGTAAGCGAGGCCTGGACCCACTTGTCGATATTCTCGGTCGGGCTGTAGTCATGGACTTCCAGGTCGCCGACGCGGGGATCATAGTTGAAGAAGCCCTTGGCATCGAGATACTGGTAGGTGACGGAAGGATAGAGCTTCCAGTCGCCCGCCTCGATCGTGGCGTTGATGCGACCGCCATAGCTGTCGACCGGGTTGTAGTTCTTCTGCACCAGCGTGGCGTTGTCGACGGTGTAGGTCGTGGTGGGATCATCGTCGCCCAACTGGTAGGTGTATTTGCCGTGGGTGTTGTCGATGTAGCCGCCCTCGTGATCGTAGAAGCCCATCATGCGCACGGCGATGTGCTCGTTCACCGGGATGTTGACGAAGCCTTCGACCATCGCCCCGGCCGCGCCCTTGCCATAGGCATCGACCTGCACATCGGTGCCGGCCTCGAACTTGTCGATCTTGGCCTTGTTGGTGATGATGCGCAGCGTGCCGGCCAGCGAGCCGGCGCCATAGAGCGTGCCTTGCGGGCCGGACAGCGCCTCGACACGCTCGATATCGTAGATGTGCACTTCGGGCATGCGCGAGGGCGCGGAGATCGGCACGTCATCGAGATAGGTGCCGCTGGTCGAGAGTGCGCCGCCATCCACGGCGATGCCGCGGAAATAGACCTCGCTCTGTCCCGGGCCAAGGCCGGAAAAGCTGACCGAGGGCAGCATGCCGGCGTAATCGGCAAACGTGCTGACCTGGTGCTGTTCCAGCTTTTCCTGGCCCAGCGCCTGGATCGAGATCGGCACTTTCTGCACGCTTTCGGCCTTGCGCGTGGCGGTGACCACGATTTCGCCAAGGCCGCCAGTGCCATTGTCTGCAGCGGCCGCATCGGGGGCCGGGGCGGGCGCTGGGGCCGATTGGGCCAGGGCCGCAACCGGCAGCGCCATGCTGGAAAGGACGGTCGAGGCGCCGAGAATGCCCAGTGCACGCCTCATCTGCGACCGTTGTTCACACACCATTGTTCATGCCCCCTGATGGCCTGAAGTTCTTTTTCTGCCGTCTTCCTGCGAACGCTTGTTTTTTGTGATTATCGCTTGGTGATGATCTTGGCGGCGGTGTTGTAATTATGCCGCTTTTTGTGCAGTCGCCGTGCCGATTTTCGCACCTGTGCGATCAAACCCTTGCGGCGCCCGATTGCGCGTGGCGCACATGCCGCCCATAGCGCGGGTGCTCTGCATTATTGCAGCGCAGCGATTGCAAGCTGTTGATTCCACACAATAGTGCCGCGATGCGGCGCGGTCTCAATCACTATCTTGTTGCGGATAGTGCCAGCAAAACGTGGCCTGTCAACAAAATTCAGCAATCTGGCATCGCAGATTATGCGCGTGATCGTTCGGGGGTGAGGGAGGCGCTGTTCGCAGTTGCGTAATCGCGCGGGCGTGGCATGTTTCCCGTCATGGTGATCAGGGCAAACCCGCAAGGCAGGATCTGTGATGGCAAATGACGTGGCCGGCCGGCATGGCGTGGGAACCGCACCTGCTGATGCGGGTGGTTCGGCCAGCGGATCGGTCGATGCGGCGCTGGGGCATGCGGCCCGTTTGATGGCGCGCCAGCCGGCGCTCGCCCTGGCCCAGGCGCGCGAGATACTGCGCGCGGTGCCGGGCCACCCGCATGCCGTCCTGCTCGAAGGCCAGGCCCTGCGCGTGCTGGGCCACCTGGCCGAGGCGCGCAGCGTGCTTGCCGCGCTGGTGGCCAGCCAGCCGCGCGCGGCGGCTGCGGCAGCCGAACTGGGGCTGACGCTGGCCGCGCTGGGCGAAGATGCCGCCGCGATGGCACAATTGCGCCGCGCCGTGGCGCTCAAGCCCGATCTCGCCCATGTCTGGCAGGCGCTGGCCACCTTGCTGCGCGCCAGTGGTGACGAAACCGGCGCCGGCCAGGCCGAGGTTGCCGGTATCGAGGCCGCCGCCAAGGACCCCGTGCTGCTGCGGGCCGCGCTGGCCATGGGGGAAGGGCGGCTGGACGAGGCGGAAACCCACGTGCGCGCACGCCTGGCGATGATCCCCACCGATCCCGCCGCGCTGCGCCTGCTGGGCGAAGTGCTGTGGCGGCAGGGAGAGATCGAGGCGGCGCTGCCGCTGCTGCGTGCCGCCGTGGCGCGCGCGCCCGCGTTTGTTGCGGCGCGCGAATTGCTGGTGCGGATCCTGGCCATGGGGCCCGACGTGGCCGAGGCGCTGGACCACGCCAGCCGCCTGGTGGCCGATGATCCCGAACATGGCGGCCATGCCATGCTCAAGGCGTCGCTGCTGGTGCGCATCGGTGACCAGGAGGGCGCACGCGATCTCTATCGCACCATCCTGGCGCGCGATCCGGGGCGGCCCCGGGTTTGGCTCAATCTCGGCCACGTCGAAAAGACCATCGGCAACCAGGCGGTTGCGATCGAGGCCTATCGCCGTGCCGCCGCGCTCGATCCGGCAACGGGCGAGGCGTGGTGGAGCCTTGCCAACCTCAAGACCGTGCGGCTGGAGCGGGCCGATATCGCCGCGATGCGCGCGGCCCTGCCGCACGATGCCGTGGGGGATAAGCGTGCCGAAGACGTGGCGCAGATGCACTTTGCCCTGGGCAAGGCCTTTGAAGACCTGAGCCGTGACGAGCCCGCCGCGGCCGAAAGCGCCTTTGCCCATTACGCGCGCGGCAATGCGCTGCGCCGTAGCGTGCTCGATTATGATCCAGCGCGCACCGCCGCCGCGGTCGATCGCCATGCCGCCCTGTTCACGCCAGACTTTCTGGCAGAGCGGGCCGACTGGGGCTGCCCGGCCGCCGATCCGATCTTCGTGGTGGGCCTGCCGCGCAGCGGATCGACGCTGGTCGAGCAGATCCTGGCCAGCCATTCGCAGATCGAGGGCACGATGGAACTGCCCGACATGATGCTGATCGCCGATCGCCTGCAATCGCGCGTGGACGCCAACGATGGCAAAGCGGGCGGCGAGGGCGGCGAGTTTCCCGACCTGGCCGCGCTGCTCGCCGCGCTTGGACCGGACGAGTGCCGCCGCATGGGCGAGGAATACCTCGAGCGCACGCGCATCCACCGCAAGACCGATCGCCCCTACTTCGTCGACAAGATGCCCAACAACTGGCAGCATGTCGGGCTGATCCGCCTGATCCTGCCCAACGCGACAGTGATCGATGCGCGGCGCCATCCGCTCGGCTGCTGCTTTTCGGGGTGGAAGCAGTATTTCGCCCGCGGCCAGGTGTTCAGCTATGACCTGAGCGAGATCGGCCACTATTATGCCGCCTATGTGCGGCAGATGGCCGCGTTCGATCGGGCCGCGCCCGGCGCGGTGCACCGTGTGATCTATGAAGCAATGGTGGCCGATACGCCCGGCCAGGTGCGCGCGCTGCTCGGCGCCGTGGGTGTGCCGTTCGAAGAGGGCTGCCTGGCGTTCTGGCAAAATCGCCGCGCCGTGCGCACTGCCAGTTCGGAGCAGGTGCGCCAGCCGCTCTACACCGACGCGGTCGCGCACTGGAAGCGGTTCGC
>CAYXUN010000031.1:2916-5770 GCA_964468165.1 uncultured Novosphingobium sp. | reverse complement strand
GGGCGCCCCGGGGGTGCCCCGCGGGCGGGGGGGGCGGGGCCCGGGCCCCCCCCGCTCCCCCCCCGGCCCGGGGGGGGGGCCCCCCCGCCGGCGCTCGGCATCGTCACGCAACGCTGAGCGTGACATCGATGTTGCCGCGCGTGGCGTGGCTGTAGGGGCAGATTTCATCAGCCTTGGCCACCAGCGCTTCGGCTGCTGCGCGGTCCACGCCGGGCAGGTGCACGGTCAGGGCCACGGTCAGGCCAAAGCCGCCATCGCTGCGCGGACCGATGCCGACGGCCGAATCCACCGCGATGTCAGCCGGAACGCGGGGCAGGGCCTTGTCCTGGCTGGCGGCGAACTTCATTGCGCCGATAAAGCAGGCGGCATAGCCGGCGGCAAACAGCTGCTCGGGGTTGTTGCCGGCGCCATTGCCACCCAGTTCCTTGGGCGTGGCCAGCGTCACGTCCAGACCATTGTTGACGCCGTCTTCAGCAATCGTGGCGCGGCCATCGCGGCCACCAGTGGCCTTGGCATGGGCGGTGTAAAGCGGCTTGATCGACATGACATGGTTCCTTTCGCGGAATAATATCGAAAACGATTAAATCGTGTGCGATCTAAATAGGCGAGTCGCAGCAAAAGGTCAAGCACTTGCGATTTGATCGCATGCGATTTATCTTGCGAGCATGGAACAGACCCCGTCAGATCCGCTCGATATCGCGCTTTCCGGCCCCCAGGCGGCGGCCCAGCTGGCAGCGCAGATGGCGGCCGGCGGGGCGCCGCTGCCGACCGGCACGGCGGACAAACCCTTTGCCAACATGCTGTGCTTTTCGGTCTATGCGGCGCAACTGGCGTTCAACCGGCTCTACAAGCAGCTGCTGGCGCCCCACGGCCTTACCTATCTGCAATACCTGGTGTTGGTCGCCTTGGCCCAGGCGGAAGACCGTACCGTGGGCGAACTGGGCGACGTGCTGTTCCTGGAATCCAATACGCTGACCCCGCTGCTCAAGCGGATGGAAGCGGCCGGGCTGGTGGTGCGCCGGCGCGACGCGGAGGATGAACGCGTGGTTCGCGTGGCACTCGCCCCGGCTGGGGCAGAGGTGGTGGCCCAGGTCGAATGCGTGCCGCTCGATGTGTTGTCGGCGCTCGACATGCCCTTGGGCGATTTGCAGCAGATGAAGGCGGCGATCGACCGGCTGGGCAGCGAGTTGCGCAAGTCCACCGCCTGATATCACGTCTGGTTGTCAGCATGAGCAGGGCCACACGATCACGCGCGGCCCTGCTCAACAGCGTGATCACGCAGGCAGGCCGCTGATCGCCTTCATTTCCATGAAGTCCTTCAGGCCATAGAGCCCACCTTCGCGGCCGTTGCCCGATTGCTTGTACCCGCCGAACGGGGCGCCGGGGGTGGGGCCCCAGTTGTTGATCGCCACCATGCCGGCGCGCAGGGCCGGCACCACGTCTGCTGCCTTGGCCGGATCGCCGGTGATGCAGGCGGAAAGGCCGTAGCTGGTGTCGTTGGCGATCTCGATCGCCTCGTCCAGGCTGTCATAGGGAATGATCGTGGCCACCGGGCCAAAGATCTCTTCCTTGGCAATCCGCATATCCGGCGTGACATTGGAAAACAGCGTGGGCGCAATGTAATAGCCACGGTTGACCTCGGCCGGCAGATCGGGGCCGCCACATTCCAGCGTGGCGCCTTCATCGATCGCGGATTGGATCAGCCCGCGAATCTTGTCATGCTGCGCCTTGTTGACCACCGGACCGAGATGGCTGCCTTCCTCCAGCGGATTGCCGACCTTGGCGGCGGAATACATTGCCTTGATGAACGCGGCAGCCTCGGCCTGGCGCTCGCGCGGGACCAGGATGCGCGACGGGCAGATGCAGCTTTGGCCCGAATTGACCAGTGGGCCAGACGCGGTGGCCGGCAGCTGGCTGGCAAAGTCGGCATCGGGCAGCACAAGGTTGGGTGACTTGCCACCCAGTTCCTGGTGCACGCGCTTGACCGTGTCGGCCGCGGCCTTGGCCACCATGATGCCGGCGCGGGTCGAGCCGGTGAAGCTGACCATGTCGATATCGGGATGGCTGCTGATCGCCGTGCCCACGCCCGGGCCATCGCCCTGGACCAGGTTGAACACGCCTGCCGGCACGCCGGCGGCATCCATGATTTCAGCAAGGATGGCAGCGCAAGTAGGGCATTCTTCCGACGGCTTGAGCACCATCGTGTTGCCGGCGGCCAGGGCTGGCGCCACCTTGAGCGCGATCTGGTTGAGCGGCCAGTTCCACGGGGTGATCAGGCCGACCACGCCGATCGGTTCGTAGGCCACTTTGAAAGTGCCATTGTCTTCGACGAATTGGAAATTCTTGAGTGCCGCGATCGTCCCCATGAAGCCGCCAATGCCGGCGCCGACCTGGGCCGTGCTGGCAAAGCTCAAGGGCGCGCCCATTTCCTCGGCCATGGCCTGGGCGAGATCGGGAATGCGCTTCTTGTATTCCGCCACGACGCGGTCGAGCAGCGCGAGGCGCTCTTCGCGAGTCGTCCGGCTGAAGGTCTTGAAAGCGCGCCGCGCGGCGGCAACGGCGGCGTCGACGTCTGCAGCGGTGCCGAGCGTGATGGCGGCGCAGGGTTCTTCGGTCGCCGGGTTGATCACCTCGTGGCGGCGGCCGCCCTGGCTGTTTACCCATTGGCCGTCGATATAGTGCTGAAGGCGTTCGCGCATCGCGCTTCTCCAATCAATAAGTTAGGTAAGCTAACTTTTACGGAGCGGGGGCGGCGATGGCAAGCAGAGGAATTGTGCGGATTTGCAAGCGTTTCACGCCGTGCACCATCATGACGCTTGTGGACCGCGGGGTGTGCGGAAAGGGGGGCGGTTAT
>CAYXUN010000031.1:0-2906 GCA_964468165.1 uncultured Novosphingobium sp. | reverse complement strand
AAGCTGTGTTTTTGTGGGTTTTTCAATGGTTTTCCGGCGGTCCACAATATTGACTTTGGGGCAGGGCGGCTTGTCCTGAAAGGGCGTCGGTTAGACGGTTCGGCGGCCGGTAAACAGCTGCACCAAGCCGATGATCAGCGCGAGCACCAGCAGGATGTGGATGACGCCGGCGGTCACCTTGAAGGCGAAGACGCCCAGCGCCCAGAGCACGAGCAGAACGAGAGCGATGGTCAAAAGCATGGCGGGGCTCCTGGAACGGGTAGCGCCCCGCCTGTGGGCGGTGGCGCGGATTGGCATCCTTGTGTGGCTGGTAAACGGTGCACCAAAGGGCTGGTTCCCGAATTCGAAAATCGCCGGGAATAGGCGATTCACCGTATGCCTGGGGCGGGCGCTAACCATTTATTGGTAATATTCCTCCACGCTTCCCAAGTGGTTGGTGCGTGCCGCGCCAGATCCACGGGCCGGGGGACACGAGGTTGAGCGAGGAACAGCGCACAGGCTGGATTGTCGGTGCCACGTTCGCGGCGCTGCTGGCCTTGTCGGGCGCGCTGATGGCGGCGCTCAATCATTCGATCCATGTCGCCGATGCGTTTACCCGCAAGGACGAGCGCGAGATGGTGGCGCGCTATCTTGATGGCCGCGTGCGTACGGTGATCATCGGGCAGACCGGGCAACTGGTGTGGGATGATTCGGTGCAGCACGCCGTGCGGCGCACCGATCTGGCGTGGATGGACCGCGAACTCGGCATGTTCCCGTGGACCAACCAGGGCGCCGAAGAAACCATGTTGGTAGAGCCCAACGGCACGCTGGTGCGCGGCTGGCGCCATGGCCAGTTGGTACCCAACTATCCCTATGCGAATTCGCGTTGGCAGGTGGAAGCCGCGCTGGCCCAGGCGCGCAGCAATCGCCGCATTTATGGCACCGTTGCCCAATTCCGCCGCGTGGGCGGGGTGCTCTGGCCATTCGACGCGCGCGGCGCGCCGCTATCACGCTGGGGGTCTTCGCTGCTCTGGCATGATGGCAAGCTCATGCTGCTCACCGTTGCGGCGATCGTGCCCGATCGCAACTATGGCCTGCTCACTGCAGAGCCGCGCTATCTGGCATCGCTGCGCCTGATCGATGATCGCGTGATGCATGCCTTGGGCGCGGATCTGCTGCTGCCCGATTTCCGGTTCGTGCGCACGCTGCCCGCGGGCAGCGCCAACAATTCGCTGGCACGCTTCAGTGCCGATGGCACGCGGGTCGGCTATTTCGTATGGACGCCGCAATTGCCCGGCCCGGCCATCTGGCGCGGCACGGCCCCGCTGCTGGCCACCTGGATTTTCCTGTTCATGGCCGTGCTGGCTGGCGGCGTGGTGATCGTGCGGCGCATGCGCGCCACCACGCAGCATCTGCAGTTGAGCGAGGCGCAGGCGCAATACAACGCGCTGCACGATCCGATGTCGGGCCTGGCCAACCGCCTGCACTTTGCCGAACGCCTGCGCGAGGAACTGGCCGATGCCAATCTCCAGCGCCAGGCCGGTGGGCAGGGCGATGTATTCGTCGGCTATATCGATCTCGATGCGTTCAAGACCGTGAACGATACGATGGGGCACCATGTCGGCGACGAACTGGTCACCCAGGTGGCGCAGCGCCTGCGCGATGGATTGCTGCAGACCGACCTCATCGCACGGTTTGGCGGCGACGAGTTCGTGGTCCTGCGCCGTACCACCGGCGGGCTGGGCGCGGCCAATGCGCTGGGCCGGCAGATCGTGGGCCTGATGGCCGATCCTTTCATCATCGCCGGGCACAGCCTGGGCGTGACATGCTCGTGCGGGATCAGCTGGGGGCCGGGGCAAACCGACGATGCCGCCGAACTGCTGCGCCGCGCCGATATCGCGCTCTACCGCGCCAAGCAGGGCGGCCGCGCGCGCTATCGCTGCTATACCAACGGCATGGACGCGACGGAGCGGCTGGCGCGTGAACTGGAGCTGGAGCTGCGCCGCGCCATCGCCAACGACGAGCTTGAGGCGCACTTTCAGCCGATCGTCGATCTTGCCACCTGGCAGATCGAAGGGTTCGAGGCGCTGCTGCGCTGGCCGCACCCCGAGCGTGGCGATATCGGGCCGGGCGTGTTCGTGCCGATTGCCGAACAATCCGGGCTGATGGTGCCGCTCGGCACCTGGATGCTGCGCCGCGTGTTCATGCAGTGCCGGCACTGGCCTGCTGCCGATATCTCGATCAATCTTTCGCCGATCCAGATCATGGCCCAGGGCTTTATCGAAACCATCGCGGCGTTGGTACAGGAAACCGGCATCTCGCCACGGCGGGTGATCCTGGAAGTGACCGAGGGCGTGATGCTTGATCGCAGCGATCATGTGGCGCAAACCCTCACGGCGCTTCAGGACATGGGCTTCCGCATCGCGCTCGACGATTTCGGCATCGGCTATTCTTCGCTGAGCTACCTGCGCTCGTTCCAGTTCGACCGCATCAAGATCGATCGCTCGTTCGTGCAGAACATCGAAAGCGATCTTGATGCCCAGGCCATTCTCGGCGCGATCGTCGCGCTGGGGCAGACCCTGCGCATGAAAGTGGTCGCCGAAGGGGTGGAAACCGAGCTGCAACGCCGCCTGGTCCACGCCGCCGGGTGCGAGTTCGTGCAAGGACACCTGTTCTGGCCCGCGCTGCCCGCCGATCAGGCCTGCGCTCTGCTCGCTCGCAATGCTGCCCAGCTCATGCAGCAGGCGATCTGATACCCAAGATCCTCCCCCACACCGTGGGGGAGGTGGCGGACCGCCGGTCCGTCGGAGGGGGAGTGGAGACTGTGCGCTGGGGCAGTTGCTGGCGCTTAATAGCGGGACCCCGGATCAAGTCCGGGGTGACGAATTTCACATACACGCTCAATACGTGCCGTCACCCCGGACTTG
>CAYXUN010000030.1:0-43326 GCA_964468165.1 uncultured Novosphingobium sp. | reverse complement strand
TCGTCAGCATCTCAGATTTGAGCCCTCGAGGCTCCGGCAGTCATGGGGTCTAAGGTGCGTTGACCGGGGCATAGCGGTTGTGCGGGCTGGGGATGGCGGGCAGAGTGATCACGCCGTTGACCGCGGTGGGCAGGGTGATGCCGCCCGGCTCGTCGGTCGCGCGGCGATAGTGTTCGACATCGAGCTTGAACGACAGCCGATCGCTTGCCTGCCAATCAAACGCACCGCTGGCGAGATAGCGATAGCCGTTGACGCCATCGATCGGGGTTTCGATGTGCGAGCCGTAGGCGTTGATGCGGATACCGATGGCATCGCCTGCGCCCACCTTGCGGCCAATGTCGAACCCGCCGCCCACGCTGCCTTCGGCATCGCCATCGACATAGAGGCTCGTCACCGGGCGATCGCCAGCGCGCTTGGTCGCCACGTTGACGATGCCTGAGGGCGTGCTGAGCCCGTAATAAAGCGCGGAAACGCCCTTGAGCAGTTCGACGCGCTGCTTGTTTTCCACCGGGATCGGGCCGAGATTGATGATCTGCAACGCCCCGTTGAGCCGGTAGTTGGTGCGCGCGTTGAGCAGCACGCCACGCGCGGCAAAGTTGTTGCTCGTGATCGGGCTGGTCGATTGCTGGGTGATGCCGGGGGTGTTGCGCAAGGCATCGTCGAGGCCCTTGGCGCCCTGGTCATCCAGCATGGCGCGGGTGATCACCGCGACATTGGCCGGCGTATCGAGCGCGGACTGGTTGCGAAACGCGCCGACCTGCACCACCTGTGCGCGATAGGGCGCTTCCTGCCTCCCCGTCACCACAATCTCTTCGTCGAGCTGCCGTTCGGCCTGGGGGGCCTCGCCATCCGGCGCAGCAGGTGTTGGAGCAGCGGTGGCGGCAGCGACGCTTGCGGCGGCCGCCGACGCGAACAGAAACAGCATGATACAGGTCCCCTTGGCGAATCCCTCGGGTGGAATTCACGGTTGCCCTAATTGATATTGATATTGGTTTGCAATAATTGATCGCAATGAGATCGACGATTCGCCCACCCCGCACCATCGCCCTGCGCAAGTGGCTACAACGCCTGCACAGCTGGTTGGGGCTCAGCCTTGGGCTGGTTCTGGCGGTGATGGGCGCGACAGGTGCCATGCTGTCTTTCCAGGATGACATCCAGGCGCGGCTGATCGCGCCGCTGCCCCTGCGTGCGGGTGAGATGGTGCTGGCCCCAGCGGTCTTGCTGCAACGCGCGGCCATGGCGCAGCCGGGCAAGGCGGTCGCGCGTTTCGAGGTTATCAGCGATCCGACTGTTCCGGCGCGGATCAGCTTTGTTGACAAGGCAGCCGGCGCCAAAGGGCGTGAAACCGTGCTGCTGGACCGCCGTGACGGGCGCAGCCTGGGACCGGTCCCGGCTGCGGCGCTGTTTGATACGGTGGAGCGGGTGCACCGTTGGCTGGCGATGCCCGGCAATGGCAAGGGCTGGGGACGGATCGTGACCGGCAGCGCGGCGATCGCGCTGATCGTGCTGGCGCTTGGTGGGCTCTATCTGCGTTGGCCGGCCAAGCCCCGTGACTGGCGCGCGTGGTTGACCATTCCGCCGGGGCGCAAGGGCCGCTGGTGGTGGCGCGAGGCGCACCTGCTGCTCGGCGGCGTGATGATGGCGGTCTATCTGCTCAGCGCTTTGACCGGGCTGTGGTGGTCGTTCGATTGGTATCGTGGCGGGGTTCAGCGCCTGTTGGGTGCAGAGCAGGCCGAGAAGGCCAAGGCGCGCGGCAAGCCTGATTTCGCTCTGGCCTGGCAGGGGTTTGAAGCGGCAACCGCAGGTCATTCCTATCAGCGGATCATGCTGATCGTGCCGGACAAGGGTGCGGCCTTGCGCTTTCGCGCGCTGCCCGTGGCGGCGCAGCACAACCGGGCCGATGACGCCGTGACGATCGACGGGGCGACCGGCAAGGTTTTGGCCACGGATTTTGCCGCACAGCGGCCAAGCAGCGCTGTCATCGTCGCCAGCATGTTCGAAATCCACCGCGGCGCGTTCTTTGGCCTGCCCGGGCGGATCGTGCTGTTCATGACCAGCATCAGCCTGCCGTTCTTTGCGATCAGCGGCGTGTGGTTCTACCTCGCCCGTCGCCGCATGAAGCGCAAGGGGCGGGCACGCCGCGTTGCATCAGTTCATCCGATCGCCACGCCCTGAGGCCAAGCTGTCGCCAGACTTTCGACCAGGGCATCGAACACGGCGCGATGGCGTGCGCTGGATCGCAAGTCTTCGTGCATCACGACCCACAGCGGCAGATCAAACGCAAACGCATCGGGCAGCACGCGGATCAACGCGGCATCGCGCGCGGCCACGGCCACCTGGCAGATGCCGATGCCAAAGCCGGCGCGGATCGCGGCGAGTTGCACCAGCGCGTTATCGACCCGCAGCGCGAAATCGCTGTGCTCCAGACCGGGCAAGGCGTTGAGTACCGCGCGCGAAAGGTCGCCAATGCTGTCGACCCCGATCAGGTCATGATGTGCCAGATCGGCGATGGCCGTGGGGTGCCCATGCCGCGCGAGATAGTCGGCATGGGCATAGAGCCCAAGCTTTAGCGCGCCGAGCTTGCGCGCGAGCAGGGCCTGTTGCGTCGGGGCGACCATGCGGATGGCGATATCGGCATGGCGTTGCAGCAGGTCACCAATCGCGTCGCTTGCCACCAATTCGATGCTGAGTTCCCGATAGCGTTGGCGCAGCATGGTCAGCACGGGTGGCAGATGCTCGGCCGCCACCACCTCGCTGGCGGTAAGCCGGACCGTCCCGGCAATCGCGTCTGCGCCGGCGGTTGCGGTGCGCAGCAGCGCGGCCGAGGTGGCCAGCATGGTTTCGGCATAAGGTTGCAGGGCAATGGCCCGATCGGTGGGCGAAAGGCCGCGTTGCGAGCGCAGGAACAAGGTGCCACCCACCGCCTGTTCCAGTGCCTCGATATGGCGGGCTACGCTGGGCTGGGTAAGGCCCAGGGCCCGCGCCGCCGCCGAGAGCGAGCCTTCGCGAAGCACGGCGGCGAAGGTGCGATAGATATCCCAGCTTGGCTCTCGGTTCATCTATTTTCGTATAGCCGCTTGCCGCATTCCGTCAATTTCATGGATCGTGCCCGTGCGCCAATCCTGTCGCCGTCAAGACAGGAGAAGCAACATGGAACGGATTGCGCTGGTTTTGGGCGTGACGGGTGGCATCGGCGGCGCCGTGGCCCGGCGCCTGGCGGAACGCGGGTGGCGCGTGCGCGCACTGGTGCGGGCGCACAGCGCGCATCGGGTGCCGCAGGGCGTAGCGGCGGCGATTGGCGATGCCATGGACGGGGCGGCGGTTGCGGCGGCGGCAGCGGGCGCAACGGTGATCGTGCACGCCGTCAATCCGCCCGGCTATCGCAACTGGGACACCGTGGTCTTGCCGATGCTGGACAACAGCATCGCCGCGGCCCGGGTCAACCGCGCGCAGATCTTGCTGCCGGGCACGGTCTACAACTATGGCCCTGACAGCTTCCCGCTGATTACCGAAACCGCGCCGCAGCATGCCGGCACGCGCAAGGGCGCGATCAGGGTTGAGATGGAGCGGCGGCTGCGCGCTGCGGCCGATGCGGGAGACATTCGCGCGCTGATCGTGCGGGCTGGCGATTTCTTTGGCCCAGGCGCGGCCAACAGCTGGTTTGCCCAAGGCCTGATCACGCCGGGCGCCCGCCCGCGGGTTATCCGCAATCCCGCCAAGCGCGGCGCGGGGCATCTCTGGGGCTATCTTCCCGATGTGGCCGAAACCATGGTCCGCCTGGTGCAGCATGATCAGGTGCAGGCCTTTGCCAACTATCACATGGGTGGGCATTGGGACGGCACGGGCACTGCAATGGTCGAGGCGATTGCCGAAGCGCTGGGCGCGCCAATGGTGCGGATTGCCCCATTCCCGTGGTGGGCGCTGCGCCTGGCCGCCCCATTCGTCCAGATGCCGCGCGAGCTGATGGAGATGCGCTATCTCTGGCAGCAGCCGGTGCGGCTGAACAATAGCCAGCTGATCGCGCTGCTGGGCGAAGAGCCGCACACGCCGCTGCCTCAGGCCGTGCGTACCACGCTCGCCGCGCTGGGCTGCATGCCCTGACCCGCCACAGCAGCGTTTTGCCCCGGCGGCCCCCGGGGCCCCCCCCGCGGACCAACACGGGGGGGGGGCCCCCCCCCCCCCCCCCCCCCCCGGGCGCCCCCGCGGGGGGGGGGGGCCCCAACGCCGGGATCAGAAGCTCTTGCTGATGCCCACGAAAATGCCGCGCCGCGCCCCGAACGAGGGCGCCCCGACACCCACACCGGTGCCGTCGCGGATTTCATAGACGTGGTCGAACAGATTCTGCACATCCACCCGCACGTCAAACCCGCTGTCGCCAAACTTGTGGCCGGCAGACAGATTGAACGTGACATAGGATGGCAGCGAGGCGCCATTGGGAATGCTGCTGCCATCGGCCAGCGTCAGGTCGCTGCGCAGGCCCGAGCCCAGGATCGCGCTGGCGCTGACGCGCGAGCCGGCCAAGGCCCCATCGCGCCAGTTGTACGAGGCGCCGGCCGATCCCGACCAGGTCTGGTTGTGATCGAGGTAGATGTAGTGGGTAGCGATATAGGCAAGGTCAGCCGCGGCAAAGTTGTATTCGTTGGAGACGATGTCGGTGCCCTGGGCCTTGGCATAGGCGATGTTGCCATAGGCGCTGAAGCCGCCATGGCTGTAGTTCAGCGTGAGTTCGGTGCCGAAGATGCGCCCGCGCCCATAGTTGAACGGCGTAAGGATGATCGGCGCGCCGAACTGTCCTTCGTCAACCAGGTGGGTGGAGCGGCGCAGATAGCCATCGAGGCCCAGCGTGAAGTCGCCGATCTTCTGCTCGAAACCCGCATCCCAATAGTTTTCGCGCTGGGCATAGGTGGTGTTGTTGGTCCGCACGTTGGGCGAGGCGGTGGTGTTGTAGACCTGTGCCAGGTTGCTGTCGGCAATGAGTTCGAACGGCGCCGGCGCGAAGTAGCGGGCATAGCCGGCATGCACGGTCAGCCCATGGCCTGGCGTCCATACCATGTTGGCGCGCGGGGAAAGCTGCCGCTCGTTGCGCGGGCCATCGTTTTCATCGAACCGCGCGCCATAGTTCAGCACGAAATGCGGCGTGATGTGCCATTCGTCCTGAAGATAGGCGCTATAGGTGCGCTGGGTCACGTCGATGGCGAACGGCAGCGAGATCGGCTGGGCATTGGCCAGGATCGTGCCCTGCTGCCAGCCCTGGTCGGGCTGGGTGGGATCGAATGTATCGCCGGTGGTCGGGAACACGTTGGTGTTGGTGCTGCTGGTCGAACGGTCGTGCTCGAACAGCAGCCCGGCGCGCAGGGTGTGCTGTTCCGACAGCTTGTAGGCGCTATCGACCTGGAACGCGAATGTCGTATCCTTCTTGTTGGCATATTGCGCCTCACCATTGAACAGCAGTTCGCCGGTATAGTCTGGCCGGTAGGTGAGCGTTGCCACGCGGCCTATGGCAGAGGCCTGGAACGAGAACGGCCCGGCGGCATGCAGCCACGACAGCGCGCCAAAGCCGAACGTCTGCAACTGCCGCTCGTTGAGGTTTTCGCTGTTGAAGCTGGTCTGCCCGTTGACCGACACCGGATTGCCATTGGCATCGGTCTGCCCGCCCACCAGCCCGGTAGGATTGGGGATCTGATAGGCCTGGTTGGTATAGCCGCCGGTCAGCGCGATGCGGTCGTTGGCGCCCAGGATATGGTCGATATAGCCAAAGCCGTTGAACTGGTCGGTCTGGTCGTGGATGGCGTGGCGGTTGCCATTGACGTTTTCGATGCCCAGGTCGGAATGCTTGTAGTCGCCCGAGGCGAACCAGCTGGTTGCGCCAGAGCTGCCGGCGATCTGCACGCTGGGTTCGATCGTCCCTTGGCTGCCACCATAGACGCTGACCGTGGTGCCATCCTTGAGGCCAGACTTGGTGGTGATATCGATGATGCCGGCGGTGCGCAGGCCATATTGCGCGGGCAGGGTGCCGGTCACCAGGCTGATCTTGTCGACCAGGCGGGGTGAAAGCATCTGGCCGAACACCGCGATGCTTTCGGGAATGATCACGCCGTTGATGCGGTATTGCACGCCGTTGTGTTCATCGCGCACGTGGAACTGGCCGAACTGGTCCTGGCTGACACCGGGCATTTGCAGGATGATATCCTGAATCGGCTGGTTATCGGCGCCGGGCAGGTTCTGGATCGCCTGCTGGTCGAGGGTATAGGTCGAGGCGCCAAGGCTGGTCTTGATGCTTTCGCGGGCATCGTCGAGCCGCTTGGCCGTCACGACGATGGCGTCGGGAGCGGTCGTTCCGCTATCGGCAAAGGCGGCCGGGGCGGCAAAGGCGGCATAGAGACCGGTGGAGGCCAGAAAGCAGGTGCGAAGTGCCTGACGCGAAAGCATGGTTTCAATATCCCTGGAAAGGTCTCGTGTTCTTGCCAGGGTGGTTAGCGGTGGTGCTGCAACGCGAACATGGCAGCCTTTCCCGATTTTTCCGGGAAAAATTCCCGATCGCGTTTGCAGGCCTTGCCATCGGCTGGATTGTGCTAGGCGGCGTGAACCATGTCTCTGCGTCTGCGCGTCATCCTGCTTATCACCCTGGTGCTGGCGGCCAGCCTGACGCTGTGCGCGCTGCTGGTGGGCTATCAGGTCCGCCAGGAACTGGCCGCCGAATTGCGCGCGGCGATGGCGGGCGCGCGGCAAACCGCCAGCGGCACGTTTGAAGACCTGCCGCGCTCCGATCATTCGCTTCGCGATCTGCGCCAACTCGTTCACGCCTTCGATGGCAACCGCCATGTGCGCATGGCAGTGATCGATGGCCAGGGGCGCGCCCTGCTCACCTCGCGTCCCAGTGGAGAGGCGCCGCCACCGGCCTGGTTTGGCCGCCTGGTGGAAGTGGAGGCCGCCCCGGTTGCCTTGCCCATTCCCGATGCGCAGGCGCAAGGTCTGGCACCGGGCCTGCGCCTGGTGCTGACGCCCACGCCGCAGTCCGACGCGCGATCGGCCTGGAACGAGGCGTTCACCATGCTCAAGGTGATCGCCGGGGTCGCCCTGATCGGCGGCGTGCTGATCTGGCTGGCGGTGGGGGCGGGGCTGCGCCCGCTGGTCTTGCTGGGCCAGCAGTTCGCCAAGGTGGGGCAGGGCGATTATGCCGCCGCCGTGCCAGAGGCGGGCCCGCCCGAATTGCGCCTGTTGCAGCGCGGGTTCAATGCGATGACCGGCCAACTGGCAGCAACGATGCGCCGCAACCGCCAGTTGGGCGACCAGATCGTGCGCCTGCAAGAGGAAGAACGCGCCGAAATCGCGCGGGACCTGCACGACGAGATCGGCCCGCGCCTGTTTGCCGTGGGCCTCGATGCTGCGCTGCTGGCGCAGTTGTGCGAAGCGGGCAAACCTGCCGAGGCGATCCGCCATGCCCACGAAATCCAGCAGGCGGTGGTGCATATGCAGGGCCAGGTGCGCGACCTGCTGGGCTGGTTGCGGCCGGCGCGGCTTACCGAATTTGGCCTGGCGGCGGCGATCAAGGACCTCGTGGCGTTCTGGGCTGGACGGCGCGGGGACATCGCCTTCGCGCTCGATCTGCCCGAAACCACGCTGGATGAAAGCACGGCCGAGGTGGCCTACCGCGTGGTGCAGGAAGCCTTGAGCAACGCCATGCGCCATGCCCGTCCCGCCCGCATTGCCATCACCCTGACTCACGAAGCGCCGGATCGCTTGACGGTGCGGATCGAAAACGACGGCGTGCCCCAGGCCACGCCCGATGCATCGCGCAGTGGCGGGTTGGGCCTGCTGGGCATGCGCGAGCGGGTGGAAGCCCATGGCGGGCAACTGGCCTATGGACGCGAAGCCGCTGCGGCGGTGTGGCTGGTGCGTGCGCAACTGCCGTGCCAGATCCATGCCTTGCCGGCGGCACGCGGAGAGGAGCGGGCGTGATGAACATTCTACTGGTTGATGATCACGCGATCGTGCGCGCCGGCCTTGGCCGCATGCTGATGATGACGCCGGGCACCCAGGTGTTCGAGGCGGCAACCGGCCGCGACGGGCTGGCGATTGCGCGGGCGAACACGCTCGACCTGGTGATCCTCGATCTCAACCTGCCCGAACTGGGCGGCATCGAACTGGTCGCCCGCCACCGCCAGATCGGCGCGACGCCGATCCTGGTGCTGTCGATGCACGCCGACCCGCTCTATGTGGCGCGGGCGCTCAATGCCGGGGCGCAGGGCTATGTCAGCAAGAATGCGTCGCCCGATGAACTGCTGCTCGCCATTCGCAAGGTGGCGGCGGGGGAACGCTATGTCGAGCAGGCGATCGCCCAGGAACTGGTGACGCAGGCCTATGTCCCGGCCACGACCCTCGCGCAACTGGCGCCGCGCGACCTGGAAATCCTGCGCCATCTCGCCGCCGGGCGCAGCCTGAGCGAAATCGCCGATATCCTTGGCCTGGGATACAAGACGATCGCCAACAATTGCAGCCTGATCAAAAGCAAGCTGGGCGTGGTGCGCACCGCCGATCTGCTGCGCATCGCGCTGGAAGCGGGCCTGTCCTGACGCGGCGGTCTGCCGCGATGGATTGCAGCGGCTGCGCGCCTATACCGCCGTGCCCACCAGCCGGCCGATACCCGCCGTAACCGCCAGTGCCAGCGCGCCCCAGAATGTCACGCGGGCCATCGCGCGCCACACGTTCGCGCCGCCGGTGACCGCGCCGATCGCGCCGAGCACGGCCAGGAACAGGAGCGACCCGACGATTTCGATCGGGATCAGCCATGCACGCGGTGCGATGGCCGCGATGAGCACGGGCATGGCCGCGCCGAACGAGAACGTTGCGGCCGAGGTGAACGCCGCCTGGATCGGACGCGCAGTGTTGGTGATGGTAATTCCCAACTCGTCACGCGCGTGCGCGGCCAGCGCGTCCTTGGCCATCAGTTCGCGCGCGATGATATGTGCGGTGGCGTCATCGATCCCGCGTTTGCGATAGATAGCCGCCAGTTCTTCCTGTTCGCCGGAAAAGTCTGCGGCCAATTCGGCCCGTTCGCGCGCCAGGTCTGCCTGTTCGGTATCATGCTGAGAACTGACCGAAACATATTCGCCCGCAGCCATCGACATGGCGCCCGCCACCAGGGCCGCCAACGCTGCAACCAGCACGCTGGACCGCGTGCCGCCCGCCGCCGCGACGCCCAGGATCAGGCTGGAGGTGGAAAGGATGCCGTCATTGGCGCCCAAGACCGCCGCGCGCAGCCACCCAATCCGGTTGACGAGATGGCGTTCGCGGGCGGCATGCTTGGTTTTCGCCACGGGCAGATATCCTTTTGTCGGTCGAAAGGCCTGCAGATCGCCATCCACAAATGCACGAACTGCTGTCAGCAGGCGGAGAACGCGGCCAACCTGTCGGCGTTCCGGCCCAAAGTCACGCGGTGATCGCACCCCTCTTGCCGATCGGCGCGCAAGGCTTCAAACCAAGTCCATGAAATCGAAACCCTATCTTGTCATGGCGCTGGCCTGCGCGATGACTATCGTGGCGCCGCGACCGGCGCAGGCTGCCGATGGCGACGTTCCGCTCACCCCGCAAACCCTGGGCGATGCGCTGTCATGCCGCTCGCGCGATACGCTCGAGGCGTTTGCCGGGGAGCTGTTCCTGGCTGGCAATGCGCCGGCGTGGATGCGCGAGATCAAGGACGACAAGCAGACCGAGGGCATGCTGGGGCTATATGGCTATACCCTGGCAAAGCCGGCGATGCTGCTGGGCGAGCCGGTCGACCGCGTCTATTTCCTGCAGAACTGGGTGGTGACGCTGTGGCCGCGCAAGAAGGCCGAGGCATTCATCGCGGCGCACCACCTGGAGCGCGCGCCGATCAAGGCGACCGAGCAGTATTACCATTTCATCGATCCTGAAAACGGGCCGATGCTGGGCGCGTTCGAGCCGACCGGCAATGCCATGGCGGCGATGCTGGCCAAGGCCTTTGGCGGTGAAGCACCGCAGTCCGCGCCCAGCGACAGTCTGTTCGTGGGCTGCAACTATGCCGTGGCATCGCAAGAGATGTTCCTGGATGCGGCGCGCCAGTCTGATGCGATCGTAGGCCGCAAGGCGCATGAGATCGGCGAGGCGGTGGCGCCGAAAAAGCCCTGACCTGTGCAGCCCCGGTTGCCTTGGCCCAACCCATGGATTAGGCCAAGGCAACCGGGGCCGCGCGACCTCCCGGTCAGGCGTCAGCCCAAGCGTTGCCTTTCGCTCGCCTGCGGTTTCGTGGGCGCAAAAGGTGTTGGCCGGGCCATGAACGAGACCTCTCCCCTTCCGCAATTCAACGAACTGGTGCGCGTGGCGGCGCGGATCGGCTGCCTCAGCTTTGGCGGCCCGGCCGGCCAGATCGCGCTGATGCACCGTGAACTGGTCGAGCAGCGCAAGTGGATCAGCCAGGATCAGTATCTTCACGCGCTCAATTTCTGCCATCTGCTGCCCGGCCCGGAAGCGCAGCAGCTGGCGATCTGGATCGGGTGGAAGCTGCACGGCATTCGCGGCGGGCTGGCTGCCGGCTTGCTGTTCGTGATCCCGGGCGCGCTGGTGATCCTGGCGCTGTCCATCCTCTATGCCTCGGCAGCCGGATTGGCGTGGTTTGCGGCGGTATTCCTGGGGATCAAGGCGGCGGTATTGGCCATCGTGGTGCAGGCGCTGGCCCGCGTCGCCGGGCGGGCGCTCGGCACACCATTTCGCAAGGCGGTCGCCGCGCTCTCGTTTCTGGCGCTGTTCCTGTTCAACGCGCCGTTTCCCCTCGTCGTGATCGGGTGCGGCGGCCTGGGCGCCGTGGTGGCGCGCTATCGGCCTGCCTGGCTGGGCCTGGGAACGGCGGCGCCCCTACCGGCCCATTCGCAGCGCCCCTGGCGGCAGAGCCTGTGGTCGATCGCCATCGGCGCCGCCGCTTGGGCAGCGCCGATGATCGCGGTTCTTGCCCTGTTGGGGCCGCACCACGTGCTGTGGCGCATCGGCCTGTTCTTTTCCAAGCTCGCCGTGGTGACCTTTGGCGGTGCCTACGCCGTGCTGGCCTACATGGCACAGCAGGCGGTGGGTGCGCAGCATTGGTTGAGCGCGGCCGAGATGGCCGATGGGCTGGGCCTGGCAGAAACCACGCCCGGCCCGCTGATCATGGTAACCCAGTTCGTCGGCTATCTGGCGGCATATCGCGCGCCGGCGCCATTTACGCCGCTGCTCGCCGGTATCTTGGGCGCGGGGTTGACCACCTGGGTCACTTTTGCCCCATGCTTTCTGTGGGTCTTTGCCCTGGCGCCGTGGATAGAGCGGCTGGAGCATGCGCGCCTGCTCAAAGGAGCGCTGGCGCTGATCACTTCGGCCATCGTCGGGGTGATCGCGAACCTGAGCGCCTGGTTTGCGCTGCAGGTTCTGTTTGCGGTGCTCCGCCCGGTGCGGATCGGCCCCTTGGCGCTGAACGTGCCGGTGCTGAGCAGCCTTGACGTGCGGGCAGGGCTGCTGGTGGCGGTTTCTGCCTGGCTGATTTTTGGCCGCAAATGGAACGTGGCCGCAACCTTGGGCGTCGCCGGGCTCGGCGGGTGGCTGCTCTCTCTCGCCTGATTGGCCAGAGCGGCCAGGCTATGCCGGATCGATCCGCAGCAGGGCCGTGATGGTCAGGCGGTCACCGCCGGCCCATGATCCAGCCACGTCGCCACAATGCAGGCAGTTGGCGGGATAGACGATCAGGCGGTTGTGCCGCAGCGCGGCCGCGCCAATCTGCTCTAACGTGGCGGTGTCGCCGGTGTGATCGGCCGCGGGGGCCAATCCGTGGCGCGCCGCAGCGGCGGCCAGCGCCTGGCGCCAGGCCGGCGCGCGCGCCGGGGTGATCCGTTCAAATCCGGTGGCGCGGTGGCGGTGGAAACTCGTGCCGCCGTGGGGCGGATGGCACAGATAATGCACCACGGCCATGATCGTCTCGGCCGCATCGTCAAAGTGCGGGATGCGCTGCACAGGGGCAAGGCCTGCTGGATCGCGCGTGGCGATGGCGAAATCGGCGCGCAGCACGCGTGCCTGTTCCAGGCCGGGCCAGGCCTGAACGGCATCAGTGAGCCAGTCTGTCCATGCCGCCGGCGCCGGCGCGCGCACGCCGGGGTAAAGGTCTGCCGTGCTGGCTGCCAGGCTGGCTGCGGCAGCGGCGGCGTGGAGGGTGTGCGGCGCGGGGTGGGCATCGTCGATGATCCACAGCGGGACGGCTTCGCGACCCATGCGGATCGGGGGCTGGGCCGGCATCGGCGCTCTCTCAGGCGCCCGGCGTGAACCAGTCGGCCTGCGCCGCCAGACGGGCATTGCGGCGGCGGACCAGCGCGCCGACATGGTCCTGCGACAGGCACATAGCAGCCATGATCATCAGGTCGGCAAAATCGGCAATGCCATCGCGGGCGCGGCCAAGCGCAACCTCGTCGATGCCGTAAAGGCCGGTCAGCAGGCTGGTGCTGCCATCGTGAAACGCCAGGTCGAGCTTGAATTCGCGCACGACCTTGTGTTCGAGCATGAGGTCAACCAGCCGCCGCGTGGGCGCTTGCCCCTGCACCAGGCGGCCCAGGATCGCCTGGACCGAGCGGAAATAGTCGCTTTCGCCGCCCTCGGCGGTGACGATCGGGCAGGGGCCGGCCGGATCGATCGCCGGGCTTTCGGTATCGATGCAGATCACCACCTCGGCCCCTTCGCCTCCCACGAAGAACGGCAGGCGCAGCAGGTTGAGCGGCAGCACATCGGCATCGATCGTGCTGCCGTTCCAGAACAGGTTTTCGTGCGGCTCAAGCCCCATCAGCGCGGCCGGATAGAACGCGCCGGTTTCCCCGTCCTTGGCCAGGAACACCGGGAACTGGCGCGCCACGGTGCGGATTTCGTCGGCCACCAGGGGCACGAGATGAACGGTGGCGGCGCTGGCCGCGGCGCGCGCAGGATCGATGCGAAGATCGGCGTGGTCGGTGCGGGTGAGTTGCGCAAGCTTCATCGTGGTTCGTCTCGTCTTGCCTCAGAGCGGCGGAAAGCGGTGCTGCGCCAGCTTGTCGAGCAGGGCGCGGTTGGTGGGCATCATCTGGCCAAGCTTGCGCTTCATCGCGGCCGTGCGGGCAAAGGCCTCGTCGGCCATGTCGCGCTGCGCCAATTGGCCGGTGCGGGGGTGGGTGCGAAAGCCCATGCCATAGAGCACGTATTGATAGCTGGCAGCGGGAAACATCTCGTGCGCGCTGGCAAAGTCGTGCTCGCCAGGGGGCGTGTCGCGCCACAGTTCGAGCTGGTCCTGCAGGTCTTGCGGGATTGTGGCCGGGTCGCGGTTGTCGCGCCAGAACGCCGTGTCGCTGCGTTCGGACAGCACATAGTGCAGCTTGAGGAATTCGATGATGCGATCCCAGCGATAGCGCGTCATGCTGTTGAAGCGGCGGGCGACAAAGTCCATCGCCTGGCGCGTGGCGGGCATGCTGGTGGCGATGTAATCGGCCGATAGCTCGATCAGCACCAGGGCTGATGCTTCCAGCGGTTCGAGGAAACCGGCAGCCAGGCCCACCGCAACCACGTTGTTCTTCCAGAACTGGGCGCGATGGCCCGAACGGATCGGGATCTCGCGCGGGTTCAGCTTGGCAAAGCCGGGTCCGACATAGGCCGCAAGTTCTTCCTCGGCGCGATCGGCGCCGGCGTGGCGGCTGGAATAGACATAGCCGATGCCGCGCCGGGTCGGCAGGCCGATGTCCCAGATCCAGCCGTGCTTTTGCGCGGTGGAGATGGTGTGCGAGGCGATCGGACTGTCTTCCTCTACCGGCAATTGCACGGCAAGCGCACGATCGATGAACAGCACATCGGATCGATCGATGAACGGCACCTCCAGTGCCTCGCCCAGCAGGCGGGAGGAAAAGCCGGTGCAATCGACGAACAGATCTGCCGCGATCGCGCCACTGTCGCGTCCGATCACGGCAGTGATATCGCCATCGTCGCGGCGCGTGACGCCCACGATTTCGTCATCGATATGGTGGACGCCCAGCTTGCTGGTGCAATGCGTGGCGAGAAGCTCACCCAGCTTCACCGCATCGAGATGATAGGCATAGTTGGCAATGCCGGCGTAATCGGGCGAGGTCATCAGCTTGGGCGCAAGGCCCTGTTCGCACAGGTATTCCTGGAAACACACGGCATCGGAAAACGATGGCCCGCCATTGCCGTTACCCTGGGCGGCACTGTTCCAATAGGGCGCGAGGTCGAGATCGGGAAAGCCCTCGGGCAGGACCAGCGGGTGGTAATAGAAATCATCGGCCGCGCCGGTGCGCCAGCGGGCAAACTTGGCGCCCTGCTTGAACGAGGCATGGCAGGCGCGCATGAAATCGGTTTCGGCAATGCCGATCTTGCGCAAGGTGTTGCGCATGGTTGGCCAGGTGCCTTCGCCCACGCCGATCGTGCCGCGCGAAACGCTTTCGACCAGCGTAACCGCAAGATCGCGTCCGTGGCGTGCGGCGATCAGCCCGGCGGTGAGCCAGCCAGCCGATCCGCCGCCCACGATGCAGACCGAACGGATCGCGCGGGGCGACGTGCCGGGCATTGTCCTCAATCTCCCATCGTCTGCGCCCGGTTTCCCGGGCAGCGGGGGCACGCACGGACAGTTGTCCCTGCGCGCCCCCTTTACTCATCCCGTGATGCTACACGGGTTTGCCTCAGAAGTTGACCCGTGCCCCGAACTTGAAGCGTCGGCCCGAATCCTCTGCATAGAGGAACTGGTTGGTATAATAGGCATATTTGAGCGTGCGGGAATTGGTCAGGTTGGCGCCTTCGACGAAGACCGAAAATTCCGGCGTAACGTGATACGTGGCGCTTGCATCGATCTGCGAATAGGGGCGAACCTGGGTAACCGCCTGGCCCGCGCCATTGAGCGGCGGCGGGGCGAGGTATTGCAGGAAGCGGTCGCGCCAGTTCCATGCCACGCGCGCCTCGATCCCGTTCTTGTCATAGAACAGCACCGCGTTGGCCGAGTTGGACAGGCCAGTGAGCGCGAACTTGTTGGCGAGGTTCTGGGTATCGAGCTTGCGGTTGGAGCCGACCAGCGTGCCGTTGAGCTGGAAGCCGAAGCCGCTGTCGCCCAGGGTATGCTGCCAGGCCGCCTCGATACCCTTGACCGTGGCATCCTGGCCGTTGACGGGTGCGGTCACCGTGAACTGGGCCGGCAGGCCGGTCGCCGGATCAAGCAGCGGTCCGCCAGAGGCGTTCGCCACCGTGCCGGTGGTCTGGTTCAACACGATGAAGTTGTTGACGCTCTTGAGATAGGCACCAATCGAGATGTAGCTGCTCGGCGCGTAATAGTATTCGGCCGAGAAATCGAGGTTGCTGGACTTGAACGGCTTGAGATCGGCATTGCCGCGGCTGGCGGCGAAATTGCCGGGCCGCAGCGTGACCAGCGTGGTCACCGGCGAAAGCTGTTCCAGCGTCGGCCGGGTGATCGTCTGCGATGCGGCAAAGCGCAGGGTAACCGCATCGGTCAGCTGCCATTTCAGCGCGATGTTGGGCAGCACATCGAGGTAATGCGCCTTGCCCACCGTGCGCGTGGTGCCCGATGAGGCCGAACCGTACTGGGTCTGGTCATTGGCCAGCTTGACCAGGCCGGTATAGGCCGTGGCCAGGCCGTTGACGCTGGTCTGGGTATCCTCGAACCGCACCCCGGCCACGATCGACAGCGGCCGGCCGCCGACATCGCCCTTGAACTCGGTTTCGAGATAGGCGCCCAGCACGCGTTCGGTCACGATCGTGTCGTTCACCAGGGGCGGCGCAAAGGTGAAGTTGGGATTGGTCACGCGCTGCTGGGCCGTGATCGCGTTGAACAGGGTGGGGCCATCGAAGGTCAGCCACTGCGTGGGCAGGCGGTTGGCGCCGCTCAGGCCAGACAGGAAGCCGCTGCCGGCATTGAACGTGGTGATCGGCACGCCCGCCGGCGCTGGCGCATTGTAGCCGCAGGTGGTGCAGCCGGTGCCGCCATCGTTGGAATAGAGCGAGGTGTCCTTGCGATCGCGCGAGTAATAGAGGCCGAAGTTGGCGTTTACCAGGCCTTCGCTGCCATCGCCCTTGTAGGCGAAATCGGCGCGGCCCTGGGTCACCTGGTCGCGGATGCCATAGCCGCGCAACAGCATCACGTGCTGGCACATCGGCTCTCCGGCGCCCACCGGCGTGGTGCTGCCCGGTTGGCCCGAATTGGTGACCGCGCTGCCGCAGGGGCTGGCCGGGTTGGCAAAGGTGGGCAGGGTTTCGGTCTGCCACGGCAGCACCGACCCATCCGAACGATAGCGCGACGAGCCGGTGAGATAGCCGAGCAGCGCCAGATAGGCTTCCTGCCCGCCGTTGGGGTCTTCCTTGGCCAGCGAATAAGTGCCGTCGAACGAGGCGGTAAGGTTGGGCGTGACCTTCCATTCCAGGTTCAGGCCGAACTCGCGGGTATTGGTGCGCTTGTCGAACTTCTTGTAGTGGAAGTCGGTGGCGATGCCGCTGGCCTGCGTCAGGTCGGTGGCAGTGCCATTGGCGTCGGTCACCACGTCGGTCAGGTTCGAGGCGGTGAACCAGTGGCCGTAAGAGCGCGTTTCGGTCTTGTTGGTGAACTTGGTATAGAGCGCGTCGGCAGTGATCGTCACCGCGTCGCTGGGGCGATATTGCAGCACCACGGTGCCGCCGATGCGTTCGCGGTCTTCGCGCGTCACCTTGCTGTCAAAGTTCTGCGGGATGAAGATGTTGCCCTGCGGGTTGGTGGCGCTGACCGTGCCCTTGCCGCCGTTCACTTCCGCAGCCGGCACGGCCGGGTTGACCAGCCAGCCATCGGTCTGCGCCTGGGCCAGCCGGGTGAAGCGATGCTGGTAGCTGCCCGACACGAGGATGCCGAACTTCCCATCGTCCAGCGTGTCGGAAAACAGGAACGAGGCATCGGGCGCGACCTTGCGCGCGTTGCCGTCATAGTTGCCATCAACTGTCGCGGAAAACTTGCGCCCCTTGTAATCGAAAGGGCGCGCGGTCTTGATGTTCACGGTCGAACCGACACCGCCCGACTGATAGCGTGCGGTGGACGACTTGTAGACTTCCACGCCCGAAACCAGTTCCGACGCCAGCGTGTCGAACGAAACGCCCCCCCCCGCGGCGTGGCTGGGGTCGGTAGGGGTGGCCACCTGGCGGCCATTGACCAGAACCGTGTTGAATTCCGGGCCAAAGCCGCGAACCGTGATGAAGGCGCCTTCGCCGCCAGAGCGGTCGATCGAAACGCCGGTGATGCGTTGCAGGGATTCGGCAAGGTTGGCATCGGGCAGCTTGCCGATGTCCTTGGTGGAAATGGCGTCGACGATGCCCGAGGATGCGCGCTTGATGCCGCGTGCACTGTCGAGGCTGGCGCGCAGGCCGGTGACGACGATGGCCTGCGGTTCCGGCTCTGCCGCTGCGGGCGCTTCGGGGCCGGGGCGGGGCGCTGCGGCGGGCTCTGCCGCGGCGGCCTGGCTGGCCAGGGCCACGGTTTGCGTGGCAAGCGGGGCGCGGGTGGAGAGCGGGCGGGCGATCACGGCAAACGTGGCGGGGCCGGTCTGGCGGGCGGCGAGGCCGGTGCCGGCAAACATGCGCTCAAGCGCGTCGGACACGGTGAGGCGGCCGCGCACTTCGTTGGTGCGCACCGCGCGGGTGACCTTGCGCGAGGCAATGATCTGGACATTGGCCTGATGGCCAAGGATACCGATGGCGGTCTCGGCCGATTGCGCCGGAATGGCGAATTGGCGAAGCTCGGTATTGGCCTGTGCAGCAACCGGCATGGTTGCCATGCAGGCAATACCAGTCGTCGCAAAAAGAACGCCACGCAGTGTGGTCGTTGACATATATCCCTCCCATCAGGATTTCATTGCGCATCAGATCATTTCGATCTGTATTGGCCTAGAGACATGCTCTGGCGATTATCCTTCTTCGATTGTGAAAATTTATTTCATCAAATCTGCCTCGGCTGCGCGTTCGATACGGATGGTGCGCGGATCGCTGACGTCGATCTTTACGGCGAGGGTCGCCTTGAGGGTCTGGGCAAAGCCATCGGGATCGCCGATCCGAAACAGCCCGTCGAATTGCTCCGCCGCCACTTCGGGATCAGCGATCACGATCTGCCGCTGGTTGTAGCGGTTGAACTCGTCGGCAGCCTCGCGCAGCGTGGTGCCGTTTAGATCGATCATGCCGTTGCGCCAGGCCAGCGCGCGATCGACTGGCGCGGTTTCGCTCGCCTGGTAATGCACCAGGGCGCGGGCGTTGACCATGGCGCGCTCGCCCGCCACCACGCGCAGGCGCTGGCTGGCGTCAGCCGCCGACCAGGTTTCGACCACGCCCTCGGTGACCAGGATTTCCACCCCTTCCTCGCGCTTGCGCACCGAAAAGGCGGTGCCGATCGCCTGGGCGCGCACCGGGCCAGAGGCCACGACGAACGGCCGCTGCGCGTCCTTGGCCACTTCGAACCAGGCTTCGCCCTGATCGAGTTCCACCTCGCGCGCATGGCGGCCAAGGTTGACCTTGAGCGTGGTGTCGGAATTGATGGTCATGACCGAGCCATCATCGAGCGGGACGCGCCGGATCTCGCCCAGGCGGGTGACGTATTGTGCACCATTGGCAAGCACCAGGCGCGTGGCGGCCGCACCGGCGATGCCTGCTGCCACCAGGCCGCCCAGCACGCCACGCCGTGCCCAGGTGCCACGATCTTTGGCAGGCTCGATCGCGTCATCGTCTGGCGCGCCATTGACTGCTTCGGCCTCGGCCGGCGGGGTGACCGTGCCGGGCAGTTCCCACGCGGCCTGCACCTGCAGCAGCAGGCCATGGCGGCGCGGATCGGCCGCCAGCCAGGCTTGCAGCGCAGCTTCGTCGGCAGCGGTCCAGGTGGCGGGATCGTCCATGCGCGCCACCCAGGCGGCCGCGGCATCGCGATCGGCAGGGGGAAGGGGGCTGGCCATGGTCATGACGCCCTCCGCCCGGTGGGTAGCATCTCGGGTTCGCGTTCAAGCCGGTCCCAGCCTTCGCGGATGGCGCGTACGCCCACCCATACCTGCTTCTCGACGGCCTTTTCGGTCATCCCCATGTGCGCGGCGATTTCCTTTTGCGACCAGCCTTCGAACTTGCGCAGTTCGACGATGCGGCGGCAGCGTTCGGGCAATTGCGCCAAAAGCCCGCGCACCCGCTCGAAGGCCATGCGCGTGGCAACCTGCTCTTCGGGCGTGGGCATTCCGGCGTCGCGATAGCTTTCGATCTCGCTGATCGCCTCGAACGGAGCGATCTGCTGGCGCTTGAGCCGGCGGGCCAGCAGGTTGCGGCAGATCGAAAAGAAATAGGCATGCCCGCAGTCGATATGGTCGACCGTATCGAGCATGGCGATGCGGCAATAGGCGTCCTGCATGAGTTCATCCACTACATCGGGCGCAATCCGCCGCTTCACGAACCATGCCCGCAGGCGCGGTTCGTGCGGCATGATCTCTTGCGCCACCCATCGCGCCAAGGCGCGGCGACGCTCGAGTTGCGCTCGCAGATCCGGTCCCGTCCCATCCTCCATCGGCTTTGGGTTTTCCCTCTTTCACAGGCCTAGAGACCGGCCGGCGCCATTTCCTTCCGCTTGCGGCAAAATATTTCGCGACGATAGCGCCGATCCGGCGATATCCGCAAAAAACGCTGGCGCTTGGCGCAGGATGGATCAGCCCGAAGACGCGATGTTGCGCATATTTGCGATATTCATCAATCCGTCACGGGTCTTTCCGCGAAGCGTCATGATTGCCGCCTAGGGCCGCCCCCGAAACGATAAACGTTCTTCGGGGCAAACCTAAATGCGCATCACCAAACTGGCACTCGTATCGTCGGCATCGCTCGTGGCGAGCATCGCCCTGGCTTCGCACGCCATGGCGCAAACCGCGCCAGCCACGGCACCGGCCCCTGCTGCAGCTGCAGCGGATGCGGCTGCCGACGGCGGGGAAATCGTCGTTACCGGCACCTATGCCCGCAGCCTGAATGCCGCCACGCAGGTGAAGCGCACGGCAGCATTCCAGGTCGATTCCATCGCTTCGACCGATATCGGCAAGTTCCCCACCCAGAACGTGGCCGAGGCGCTGCAACTGGTGACCGGCGTGGCGATCACCCGGCCGCGTGGCGAGGGGCTCTATGTCAGCGTGCGCGGGCTTGGGCCGCAGTTCCAGAACACGCTGCTCAACGGCAGCCCGGTGGCGGTCAACGAAGTGATCGAAAACGGTGGCGCCGCCGGGCGCCAGTTCCGCTTTGAAATGCTGCCGGCCGAATTCACCTCGCGCATCGACGTGGTCAAGACGCCCACCGCCGACATGACCGAGGGTGCGCTGGGCGGCAACATCAACGTCAAGACGTTCGAACCGTTCGACGTGGGCACCAAGACCACGCTCAACTTGCGCGGCACCTATACCAGCAAGACCGATCGCGTGCGCCCCAACGCCACGCTGATCACCAGCTGGGTGAACAAGGACGATACCTTCGGCGTGCTCGCCGGTGCGCAATACTGGGCCAAGGACGTGCGCAACGACCGTTTCCTGAACTTTGGCTGGTACAAGGACCGCTTTGCCTCCACCCTGGGCAGCGGCTATTACCTGCCCACGCGTACGCGCCCCACGGTGGAAACCGAAAAGCGCAAGCGCATCTCGGGCATGCTGTCGCTGCAATGGCGCCCCAGTGCCGAGGCAACCACCACGCTCAACCTCATGGCGACGCGGCTTGACGTTGCCTATGACGAGTTCGGGCTGGACATCTATCCCGACGACAGCAGCGTCGCCGGCCACAAGCCGGTGCTGGTGCCGGGCAGCGTGGTGCTGGACGGCGATACCGTGGTCAAGGCCACGATCAACGACGTGCGCTTCATGGCCTCGCGCGAATACAGCCTCAACCGGCACGACCTGTTCAACGCCAACCTGCGCCAGACGTGGGACAGCGACGGCTGGCACGTGGTTGGCCTGGCCAACTGGTCCTATGCCCACAGCTATCATCCCAGCTATGACGTGGGCACCGTGCGCAGCCGGGCGATGTTCTTCGCCCCGCTGACCTATGACGCCACCGGTGGCTACAAGGCCGTGCCCACGTTCACCACCACCGTCGATCCGACGAACCCGGCCAACTACCAGCTCTATCAGTTCAACATCGCGCCCAAGAACAGCAAGGACTGGAACTTCTATGGCCGCGCCGATGTGGCGCGCGATCTGGGCGGCTTCATCTCCAAGCTGGCGGCGGGCGGCGAATACCAGTTCCGCAAGCGCGACTATTCACGCCGCGATTTCCTGGTCAACCCGGCGGCCGGCACCCCGCTCACCAGCCTGGGCAGTGGGGCCTATCAGCAGCTGCCGTTCGACGATTACCTGCAGGGGCTGGGCGGCAACATCCCGCGCCAGTTCCTGGTGCCGGTGACCAGTGCCTATCTCAATGCCTTCTTCACGCCCGCGGTGCGCAATTCGGCGCTTACGGCGGCCGACCTTGCCGCCTCGTTCCGCACCACCGAAAAGATCGCCAGCGTCTATGCCCGCGCCGATTACACCTTTGCCATCGGCGGCGTGGCGATCACCGGCAATCTCGGCGTGCGCTATGTCCACACCGATCAGGTCGCCAGCGGCAACCTGCGCAGTGGCAGCACGACCACGCCCGTCAGCTTCCCCAAGACGTTCAACAACGTCCTGCCCAGCTTCAACCTGCGTGCGGAATTTTCGCGCAGCCTGATCGGCCGCCTCAGCGCCAGCCGCGTGTTGACCCGCCCGAACGTGACCGACAGCGCGCCGCGCATCACCGTGTCGACCGACGCGCCGACGGCGAGCGGCGGCAACCCGGCCCTGGTGCCGTTCCTGGCCACCCAGTTCGACGGGTCGCTGGAATGGTACTTCAACCCGACCGGTTCGCTGACCGGCGCGCTGTTCTACAAGGCGCTGGACAACTACATCACCCAGCAGAACGTGCCGATCGACATTCCCGGCCGTGGCACCGTGCAGTTGAGCACCCAGGTCAATGGCGGCAATGCCAAGGTCTATGGCCTGGAAGCGGCCTATCACCAGGTGTTCACGTTCCTGCCCGCGCCGTTCGATGGGCTCGGGCTGCAGGCCTCGTACACCCGCACCTCGGTCGAGGCGAACTACACCGCCGGCTCGCGCCCGATCGTCAACGAGCTGATCGGGTTGTCGAAGAACAGCTTCAACGTGGTGGGTTTCTATGAAAAGGGCCCGTTGTCCACGCGGCTGTCCTATGTCTGGCGTGATCGCTATCTGTCGAACACGGGCAGCACTACCCAGGCGCCGGTCTATACCGCGGCGTTCGGCTCGCTCGACGGCTCGATCGCGGTGCGCGTGACCGACAATGTCACGCTCAGCCTGGAAGCGATCAACATCGCCAAGGCGCGCCAGTACACCTACAACGATCGCACGATCCGCTTTGGCGAAATCAACGACTATGGCCGCACGATCCTGTTCGGCGCGCGGGCGGAATTCTGATGCGGCGGTCTTTGAAAGCAGCCGCCAGGCTGGCGCTGGGCGGGGCATTGGCCCTGCTGGCGCCGGCCCTGGCCAGAGCGGCAGGGGCGCCGCTGCGGATGAACGACATCCAGGTTGTCGGTTCGCACAACAGCTTCAAGGCGCAGATTCCGGCGCCGATCATGGCGCAGTTGCGCGCCCGTGATCCCAAGCTGGCCCAGGCGCTGGATTACTACCACCTGCCGCTTGCCGCGCAGCTCGATGCCGGGGTGCGGCAGGTCGAGATCGATATTTTCGCCGATCCGGCCGGTGAGCGCTATGCCCATCCGGCCGGGGAAGCGCTGCTGCCGCCCGATCAGCGGGGCAAGGGGCCGGGGTTCGATCCGGCGGTAATGGCGCAGCCGGGCTTCAAGGTGCTGCACATTCCCGATATCGATTATCATGCGGTGTGCCCCACGCTGGTCAGCTGCCTTGGCGAAATCGATCGCTGGTCACGCGCCCATCCGCGCCACCTGCCGATCATGATCACGATCAATGCGGCCGACAGCGCCGACAGCCGCCTGGCCACCCAGCCGCTGCCGCTCGACAATTCCGCGTTGCTCGATCAACTCGATGCCGAAATCCGCAAGGCCGTGCCCGGACGGCGGCTCATCACGCCTGACGAGGTGCGCGGCAACGCCAGCTCGCTCGCCGACGCGGTGCATCACCGCGGCTGGCCGACGCTGGCGGCGGCGCGTGGGCGCATCTTCATCCTGTTCGATGTGCGCCCGGCGGTGTCTGATGCCTATCGCCTGGGGCATCCGTCGCTGCGCGGGCGGGCGATGTTTGGCTGGTATCCCGATGGCCAGCCGGAAAGCGCGATCCAGATCGTGCAGGACCCGCTGGTTGACGGGGCGCAGATCAAGGCGCTGGTCAAGGCTGGCGTGATCGTGCGCACCCGCACCGACGCCAACACGCAAGAGGCACGCTCCCACGATCTAGGCAAGGCCCGCGCTGCGCAGGACAGCGGCGCCCAGGCGATCAGCACCGATTACTATCCCGGTGCGCCCGATCCGCTCGGTCTAGGCTTTGTGGTCACTTTGCCGGGCGGCGCGATGGCGCGCTGCAACCCGGTGCGCGTTGCCGGGCGCTGCAATCTGGCGCCGTGACGCCTATGGGGCATGGCACGGCGCAGGCACTTGTGCCATCGCCGTGCCATGACGATACGCCTGATCTGCCTGGATGCCGATGACACCCTGTGGCACAACATGCGCCACTTCAACGGGGCCGAGGCAGCCTTTACCGCCATGCTCGAACCCTTTGCCGAAGCGGGCGTGGCCCGGCGCGCGCTGGAAGCGTGCGAGGCGCGCAATCTCAAGGTCTATGGCTATGGCGCCAAGGGCTTTACCCTGTCGCTGATCGAGACCGCGCTGGAACTGTGCGGCGCGGCGCTGACCCCGGCGATGATCGCCGATCTGCTGGCGGTGGGGCGGAGCTTGCTGCAGCATCCGGTGGAAATGCTCGATGGCATTGCCCAGACCCTGCCGGCCTTGCAGGCGCGCGGGCAACTGGTGCTGGTGACCAAGGGCGACCTGCTCCACCAGGAAACGAAGCTCGCCGCGTCGGGCTTGGGCGAATGCTTTTCGGGCGTGGAAATCGTCAGCGACAAGACCGTGCAGACCTTTACCGGCCTGTTCACCCGCCACGGCGTTGCCCCGCACGAGGCGATCATGGCGGGCGATTCGCTGCGGTCGGATATCCTGCCGGCGCTCGGTGCCGGGGCCTGGGCTGCCTATGTTCCGCAAGACGGCGCCTGGTCGCACGAACAGGCGCCAGTGCCGGATGGGGCAGAGCGGTTTGCCACGCTCGGCCGACTGGGCGAACTGCCCGCGCTGATCGATCGGATCAACGCGGGCACTGCGGTTTAAGCAGCTTGGCCCTTGCGGCTGGTCAGCACGATGGCGATCAGCCCGATTGCCGAGGTGGCTGCGCCAGCCAGCGCAATCACCGGATAGCCCCAGCCCAGCGCGATCACTCCGCCGCCGAGCGCGGCACCCAGGGCATTGCCCAGGTTGAACGCACCGATGTTGACCGATGAGGCAAGGTGGGGGGCATCGGCGGCGGCACTCATCACCCGCACCTGCAGCGGCGGCACCAGCGCAAAGCTCGCCACGCCCCACAGGAACACGATGACCGCCACGGCCCCGGCATGCGGCATCAATGCGGCAAACGCGACCAGCACGGCGGTAAGGCTCGCCAGCGTGACGATCAGCGTGCGATCGACCGAGCGATCGGCAAACTTGCCGCCCAGCCAGTTCCCCACCGTCAGGCCGACGCCATAGGTGACCAGCATGGCGGTGATGAACCCGAGCGAGGCATGCGTCGCATCGCGCAGGATCGGGCTGATATAGGTAAACACGGTGAACATGGCGCTCGACCCGACGACTGTCAGCGCCAGGGCGCCAAGCACCTTGCCCCGCATCAGCACGCGCAGTTCGGCCATGGGATTGGCATTGTCCTGTGCCGGCAGCGGCGGCAGGGTAAACCGCAGCGCGGCCATCATCACCACGCCCAGCGCGGCGATCGCCCAGAACGGCGTATGCCAGCCCACGTTCTCGCCAGCCCAGGTGGCGAGCGGCACGCCCACGACATTGGCGATGGTCAGCCCCATGAACATCGTGGCCACGGCGCCGGCCTGGCGCTGGGGCGGCACCAGGCTGGCCGCGACGACCGAGCCCACGCCGAAAAAGGCGCCGTGGTTGAAAGAGGTTACCAGCCGGGCGAGCAGCATCATCTCATAGCTGTTGGCCAGCGCAGCCATCAGATTGCCCAGTGTGAAAATGCCGGCCAGACCCACCAGCAGCGTGCGGCGCGACACGCGCCCGGTGGTCAGCGTCATGATCGGGGCGCCCACCACCACACCCATGGCATAGGCGCTGATCAGCAGGCCAGCGGCCGGGATCGAGACGCCCAGGCCCGTGGCGATGGCCGGCAAGAGGCCCATCGGGGCAAATTCGGTAACCCCGATGCCAAAGGCACCCAGGGCCAGGGCCATGAGCCCGGCATTCCATTTCATTGCGATGATCCTGATCTGTTTTGCGGCGCCCAAGCGCCTTGCCAATGAATGCACAGATGGCGCAGAGTGATCCCTGTGTTTAGACGGCTTGAACGCGAAGGATTTTTGCAATGAGCGCAAAGATGCCGGCCAAACCACCACTGACCGGCGATGCCGCGGCTGGGGTGGATCGCGCGCGCGAGATGGCGCTGTTTGCCGCCGTCAGCGATTGCGGCAGCTTTTCGGGCGCTGGGCGCGTGCTGGGCCTGAGCCCTTCGGCAGTGAGCCGGGGCATCGACCGGATCGAGGCGCGCCTGGGCGTGCGGCTGCTGCTGCGCTCTACCCGCGCCCTGGCCATGACGGCGGAAGGCCAGGCCTATCTGCGCGCCGCGCGCCGGATCCTGGCCGATCTTGACGAGGTGGAGCAGCAGCTTGCCGATCGCGGCACGCCGCGTGGGCGGTTGCGGGTGAGCGCAGCGCTGTCGCACGGGCGGCTGTGCATCGTGCCGCTGCTGGGCGCGTTCGTGCGCCGCTATCCCGATGTGCTGGTCGATATCGCCCTGACCGACACGCTGGTTGACGTTGCCGCCGGCGAGGCGGACGTGGCTATCCGCTTTGGCCCGCTCGCCGATAGTGCGCTTACCGCGCGCAAGCTGGGCAGCAACGGCCGGGTGATCGTCGCCTCGCCAGACTATCTCGCGCGCCACGGCGTGCCGCAGGTGCCCGAAGACCTGCATGCCCACAATTGCCTGAATTTCAATTTCCGTAGGGCCGAACCGGTGTGGCCGTTCCGCCGCGTCGGCGCCGACGGGACGGTGGAGGATTTCGCGCTGGAAGTGCGTGGCACGATCGTGGCCAACAACGGTGAAACCCTGGGTGACCTGGCGCAGGCCGGCATCGGCATCGCGCGCGTCGGCACCTTCAGCGTGGCCCAGGCTCTTGCCGATGGGCGGCTGATCCCGCTGCTCGAAGCGTTCAATCCCGCCGATGAAGAGCAGATCCACGCCGTGTTTGTCGGCGGGGCGGCAACCCCTGCGCGGGTGCGTGTTTTTGTCGATCACCTGGTCGAATGCTTGCGGCCAACAAAAATCCCGGCGCATGAGGCCATGCGCCGGGATCGGTGATGTAGCGCGAGACGCGGATCAGTGGCTGGCCGAAGCCGAGCCGCTGCCAGAGCCAGTGCCAGAACCAGTGATCGAGCCGCTGGCGCTGCCGGTCACGCTGCCAGCGACGCTGCCGGTGGCCTGCTGGGCTGCATTGGCAGCGCCGTTGCGCGTGGCGCTCACCGCGCCGTTGGCTGCACCCTCGCCACGGGCGGCGGCATTGGCGGCATAGCCACGCGTGGTGTTCGCGGTGCTCTGGGCCTTGGCCTTGCCCGCTTCGGCCGCGTTGGTTGCGGTGGTGCGGGCCTGGGCAACGCGTTCGCTGGCGACATCACGCGCGGCCTGTGCCGTGCTGGTGGCGCGGGCGCGGGCCATGCTAGCAGTGTCTTCCACCCGGGTTGCAGCGCCATTGGCGGTGTTGCGCGCCGTGTTGGCGGCCGAACGCGTGGTGCTGGTCAACTGGTCGGTGCCGATGGCCTGGGCGTTGGCGCTGCCGCCCACGGTGCCGCTGCCATTGCCAGCCAGCGAACCGGTCAGCGACCCTGCCGGCGAGGTCAGCCCCTGGGTGGCCGAACCCGAAGCATTGCCGCTGGCGGTGCGATCGGCATGAACCTTGCCGTTGTGGCGGTTCACGCTGGTGTTGCCGCTGGTGCTGCCCGAGCCGTTGGCGGTGCCACGGGTGGTGGAGCGCACCGTGTCGAGCGTGGAAGAGCCATCGACCGCGCCATCGAGCGTGCCGCCCAGCATGCCACCATGGCCCATGGTGCCGCCCATCACGCCGCCGACCGCGCCGCCAAGTCCGCCACCCATGCCACCGCCAAGGCCGCCACCGCCCAGCAGCTGGGCATGGGCCGGCATGGCAACAAGGGTGCAGGCAACAAGCGAAGTGGCAAAGAGCTTACGCATGATCTGATCCTTTCCTGAACTGTGGGATCGACCTGCCGGTGTGTGTGTGGCCGATCATCATCCCGTTGTTCTGAAAACGGACCCCCGATCGGATTTAATCCATCGCCGCAAAATTTTTTTTCGATCGACCGGATGATCAGCGGCAAATCGTGCAAAGCAGCCCGCGCCCATACTGCGAGTCGGGGCCGTGCGGGCCCAGGTCGATCGCCTCGCGGTCCAGCGCCTGGGGCACCGAAGCACGTGCATCGCGGGCTGCGGCCACGCGCGATGCGACGAGCGGCGCTGCAAACGATGTGCCACGCACGGGCACCATCTGCCCGCGCGCATTGGCCGCGCGCAATCCGGCGCCGGGCGCGGCATAGTCAAGGTGGAGGGCACGGCCAGCCTCGATCAAGGCGCGGTTGCGGGCATCGACTGCCGTCACGGCCAGGATGCCGGGATAGCTGGCGGGATAGGCCGGCGGCGCGGCGGGGCCATCATTGCCCACCGCCGCCACGATCACGGCACCGCGCTGCAATGCCGCGGTCATCGCCCGCGCCAGCAACGGGTTGGCCGGGCCAACCAGGCTGATGGTGATGACGCGCACCTGCCGGCCGATCAGCCAGTCCACCGCGCGGGCGATGGCCAGGGCGTTGCCGCCGGTGGGGCCGCGCCCATAGACGTCTGCCGCCAGGATATGGCGCACGCCGGCACCGGACAGCAGGTTGGCCACGGCGCTCCCATGGTCCGATGCTGCCGGCGCGCCCGGGGCAAACCCCTGCAAGGCTTCGATCGCCTGCGCCGGGGCGCCATCGATCATGCCCACCGGCGTCTGCAACGCCGGCATCGTGCCCAGATGCATCGTGCCGCCGCGAGGGCCGGCAGCGCCGGCGGTAAAGTGCAGCACATCGGCGCTGATCGTGGCATCGGGCAGGGCTTTGCCCAATACAGCCTGTGCCTGTGCCAGGGTCATTCCCGGCGGAATGGCCAGCCGCGTTACCGCCAGATCGAGCGAGGCCAGGCGTTCGTTGCCACGCCCGCAAAACCCCCGGGCGGGGGCCTTGGCGAGAAGCCCCGCCTGGGGCGCAATCCCCACCAGTCCCCCCTCCCCGGCCGGATCCCCGGCCGCGTCCCGTTCGATGCTGGCCGGGTTTTGCCGCAGCAGGCGATCGATCCGATCTACCCGCGCTTGGGCAAGCGCGCTCGCGCTTTGCACCATGGTACTGGTGGCATTGTCGAGCGCCTGGGCCACATCGGCGGGTACGCGGTCCACCGCCTGGCGCGCGCGATCGATCACGGGATCGAGCCGGTTGTCGAAGGGATTGCCCAGTTGCTGGCCCATTCCCTGGGCGATCCCGGGCATCACGCCCTGCGCCAGCGCAGGCATGTTCAGCGTCGTGGCGCAAAGCGTCGCCAGCAGGGCAGGGGTGATCGTGCGCAAGACGGTTTCCCAAGTCAGGCGGAATTGCCTATGGATGAAACGAGCGACATGGTTCGTTCTATCCATCGGAAAAGGCAAGAACGCTGACCGACCGTTTTGAAACCGCCATGCTGGCCCTGCTGCCCCGGCTTCGCCGGTTTGCCTTGGGCCTGGCGCGCGATGCGGCGCGGGCAGACGATCTTTGCCAGATGACCGTGGAACGCGCGCTGCGCAGCCGCCAGCAATGGCAAGAGGGCAGCCGCCTGGATAGCTGGATGTATCGGATCATGCGCAACCTGTGGATCGACGAGGCCCGTGCCGAAACCCGCCGTGGCCAGACCTTTGTGGACGAAGACGCAGGCGCAACCGTGGGCGCCGATGGCGGGCAGGAAGCGCGGGCGCAGCTGTCTGATGTGGACCGCGCGATGGCGCGCCTGCCCGATGAACAGCGCGAGGCTGTGTTGCTAGTGATGGTCGAGGGCTGGTCCTACAAGGAAGCGGCCGAGATCGTCGGCTGCCCGGTGGGTACGCTCAATTCGCGCCTGGTGCGCGGGCGCGACGCGCTTCTCGCCATGCTGGGAGACGACCTGTGACGCCCTCTCCCGAAACTCTGGCTGCCTATGCCGATGGCGAACTCGATGCGGCGATGCAGGCCGAGGTCGAGCGCGCAATCGCCGCCGATCCCGCGCTGGCCCGGCAGGTTGAGCGCCACCGCGCGCTCAAGGCCCGGCTCGCAGCGCATTATGCCCCGGTGCTTGACGCGCCATTGCCGCCCGGTCTGCTTGCCGCGGCCAGCCAGCCGCAGACCGGTGCAGAGGTGATTGACCTCGCCGCCGCCCGTGCCCGGCGCCCGCGGCGCCTGGTATGGGGTGGCGGCATCGGCCTGGCGTTGGCGGCATCGCTGACGCTGGCGGTCGTGCTCCAGCATCCGGGTGGAAACGGCGCGGGGCCGGGCTATGCCGATGGGGCGCTGGCCAGCGCGCTCGATACCCAGCTTTCCGGCCAGGCACCGGCGGGCGCGCCGGCGCGGGTGGTGATCAGCTTTGCCGATGCATCGGGCGCGTTGTGCCGCGGCTATGACAGTGGGCAGGGTGGCGGCATTGCCTGCCACGATGCGCGGGGTTGGAAGCTGATCCGGCAGGTGGGCGGCGGCGCGGCGCCAAGCCCGAATGATGCGGACGCCTATCGCCAGGCCGGCAGCCATGATGCCGCGCTGATGGCCTTGGCACAGGACATGGCGCAGGGGCCTGCGCTCGATCCCGCCGCCGAGCGTGCGGCACGCGCTGCGGGTTGGCGCAAGCCCTGACGCGGTCTGTGGGTATCCGCCGCGTGCCCCTGGCTGGGACACGCGGCGGATCGGCCGATCAGAACGTCTTGCGCAGCGTCACGCCACCATAGCGCACGTCATCGCGCGGCACGTAGCGCACGATGCCGGCCACCCCGCCGTTGACCAGATAGCTGGCATAGTGGGTGTTGGTGATGTTCTTGACATAGGCACGCAGCTGCCAGCCATCGTCGCGGCCGAGCAGGGCGACGCTGCCGTTCCAGATGGCATAGGCGGGCTGGATCGTGCCCGGCGTCTGCGTCAGCTGGTACTGCGTCTCGCTCTTGAACGCGATGTCGCTCTGCAGTTCCAGGTCGACCGCCTGGGTCAGGGCAAAGCGGTAGGCGGCATTGGCAAACAGCTTGACCTTGGGCGCGAAGGGCAGCGGCTGGCCATTGATGTCGCAGCTGGCGGGCAGGCCGGCCGGGCAGTTGAAGTTCACCACCTTGGCATCGTCATAGGCGGCCGAAAGATCGACCGTGAAGCCCTTGGTCGGCACCAGGGTGACATCGGCCTCCACCCCTTGGGTGCGGACCTTGCCGGCATTGATCAGGCGGGTCACCGCCGTGCCATTGACCAGATCGGCCACGTTCGCCTGATAGTTCTTGAACGTGGTGGAATAGACCGCCAGCGCATAGCGGACCGAGCGATCGGCCGTGCTGCCCTTGATGCCCACTTCAAACGCATTGGAGGTTTCGGGCAGCAGGGCGATTTCGTCGGTCGGCTGCATGTTGAAAAAGGCGTTGTACGCCGGGCCCTTGTACCCGCGCGACCAGGTGCCATAGACCTGCGTGTGGCTGCTCACGTCCCACTGCAGGCCGGCCCGCCAGGAATCGCCGCGGGTCGACGTGCTGCCATTGCTGTTGTGATAGGCGCGGATGCCCGACACGTTGAACGCGGCGCTGCCGGTGTTGGCCGGATCGGCCGTCGACGTGCGCACGTGATAGTACGAGAGCTTGTCCCAGGTGGAGCGATAACCGGCGATGGCGCGGAAATTGCTGGTGAAGTTGATGTTGGCTTCACCAAACAGCGCATAGTTGTTGGCGCGGATGCCATACTTGGCAACGCCGGTGGTCAGGCCAGAGGTGCGCGTCAGGTCGCGCTGATAGCGCTCGTCGGTTTCCGCGCGCAGGGCATAGGCGCCGATGACATAGTCGATCAGCTTGCCCTTGGGCGAGGTGAGGCGCAGTTCCTGCGAATACTGGTTGGTGTTGACGTCACCATGGTCCTCGCTCTGCGGCTGCACAGCGGGCGAGGCCTGTGTGGCATCGAGATCCTGGTGCTGATGGTTCTTCCACCCGCGCCATGCGGTGATCGAGGTGACCTTGTAATCGCCCAGCGAGAGATCGGCGGTCAGAGAGGCGCCGAAATTCTCGTCGCGCACGTCGGTATCGAACGTGGTAGCGGCGGTGCGGTTGCTCGGCCCGGCGGTGATGCCATAGCCGGCCAGGATGCCCACCAGCGTGGGCGAGGCGGTGACCGCATTGGTCGGATAGGCGATCTGGTTGGTGTTGGCATAAACCCCGTTGGAGGTCGTGTCATAGCTGTGCAGCCAGTCACCCGCGAGCGTCAGCGTCAAGGCGTCGCTCGGGCGCGCCTCGATCTTGCCGCGCAGGCCATAGCGCTCGAAGCCGTTGACCTTGTCCTTGGTCACCGCGTTCCACACGTTGCCCTTGTAGTTGGCGTAAAGGCCGTCGATCCGCGCTGCGACGGTGTCGGTCAGGCCGCCGGTCACGCCCGCCTTCACGCGGTATTCGGCATCGGTGGTGGCGCCGCCTTCGACATAGGCATGGAATCCCTGGGTGGGCGCGGCGGTGACGATGTTGATCACGCCGGCCGAGGCATTCTTGCCGAACAGCGTGCCCTGCGGGCCGCGCAGCACTTCGATGCGCTCAACTTCCCCGACGTCGAGCGTCGCCTGGCCGGGGCGATTGAGCACCACGCCATCCAGCACGGTCGAAACCGAGGATTCGACGCCGGGCGAGGTGGTGATCGTGCCGACACCGCGAATGAACACGGTGCGGTCCTTGTTCGAGGCGCCGCTGCGGAAATCGACGGTGGGCACGCTGGCCGACAGGTCTTGCAGGGTGTGGATGGCGCGATCGTTGAGCGATTGCCCGCTGACCGCGCTGATCGCGATCGGTACCTGTTGCAGGCTTTCGTTGCGGAAACGCGCGGTGACGACAATTTCGCCCGGTGCCGGCGCGTCTGCTTCTGCCGGGGCAGGCGCAGCGGGGGGCGCCGCCTGGGCAGCGGCGGCGGCAGGCACGATCAGAGCGCCAGCGAGCAAGAGCGCGCTGCGCAGCGAAACGGAAAACTTGGGCATCGATTTCTCCCTTGAACGCCGTCGCGCTATACTCAACCCCATAGGTAGAGAAGAAACTTTTTCTTTAGTGCCCCAACGCCACGCCGATGGCGCTGCCTTGCGTCCCGTCCTCCACCGCGACGATGCGTGGCATGCCCAGCCGGATCAGCCCAAGGGCCAGCAGATAGGATACCGCCGCGAACGCAAAGAGCGGACCATAGCCAAGGCCGGCCGCGAGAGTGAGGCCGGCGATCTTGGTAATCGCCGTGCCGCCCATATTGCCGCAGAACGCGGAAAAACCCGTGACGCGGCCAACCCTTGCGCGTGGGGTGACATCGGCGATCAGGCCAAACAGGCTGGTGGAAAATCCCTGGTGTCCGGCCAGCGCCAGCGCCAGCACCGCCGCCGCGGCCCACGGCCCTGGCGCCAGCAAGGCCAGCGGCACCGGCGTGACCACCAGGGCAGAGGCCAGCATCACGCGCTTGCGCACGCGGTCGATCGGCTGGCCGGCGCCGATCCAGCGGCTCGACAGCGTGCCGGCCAGGACCGAACCCACTGCCGCGCCGGCATAGGCGAGGGCGAGCGGCGGGCCGAGTTCAGTACCGGCCAGCCCGAATGCGCGGTGGAAATAGTCCGGCATCCAGAACAGCATCAGGAACCAGGTGGCATCAGACAGCACCTTGGCGCCGGCGATGATCCAGGTGCGCCGCTCCCGCCACACCGGCGTGGCGCCGTGCAGCGGTTGCGCCTGGCCGCCCGGGGTATCGGCAAAATCGACGCCGCGCGTGGCGAGCCACCAGGCCATGGCCCAGACCAGACCCAGCGCACCGGCCATGACAAAGGCCGCGCGCCAGCCCCAGATCGCCGCAACGATCGGAATGGCCAGCGGCGCCAGGATCGCGCCGATCGAGTTGATCGCGTTGGACAGGCCGATGCCGGTCGATCGTTGTTCGGGCGGAAAGATCGCCGCCATGGTCTTGATGCCGGCCGGGGTGCCCATCGCCTCGCTTGCACCCAGGCTGATGCGGCAGGCCATGAACGCGGAAAAGCTGCGCGCCCAGCCATGCGCCATCGCGGCAAGCGACCAGGCCGCCACGCCAAAGGCGTTGGCCCGCCGCACCCCCAGCCGATCGACCAGCCAGCCCGCCGTAAGAAAGCCGAACGCTGCCCCGGTTTGAAACAGCGCCGCCAGCGTGCCGTAATCGTCGTCGCTCCAATGCAGGTCAGCGGCGATGGTGGGTTTGAGTACCGCGATGATCTGGCGATCGACCAGATTGAGAATCCCCGCCGTCAGGGCCAGCGCAAACAGCAGCTGGCGGCGGCGGGGGCTGAGCAGGGCAGTCATCGGTGGCGGCACTCCTTTGCCATGCCTGTTACGGGGTACGGCGAGGGAGTGCCAGAAAGTTCAACTTTTGCAGTAGAGATTAAAACGGTGCGTGGTCGATATGCGGCAAGACGTGGCGCGCAAACAGATCCGCCTCGCGCGCATGGGGATAGCCCGAAAGCACGAACGCCTCGATCCCCGCCGCGCGATAGGCGTTGAGCTTGGCCAGAACCTGGTCAGGATCGCCGACGATCGCCGCGCCGCAGCCCGATCGGGCGCGGCCGATGCCGGTCCACAGATTGTCTTCGACATAGCCATCGCCAGCGGCGGCCTCGCGCAGGGCGGCCTGCGCCTGCACACCCACCGATTGGGAATCGAGCGACTTGGCACGGATCGCTGCGCCTTGCGCCGCATCCAGCTTGCTCAGCAGGCGATCGGCCGCGGCGCGCGCTTCGCTCTCCGTCTCGCGCACCACCACGTGCACGCGATAGCCGCAGCGGATGGTGCGGCCATGCCGCGCCGCACGGGCTTTCATGTCGGCGACGATGTCCTTCACCGCCTCCATGCGATCAGGCCACATCAGATAGACATCGCAGCCCTTGGCCGCGGTTTCGCGCGCCGGTTCCGACAGGCCGCCGAAATAGAGCGCCGGCACGCGCGGCGCTGCCTGCAGCATGCGGGGCGCATCGAGCTTGAGGTTCCAGAAGCGGCCCTGGTGATCGAGCGGTTGCCCGGCGAGCAGCGTGCGCAGGATCGCGATCGCCTCGTCGGTGCGTTCATAGCGCGATGCCCCGTCGAGCGTTTCGCCCGGCAGGTCGCTCGAAATGATGTTGACTGTCAGGCGCCCGCCCAGGATCTGGTCGATCGTGGCGATCTGGCGTGCCAGTTGCGCTGGCCACATTTCGCCCACCCGCACCGCCATCAGCAGCCTGATGCGGCGCACCTGCGTGGCGATGGCGGCGGCAAAGGCCGTGGTATCGATACCCAAGGCATAGCCCGAGGGCAGCAGGATATTGTCGAACCCGCCTTCCTCGGCACCCAGGACGATGTTGCGGCAATGCTCCCAGCTCGATTGCAGCGCCGGGTCGCTTTGCCCCAGATACTCATAGTCGTCATCGCAAAGCGCTGAAAACCAGCTGATTTCGCAAGGGGTTTGGGTCACGGCATGGATTCTCCGCGCGATGCTTCCAGCACCGCGTACCATTCGCCGCGCGTCCATTCGACCTTGAAGGCGTCACGCAGCGCGGCAATGCGGGCAGGCTGCTGCGAACCGACGATAGGCACGATCCGCGCCGGATGCGCCATGATCCAGCTCAATGCCGCCGCGCTGGCGTCCGTGCCATAGGCCGCGCCCTGCTTGGCCAACAGCGCGCCGACCGAGTGTGCGGCATCGGTCAGCCTGCCACCGCCCAGCGGCGACCAGGCCAGCACGGCCATCTCGCGTTCCATCGCCTGGTCCAGCGTGCCATCGTAGAGCGGCGCAAACCGTGCGGCGGAATATTCCGGCTGGGTCGACACCAGCGGGAAGGGCAGGAAGGCCTGCAGTGCCGAAACTTCGGCCGGGCTATAGTTGGATACGCCCACGTGCTTGACCTTGCCGGCCTCGACCATTTCGACCAGCGCCTCGGCCACCTCGCGCGGATGGGTGAGGAAATCGCGGCGGTGGATCTGGTAAAGGTCAACGCTGGGCAGCCCCAGCCGCGCCAGCGAGGCATCGATCGCGCTGCGCAGATAGGCGTGCGTCGAATCATAGGGCTTGCCCGGCCAGATGCCGCCCTTGGTGGCGATGACCATGCGCTCGCGCCAATGCGGGTTGGCCGCCAGCGCCTTGCCGAACAGGGCTTCGGCCCCGCCAAAGCCCACCGGCGCATCGCAGCCATAGATATCGGCGGTATCGAACAGGGTCACGCCCACATCCAGCGCGGCTTCCACGCGATCGGCAATGGCGCCCAGATCATCGTTGCCGTCTGGGCTGGCCAGCCGCCACATGCCCCAGGCAATCGGGAAAACGGCAAGTCCGCTCTTGCCGAGCGCGACGGGTTCGGTCTTTAGGCTGAGGTTCGTCATGGATAGCGCCATGGCACAAGGAGCTTGGTGATGGTAGAGAAACTGCGTTACGGCTTGGTCGGCACCGGCATGATGGGGGTGGAGCATATCCACAATATCAAGCTGTTGCCCGATGCCGAAATCGTCGCCATCGCTGATCCCGAAGCAACCTCGATCGACTGGGCGCGGGCCGCGCTGGGTGAGGCGGGCCAGGACGTGGCCGTGCATGCCGATGCTGCCAGCCTGGTGGCCGCGGGCGGAATCGATGCCGTGGTCGTGGCGTCGCCCAATTTCACCCACCGCGCCGTGTTGGAGCCGCTGCTCGCCAGCGACGTGGCGATCCTGTGTGAAAAGCCGCTGTGCACCACGATGGCCGATGCCCGCTGGGTGGTGGAACAGGTGGCCGCGCGCCGCGCCCCGTTCTGGACCGGCATGGAATACCGCTTCATGCCGCCTGCTGCCGCGTTCATCGATGCCATCCATGGCGGCCAGGTGGGCGCGCTGCGCATGCTGGCGATTCGCGAGCACCGCTTCCCCTTCCTGGTCAAGGTGCGCGACTGGAACCGCTTTTCGGCCAAGACCGGCGGCACGATGGTCGAGAAGTGCTGCCACTTCTTCGATCTCATGCGGCTGATCACGCAGAGCGAGCCGGTGCGGGTCTATTGCTCGGGCGCGATGGATGTGAACCACGTGGACGAACGCTATGATGGTGCACGGCCTGATATCATTGATAACAGCTTTACCACGGTGGACTTTGCCAACGGCACGCGCGCGATGCTTGATCTGTGCATGTTTGCCGAAGGCGCCGAACACCAGGAGGAAATGAGCGCAACGGGCGACAAGGGCCGGCTCGACGTGTTGATCCCGCCGGGAGATCTGGTGTGGTCGCCGCGCGTGCCCTGGCCGGGGCCAAAGGCGGTGGAACGCCGGCACGTTGCGGTGGACGAAACCGCCCTGGCGGCCGGATCACACCACGGCTCGACCTATTATCAGCACGCGGCGTTTGCGCGCGCGGTGCGGGGCGAAGGAGATGTGCTGGTGACGGCCCATGACGGGCTCATGGCCGTCGCGATCGGCACGGCTGCCGAAATCAGCGCGCGCGAACACCGCGCGGTGGACATGGCAGAAGTGCTGGGCTGACGCGCCCCCGCGTGGGGACGTGAAATAAAGCAGCCAGGGCCGGGCGGCGGAACCGTCTGCCGCCCGGCCCTGGTTGATCGGTTAGTTGGCGGCGCCGCGGCGCATGTGCTTGCCGCCATAGCGCTGGCCAAGATAGGCCGAAAGACGGCGCAGGTAGCTGACGGCCTCGGTCGCGCTGCCGTTGTTGCAGGGCAGGGGATTGCGGCTGGTGCCGGTGGCGCGGCGCTCCACCTTTTCGCACAGCAGCTCGATATCGCTGCGGCTCAGCAGATTCTTTTCGCGCATCAGACACAGCAGCGATTCGAGGATGATCAGGCTTTCATCGCCCGCATCGGTTACGCCGTCACGCATGCCTTCGCTCATCGCCAGACCTCTTCCGCATATATGTTATGCAACAGATACTATTCTGGTCTGGCGCTTTGGCAAGCGATTCAATCGAGGCCGCCTCCCAAGGTGCGATAGAGCGTCACCAGGTTGTTGGCGCGGGCCAGCCGCGTGGTCACCAACTGCTGCTGCGCGGCATAGGCACTGCGCTGCGAATCAAGAGCGGTGAGGAACGATTCCACCCCCGCGCGGAACCGCGCGTCAGACAGCATCGCCGCCTGCTGCGCCGCCTGCACCCGGGCGGTTTGCGCGGCCATCTGTTCGTCGATCGTGCCGCGCTGGGCCAGCGCATCAGAAACCTCGCGGAACGCGGTCTGGATGGTTTTCTGATAGGTCGCCACCGCCGCATCGCGCGATGCCTTGGCATAATCGAGATTGGCCTGGTTCTGCCCGAAATTGAACAGCGGCACGCTGGCCGAGGGGGAGACGGTGTAGGTACCGGTTCCAGACGCGAACAGGTTGCTGAGCGTCGAACTGATCGTGCCGATCGTGGCGGTCAGCGAGATGCGCGGGAAAAACGCGGCCCGCGCCGCACCGATATTGGCGTTCTGCGCGATCAACTGGTGCTCTGCCTGGAGCACGTCGGGCCGGCGCAGCAGCACGTCGGAACCAAGGTTGCCCGGCAGTGCGTCGATCGTCGCCGGATCGGTGCCCAGCTCCTGCGGCTGCAATTCGGCGGGCACGGGCGCGCCGGTCAGCAGTTGCAGGGCGTTGAGGTCTTGCGCCACCTGGGTTTGCAGCACGGCAATGTCATTGCGCGCCGATTGGTAGCTGGTTTCGGCCTGCTGCATTTCCAGGGCAGAGGTCACGCCGATGCGGAACTGCGCCTTGGTCAGGTCCAGGCTCTGGGCATAGGCCTTGAGCGTGCGTTCGGACGTCGCCAACTGATCGCGGTCCGCGCCCAGAGTCAGCCAGGCGGCGGCGATTTCACCGATCAGGGTGACGCGCGTGGCGCGCCGGCCTTCCTCGCTCGCCAAGTACTGCTCCTGCGCCGCCTTGGACAGGTTGCGCAGGCGGCCGAACAGGTCGATCTCGAACGAGGACAGCCCGACATTGCCGTTGAAATACTGGATGTCGGCCGTTCCCGCACTGGCCGCGCCGCCTGCGCTCGCGGCAAAGGACGCGGTGTTGGTGTAGGTGCCAGATCCGCTGGCGCTGATCGCCGGGAACAGGTTGGCGCGTTGCGCGCGATATTGCGCGCGCGCCGCCTGCACATTGGCCGCGGCCAGGCGCAGGTCCTGGTTGTTGGCCAGGCCCAGTTCGATCACCTGGCGCAGACGGTCGTCGCGAAAGAATTCGCGCCAGCCGATTCGGGCCAGGTCTTGCATTTGGGCCGCGTCAGCCGCCGGATAGACGCCTTGGCCCTGGGGCAGGGCCGGCGGCACCGCTGGCGCCGGCCGGGCATAGCGCGGCGCCAGGTTGCAGCCCGACAAGAGCAGGGCAGGCAGCACGGCCGCGAGCACGGTTTGGGATTTGGTCACGACAGTCAGACTCCCTGGGGCGCGGACGCGCCCTCGTCGTCTTGGGTATGGGTTTGATCGGCCTGCTTGCGCCGCGTGAAGAGGTTGAACACCACCACGAAGAACATCGGCACGAGGAAGATCGCCAGCACCGTTGCCGACAGCATGCCGCCCACCACGGCCCGGCCGATGGCATTCTGGCCGCCAGCGCCAGCCCCGGTCGCCACTGCCAGGGGCAGCACGCCGAAGATGAAGGCAAGGCTGGTCATCAGGATCGGTCGCAGTCGCAGCCGGGCGGCACTGACCGCCGCGTCGAACGCGCCCATGCCGTCGCGCATGCGCTCTTCGGCAAATTCCACGATCAGGATGGCGTTCTTGGCCGAGACCCCGATGGTCGTGATCAGGCCCACCTGCAGATAGATGTCGTTGTTCAACCCCGTCAGCGTGGCGGCCAGGACCGCGCCGATCACGCCCAGCGGCACGACCATGATGACCGAAAGCGGGACGGACCAGCTTTCATACAGTGCGGCAAGGCACAGGAACACGATCAGCAGCGACAGGCCATAGAGCGCCGGTGCCTGTCCACCCGAAAGCCGTTCTTCATAGGACAGGCCGGTCCATTCCAGCGCAGTGCCGGGGGGCAGCTTGGCGTGGATCGCCTCCATCGCGGCCATGGCGCTGCCGGTGGCGACGCCCGGTGCCGGGGCACCGAGGATTTCCATGGCAGGCAGGCCGTTATAGCGGGTGAGTTGCACCGGGCCCTTTTCCCACGAGATCGTCGAAAAGGCGCTGAAGGGCGTCATGCTGCCGTTGCTCGATCGCACGAACAGCTTGTCCATGTCTTCGGGCGCCATGCGATAGGCCGCATCAGCCTGGACATAGACGCGCTTTACACGGCCGCGATCGACGAAGTCGTTGACGTAGCTGCCGCCCCAGGCCGTGGCGATCGTGCTGTTGATTGTGGACAGATCGAGGCCGAGCGCGCCCGCCTTTTCCTGGTCCACCGTGACCTTGAGCTGCGGCGCATCATCGAGCGAGTTGGGGCGCACGCCGACCAGGTTCTTGTCCTGCATGGCCATGCCCAGCATCATGTTGCGGATCTGCAGCAGCCGGGCATGTCCCAGCCCGGCCTGGTCGACCAATTGCAGGTCGAAGCCGGTGGCATTGCCCAGTTCCTGGACGGCCGGCGGGGTGATCGCGAAGATCAGTCCGTCGCGATAGGCGGCAAAGGCGCCCATGGCGCGCCCGGCGATAGACTGCGCGGTGTTGGCCTTGCCAGAGCGTTCGCTCCACGGCTTGAGCGGCACGAACGCCAGGCCGCTGTTCTGGCCCGACCCAGCGAAACTGAAACCATTCACCGTGAACACGCCAGCGATATTGGCGCTTTCCTGCTTGGTGAAGTGGTCACGGATCACGGTAAGGCCCTTTTCCGTACGCGCGGCGGTGGAGCCGGCCGGACCCTGGACGAGAGCGATGACCATGCCCTGGTCTTCGTCGGGTAGGAACCCGCCTGGCAGCCGCACGAACAGCAGCGCCAGCCCGCCCACGATCAGGGCATAGACCACCATCGAGCGTTTCCAGTTGCGCGCGGTGGAGCGCACACTGCGTTCATAGCGTTCCTGGCCGGCATCGAACTTTGCGTTGAACCAGCGGAAGAAACGGGCCAGCGGTCCGTTGCTTTCCTTTTCGTTGGGCTTGTGCGGCTTGAGAATAGCGGCGCACAGCGCCGGCGTCAGCACCAGGGCGACGACGACCGAAAGCGCCATGGCCGAGACGATCGTGATCGAGAACTGGCGATAGATCACCCCGGTCGATCCGCCGAAGAACGCCATCGGCAGGAACACTGCCGCCAGCACCATGGCGATGCCGATCAGGGCGCCGGAAATCTCGTTCATCGACTTGCGCGCGGCGTCGATCGGACTGAGATGCTCGGTCACGATCAGGCGCTCGACGTTTTCGACGACCACGATCGCGTCGTCGACCAAGAGGCCGATCGCCAGGACCATCCCGAACAGCGTGAGCGTGTTGATCGAATAGCCCGCCGCCGCCATGACGGCAAAGGTGCCCAGCAGAACGACCGGAACCGCGATCGTGGGGATCAGCGTGGCGCGCCAGTTCTGCAGGAACAGGAACATCACGAGGAACACCAGCACCACGGCCTCGACCAGGGTGTGGACGACCTGCTCCACCGAAAGGCGGACGAACGGCGTGGTGTCGTAGGGGTAGATGACCTTGATGTCGGACGGGAACTGCGTGGAAAGCTCGTTCACGCGGGCCTTGATGGCGTCAACGGTGTCCAGCGCGTTGGCACCAGGCGCCAGCTTGATCCCGAGGCCGGCGGCCGGCTTGCCATTCCACTTGGATTCAAAGCCGTAGTTTTCCGCCCCGATCTCGACGCGGGCGACGTCGCCCAGGCGGACCACGGCGCCATCGCTGCCGACCTTGAGGCGGATCTTGGCAAATTCCTCTGGCGTGGACAGGCGCGATTGCACGGCCACGGTTGCGTTGAGCATCTGCGTGCCGGGCGCGGGCAGGGCGCCGATCTGACCGGCCGAGACCTGGGCGTTCTGGGCCTTGAGCGCTGCGGTAACGTCGGCGACCGAGAGGCTGTACTGGTTCAGCTTGAGCGGATCGAGCCAGACGCGCATGGCGTACTGCGAACCGAAAATCTGCGTGTCACCCACGCCGGAAACGCGCGACAGCGGGTCCTGCAGCTTGGAAACGAGGTAATCCGCCAGGTCCGCGCCGGAGCGCTTGCCGCTTTCCGAATAGAGGCCGACGAACATCAGGAAGTTCTGCGTCGCCTTGGCGACTTGCAGGCCCTGCTGCTGCACTTCCTGCGGCAAGAGCGGAGTGGCCGCCTGCAGCTTGTTCTGTACCTGCACTTGGGCAATGTCAGGGTTGGTGCCCTGCTCGAACGTGAGGGTAATCGTCACCGTGCCCGCAGAGGACGACGAGGACGAGAAATAGCGCAGGTGATCCAACCCCTTCATCTGCTGTTCGATGATCTGGGTGGTGGTCTTCTCCAGGGTTTCGGCGTCAGCCCCGGGATAAGTGGCAGTGATCGACACCGCCGGTGGGGCGATGGCCGGAAACTGCGAGATCGGCAGCGTGCGGATGGCAAGAACGCCCGCCAGCATCAGCACGATCGCGATGACCCATGCGAAGATGGGCCGGTCGATGAAAAAGCGTGACATGCGGGATTACTTCCCTTGTGCCTGGCCGGCGGGCTGGCCCTTGGCTTGGCCGGGTGCTGCGCCGGCCGGGGCGTTGGGGTTCCATGGCTGCGGATTCACCGGCATGCCCGGCTGCAGCATCATGCCGCCTTCCACGATCACCTTGTCGCCGCTGCGCAGGCCGCCGGTGACGATCCACTTGACACCCTGCGTGCCGCCGGTCTGCACCGGGCGCGCTTCCACCTTGTTCTGCGCGCCAACCACCATGACCACGGCATTGCCGTGTTCATCGCGGGTCAACGCCTGCTGTGGCACCAGCATGGCATTCTGCACCGTGCCCTGCACCAGGCGGGCGCGCACGAACATGCCCGGCAGCAGCAGGCTGCGCGGATTGGGGAATACGGCGCGCAGCACCTGCGAACCGGTTGCCTGGTCCACGGTCACGTCGGTGAACAGGAGGTCGCCTTGCAGCGGATAGGTGCTGCCATCTTCCAGGATCAGTTGGACCTTGGCCTTGCCGTCCTTGGTCAGCTTGCCGTCCATGATCTGGCGGCGCAGCTTGAGCAGGTCGGCGCTGGATTGGGGAATATCCACATAGACCGGATCGATGCGCTGGATCGTGGTGAGCGCGGTGGCCTGTGCGGCCGAAACCAGCCCGCCCGTGGTGGTGAGCGAGCGGCCGATGCGCCCGCTGATCGGCGCGGTGATGGTCGTGCGCGCGAGATCGATCTGCGCGGTGCGCAGGGCGGCTTCCTGCGCCGCCACGTCGGCCCGGGCCTGTCCGGCGGTGCTCACCGCGTTGTCATAGTCCTGGCGGGCGATGGCGTTGATCTTGACCAGTTCGCCATATCGGCTCGCCTGGGCCTGGGTCGAGGCGATGGCGGCGCGGGCCTTGGCCAGGGCCGCCCGCGCACTCATCACCTGGGCCTGATAGGGCGCGGGATCGATGCGATAGAGCGGCTGGCCGGCGCGCACGAATTCGCCCTCGGTGAACAGGCGCGACTGGATCAGGCCATTGACCTGCGGCCGCACGTCAGAGGTTTCGTAGGCGACCGTCCGGCCCGGAAACTCGGCCGTGATCGACAGGGGCTGTTCCTGCACCGCCACCACCGAAACGGCAGGCGCAGCGCCGCTGCCTGGGCCGCCGGGGCCACCCGCGCCTGGGGGTTGCGATCCGCATGCCGCAAGGGCCAAAGCCAGCGCCGGGGTGACGCGTCGCAAAAATGTCATGCAAAATCCTGCCGATCAGTGTATGAGAG
>CAYXUN010000029.1:12361-45598 GCA_964468165.1 uncultured Novosphingobium sp. | reverse complement strand
TCAAATCCTGCCCCCGCAACCATAGCCTCGCACCACAACACCAAAAGCCCCGGCCATTATGGCGCGGGGCTTTCTCGCGTTCAGCCTAGATAGCTGCGATCGAGATCAGCGAATGCCGCTACCAAAGCTTGCCCATGGGATGTCAGCGCCGCTTCGGTCAAGGCCTGCGCCTGCGCCAGCAACAGCCAATGGCAGCCCAGCGCGGCGAGGTGATCGTGCAGCGGGCTCCCCGACAGCGCGGCCAACCTGGCGGCGATCCATCCGGTCGTGGCCAGGGATGCCAGTTGCAGGAACGGATAGGCGACGACCGTCGCCGTCGGCTTGTCGAGGCTTGATGCGGCCTGCTCGAGCATGTCGAGCAGCGCGTGCAGGGTGGCGTTGCCGAGCCGGTTCGCATCACCGCGCGCCTTGGCCAGGAAGGCGCGATAGGCGCGGCCTTCATCGCCGAGCACCCGGCGCAGGGCGAGGTCGAGCGCCTGCATGCCGCTGGTGCCTTCGTAGATCGCGAGCACGCGGGCATCGCGCAGATAGCGTTCGGCCGGCCATTCACGGGTATAGCCGGCGCCGCCGAGAACCTGGATGGCGTCGTTGGCGCACAGGCTCGCTGCCTCGGCCGCGAAATTCTTGGTGATCGGCAGCAGCCAGGCCAGTACCAGCCCGGCTTCGGTGCGGGCCGCCTCGTCCTCTTCCCGCGCCTGGAGGTCTGACAGTGCCGCGGCGGTCAGCACCAAGCCGCGCGTGACTTCGGCCCGCGCGGCAAGGCCCAGCAGCATGCGCTGGACATCGCCGTGCTGGTCGATCGTGACTGGCGGCGCATCGGCCCTGCCGCCCTGGCGCCGCTCTGCGGCATAGCGCCAGGCGAGGTTGGCGGCTGCGCCGGCAAGGCCCGCGCCCTGGCTGCCCACCGAGAGGCGCATGCCGATGATCATCGTGAAAAGCTGCGCCAGGCCGCGCCCCGGCGTGCCGATCAGGTAGCCAGTCGCGGCCTCGAACCCCAGCGCACAGGTGGGCGAGCCGTGCAGGCCAAGCTTTTCCTCGATCCGCCGCACGACCACGGCATTGCGTTGGCCTGCGACATCGGAAGGCACCAGAAACAGGCTGAGGCCCGCCGGGCCATGCTCACCCTCTGGCGTGCGCGCCAGCACCATGTGGGCGATGCGCGGCGTAAGGTCGTGATCGCCAAAGCTGATCCAGATCTTTTCACCCGTAATCCGCCAGGTGCCATCGGCGTGGGGCACTGCGGCCGTGCGCAGTCGCGGCACGTCGGAACCGGCATCGGGTTCGGAAATGCAGATCGTCGCGGCCCAACTGCCATCGACCAGGCGCGGCGCCCATTGCGCGCACAGCGCCGGGTCGGCATAGCGTTCGATAACCTTGGTCGCACAGCGCATCGGCGTGGGCAGCATGCCGAAGGCGGGCGAGGCGCGGTTGAGCAGTTCCTCGCAGGCACTGTGCACGATCATCGGCAGACCCGCGCCGCCCCATTGCGGTGCCCCTTCGATCGTGGTCCAGCCACCGGCAACAAACGCCTGCCACGCGTCGTGATGGCCCGGAGCCAGGCGCACGCGGCCCTGTTCCAGGCGGCAGCCGACTTGGTCGGCCTGGGTATTGAACGGCGCGATCACCCTTTCGGAGAGTTCGCCGGCCGCGCCGATGATGTCCAGCAACATCGCTTCGTCCAACCCGGCATCGGGAAACAGCGCCTGCACCCGCGCGAATTCGGGCAGGGCCAAGATCTGGGCGACGATCGTGCCGGCGGCGTCGGCGTAGGACATCTGCGCTTCCTCTCTCTATACGCTACCGTATGGTTTGAGCATGCGCCTGGGTCAAGGCCGGTTCTGGACGGAGCATGACAAGGCGCCTAAGCCGCGTGGGATGACGTCTTCCCCGCTCGATCCCGCCGCCGCGCCGGCAGCGGCCGCGCCAGTGGCGCACAGCAAGCGCCTGGGCCGCGGCGACTGGATCGCCGCAGCGATCCAGGTGATGGCCGACAGCAGCGTCGAGCAGGTCCGCGTGGAAAAGCTGGCGATCGATCTCAAGGCGTCGAAGGGCAGCTTTTATTGGCATTTCAAGGATCGCAATGCCCGGCTCGACGCCGTTCTGGAGGAATGGCAGGAACGATCGACGCTGCTGGTGCAGGAGCGGCTGATGCGCGACGAGCGCGATGTGCCCACGCGGATCAGGCGGCTGATGGAACTGCCCTTTCATTCCAGCGCGGCGGCGCGCGCGGCCGATCTGGAATTGGCGATCATGGGCTGGGCCCGCCGGTCAGCGGCGGCACGGGCTGCGGTGGACGCAGTCGATGCGGCGCGCACCGCCTATCTGGTGGACCAGTTCGTGGCATTGGGCTGCGCGGCCGCGGAAGCGCAATGGCGCGCGCATCAGGCCTATGCCCTGTTGCGCTACGTCGCGCAGCGCACCGATCTGCCGATCACGGCGCGGCAAGGCATGATTGCCAAACTGCATGCCCGGCTGACGCAGGATTGCGCCGCCGGGCATTGAGAGACGAATTGGGGAAAAGGCAGCGGGGTTATTCGCCCTGCCAGCCTTCGAGCAGATCGCGGAATTCGTCGGCGTGGTTTTCTTCCTGCGCCAGAATGCCTTCCAGCATGATCCGCGTGGTGGGATCGCGATCACCGACATAGGCGATCAGTTCGCGATAGGCTTCCACCGCGATGCGCTCGGCGATGAGGTCTTCCTTGACCATGTCCTTGAGCGTCTTGCCCACTTGGTATTCGGCATGGCTGCGCTGGGTCAGCGTGGCCGGATCGAGATCGGGTTCGCCGCCCAGCTGCACGATGCGTTCGGCCAGCTTGTCGGCATGGGCGCGCTCTTCATTGGCATGCTCAAGGAAATGCGCCTTGATCGGTTCGGACACGAGGCCGTCGGCGGTGTAATAGTGCCGCATGTAGCGCAGCACGCAGACCCATTCGGTGGCGAGCGACTTGTTGAGCTGGGCGATGATCACTTCGCGGTCCTTGGGAAAGGACTGGGTGACAGGGCCTTGGTCGATGTGCTTGCGGGCCTGGGCACGCAGCGTGGCGGTGTCGGTAAAGCTGGTGTCGGACTTGCCCGGCTTGGCCGGCTTGGCGGTGGCGGCAGTGGCCATGGAACATGCTCCTGCAATGGGGATGGCATGGATCGAGGTGGCCATGCCGTGACATCGGGCAAATGATCGGGCCGCGCTGCGGTTCCATTGCCCGACAGGACGGGGCGATCATGGTGGCGCGCGACCAGCCGTGATCGGCCAGCGCCCTTGAACACTTTCCCTCATGGCCCGGGCTGCTATAGCCGCGTCACGATGGACCTAGTGACGACTCCCCTGCGCATGCCCGCCGATTGGCGCGATTTCTTTGCGCTGACCAAACCGCGCGTGATGACGCTGGTGATCTTTACCGGACTGTGCGGCCTGCTCGCTGCGCCCGGAGAAATTCACCCCGTGCTGGCGTTTGCGGCGATCCTGTGCATTGCCGTGGGCGCGGGCGGCGCTGCCGCGCTCAACCAGTGGTGGGAGGCAGACCTCGACGCCGGGATGAAGCGCACGGCCAAGCGGCCCGTGCCGGCCGGGCGGATGGATCGCGAATCGGCGCGCGATTTCGGCTTTGCCCTATCGGGCGGGTCGGTCGTGGTCATGGGGCTGGCGATCGGTTGGCTGGCCGCGGCGATCCTGGCGGTCTCGATCTTCTACTACGCCTGGGTTTACACCGTGTGGCTCAAGCCGCGCACCCCGCAGAACATCGTGATCGGCGGCGGGGCTGGCGCCTTTCCGCCGCTGATCGGTTGGGTGGCCGTGACTGGGCACATCACCTGGATGCCGGTGGTGCTGTTCCTGATCATCTTCCTGTGGACGCCGCCGCACTTCTGGGCACTCGCCCTGTTCGTCCAGACCGATTACGCCAAGGTCGGCATTCCGATGCTGCCGGTGGTGGCGGGCGAAAAGGCGACGCGGCGGCAGATCCTGTTCTACACCCTGGTGCTGGTGCCGGTGAGCCTGGCACCTTGGGCGCTCGGCGGCGCCGGGCTGGTCTATGGCGTGGCGGCGGCGCTGCTGGGCCTGGGCTTCCTGGTCCTGGCCACCACGGTCGGCCTGCGCACGAGTGCCGCCAATGACAAGATGAAGCCGGAAAAGCGGCTGTTCGGCTATTCGGTGCTCTATCTGTTTGCATTGTTCGCCGCGTTGGTGCTGGATCGGTTTGCCGGGCTCCAGGGGTGGGCCTGAGCGGAGAGGAAACAAAGTGGGCGACAAGCCGGAAAATATTGACCTGAAAGCCTTTCGTGCGCGACAGAAAGCACGCAACCGCGCTTTGGGGCTGGTGCTGGGGGCATTGGTGGTGCTGTTCTTTGCCATCACCGTCGTGAAACTCGGTGTGCAGGCCGCACACCGCAACGAAAGCGCACAGCACGCCTGACCCGGACAATCCAGGGCGGGCGGCAAAGGGAGAGAAAGCGTGGCAGCGGCAATCGACAAAACCACCCGTGCCAATCGCAAGGTGGCGATCATCACCGGGGCGGTAGCCCTGGGCATGCTCGGCATGGGCTATGCCGCCGTGCCGCTGTATCGCATGTTCTGCCAAGCCACCGGCTTTGCCGGAACGACCCAGCGGGCAACCGCTGCCCAGGCGGCCAAGGTGAAGCCCACGCTGCGCCCGATCACCATCCGCTTCGATGCCAATGTCGCGCCGGGCCTGCCCTGGACGTTCAAGCCCGAGCAGGTGACGCAGGATGGGCGAATCGGCGAGCGCAAGATCGCATTCTTCACCGCCCGCAACAATTCCGACCAGCCCATCGTGGGCCGCGCGGTGTTCAACGTGACACCCGAGCAGACCGGTTCCTACTTCCACAAGATTCAGTGCTTTTGCTTCAATTATCAGAAGCTTATGCCGGGTCAGGAAGTACGCATGCCGGTGGTCTACTACGTGGACCCGGCTATGTTGGATGACGCAAACACGCGCGACATCCCGGAAATCACGCTCAGCTATACGTTCAACAAGGCCGCAAATTGACTGGACCGGGCCAGATGTGCCCGATAGACATTGCAGCCACCACAAAAATGGCTCCCGTCGCCCCGCGCACGAGGATGCCGGTTAAGCCTTGGGGGAAGTAGACGATCATGGCCGGCGCCAAGAACCACGATTATCACATCCTGCCGCCCGATATCTGGCCATTCATGGGCGCGATGTCGGCCCTGGTGATGACCAGCGGCGGTGTTTTCTACATGCACAAGATGGCTGGCGGCACGCAGATCATGCTGCTGGGCCTGCTGGGTGTCCTGCTCACGATGTTTTCGTGGTGGGGCAAGGTAATCAAGGAAGCCCACGCCGGCGATCATACCCCGGTGGTGCAGCTGCACCAGCGCTATGGCATGATCCTGTTCATCGCTTCGGAAGTGATGTTCTTCGTTGGCTGGTTCTGGGCGTTCTTCGATTTCTCGCTGTTCCCCAGCAAGATCAACACCGACGTGATCGGCGGCGTCTGGCCGCCCAAGGCGATCGAGGCGGTGATCAACGCGTTCGACCTGCCGCTGCTCAACACGCTGATCCTGCTGTGCTCGGGCACCACGCTGACCTGGGCCCATCATGCGCTGATCCATGGTGATCGCAAGGGCCTGAAGCTGGGCCTGACCGCCACGATCCTGCTCGGCCTGCTGTTCACCTCGATCCAGGCCTATGAATACGTCCATGCGCCGTTTGCCTTTGGCAAGAACACCTATGGTTCGGCCTTCTTCATGGCGACGGGTTTCCACGGCTTCCACGTGATCATCGGCACGATCTTCCTGATCGTGTGCTGGATTCGCGCCGAGCGGGGCGAATTCACGCCGCGCCAGCATTTCGGCCTGGAGGCGGCAGCCTGGTACTGGCACTTCGTCGACGTGGTCTGGCTGTTCCTGTTCGTGGCCATCTACGTCTGGGGCAACTGGGGCGCGGTGGTCGAATAACCGCCCATGCCGATGGCCCACAAAAAAGGGGCGCCTTCCGGGTCTGGAAGGCGCCCCTTTTTTTGGTCACCACCCCGGGATGGCCCGGGGTGGTGGATTTGGATTACTTCACCGCGGCGAGTTCCGCCGAGAGCGCGGCGGCGCGCTGGTCCTTGAGCACGGCGCAATCCTGCACCCGCTCGATCGCGCGTGCGAGTTCCAGCGCGCCCGAGTTGTTGGCAAAGTGCGGGCGCCAGGCGGCAATGGTCTTGGCCTTGTCCACCGAGCAGAAGCCGCTCACCGCCTGGGGCAGGCTGCGCGCCAGGAAGATGCCGCCACCGCTGGAGAGCAGCGTGTCGACGTGGGCATTGGCCCAGGCAAACGCGTATTCGGCCGTCTTGGGCGTGGCGATGGCCAGCGAAATGCCGGTCAGCTTTTCCGAAAGGCGCAGACGCTTGTCGGAAAACTCTTCGATCAGCCACTTGGCCACGGCCGGATCGTTGCTACGGCCCACCGCACGCAGGGCAGCTGGGCGCAGCAGCGGATCTTCCGAAGACAGTGCCTTTTCCATCAGCACCTTGGCGCCTTCGAGACCGCGCGGCTTGAGCCAGGCCTTGAACGCGCTGTTGTAGAAGGCGGGATCGAGCGCCGTGGTATCGCCGGCAAGCAGGCCGTCGACCGCCTTGGCCAGCTTGGCATTAAGCGCGGCGTCTTCGGCCACGCTCGACATTTCCGCCACCAGGGCAACGCGGCGCTGCTGCTGATCGGGATCATCACCCGCATGCGCGCCGGCGCGCGGATCAAAGCCCAGCTTGGCCAGCTGCGGACCGCGGACCTCGGCCACCAGGCGGCGCAGGCCCTCGTGCGCAGCCGGGGACAGCATGCCGCGATCATCGAACGCTTCAAGCTGGCCGGTCGCGCCGTCGCTGGCGTAGCTGTCGGGATTGGCGGCAAAGCTGCGCACGGCCGCCACCAGCTGTGCCGGCGTGGCGCGCCCGGCCAGGAAGCTGGCTTCCAGGCTGTCGATCGCGGCCAGGGCTTCGCCGCCGGGCAGGGCGGAACCCTGCGCGATCAGGCTGTCCCACTGCGCCGCGGGCAGTTCGAAGCGGTAGTACCCGGTGCCGCCGGCATTGGGCACCAGCGCGCCGTTGCCGGTGATGGCCACGGTGCCGCTCTTGTCCACCAGCAGCTGGCAGACGCGGGCATCGCCCTGGCGCAGGCACAGCGGGACGCCCCAGGTCTGGGCAAGGGCTTGCGCTGGAGCCTGGGTTCCCAGGCGCAGATAGCGGCTTTGCGTCACGTTCCACTTGCCCTGGCCGGCCGGGGCAAAGGTTACCAGCGGTACGCCCTGCTGGTCGGTAAAGCTCTGCATCGCCGGCAGGATGCGCGGATCGCCGGCGGCATCGGCCATGGCGCCAAAGAAATCGGCGGTGCTGGCATTGCCGTACTTGTGCTTGGCCATGTAGCCGCGCACGCCATCGCGGAACTTGGTGTCGCCCATGAACGCGGCGATCATCGCCACAACATGCCCACCCTTGCCATAGGTGATGGTGTCAAAGGCCGCGTCGATCTGGCTGTTGCGCTCGATCTTCTGGTGGATCGGCCGGCCGACGATCAGCGCGTCGGTGTTCATCGCGGCGAAGCCTTCTTCCAGCGCGCCGGCTCCGATGTTGAGATCGGGGCGCCATTCGTTGCCGATGCGGAAGCCCATCCAGTTGGCAAAGCTTTCGTTGAGCCAGATATCGTCCCACCACGCCGGGCTGACCATGTCGCCAAACCACTGGTGCGCCAGCTCGTGCGCCACGACCATGCCGAAATTGCGCTTCTGCGCAGTCGAGGCCTTGTCATCGAGCACGAGGAGCGAATCCTCGTACAGATCGGCCCCGGCATTTTCCATGGCCCCGGGCATGATCGGCGCGGTGATCTGGTCCAGCTTGGGGAAGGGGAAGGCCTGGCCGAAATAGTTCTCCAGGTGGCTGACAATGCCCTTGGTGCCATCAAGCGCAAAGGCCAGCTTGTCGGCATTGGGCTTGGTCGAAACCACGCGCAGCGGCAGCGGGGTGGCACGCTGCGGCGTGGCGGGCACGGCGCCATCGACGCTCACGAACGGGCCGGCCATCACCGCCACGAGGTAGCTGGGCAGCGGCAGGGTGGGGGCAAAGCGGTGCACGGTCTGGGCGCCGCGCGTTTCGGTCGCCACTTCGGGCGCATTGCTTACCGCGCGCTGGCCCGCCGGGGTGGTGATGGTGACGGTATAGGGCGTCTTGAAGCCGGGCTGGTCGAACGAGGGGAACGCGCCGCGCGCATCGATCGATTCGAACTGGCTCCAACTGTACCACTGGTTGTCCACGTGCACGCGGAACAGCCCGGTGGGGCCGTCGTTGAAGCCGGCTTCGTAATCGAACGCCAGCGTCGCGGCGCCCTTGGGCAGGGCTTGCGCAAAGGTGACCAGCGCCACGCCGGTGGGATCGGCCTGCTGGAACGTGCCGGCAATCGTCTTGCCAGCCACCTTGGCGACAACCTGCTTCACCTTGAGATCGAGCCCGTGCATCCACACATAGCGGCCGCCCTGGTTCACGGTGACGTCGATCTCGGTATGGCCGCTAAAGCGGGGCTGCGCCGGATCGAGCGTGAAATCGAGGCGATAGGCGCGCGGCACCACGGCATTGCCGAGCTTGCCCACGGGCATCACGCCAGCGGCGGCGGGAATGGCCACGGCCTTGGCATCGGCAGAAGCAGCAGGGGCGGCAAGTGCCGGGGCGGCGGCAAGGGTGCCGGCCAGCATCGTGGCGGCAAGAAGCAGAGCGCGCATGGGATCCTTTCACGCGAAAAGAGGCTGGGCGCCTGCTTGCGCCCGGCTTGTTGCACGTGCAACCGGTTTCGACGAACCGCCGGGAATGATCTGCCAACGGCTTGAGCATGGCGAGCGCGCGCGCATTTGGCATCGACATCGCGCGCACAAACCGTGATGCAAGGTGCATGAACGGATGGCGGCCCCAATTCGAAGCAGCGTTGCACAAGCTTGCCCAAATCAGTTCAGAGATGGATCGGCAGGATCTCCGTCCGCCGGTCCTGGTTGGCGGTGCAGCGGTCGAACTATATACGCAAGGGGCCGTCAACACGGGCGATTTCGACCTGGTCTGCGGTCGGCAGTTGGCGCTTGAGGCCATAATGCAGCGGCATGGCTTCGTCAGGCCACATGGTCCTGGGGTGCTGACGCGCGGTTGGATACACCCTGATCTGAAGCTGGGATTTGAAGTGGTTGGCAGCCGGCTGCTCGATGGTCACGCCGATGCCAGCCTGTTACAGGTCATCGAAGTCGATACGCATGGCGCCGTGGCAGTCATCGCCGTCGAAGATCTGATTGCCGATCGCATGGGGCAGTATGCGTCTGGCGCGGCGCACGAGATGTTGGGCCAAGCCAGGATGCTCTTCATCCTTTCTGAAGGGCTTGATCTTCACTATATGGAACGGCGGATCCGCGAAGAAACGGCACAGGCATATGGCGTTCAAGACCTTGAAGACAGACCGTGACGTGGTCAGCCTGGCCGCGCTTGGCGACCGTGTTGCCGCGCGCCGCCGTGCCGTTAACGCCGGGGAAGTTCCGCGCAATGCCGGCACGCGCCGGACGCCGTCCAAGCAGGCGCTGCTCGACGAGATCGCGAAGGCTGGCGGCGAGTGGTAATTCTCCGCGCCTAGGGCTGCCAAGCGGCTGGCTCGGGCATTACCGCAACAACCCACCCAGCAGCCCGCGGGCAAAGCGGCCCAGGGCTTCGCCACCCAGGCTGGTGGCGATCGAGCCGACCATCGCCGTTACCCCGCTGGCGACGGGCGCTGCGCGGGATTTCTTGCCGGCAATCTCGGCCGCGATCATCGCCCCGGCCGATGAAGCGACGGCGCCCATCGCGGCCTTGCCGGCGCGGCCCCACAACGTGGGAGACTGGCGTGGCTGTGCGCGCTGAGCCGCAGGGCCCTGTTCCTGCACGGTCTGTGCCGCGGCGGCGGCGTCTGCTGCCTTTTGCGCCAGCACTTCGGCCGCGCTCTCGCGGTTGACGGCGGTATCGTACTTGCCACCAAACGGGCTGGCCGCCTGGATCGCGGCGCGTTCGGCTGGGCTGACCGGCCCCAGGCGCGAGCGCGGCGGGGCGATCAGGGTGCGTGCCACCATGCCCGGCGCGCCATCGACGTCGAGCGTCGACACCAGCGCCTCGCCCACTTTCAACTCGGTGATCGCCTGGGCCACGTTCAGATCAGGGTTGATGCGGAAGGTTTCGGCCGCGGCGCGAATCGCCTTCTGATCGCGCGGGGTAAACGCGCGCAGCGCATGCTGCACGCGGTTGCCCAGCTGGCCCGCCACCTTTTCGGGAATGTCGATCGGGTTCTGGGTGACGAAATAGACGCCCACGCCCTTGGACCGGACGAGGCGGACGACCTGCTCCACCTTGTCCATCAGTGCATCCGGGGCATCGTCAAACAGCAGGTGGGCTTCATCGAAGAAGAAGACCAAGCACGGCTTTTCCGGGTCGCCCACTTCGGGCAACGCCTCGAACAATTCGGACAGCAGCCACAGCAGGAACGTGGCATAGAGCTTGGGGCTCTGCATCAGCTTGTCGGCGGCGAGGACGTTGACCATCCCGCGCCCGCTTTCGTCGACATGCAGGAAATCGTGGATTTCAAAGGCCGGCTCGCCAAAGAAGCGATCGGCGCCCTGGCTTTCCAGGCCCAGCAACTGGCGCTGGATCGCGCCGACGCTGGCCTTGGTCACGTTGCCATACTTGGTGGCCAGCGCGCCGGCGTTTTCGGCGCAGGCGGCCAGCACGGCCTGCAGGTCGGCCAGGTCGACCAGCAGCAGGCCATTATCGTCGGCATAGCGGAAGGCGATGGTCAGGACGCCTTCCTGCGTTTCATTTAGGCCCATCAGCCGGGCGAGCAGCAGCGGCCCCATTTCGGAAATCGTCGTGCGGATGGGGTGACCCTGCTCACCATACAAGTCCCAGAATACCGCGGGATTGTCGGCATAGGCATAGTCGGCGATGCCCAGGTCCCTGGCGCGCTGTTCCAGCGAGGCGGCATGCTTGAACGTGGGGCTGCCCGGCATGGCAATGCCGGAAAGATCGCCTTTCACGTCGGCCAGGAACACCGGCACCCCGGCGCGGCTGAACTGTTCGGCCATGCCCTGCAAGGTCACGGTCTTGCCCGTCCCGGTGGCCCCGGCGACCAGGCCATGGCGGTTGGCCCGGCTCAGCAACAGCACTTCGCGTTCGCCCTTGTCGCCCAGGCCCAGGAAAATCTCGTCCATCCGCCGCACTCTCTCTCGTTTTGTTACCCTACTGTTTAGGATGAGCCGCGATTGCCCGCGAGGGCTTTTTGCATCCGCATCGGCTTGTCGCTATGCGCGTGGGGTCATGACACGCGCCCCTTTTCTTTTGCTCGATGATGCCCGCCAGGGCGATCACGGCTCGGCCCGCCGCTATGAAGCGCCGCTGGAGATCGTGGTGGCGCGCCGGCCCGAAGAGGTGGACGCCGCCCTGGCGCAGATCGCCGCCACGCCGGGATGGTGGGCTGGCGCGCTCGCCTATGAAGCCGGGCTGGCGCTGGAAGAGCGGCTGATGCCGCGCGCGGCGGCACGCAGCGGCAGTGCCGGGCCGCTGGTGTGGTTCGCCCGCTTTGCGCAGATGACGCCGATGGCCAGTGCAGAGGTGGCAGCCTGGCTGGCGCGCGAGAGCGCCGGGCAGGGCGGCGGCGGCCGGCTGGGACCGCTGGGCCCGACGCATTCGGCCGGGGGCTATGCCCGGGCCTTTGCCCAGGTGCAGGAGGCGATCCGCAGCGGCGATATCTACCAGGCCAACCTCACGTTCCAGCTGGCCGGTTCCTGGCAGGGCGATCCGCTGGCGATCTATGCCGCGCTGCGTGGTGATGCGCTCGCCGGGCATGGCGCCGTGTTGTGGGATGGATCGCACTGGCATCTCTCGGTCTCGCCCGAGCTGTTTTTCGAATGGCGCGGCGATCGTGTGACCGTGCGCCCGATGAAAGGCACGGCGCCGCGCGGCGCTACCCCGCAGGAAGATGCCGCGCTCAAGGCCGCGCTCGCCGCCAATCCCAAGGACCGCGCCGAAAACCTGATGATCGTTGACCTGATGCGCAACGATCTTTCACGCGTCGCGGTGCCCGGCACGGTCAAGGTGCGCGATGCCTTTGCCGTGGAAAGCTATCCCACGGTGCATCAGATGGTCACCACGGTCAGCGCGCAGATGCAGCCCGATGTGGCCGTGGCCGATGTCCTGCGCGCCATCTTCCCCTGCGGATCGATCACCGGCGCGCCCAAGATTCGCGCGATGGAATGGATCGACATGGCCGAACGCGATGCGCGCGGGCTCTATTGCGGATCGATCGGCTATGTCGATGTGCCCGACACGTCGGCGCCTGGTCGCGGTGATGCGCCGGGGGCTGGCAGCGCGGCGTTCAATGTGGCAATCCGCACGGTGCGCCTGGTGCCAGACCATCCCGGCGCGGCCGGCGGACGGGCGACCATGGGGGTCGGCTCGGCCGTGGTCGCGGATTCGGTCATGATGGGCGAATGGCGCGAATGCGTGGTAAAGGGGAATTTCTTGCGCCTGAACGCCGGCAGTGCCGATCTGATCGAGACCATGGCCTTTGATCCGACGGCGGGAATCCCGCTGCTGGAGCGGCATCTCGAGCGGATGAAGCAAAGCGCGCAGGCGCTGGGCTTTGCGTTTGATCGCCATGCCTTGCGCAACGCGATCCATGCCCTGTGCTTCGATCTCGATGCCCCGGCCAAGGTGCGCCTGGTGGTGGCGCGCAGCGGCGCCCATGCGCTGGAAGCAGCGCCGCTGCCGCCCGCCTTTGCCGAGCCGGTGACCTGTGCCGTCTTGCCCCTGCCGGTGAGCACGGGCGATTGGCGCCTGCGCCACAACACCACCGATCGCGGCTTTTACGAGGCCGGCCTCAAGGCGGCCCGCGGCGCCGGCGCGCAGGAAGCCCTGCTGCGCCGCGATGATGGCCTGATCACCGAAGGCTGCTTTACCTCCGTGTTCGTGGAGCGCGACGGCGTGCTGGTTACCCCGCCGGCCGATCTTGGCCTGCTGCCCGGGGTGCTGCGCGCGCAATTGCTGGAAGAAGGCCGCGCGGAGGAAGGCGAGGTTCGCCTCGAAGATCTTGCGCAGGGCTTTTTCCTGGGCAATGCGCTGCGCGGCCTGATGCCGGCGCGCCTCCTGGGCCAGGGCTGACCGTCATGGACAGCCACGCCACCAGCGCCGCGCTGGGCCGCATCGCGCCTTCGCGCACCAACGCCATGACCGACCGCGCGATCGAACTGCGCGCGGCTGGGCGCGACATCATTTCGCTGTCGGTGGGGGAACCCGATTTCCCCACGCCGCCCCACGTCATCGCGGCGGCCAAGGCCGCGCTCGACAGTGGGCAGACCCGCTATACCGCCGTGCCGGGCACCCACGCCCTGCGCGCGGCAGCGGCGCTGCATTTCCAGCGCGACCTTGGCCTTGCGGTGCCGCCCAGCCAGGTGATCGTGACGGCCGGGGGCAAGCAGGCGATCTTCGAGGCGCTGCTTGCCACGCTCGATCCGGGTGACGAGGTGCTGATTCCCTCGCCCTGGTGGGTCAGCTATCCCGAGATCGTGCGCTTTGCCGGTGCCAGCGTGATCGACCTGCCCACCCAGGCCAGCAGCGGCTTTCGCATCACGCCCGCGCAACTCGCCGATGCGATCACCCCGGCCACGCGCTGGCTGCTGCTCAACAGCCCGGGCAATCCCACGGGCGCCACCTATCCGGCCGCGGAACTGCGCGCGTTGGGTGCGGTGCTGCGCCGTTTCCCGCGCGTGCTGGTGCTGTCTGACGATATCTATGCCCCGCTGCGTTATGGCAGCGGTGCGCATGCCACGCTCGCGGTGGAATGCCCCGATCTGGCCGATCGTGTGCTGACGGTGTCGGGCGTGTCGAAAAGCCATGCGATGACCGGCTTTCGCATCGGGGTGTCGGCCGGGCCGGAATGGCTGATCAAGGCCATGGCCAAGCTGCAATCGCACAATTCGGGTAATCCCTGCTCAATCGCCCAGGCTGCCGCCACTGCGGCGCTGGCCGGCCCGCAAGAATTCCTCGCCGATTGGCGCGAACGTTTCCGCGCCCGGCGGGACAAGGTTGTTGCCGCCATCAACGCCATTTCGGGGCTGTCCACGCCAGTGCCCGATGGCGCGTTCTACTGCATGATCGATGCCGCGCCCCTGATGGAGCGCTTTGGCGACGATGAGACGCTGGCGCTCCATCTGCTGGAGCATGGCGTTGCGGTCGTGGCGGCCTCCGCCTTTGGTGGGGCGCAGGGCTTCCGCATCTCGTTTGCCGCCGATGATGCCGTGCTGGACGAGGCGCTGCGGCGGATCGCGGCGGCGCTGGCATAAGGATTTGCGCCTGCCGCGCTTGCCCGCCGGCGATTTCGCGCGCAAGGGGTGGGCATGATCGAAATCCCCATCCTGTTCGAAGACGGCGAAGCGCTGGTCATCGACAAGCCGGCCGGCCTGCCGCTCGACCGGCCGCGTGCCGGCGGCATCTCGCTGGAAGACCGCCTCGATGAGTTGAAGCTTGGCTTCCAGCGTCTGCCCGCGCCAGTCCACCGGCTCGATCGCGATACGTCGGGCTGCCTGCTGCTGGCGCGCAATCCCAAGGCGCTCAAGCGCTTTTCCGCCGCGTTCGAAGCGCGCCAGGTGGAAAAGGTCTATTGGGGCGTGGTGGCCGGCGATGTCGAAGGAACGGCTGGCACCATCGCGCTCAATCTGTCCAAGATTTCCAGCGCGGCGGCCGGTTGGCGCATGATCGCGGCCAAGAAGGGCAAGCCTGCCGTCACCCACTGGCGCGTGCTGGCCCGGCTGCCGGGCCGCACCCTGGTGGAATTCCGCCTCGAAACCGGCCGCACCCACCAGGTTCGCGTCCATGCGCTGACGGGTCTTGGTGCCCCGCTGCTGGGCGATCCGGTCTATGGCGACGGCAAGGGCGCGGCCCGCACGCTGCTCCACGCCACGCGGCTGGTCGTCCCCCGCGAGGGCAAGGAGGCCATCGTGGCCGAAGCGCCGATCCCGGCCGATATCGCGGGCCTGGGCTTCACGCTGTGACCGACACTCCCGAGGCGATCGTGGCCCGCGCCATGGGCCTTGTGGAGGAAAGCTTTATCGCCGCGGCCGGGCCAGGCGGGCAGAATGTCAACAAGGTGGCCACCGCGGTGCAATTGCGCATCAACGTGTTCGCCTTGCGCCTGGCCCCGCCGGTGTTTCACCGGCTCAAGGAACTGGCTGGCAGCAAGTTTACCGCTGGCGGCGAGATCGTGCTGACCGCGCGCCGCTTTCGCACCCAGGAAGCCAACCGCGAGGATGCCCGCGCCCGACTGGCCGATCTGCTGCGCGACGCGTGCAAGCTGCCGGAAAAGCGCGCCAAGTCGCGCCTCAACCGCGTGGGCAAGGTGCAGCGCCTGCAAGGCAAGAAGATCCGCGGCGCGGTCAAGGCCGGCCGCGGCAAAGTGCGGTTGGATTAGGCGGACCGATTCTTCACACCATGTCCTGCGGCCGCACCAGGCGGTCGAACGTGGCGGCGTCGACCAGGCCCAGCGCCAGCCCGGCCTCGCGCAGGGTCAGGCCCGCCGCATGGGCGTGCTTGGCGATCTTGGCGGCATTGTCATAGCCGATTTCGGGCGCCAGCGCCGTCACCAGCATCAGCGAGCGATCGACCAGTTCGGCAATGCGGCGCGTGTTGGGCTCGATCCCGTCGATGCAGCGCACGGCAAAGCTTTCCATGCCCACGGCCAGCAGGTGAACCGAGCGCAGCACCGCCGCGCCGATCATCGGCTTGAACACGTTGAGTTCCAGGTGCCCCTGCATGCCGCCCAGCGTCACCGCCTGGTGGTTGCCGATCACTTGCGCGGCGACCATGGTGAGCATTTCGCACTGCGTGGGATTGACCTTGCCCGGCATGATCGAACTGCCCGGTTCGTTGGCCGGCAGGTCCAGCTCGCCCAGGCCAGACCGCGGGCCTGATCCCAAGAGGCGGATATCGTTGGCGATCTTGGTTAGCGCCACGGCAAGTGTCGCCAGCGTTGCGGAAAACTGCACCAGGGCATCGTTGCTGGCCAGCGCTTCGAACCGGTTTGGCGCCGGAACAAAGGCATGGCCGGTAAGATCGGCCAACTGAGCGGCCATCGCCTCGGCAAAGCCATCCGGCGCATTGAGACCGGTGCCCACCGCCGTGCCGCCCTGGGCCAGGCGCAGGAGATGGTCCTCGGCATGGCGTAAGCGCTGGTAGGCATCGCGCAGTTGCTGGACATAGCCGGAAAATTCCTGCCCCAGCGTCAGCGGCGTGGCATCCTGGAGATGGGTGCGCCCGATCTTGACGATCCCGGCCCACTCGCGCGCGGCGGTATCGAGCGAGGCGGTGAGCAGGTCGAGCGCGGGCAGCAGGTCACGGTTGAGCGCGACGACTGCGGCCACGTGTAGTGCGGTGGGAAAGCTGTCGTTCGATGATTGCCCGCGGTTGACATGGTCGTTGGGGTGCACCGGGCTCTTGCCGCCGCGCGTGCCGGCCAGTTCCTCGTTGGCGCGGCCGGCGATGACCTCGTTGACGTTCATGTTGCTCTGCGTGCCGCTGCCGGTCTGCCAGATCACCAGCGGAAACTGATCGTCATGATGCCCGGCCACCACTTCGGCCGCGGCCTTTTCGATGGCATCGGCCAGATGCCCATCCAGCCCGTGGGCGCGGTTGACGCGGGCGGCCGCCTGCTTGACCAGGGCCAGGGCGTGGACGATGCCGATCGGCATGCGCTCACCCGCGCCGAACGGGAAGTTCTCGATCGAGCGCTGGGTCTGCGCGCCCCAATAGGCACTGTTGGGCACGGGGATCGTGCCGATGCTGTCGCTTTCGATGCGGGTGGTCATGCCGGGGTCCTTTCGCGGCGCCGGGGCGGCGTGGACCCCGGTGGTGTCAAAGTGGGCGGTGGGTTGTAGCGGCCTGGGCGCGGCGCTGGAGAAAACGCGCTTCGACCGTGGGGCCGGCCTGTTCGGCCAGAAGGGACAGCGCGGCATGCAATCCGCGTTCGGCCAGGCGATCCACCGCCTGGTCGGGCGCGATACCCAACTCGCGCGCCAGATCGCGGATCGCGCGTGCCATCTCGATGAATTCCAATTCGCTCTCGCGTGCCGCGCGCCATTCCGCCGAAGGGGAAAAGCTGTGGTGCATATCCATGCCGTTGCTCCTGCCGTTGTTGCCGGACAGAGGCTAGCAGTTGCCGGACAGGCAGGGCTTTAAGGGAGGGCATAGGCATAATGCGGAGGGGCTTAACCCAGCCGCACGGGCGTGGGATCGCCGTGGAGCGCGATCAGGTCTGCGCGTGCCCTGGCCCGGGCCCGCAGGAATGCGCCCTCCACCGCGTCGGCGCTCTGCCCCGCCTGCCGCGCGATCATGGTTAGGGCGCTGGCAAGACCCTGCTCGACCATCGCGTCAAGCAGAGGGCGCGGATGCAGCGCGCGGTCGGCCGCCAGCGCCTTGAGGGCGCGCACGGTTTCGGCAAATTCGAACGCCGTGAGACGTGCGGATTCGTATTCCTCCTTGCGCAGCAGTGCGTTTCGCAGATCAAACGCCATGGCGGTCGCTCCTCTTGCACGAACACGATACTGTGCCAGATGGAGCCCGCCTTGACCCACGGCAAGTGTGCCGGGGCATTTTGGGGACAGGAGCGGGCATGGGTACGGGGATGGGCACCAGTGAAATCTTCCTGATCGCGTTGACGATCATCCTGGCCGTGCCTTGGCTGGTGTGGCGCGTGTTCAACCGCGATGATTATGCGCCGCTGGTGGTGGTGCAGATCGTCGGCGGTATCCTGCTCGGGCCTGGCGTGCTCGGCGCGTTCTATCCCGGTTATTACGCCTTTGTGTTCAACCCGCAGGTGATCGGCGCGCTCAACGGCGTGGCCTGGTGGGCGGTCAGCCTGTTCGTGTTCATCGCCGGGGTGGAACTCGATCTGGCCGATGCCTGGGGCAATGCCCGCGAAACCCTGATCACCGCCAGTTGCGCGCTGCTTACGCCGCTGCTGCTGGGTGCGCTGGCGGCGGCCGCGCTGCTCACCGTGCCGGGCTGGCTGGGCCCCAAGGGCACCTGGGGGCAGGGGGTCGCTGGCATCGGCATGGCCTGTGCCGTCACCGCGCTGCCCATTCTGGTGCTGTTGATGGAAAAGCTCGGCATCTTTCGCACGCCGCTCGGCCAGCGCCTGCTGCGCTATGCCAGCATGGACGATGTGGCGATCTGGGGCGTGCTGGCGCTGATCCTGCTCGATTGGCAGCGCATCGGGCGCCAGGGGCTGTTCCTGGTGGTGTTTGCCGTGGCCGCCTGGGGCCTGCGCCGGCTGATGGCGCGCGTGCGCGAGGATGATCGCTGGCATATCGCGCTGGTCTGGCTGGCGGCGGTGGGCTTTGCCGCCGATTGGTCGGGCCTGCATTTCATGGTGGGCGCGTTCCTGGCGGGCGCCGTGCTCGACGCGCACTGGTTCGAGCAGGGGCGGCGCGACGCCTTCCGCCAATTCCTGCTGCTGGCGGTGATGCCGGTGTTCTTCCTCTCCACCGGATTGCGCACGCAATGGGGCCAGGTCGGCGGGCTGGGCCTGGCGGCGGTGCTGGGCGCGGCGCTGCTGCTGCTGGTTGCTTCGGTGGCGGGCAAGCTCATCGGCGTGCACCTCGCCGGGCGCATCCTGGGCTGGAACAAGGGCGAGGCCAGCGTGATCGGCTGGATGTTGCAGACCAAGGCACTGATCATGATCATCTTCGTCAACGTGCTGCTCGACAAGAAGATCATCACGCCCGAGGCGTTCACCGCGCTGCTGCTGATGGCGGTGATGAGCACGATGCTGACCATGCCGATCGTCCGGCCCAAGCTCAAACGGCTGGCGGCAGCAATTTCTTGACGGATTGGCGCTAGGACACGGGAATGGCCGATTTCCTTGTCCTGGCGGCACTGGCGTGCTGGCTGCTCTTCGTGTTCTGCCTGTGGCGGGCGCTGTGCCTGTTCGGCACCTGGTGCCCCGCGCCGGCAATGGTCTGGCGCAGCGACTATAGCGAGGGCCAGCAATCGGAGGATTTCTGGTCGTTCGGGATGACGATGTTCACCTCGCGCGGATGGAATTGGCGCGATGGGGACGATACCCGCTATATCGAGGATGAAATCCGCTTTCGCGACCAGGATGGGATCGAGCGGCGTGCGCTGGTGCATCGCTGGGTCCATCGCGGGTGGAAGCCATCGGGCGCCTACACCGTGTGGTATGATCCCGCCGATCCCACCCGCGCTACCGTGCTGGGTCCGTTCACCTGGGGCGCCTGGGGCCTGCTTTCGCTGGTGCTGCTGTTCGTGGTGGTGCAGATGATCAGGACGGTGGGCCTGCCGCCGCTGCTGGCCGGCCTGTTGGGTTAGGCCAGGTGGATCGGGCGGGTTGGGCTGGCGGGCGGGGCCCCTATCTGCCATAGGCGGCGGCGTGACTGCCGTTATGCCCGACCTTTCGCCCGATCTCGATGCCGCGCGCCAGCGCCTGGCGCAGGTTTTCGGCTTTTCCGGCTTTCGCGGGGTGCAGGACCAGGTGGTGGGCCGCGTGCTGGGCGGGCGTTCCACGCTGGCGGTCATGCCCACCGGGGCGGGCAAGTCGCTGACCTACCAATTGCCGGCAGTGATGTTGCCGGGCACCTGCGTGGTGGTGTCGCCCCTGATCGCGCTGATGCACGACCAGCTGCGCTCGGCCACCGCCAACGGCATTCGCGCCGCCGCGCTGACCAGCGTGGACACCGACCGCGAATGGACGATCGAGCGGTTCCGCAATGGCGAGCTCGACCTGCTCTATGTCGCACCGGAACGCGCCAGCCAGCCGCATTTCCGTGAACTGCTGGGCAAGGCGCCGCTCGCCCTGTTTGCCATCGACGAGGCGCACTGCGTATCGGAATGGGGCCACGATTTCCGCCCCGATTACCGCCTGCTGCGCCCGTTGATGGATGCCTTTCCCGATGTGCCGCGCCTGGCGCTGACGGCCACGGCCGATCGGCACACCCGCGCCGACATCCTCGAACAGCTGGGCATTCCCCACGATGGCCTGATCGTGGCCGGGTTCGATCGGCCCAATATCCAGTATCGCATTGCCCCGCGCGACAATCCGCTGCGCCAGTTGACCCGCTTCATCGCCGAAAATCCCGGCCCCGGCGTGGTCTATGCGCCCACCCGGGCGCAGGTGGAAAAGCTGGCCGAGCAACTGGGCGAGACCGGCCGCCGCGTGCTGCCCTATCATGCCGGCCTGCCGGCCGAAACGCGCGCGGCCAACCAGGAAGCCTTCGTCACCAGCGAAGACATGGTGATCGTGGCGACGGTGGCCTTTGGCATGGGCATCGACAAGCCCGACGTGCGCTTTGTGGCCCACGCCGGCCTGCCCAAGTCGATCGAGGGCTATTACCAGGAAACCGGCCGCGCCGGCCGCGATGGCGATCCTTCGGTGGCGCTGTTGCTGTGGGGGGCAGACGATTTCGCCCGCGCGCGCCAGCGCCTCGCGGAAGTGGACGAAACCCGCCGCCAGGGCGAGCGTACCCGGCTGGACGCGCTGGCCGGCCTGGTGGAAACCCCGGCCTGCCGCCGCGCCGTACTGCTGCGCCACTTTGGCGAAGATCCGCCGGCCTCGTGCGGCAATTGTGACAATTGCCTCGATCCGCCGGGCCTGACCGATGCCACCGAGCTGGCACGGAAGCTGCTGTCGGCGGTCTATCGCACCGGGCAGAGCTATGGCCTGGGGCATCTCGAAAAGGTGCTCACCGGCGTGGCCGATGACCGCGTGACCGCGCGCGGCCATGATCAGCTTTCGGTGTTCGGCATCGTTCCGGCCGACCAGGCGCCCTTGCTCAAGGCGCTGGCCCGCGCGCTCCAGGCGCGCGGCAGCCTGCTGCCGACCGAGCATGGCGGCCTGGCACTGGGCGGCGATGCGCGCGAAATCCTCAAAGGACAGGCGCGGGTGGACGTGGTCCTGCCGCCGCTGCGCGAACGTGGCGGCAGCCGGCGGCGGGGCAAGGCCGGCAGCGGTGCCGCACTCAATCCTGTCGGTGATCCGCTGTTCGATGCGCTGCGGGCGCTGCGCCGGGAAATCGCGCAGGAAGCCAACGTGCCGCCCTATGTGGTGTTTCACGATGCCGTGCTGCGCGAAATGGCGGCGGCGCGGCCCACCTCGCTGGCGGAAATGGCGGCGATCGGTGGCGTCGGCACGCGCAAGCGCGATGCCTATGGTGACCGCTTCCTCGCCGTGATCCGCGCCCATCTTTAGGTTGGGCACGCGGCCTGGCGGCGGCGTCCGCTCCGCTTCGGCACAGCCGGCCCCGGAACCTAAATGGACGGTCAACCATTTTTCGCTAGGCTGCCTGCAATTGGTGGGGAGCCGAGTGAACGCCATGCTGACCGAAATACAAACCCGCCTGAGCCGGCACCGCACCTTGCGGCAGCGTCTGATGCTCCTGTCCGTGGCTGTTCTCTCCGCCATCCCGGCTGGCGCCCTGCTGGCGCAGGCGGCGCCGGGCGCCGGCAATGCCGCGCCCTTCACCGTGGTCGAAACCGGCAAGGGCTATGACCGCCTGCAGGATGCGATCAATTCGCTGGGCGAAGGCGATGGCACGATCCGCATCGCGCCTGGCACCTGGCACGATTGCGGCGTACAGCCCCACGGCAACGTGACCTATGTCGCGGCCGTGCCGGGCCAGGCGATCTTTGACGGCAAGGTCTGCGAGGAAAAGGCCGCGCTTGTCATGCGCGGGCAATCGATGCGCGTGGAAGGCCTGGTGTTCCAGAACATGCGCGCGTTCGATGCCAATGGTGCGGGTATCCGGCTCGAACGCGGTGACCTGACCGTGCGCGAGGCGTGGTTCCGCGATAGCGAACAGGGCATCCTCTCGGCCAACTTCCCGGCCGGCCATGTGGTGATCGAACAGTCGACGTTCACCCGGCTGGGCCGTTGCGACCGCGGGCTCTCCTGTGCGCATTCGCTCTATTTCGGTGACGAGGCGAGCGTGGTGATCCGCCGCAGCCGCTTCGAGCAGGGTACCGGCGGCCACTACGTGAAAAGCCATGCCGGCCGCATCGAAGTGACCGATTCGAGCTTTGACGATAGCCGCGGACACACCACCAACTACATGATCGACCTGTCGATCGGCGCCACGGGCCTGATTTCGGGCAACTGGTTCGTCCAGGGGCGCGACAAGGAAAACTACAGCACGTTCATCGCCAATGCCGCCGAAGGCCATGAACACAGCGCCGATGGCCTGACCATCACCGGCAATACCGCGCGGCTGGTGCCGGGCCTGTCGCGCCCGACGGTGTTCGTGGCAGACTGGTCTGGTGACCGGATAAACGTGGGCAACAATGCCCTTGGGCCGGGCATCGCGCGTTTCGAACGGCGCTGACCTTGCCCTGCGGCATCACGTTCCCTAGGTAACTCTGGTGTTGAACCGGTTGCCCTTGCACCTGGCCGGCCGCCTGTGGGCGGCGCTGCTGGTCGTGACGATTGCCCTGAGCGCGCTGGCGCCCGGGGCCGCGCCGGTCGCGCTGCGCAGCGGTTCGGCCTTCTCGGTCGACACTGTGGAAATGGCCGTGGCGCCGGCCCGGCCGCAGGTGGCGGTGGCGCGCATGGTGGCGCTGCCACCCGTGCCGATCCTGCCGATCATCGCGGCGGCCGTGCCGCTGATCGTGGTGCCAAACCTTGCCCGCCAGGTCCTGGCCAAGCCCAACGCCACCGGTCCGCCGCTCGCCACGCTGCCGCTGCGCGCACCGGGCACTCCCCGGGCACCCCCGCACGCCTGACAAAGACCGTGATCGCCCTGCGCCCCGCGTGGCGCAGGCTCATACCGTTTTTGCCAGGATACCAGAGAAATGACCATTCAGACCCAGAGCGCTTCGGCGCTCGCCCGCCGTGCGCATGTCGAAGCCCTGCTTGCCGCCTATCCCGATGTCACGCCCGAAGAACACGGCATGCTCGTCCACTACTTCAAGCGCGAGGCCAATGCGCTCGATGTAGGGATGATCGCCAGCAACGACACGATCGGGCGCGGCTATGCCCGCTTTCGCGCCGATCATCTCGATCGCTTTACCTGGGCCGATCTGGCCAAGGGCATTGCCGGTACCGCGGTGCTGGTGCTGTGTGTCGGGCTGGTGATGTTCCGCGCGTTCTGAGCGGCCCGCAAAGCCCCCTGCTCTGGCGAGGAGGGGGTGGGGCTGCCGTTACTTCAGCAAGTGCCCGGTGCGATCGCGCTTGGTTTCGAGATAGCGCGCGTTGTGCGGGTTGGCCGGCAACTGGTGGGCGACCCGTTCCAGCACGGTTACCCCCAGCGCGTCGAGCGCTGCAACCTTGGCCGGATTGTTGGTCATCAGGCGGATCTGCCTGGCCCCGATCAGGTCGAGCATGCGCGCTGCCACCGGGAAATCGCGCGCTTCAGAAGGCAGGCCCAGGCGCTCGTTGGCATCGACCGTGTCAAAGCCCTGGTCCTGCAACTGATAGGCGCGCAGCTTGTTGATCAGGCCGATGCCGCGCCCTTCCTGGCGCAGATAGAGCAGCACACCCCAGCCACCTTGCACCGTTTCAGCGGCCATCCGTGCCAGGGCGGCCTGCAACTGCGGGCCGCAATCGCATTTCAGGCTGCCGAGGATATCACCGGTCAGGCATTCGCTGTGCAGCCGCACCAGCGGCGGCACGGCATTGTCCTGCTGCCCCACGATCAGCGCGACATGCTCGCGCAGATCGTCACGCGCACGAAAGGCAATGATCTCTGCCTCTTCGCAGGCATCGACCGGCAGGCGCGCGCGCGCCTGGATCGTGAGGTTGAGCGGGTCCTTGAATTGCGCCAGGTCGGCCGCGGCCACGGTTTCGGCCACGTCGATCCCGCTGCCGACCAGGAACGCGGGCAGGATGCCGGCAAGGCGGGCCAGTTCCATTGCGGCTTCGGCGCCGGCCAGCGACGCGATCGGGCTGGCGCGAAATGGCCCGCGCAAGGGGCTGGAGAGATCGTGCGCCGGATCAGCCAGATCGCGCGCATTCGCCAGTGTGAACGGTTCGGCAGCGTGAATCAGCACGGGCGCATGGGGCACGGCGGCGTAGCGCTGGTTGGCCAGCTTGAGCGTGGCGGCGCGTGCGGCCGAAATCAGCATCTGCGCGGCATAGAGCCCGGGCTGGGCAAAGCCGGTTTCGGCGGGCAGCAGATCCAGCGCGCCGGCCGCATCGGTCACGCGGATCGCCCAGCCATGGCGCAGGGCATCAAGCGCCCGTGCCACCCGGCGCGTGGCGGCCGCCGGCGTGGTCAAAGGGCAAACTCGGTGATCAGCGGCACGTGGTCGGAAGGCTGGTCCCAGCGGCGGGTCTCTTCGACGAAGCGGTGCGAAAGCGATTGCGGCGCCAGGTCTGGCGAGGCCCACATGTGGTCGAGCCGGCGGCCCTGGTCCTTTTGCCGCCAGTACGAGCGATAGGACCACCAGGAATAGTTGCGTTCGGGCGCGGGAATGTGCTTGCGGCCCAGGTCCACCCAGCCATGGGCATCGGCAAAGCGCTGCAGCGTTTCCACCTCGATCGGCGTGTGGCTCACCACCTTGAGCAGCGCCTTGTGGTCATAGACGTCCTGCGGCAGCGGGGCGATGTTGAAATCGCCCACGATCAGCGTGGGGCGATCGATCTTGTCGGCCCAGCGCGTCATCCGTTCGAGGAAATCGAGCTTTTGCCCGAACTTGGGATTGAGTTCGCGATCGGCGATATCGCCCCCCGCCGGGATATAGACGTTTTCCAGCACCAGGCCCTGGCCTGCGCCCAGAAGTTCCACGCCCACGTGCCGCGCCTCGCCATTGTCCTGCCAATCGTGGCGGCTGAACTCGCGCAGTGGCAGGCGGCTGACCGTGGCCACGCCGTGGTAGCCCTTCTGGCCGTGGATCGCGCGATGGGTGTAGCCCAGGCTTTCGAACACCTCGTGCGGGAACAGGTGCTCGGCCACCTTGATCTCTTGCAGGCACAGCACATCAGGCTGTTCCGCTTCCAGAAAACGCACGACCTGATCGGCGCGTAGGCGGACGGAATTGATATTCCAGGTGGCGATCGAAACCATGGCAGCGCTTTACGATCGCCCGCCCACCCCGGCAAGCGGATCAGCACGTTTTCCCACCTTGGTGCCTTTGTGGGCGAGCGAGAATGCTGCCCGGCGAGAACCGGCGCGCCGCGATCCTTTTGGGTCGTGGGCACCGGAAGCGCGGGCGGGGGCCGCTTGCAGCCGTTCGCAAAGGCACCAAGGCGGGAAAAACAGAAAACCCTCGGACCGGGGGCAATGGTCCGAGGGTTCCATGTGCGTTCGTCACGCGGTTGACGAGAGGTTGAAGTCAGACCGGGCAACAGGGGGGAAACCCGTCTTGTCCGTCTCGTCTGAAACCGTTCTAGGGGCGGGCCGCTTGCTGCCCGATGAACGGAAGGGTCTGGTTGTTCGCAAAGTGTCGCAGAGGGTCTGGTAACGATGATGAACCGTTCGCCCCCTGCGGCCAGCGGGTGAATCAGTGGCGGGTTTGCGGGCGCGGGTCGTTGTAGCGGAACATATTGGCCGGGACCGGCACGCCGTATTGCTGGTTCGACAGGCGAATCGTGGTGCGCTGGTTCTGCGAATCGAGCGCCACCCAGCTATCGAGTTGCAACCCGCCCGGCGCGCCGGGCTTGCGCACCATGATCATCGTCATCGTGCCATATTCGGGATGGCGCGGGTCCTTGATTTCCAGGCTGACCACGTCGGGGTTGGTGGTGGGCAGCAGGCGGGCATAGCGCGCCACGTCCTTGTCCGGGTTGAGCAGCGCGCCCAGCGGGCTGTTGCGAATCGGCCAGCGCGAGACCTGCCGCACCTCATAGTCGATCACCGTCAGCGCTGCGCCATCGGACACGATCAGCAGCGGCACGCCCGGCTGGTACTGAAAGCGGATCTTGCCGGGGCGCTGCAGCGTGACCGTGCCGGTCAGGCGCTGGCCATTGCGATCGGTCTGCACGAAATCGGCGCGCATCGTCGAGATCGCGCGCAGGGCGGCAACAGCGCGATCCACATCGTTGGCAGGGGCTGCTGCCGGCGCAGCGGGGGCGGCCAGCGCGGTGGGCACGGCCGGCGAAACGAAAAGTGCGGCAGCCAGGCCGGCAATCGGCCCGGCGCGCAGGATTTTGGTCAAGCTGTTCATCGCCACTCCTTGAGGCAGTCGCATTGAACTGCCCGTGAACCTTTCGGTTCCGAATCGCCCCTGTGGCACCCGAAAACACAAAAGGCCGGAGACAAGCCCCGGCCCTTTGCATGTTCTGGCAGGAAAGCCGTCAGATCACTTGATCTTGGCTTCCTTGAATTCCACGTGCTTGCGCACCACCGGGTCGTACTTGCGGAACGACATCTTTTCGGTGGTGTTGCGGGGATTCTTCTTGGTGACATAGAAGAAGCCGGTGTCTGCGGTCGAAACCAGACGAATCTTGACGGTAGTTGGCTTTGCCATGGGCTTGTCCTGAATTCCTTCTAGGCGTCGGCGCGCCGCGTGCTCAAACAAAACGGGCGGCGCGCGCCGCCCTGACAGGTGGCCGCCATTGCGGGAGGCGGCCGGGCAAGTAAAGCCTTGTAGAAAGGAAACGGGGCGCCAAGGCTGATGCCTGGCGCCCCGAAATCCTTTGTTCGCGGGAGATCAGTGGGCCTTTTCGGCCTTTTCCGCGTTTTCCTTGATCGCCTTGGCTTCGTCCTTGCCTTCGGCGCGGACGGCATCGGCCTTGCTGTTCATCTTGTCGGCGGCAGCGCCGGTTGCGTCGGCGGCCTGCGAATCGATGGCGTCGGCAGCAGCGTCGGACTGGGCGGCAACGGCGTCAGCCGTCTTGTCGGCAGCCATTTCCTGCTTTCTTTCGCACGCACCGAGGCTGAGGCCGAGCGCGGCGACGGGCAGAACGAGGGCGTACTTGGCGAACTTCATAACGGGCTCTCCCTGTTAGTTTGGCCGGAATGGCCGGCTCAGCGCACCGAACCGCGGCGCACGAGATTGACAATGGCCAGAAGGATCAGCGCGCCCAGGAACGAGACCACGAGGCTGCCGGCCGAAATGCCGTTGGTGATGCTGCCGCCGCCGAGCAGCGGGCCGAGCAGAAAGCCGCCAAGCATGGCGCCGACGATGCCGACGACGATGTTCAGGAAAATGCCCTGCTGCGCATCGGTGCGCATCACGATGCTGGCGAGCCAGCCAAGAACGCCGCCAACGATCAAGAGAACGATAAGGCCCATGACGTTAAACCCCTTTGATGGTGCCACGAATGGCTGTCTGGGGTGGATAATTCGCCACGGGAGGGTTGGTTCCGCATTTGCGACAGAACGTTGCGTGCCCCTCTTGCAGACATGAAAAGCCCCGCCGGCCCGGGTGGGCGGCGGGGCTATCGGCAGTATCATCGGCAGGGGCAGAAATGCGCGCTTTCAGACGCCGAGCAACCACACCAATGCGCCGGCGCCGATCACGATGCGATACCAGGCAAAGGGCGCAAAGCCGTGGCGGCCGATATAGGTGACGAAGAACTTGATCACCACCAGCGAGACCAGGAACGAGACCACGCCGCCCACGGCGATATCGCCCCAGCCCACGCTGGCCGCGCCGCTGGTCAGTTCGTGGCGATTGTCCCACAGCTGCTTGGCGGTGGCGCCGAACATCGTCGGCACGGCCAGGAAGAAGCTGAATTCGGCGGCGGTCTTGCGGTTGATGCCCATCGACAGGGCGCCCATGATGGTAGAGGCCGAACGCGACATGCCCGGGATCATGGCGAGGCACTGCATAACCCCCACGGCCAGCGCCTTGGGCAGCGGCAGCTTGCTGACCGGCTCGTATTCACCCTGGCGCGCGAGGCGCTCGATCACCAGGATCAGCACGCCGCCCACGACCAGCGCGGCCGCCACCACCGCCGGGGTTTCCATCAGCACGTCGATCTTCTTCTTGAGCAGAACGCCCAGGATCGCCGAGGGAATGAACGCCACCAGCACGTTGCGCACGAAGTGCAGCGAATCGGGGTCGGCCCGCAGTGCGCCCTTGGCGACATCGACGAACGTGCGCCAATAGAGCACCACCACCGCCAGGATCGCCGGCAGCTGGATCACCACGTTGAACACCTCCCATTCCTTGGCATTGAAGCCGAGGAGTTCAGTGGCGAGGATCAGGTGGCCGGTGGAGGAAACGGGAAGGAACTCGGTGAGGCCTTCGACGATGCCGAGAATGACGGCGGTAATGGTGTGGCTGTCCATGGGCACCCGACTTGCCGCAGTGCAGCACTGCTTTCAAGCCGTTCCATGCATTGTGCAGATGGCAAATCGGTAACCTTGGCACCACCCGCGGCACGAAAGGGCCGTGGCGCTGGCGCTCAGGCCCCTTCGAACTGCATGCGGGCAAGCCGGGCATACAGCCCGTCGGCGGCAATCAGGCTGGCGTGGTTGCCTTGTTCCACGATCCTGCCGCCATCCATCACGACGATGCGATCGGCTGCGCGCACGGTGGCAAGGCGATGCGCGATGACCAGCGTGGTGCGCCCCTGCATCAGGTGATCGAGCGCATCCTGCACCAGGCGTTCGCTTTCGGCGTCGAGCGCGCTGGTGGCCTCGTCGAGCAGCAGGATCGGCGCATCGCGCAGCAGGGCGCGGGCAATCGCCATGCGCTGGCGCTGCCCGCCCGACAGGCGCGCACCGCTTTCGCCCAGGAAGGTGTCGAGCCCCTCGGGCAGGGCCTTGAGGAATTCCTCGGCATTGGCGGCGCGGGCGGCGGCCCAGATCGCCTCGTCGGTCGCGTCCCACGCGCCATAGCGCAGGTTGTCGCGCGCGCTGGCGGCAAACAGCACCGCTTCCTGCGGCACCAGCGCCATGCGCGCGCGGATTTCGGCCGGATCGGCCTGGGGCAGCGGCACGCCATCGATGCGCACCACGCCGCCCTGCGGATCGTAAAACCGCTGAGCCAGCAGGAACAGCGTGGATTTGCCAGCGCCCGAGGGGCCGACGATCGCCACTGTCTCGCCCGGCTCCACCGTCAGCGAGAAATCGGCCAGGGCGGAAATCTCGGGCCGGCTGGGATAGCGGAAGGCCACGTTCTGGAACGCCAGCGCGCCGCGTGGCGGGCTGGGCAGCGTGATCGGCCGCGCCGGCGGGGCAATGTCTGGCTGTTCGAGCAGCAGTTCGTTGAGCCGGCCGGCCGCCCCTGCGCCGCGCAGCAGATCGCCATAGACTTCGGTCAGGGCGCCGCACGATCCGGCAACGATGCCGCCGGTCAGCACGAACGCGGCGATCGTGCCGCCGGTCAACGAGCCATTGGCCACGCCCAGCGCGCCCTGCCACATCAGCGCGGTGATCCCGCCCATGACCAGGAAGATCACCACCGCCGTCATCACCGCGCGGATCAGGATGCGCCGGCGTGCGGTGTCGAAGGTGCGCTCCACCGCGCCGGCAAAGCGCGCGCGCTCGCGCCCTTCCTGGCCGAACGATTGCACGATGCGGATCGCGCCGAGCACTTCGGCGGTCATCGCGCCGATATCGGCGACGCGATCCTGGCTCGACCGCGACACCTTGCGCAGGCGGCTGCCGAACCAGGCGATCGGAAAGATCACCACCGGAATGCCGATGACCAGCCCGGCGGTGAGCTTGGGCGCCAGGAAGAACAGGTAGATCAGCCCGCCCAGCGCGGTGATGGTGTTGCGCAGCGCGATCGAAACGGTAGTGCCCACGACCTGCTCGATGATCGCCGTGTCCGACGTCATGCGCGAGGAGATTTCCTTGGGGCTGTTGGTCTCGAAAAAGGCCGGCGGCAGGCGCAGCAGGTTGGACTGCACGCGGGTGCGGATGTCGGCCACCACCCGCTCGCCCAGCCACGACACGTAATAGAAGCGGATGGCGGTGGCAAAGCCCAGCACCACCACGATCAGCAGCAGGGTGTGGAACGCCTGGTCGATCACGCCGGGTTGGGCATGCGGGCCGAAAGCCTGATCCACGATGCCCTTGAAGCGGGCGGGAATGGCGATGGTCGCGGTCGAGGTGGTGACCAGCGCGATCAGCGCGGCGGCGACCTGGCCGGGATACTTGGTCGCCTCGCGCCAGATCATGCGCAGCGGGGTCAAGCGGCGCGGCGCGGGCGGCACGGCGAGGGTTTCATTCGCGTCCGCCGGCGCGCCTGGGGCCGATGCGGGCGCCTGCCCGACGGCAGGGTGGGAGCCGGGGGCGGGCATGTCCGGCGCGGGCCGTTCCTGGGGAACCTCTTCCATGGGGCGGACCTAGCCGATGGCGCGCCGGACCGGAAGAGGCCTTGCGTGCACCAGGCCATGTTCCCATCTGTTGTGGACTGTTTACTGCACGCCCTGTCCTTCTTGCTGCATTGCAGCCAGCACGATTCGCAGGCACTATCGCGGCAAGGGACGCATGATTGCCGCGCTGCGCCACGCCATCATGGCGTGGCCGGGCGCGGCGGGCAGCGGATAGAAAGGCAAGTATCCACGTGCTGTACAAGGCTTATGAAATCCAGCGGTCGCTGATGAACGCGAGCAGTGCCTGGGCCTCGATGATGGCCGACCTGCTCAACGACCCGCGGCTGCCCTTTGCTGCTTATGGCCCGAACCAGACCATGGCCTCTGCGCTTGACGTGTTTGCCCATGCCACCGCGCCGCGCGGCAAGCCGGCGTTCGGCATTCGCACCGTGCAGGTCAACGGCCAGACCCACGCGGTGCATGAAACCACGGTGGAGCACCGTCCGTTCGGCGATCTCAAGCGGTTTACCCATGATGGCCTTGGTGCCGATGCGCCGCGCATGCTCCTGGTGGCGCCGATGAGCGGGCACTATGCCACGCTGCTGCGCGGCACGGTGGAGCGCCTGCTCGAGCGGGCCGAGGTCTACATCACCGACTGGGCCGACGCCAAATACGTGCCGCTGGCCGAGGGGCATTTCGATCTCGATGACTATATCGACTATCTGATCGGCTTCCTTGAGCACATCGGCCCCGGCGCGCACATGATGGCGGTGTGCCAGCCGTCGGTTCCGGCCTTTGCCGCCACCGCGGTGATGGCCGCGCAAAAGCATCCCTGTCGCCCGCTGACGCTGACGATGATGGGCGGCCCGATCGATACGCGCGAAAGCCCCACGGCGGTCAACGATCATGCCGTGACCAAGCCCTATGTGTGGTTCAAGCACAATGTCATCACCACGGTGCCCGAAAACTATCCCGGCGCCGGGCGGCAGGTCTATCCCGGCTTCGTCCAGCTCACCAGCTTCATGTCGATGAACCTGGGCAGCCACATGATGAGCCATTACAAGCTGTTCCAGCACATGGTGCAGGGCGCCGAGGAAAGCGCGGAATCGACCAAGAAGTTCTACGACGAATATCGCTCGGTCTGCGATCTGCCGGCGGAATTCTATCTCCAGACGGTGGACGTGGTGTTCCAGCGCCACGCGCTGCCGCAGGGCGAATTCATCCATCGCGGCCAGCCGGTTGACCTGGGCGCGATCACCGACACTGCGATCCTGTGCATCGAGGGCGAGCGCGACGACATTTCCGGCATCGGCCAGACCCGCGCCGCGCTCAATGTCACGCCCAACCTGCCGGCCGAGATGAAGCAGTACCTGCTGGCCCCCGAAGTAGGCCACTATGGCATTTTCAACGGCTCGCGCTGGCGCAAGAGCATTGCCCCGGTGGTCGAGGCATGGATGGCCCGCTTTGCCACGCGCGGCGATGCCGCCGATGGCAAGCCGGGCCGCGGGCGCAAGCTGGCGGCGGTAAATTGAACTGAGCCGTTCTGCACCGCCGGCGTGTGTCTCGCGTCGGCGGTGGTTCGGGTGGGCTGGGCGTCAGGCCTGGGCGGGAACGGCCCGGCGCTGCACGAACGGCACCGGCGCCGCGCGACGCACCCGGCCGATATAGGCCGAAAGCCCGCACTGCAGCCCCACCAGCATGTAGCAGAACGGCTGGAACGCGATGCCGACGAAGGTCGAGCCGACGAGATAGCAGATCTGCGCCTGTTGCAGCGCATCGGCCAGCGGTGAAACCCAGGCGAACCCGTCGGGCGGGTTGTTGCGATAGCGCCGCCGGATCACTTCCATCTGGAACACGCCCATCAGGTGCAGCAGCAACCATAGCGCGAGGCCGGGATAGCCCTGTTCGCCGAGCATCTCGAAATAGGCCGAGTGATAGGCGCGGCCCTTTTCCTCGATATGGTCGGTCTCGATCGCGGCATTGTTGGCGCCGGCGTAATCGGCCTTGACCGTGTCATAGCTCACGCTGTTCTGGCGGAAGGCATCGAAGCCGCCACCAAACGGGTGGGTCTTGGCAAACTCGATGGTCCACTTCCACACCGCCACGCGGGTTGAGGCAGACTGGTCGGCCTGGTGATTCTTGATCGTGCCCATGCGCTCGGTAAAGCTGGAGGGCAGCAGCGGCACGGCGATCAGGGCCCCGGCGCACAGGATGCTGATGTAGAGCATGCGCCGCCGGGTGGAGCGCAGCATCATCACTGCCAGCACTGCCGCGCAGATCAGCCCGGTGCGCGCCTGGGTGCCCACCGGCATGAGCAGGCAGGAAAAGCAGATGCCGGCGGCAAACAGCTTGGCCTTCCAGTCGGGCTTGAAGATCGTGCCGTGGTTGGCCAGCCACAACGCCAGGGGAATGACGCACATCGCCACGGTGGAAATGATCGAGCCTTCGTAAAGCCCGGTATTGTCGTTCACCAGCAGGCGCAGTTCGCCATAGCCGCCGCCGGTGCTCAGCGTCTTGATCCCGCCGCCGATGACGATCACGCCCACCGACAGCACCATCGTCAGTGTCAGTGCCTCGATGCGCAGGCGGGTGCGCAGGGTCAGCGGCAGGAACAGCGCAAAGATCAGGGCTTTCCACACCCAGTCCCACTTGGCTGCCGCTTCCACCGGGAAATCGGCAGTGCGGGTGGTGAGGCCGCAATAGACCAGCAGCAGCAGCAGCACGAACTGGCGCGGCGAGATGCGGATGCCGTTCTTGTCTTCGGCCACGATCCAGCCGAGCAGCGCGCAGGAAAACGCAATCAGCGAGATCGGGATGTGGGTGAGGAACCCCCAGCTGACCTTCTGCGGCGCGACGATGTCGATATAGGCATAGGCCATCACGAACAGGAACGGCCGCTTGAGCCCGGCGCCCAGGAACGCGAGGCAGAATGCGGTGAAGAACAGGTCAAGCATCGTGGCTGGACCGGTCGGGTTCGTGCGCGCTGGCATCGGCGGCACCGCTATCGGTGCGCGGGCCCGCGCGCC
>CAYXUN010000029.1:0-12351 GCA_964468165.1 uncultured Novosphingobium sp. | reverse complement strand
CCGGCCGAGGGGGGGGGGGGGGCGGGGGGGGGGGGGGCGGGGGCGGTGCGGGCCCGCGGGTGGGGGGGGGGGGGCCGGCGCGCCGGCCCATCAGCGGCTGGCGGCGATTGGGCAGGGCAGGGTCATCGTCCAGATCGGCGCGATGGATCAGTTTCCAGATCATCAGCGCCATCAGGATATGCGGCACGAAGATGGTAATCTTGTCGATCATCGTGGTGCGCCGCCTGCCATAGCCGCCGGGAATAGTGCCGCAGGGTTGACGCCGCGTTAAGCGAAGAATTTGCAGCGCGTTAAGGCTTGCTGTGCCAAGCAGCAGGGATGGCCCGGATTCTCCACGTGCTCGATCATTCCCTGCCGCTGCACAGCGGCTATACCTTTCGCACCCGCGCGATTCTCAAGGCGCAGGAAGGCCATGGGCTGGACGTGCGCGGGTTGACCGGCCTGCGCCATGGCGCGCCCCCGCCGGCAGCGGCGCCTGAAGCGGTGTCGGGCCGCGCGCCTGGCGATGACCTGGAAATCCACGATGGCCTGCACTTTCATCGCACCCCGGGCGTCGCCTCTGGCCCGCCGGGCCTGCGGGAATGGCGCGAGGCCGGGGCGCTGGCCGATCGCATCGTCGACCTGGCGCGTGCGTGGCGGCCCGATGTGCTGCATGCCCACAGCCCGGCGCTGTGCGGGCTGGCCGCAGTACGCGCCGGCCGCCGCCTGGGGCTGCCGGTGGTCTATGAAATCCGCGCCTTCTGGGAAGACGCTGCAGTGGGCAACGGCACCGGCCGTGAAGGGTCGGCGCGCTACTGGCTCACCCGGCAATTGGAAAACCGCGTGGTGGCGGGCGCCGATGCCGTCGTTACCATCTGCCAGGGGTTGAAGGACGATCTGGTGGCCCGCGGCGTGGCGCCGGCCAAGATCACGATCATGCCCAACGGCGTCGACCTTGCTCTGTTCGGCACGCCGCCCGCGCCTGATGCGGGCCTGCGCGCGCAGCTCGGGCTGGGGGAGGGGCCGGTGATCGGCTTCCTCGGCAGCTTCTACCCCTATGAAGGTCTCGACGACATGATCGCCGCCATGCCGGCAATCGTGGCCGCAGTGCCTGGCGCACGGCTGCTGATGGTGGGTGGTGGGCCGGCGGCAGAGGCCCTGCGCGCCCAGGCTGCGGCCAGCCCGGTGGCCCATGCCATCCATTTCGTCGGCCGCGTGCCCCACCACGAGGTGGACCGCTATTACGCGCTGGCCGATGTGGTCTGCTATCCGCGCAAGGCAATGCGCCTGACTGACCTGGTCACGCCATTGAAGCCGCTGGAGGCGATGGCCCAGGGCAAGCTGGTGGCGGCCAGCAACGTGGGTGGCCACCGCGAACTGATCGCCGACGGGCAGACCGGCACGCTGTTTGCGCCCGACGATCCGGCCGCGCTGGCCCAGGCCATGGTGGCGCTGTTTGCCCGCCGCGGGCAATGGGACGCGCAGCGCGCCGTGGCCCGCCGCTTTGTCGAAACCGCGCACGATTGGGCTGCCAACGCGGCGCGTTATCTTCCCGTTTACCAAGGCCTGATAGCCCAAGGGCTGGACTCGCCTGGCCTTGCTGCCTGAATTGTCAGGATATTGGCTTTGGCGCAGGCTTGGGCAAAGACCGATTCGCGCCGGTTCGATGCGCAGGTGGTTGTATAAACGGGGGTAAGCACAGGTGACCAAGACCAAGCGCAAGGCCGGTGCCAAGGCCAAGCCGATCACCGCCCATCGCCTGTTTCCTGCCCTTGCCGCGCTGTGGTTTGCCGCGCTGTTCGGTCTTGCCAGCTTTGCCGTTCCGGCCGAGCTCTTGCAGCGCGTGGTCGTGGCCAGCGGGCTGCCCCATCTCGTCGCGGCGGCCGCGCCGCCGCTGGGCTTTACCGCGCGCGCCCTGGTTGCCCTGCTGCTGACCGGACTGGGCGGCGTGATCGGCCTGGCGCTGGGTCTGCGCCTCGGCGCCCGCCATCGCGTGGCGATCGATCCTGCCACTTGGGCAGAAGTGCAGGATGAAGTGCCGGTCGCGCCCCGGGTGCGTGCGCGCGATGCCCATCCCGATGCGCCGCCGCGCCGCCCCCTGGTGGTGAGCGCGGACATGATCGATGAATCCGAAACCGCGATCCTGATCGATGAGCCCGCCAGCGCGCTGCCGCGTCCGCTTCCGGCGCTGGCCGACGAAGCGCTGGCTGACGAAGCGCTGGTTGACGATCTGGCGCCGGCGGCTTTCGATCCCTTTGCGATTTACGAGAATGAGGATGAGCCGGACGACCTGTTCGTGCCGCCCTCGTTCCTGACGGTAGCCCGCGCGCACGCGGCACCCCGCGAAGAGGCCGTGGACGCGCCGACTGAACTGCCGATCCTTGCCGCGGCAGAGGCGGACGTCGTGCCTGTGGCAGAACCTGCAGTCGAAACGGCAGCCGAAGCCCAAGCTGAAGTCGAAGCCGAATCCGAAGTCGGGGCACAGGCCGAGCCGGACGCCGTGGCAGAAGCAGACGTTGCACCGCATGATCCCGCCCCGATGGCAGTGGCATCGCCGGCGCTGACGCCGTCACTCTTTGCCAAGGCGCGTGACGCGATGGGGGAAAGCGGGGCTTCGCCGGTCGCCCAGGCCGATCTCGATGGGCTGGGGCTGGTGCAACTGGTCGAGCGACTGGCCCTGGCCATTGCCGACCACCGCCGCGCACTCGACAGCGTGGCCGACGATGTAGCCGGGCTGGACGGTCGCGACCTGCGCGCCATGCCGCGCCCGTCGCGCCTTGGTGCAGCCGACGCGGACAGCACCGACCAGGGCCAGCCCGACGGCGCGGTGCGCGAAGAGCGCTATTCCTCGCTGCTCGACATGGCGGCGGCGGTCCGGCGGAGCGATCCGGCGCGCCATTTCCTCTCTGGCCGCGGTGGTGCATCGCCGCAGCCGGTTGTGATCTTCCCGGGCCAGGGCCGCGCCCAGCGCCCGGACGGTGATGAGATGGCGAGCGCTGCCCCGGCGCCGTTCGAGCGCCCCTATCTGGCTGCCGTTCCCACCCGTTTTCAAGCGGTTGAGGATGAGGGGGAGGATACCCCGCGCGATGCTGCGAGCACCGAGCAGGCCCTGCGCGATGCCCTGGCCACGCTGCAACGGATGACCGCCCAACGCTGATGCTGTGATCGCATCGCCCTGCTGCGCTGCGACATTTCGGCATCGCATCCGTATTTCCCGGCACGGTTTCCCGTTTGGGTGGTCCTGACCGGTTGCAAAATAACTTTCCAACAGTCATGGGGGACTCTCGCGCAATTTTTGACGCATTCCGGCGTCGTGATTCGTGCGAGCTGTCTTTTTTGGGTGTAGGGACGATCAACGCGATGGGATTTCCGCCGGTTCAGGGCCTGTATGATCCGCGTAACGAGCATGACGCATGTGGCATGGGCTTCATTGCCCACATCAAAGGCGTCAAAAGCCACGCGATTATTGGCCAAGCCCTGGAGATTCTCCGCAATCTCGACCACCGCGGTGCTGTTGGCGCCGATCCGCTGCTGGGCGATGGCGCCGGCCTGCTGATCCAGTTGCCCGACCAGCTGTTCCGCAAGTGGGCGGCTGGCGAAGGCAAGGAACTGCCGCAGCCGGGCGACTATGCCGTGGCGATGTGCTTCCTGCCGCAGGATGAAGCTGCGCGCACGTTCGTGATCGAAAAGTTCGAGAAGTTCATCGCCAAGGAAGGCCAGGAACTGATCGGCTGGCGCGATGTGCCGACCACGCTCGATGGCCTGGGCAAGACCGTGATCGCCTCGATGCCGGTGATCCGCCAGTGCTTCATCAAGCGCGGTGAGAACTGCGCCGACCAGGACGCGTTCGAACGCAAGCTGCTGGCGATCCGCAAGCAGACGCAGAACCCGCTGGCGGCCATGGCCGAAAAGCACGGCCTGCCCGGCGTGACCGAGCTCTACATGCCCAGCTTCTCCTCGCGTACGATCGTGTACAAGGGGCTGCTGCTCGCTGGCCAGGTCGGCTCGTTCTATGACGATCTGCGCAACCCGGACTGCGTTTCGGCGCTTGGCCTGGTGCACCAGCGCTTTTCCACCAACACCTTCCCCAGCTGGAAGCTGGCGCATCCGTTCCGCTTCGTGGCGCACAATGGTGAAATCAACACCGTGCGCGGCAACGTCAACTGGATGAACGCCCGCCGCCGCACCATGGAATCCGAGCTGCTCGGCCCGGATCTCGACAAGATGTGGCCGCTGATCCCGCATGGCCAGTCCGACACCGCCAGCCTCGACAATGCGCTCGAGCTGCTGGTTGCGGGCGGCTATGGCATTGCCCATGCGATGATGATGCTGATGCCCGAAGCCTGGGCCGGCAATGCGCTGATGGATGCCAAGCGCCGTGCGTTCTATGAATACCACGCCGCGCTGATGGAGCCGTGGGACGGCCCGGCCGCCGTGGCTTTCACCGACGGGCGCCAGATCGGTGCCACGCTCGATCGCAATGGCCTGCGCCCCGCACGCTTCTCGATCACGCGTGACGATCTCGTCTGCATGGCCTCGGAAAGCGGCGTGCTGCCGTTCCGCGAGGAAGACATCGTGCGCAAGTGGCGGCTCCAGCCCGGCCGCATGCTGCTGATCGATCTGGAGCAGGGCCGCATCGTCGAGGACGACGAGCTCAAGGCCGAGCTGTCTGCCGCCGAACCCTATGAGGAATGGCTGGGCGCGGCCCAGTACAAGCTCAAGGAACTCGAAGTGGTCGAGCCGGAAGTGGTGGCGCTGCCCGCGCCGACCGACAGCCTGCTCGATCGCCAGCAGGCGTTCGGCTATACCCAGGAAGACGTCACCAAGTTCCTCGAGCCGATGGCGGCCGTGGGCGAAGACCCGATCGGTTCGATGGGCACCGACACGCCGATTGCCGTGCTGTCCAAGCGCTCGCGCCTGCTTTACGACTATTTCAAGCAGAACTTCGCCCAGGTCACCAACCCGCCGATCGACCCGATCCGCGAGGAACTGGTGATGAGCCTGGTCTCGATGATCGGCCCGCGCCCCAACCTGCTTGGCCATGATGCCGGCAGCCACAAGCGCCTGGAAGTCGATCAGCCGATCCTCACCAACGAGGACGTGGCCAAGATCCGCTCGGTCGAAGCCGCGCTTGACGGCGCGTTCCGCACCGCCACGATCGACACCACCTGGGACGCGGCCTCGGGCGCCGATGGCCTGGCCATGGCGATCAAGGAAATGTGCTGGGCAGCGACCGAAGCGGTGCTGGCCGACAAGAACATCCTGATCCTGTCTGACCGCGCGCAAGGCGCCGATCGCATCGCCATGCCGGCGCTCCTCGCCACGGCGGCCGTGCACCATCACCTGGTGCGCCAGGGCCTGCGCATGCAGACCGGGCTGGTCGTGGAAACCGGCGAAGCGCGCGAAGTGCATCACTTCTGCGTGCTGGCTGGCTATGGCGCCGAGGCGGTGAACCCCTATCTGGCGTTCGAAACGCTCGAGGCGATCCGCGTCGACAAGGGCCTGCCGCTCACGCCCTATGATGTGCAGAAGAACTACATCAAGGCGATCGGCAAGGGCATCCTCAAGGTCATGTCCAAGATGGGCATCTCGACCTACCAGTCCTATTGCGGTGCGCAGATCTTCGATGCGGTCGGCCTCTCGTCGGCCTTCATCGACCAGTACTTCACTGGCACTGCCACCTCGATCGAGGGCGTCGGGCTCAAGGAAGTGGCCGAGGAAACCGTGCGCCGCCATGCCACGGCCTATGGCGACAACCCGATCTACAAGAAGATGCTCGACGTGGGCGGCATGTACCAGCTGCGCCTGCGCGGTGAAGAGCATGCCTGGACGGCGGGCAACATCGCCAGCCTGCAGCACGCCGTGCGCGGCAACATTCCTGAAAAGTACAAGGAATTTGCCCAGACGATCAACGATCAGTCGGAACGGATGCTCACCATCCGCGGCCTGATGGAGCTCAAGCCGGCCGAAACGCCGCTCAGCCTCGATGAGGTCGAGCCGGCGAGCGAGATCGTCAAGCGCTTTGCCACTGGCGCGATGAGCTTCGGCTCGATCAGCCGCGAGGCGCACACCACGCTGGCGATCGCGATGAACCGCATCGGCGGCAAGTCGAACACCGGCGAGGGCGGGGAAGAGCCTGATCGCTTCAAGCCGCTGGCCAATGGCGATTCAATGCGTTCGGCGATCAAGCAGGTCGCCTCGGGCCGCTTTGGCGTCACCGCCGAATACCTCGTCAATGCCGACGACATCCAGATCAAGATGGCCCAGGGCGCCAAGCCCGGCGAAGGTGGCCAGCTGCCGGGTGACAAGGTCGACAAGGTGATCGGCAAGACTCGTCACTCGACCCCGGGTGTCGGCCTGATCTCGCCGCCGCCGCACCACGACATCTATTCGATCGAAGACCTCGCGCAGCTGATTCACGATCTCAAGAACGTGAACACCAAGGCCCGCGTCTCGGTGAAGCTGGTGTCGGAAGTGGGCGTGGGCACCGTGGCCGCGGGCGTTTCCAAGGCGCGTGCCGACCATGTCACGATCTCGGGTTATGAAGGCGGGACCGGCGCTTCGCCGCTGACCTCGCTGACGCATGCCGGCAGTCCGTGGGAAATCGGCCTGGCGGAAACCCAGCAGACCCTGCTGCTCAACAACCTGCGCAGCCGTATCTGCGTGCAGGCCGATGGCGGCCTGCGCACGGGCCGCGACGTGGCGATCGCCGCGCTGCTCGGTGCTGACGAGTTCGGCTTTGCCACCGCGCCGCTGATCGCGGCCGGGTGCATCATGATGCGCAAGTGCCACCTCAATACCTGCCCGGTGGGCGTGGCAACGCAGGACCCGGTGCTGCGCGCCCGCTTCACCGGCCAGCCCGAGCACGTGATCAACTACTTCTTCTTCGTCGCCGAAGAACTGCGCGCGATCATGGCCGAGATGGGCTTCCGCACCGTTGCCGAGATGGTCGGCCGGGTCGACCGGCTCGACACCCGCAAGGCCGTCGCCAACTGGAAGGCGCAGGGCGTCGATCTCACGCGCCTGCTGCACAAGGTGGAGCCGGTGGCCGGCACCAGCCTCAACTGGACCGGGCATCAGGATCACGGCCTCGATGCCGCGCTCGACAACGACCTGATCGCGGCGGCCGCGCCGGCGCTGGAAGCGGGCGAGGCGGTGCGCATCGAACGCCCGGTGATCAACGTCAACCGTACCGTCGGCGCGATGCTTTCGGGCGAAGTGGCGCGGCGCTATGGCCATGCCGGCCTGCCCGACAACACGATCAACATAGCGTTCAAGGGCGTGGCGGGCCAGTCGTTCGGTGCGTTCCTCGCCCATGGTGTAACGCTCGACTTGGTGGGTGATGCCAACGACTATGTCGGCAAGGGCCTGTCGGGCGGCCGCGTGATCGTGCGCCAGCCGGCCCACGTGACGCGTGAAGCGGCCGAGAACATCATCGTCGGCAACACCGTGCTCTATGGCGCGATCGCCGGGGAAGCGTTCTTCAACGGCGTGGGCGGTGAACGCTTTGCCGTGCGCAATTCGGGCGCCCTGGCGGTGGTCGAAGGCACGGGTGACCATGGCTGCGAATACATGACCGGGGGCGTGGTTGTCGTGCTGGGCAAGACCGGCCGCAACTTTGCGGCGGGCATGTCTGGCGGCGTGGCCTATGTCTATGACATGGATGGCAACTTCGCCTCGCTGGTCAACGGCGCCATGGTCGACGTGCTGCCGGTTTCGGCAGGCCGCGACGAAGACGACGGTGCCGGCCGCCCGCAGCAGCGCGGGGTGGACGTCAACGACTTCGGCATGGGTGATATGCTGCGCCATGATGCCGATCGTCTGCGCGTGCTGATCGAGCGCCACCTGCTTCACACCGGGTCCAAGCGGGCCCGCGCGATCCTCGACAACTGGGATCAGGAAGTGGTGCGTTTCGTCAAGGTCATGCCGCGCGACTATGCGCGTGCGCTCCGCCAGCTTGAGGCCGAGCGCCTTGAAGCCGCGTCGGTCGCTGCGGAATAAGGAATAGATTACAATGGGTAAGGCAACCGGCTTTCTCGAACTCGATCGCAAGGACCGGGGCTATGACGCCCCGGCCGAGCGCCTCAAGCACTATCGCGAGTTCATCGTTCCCCATGACGAGGCCTCGCTCAAGGGCCAGGCCTCGCGCTGCATGAACTGCGGCATTCCGTATTGCCACAACGGCTGTCCGGTGAACAACCAGATCCCGGACTGGAACCACCTGGTCTATGAAAGCGACTGGCGCGAAGCGCTGGACAACCTGCATTCGACCAACAATTTCCCGGAATTCACAGGCCGCGTCTGCCCCGCTCCGTGCGAGGCAGCCTGTACGCTCAACATCGTCGACCAGCCGGTCACCATCAAGTCGATCGAATGCGCCATCGTCGACAAGGGCTGGAAGGAAGGCTGGATCGAGCCGCAGGTTCCGGCGAAGAAGACCGGCAAGTCGGTCGCCGTGGTCGGTTCCGGCCCGGCCGGGATGGCGGCTGCGCAGCAGCTGGCCCGCGCCGGCCATTCGGTGACCGTGTTCGAAAAGTCGGATCGCGTGGGCGGCCTGCTCCGTTATGGCATTCCCGACTTCAAGATGGAAAAGCACCTGATCAACCGCCGGTTGGTACAGATGATGGCCGAAGGCGTGGATTTCCGCACCTCGGTGGAAGTGGGCGTGACCGTCTCGGTCGACTCGCTCAAGGAAAACTTCGATGCCGTGGTGCTTTCGGGCGGCGCCGAAGATCCCCGCCCGATTGGCATCCCCGGCTTCGAACTGCCGGGCGTGCGCTTCGCCATGGAATTCCTGACCCAGCAGAACAAGCGTGTGGCCGGTGATGATGAAATCCGCGCCGCGCCGCGTGGTTCGCTAACCGCCACGGGCAAGCACGTGGTGGTGATCGGCGGCGGTGACACCGGGTCTGACTGCGTCGGCACGTCGAACCGCCAGGGTGCGCTTTCGGTGACCCAGCTCGAAATCATGCCGCGTCCGCCCGAAAAGGAAGACAAGGCGCTGACCTGGCCGAACTGGCCGCTCAAGCTGCGCACCTCGTCCAGCCACGAAGAAGGCGTGACGCGCGAATTCGCCGTGCTGACCAAGCGCGTGGTGGGCCAGAATGACGTGACCGGCCTGGAATGCGTCCGCGTCGAATGGGTCGACGGCAAGATGCAGGAAGTGCCCGGCAGCGAATTCGTGATCAAGGCCGATCTCATCCTGCTCGCCATGGGCTTTGTCGGCCCGCGCAAGCAGGGCCTGCTCGAACAGGCTGGCGTGGAACTCGACGCGCGCGGCAACGTCAAGGGCAACACGGTCGATTACAAGACCAGCGTGGACGGCATCTTTGCCTGTGGCGACATGCGCCGTGGCCAGAGCTTGGTGGTCTGGGCGATCCGCGAAGGCCGCCAGTGCGCCCGCGCGGTGGATGAAGCGCTGATGGGCGTGACCGAACTGCCGCGCTGACCAACCGTAGCTGCATCAAACCACAGGAAGGGCGCCCCGCAACGGGCGCCCTTTTTGGTGGTGGGAGCAATTGCTCGCTCTCGCCGTCACCCTGAACCTGTTTCAGGGTCCAGGCTTCAGTTCCCTTCAGACTTCAAGCAGTGCACCGACACTGCACACTGGACTCTGAAACAAGTTCAGGGTGACGATGTTGTGAGCCGGGTTGGCGATGCGCCCGGCTATTTGGCAGCGAGCAAGAAATTTCTCGCGCCGAGTGTAAGCTCCTCTGCGCCTCCGCGCGAACCCAAATGACAGGGAGTAGAGAGAGAAACGCTGTTGGGAGCCTCCGTATTCGCCCACAAGCAGACATCATCCTTCAACTAACTCGCACCCGGAAAAAACCGGCATCGACAAAAATACGACGCGCTTCCTCTCGGTCTTCTGGTGTCGTCGGCCCGTTAGCCAATATCACGTCGACAATAGGCACGAGCCGAAACCACCGCCTGCGCCCTTCTAGGTCCCTAATCAATTCACCGATGAAGGCGGCGGCGCGTTTTGGATCAGCGATCAGGCGACTTTCAGACGAGAAGGAGGAACTGCTTATCCTTGTAACCGTCTCGCCTGTCCCGATGTTTGTCAGATGGACCTGATTCGGAGCAACGGTTGCTCTGATGCGTACGGTGAACATGCTGCGGGCGATAGCATATCAGGAGAGGACATGTCTGATCCCCACGAATTTTCGCCGATCCATTTGCCTTAACAAGCCAACTTCCGGCTCGGCAGTCATCAGACCAGCAAATCCTCGTAGAACGCACCGAACGCCCGGGTGGGGTGGCGGATCTGGATTTCCAGGATCCACAGGCCAGCGGTGGGCAGGCGGTCAAGATCGCCGAGCTTGCCGGCCTGCCGCGAGGGATGGGGGTAATCGGCCACGCGATGGCCGCGCACATCGAGGTTGAGCTGCCAACCCATGGCCGCCGCTTCTTCCGCTGCCCGAGCATAGAGCGCGCTGCCGCGGATCGCGCCGTGATTCCAGATCGTCGCGACGCAGTGCCACAGGTCGCGCGCGGCCGCGGCGCAGGCGTGCATCTCCCGGTCCTCACCCACCGCATAGCTGGCGCCGACGTCGGCCTCGTGGCCCAGGAGCACGGGGCCGATGTCGATGAAAAAGATGTCGTTGTGGCCGAGCGCAAGGTCTTCGCCGCCACGGTCGCTGAACACGCGCAAGGTGTTGGCGCCAAACCGCACCATCATCGGGTGCCAGGCCTGGCCCATGCCCAGTTCCCCGAGAATGGCTTGGCCGACCACTCGTGCCTCGCTCTCGCGCAGGCCAGGGTGCATGGCTGCAGCGATCCGCTCGACGGCGGTCCAGGCCAGGGCCTGGGCCTGCCGCATCGCCGGCAGCGACCAGTTGGGCCCAACCGAATCGGTGTCGGTCGCGGCGCTCATGGATCGACCCGCCAGTCGATCGGGGTCTGCCCATGGCTCTCCAGGAAGGCGTTGGTCTTGCTGAAATGGCGGCAGCCGAAGAACCCGGCATGGGCCGAAAGTGGGCTAGGATGCGGCGCCTTGAGCACGAGATGCACCCCAGAGGCGAGGCCGGGCACGCGCGCGGCCTTTTTCTGGGCATGGCTGCCCCACAGCAGGAACACGATGGGATCAGGCCGCGCCGCCACGGCGGCAACCGCCGCATCGGTGAACTCCTCCCATCCCTTGCCCTGATGCGATCCGGCCTGGCCGGCCTCCACTGTCAACGCGTTGTTGAGCAGCAGCACGCCCTGCTGGGCCCACTGGGTGAGATTGCCATGGGCCGGTCGCGGCAGGCCAAGGTCGCTTTCCAGCTCCTTGTAGATGTTGACCAGGCTGGGCGGCACTTTCACCCCGCGCTGCACCGAGAAGGCCAGCCCCATGGCCTGGCCCGGGCCATGATAGGGATCCTGCCCGAGAATGACCACTTTCACGGCGGGCAGCGGCGTCAGCTCCAGCGCGGCAAGCCGTTCCCCCCGCGGAGGGTAGATCGTCTTGCCGGCGGCTTCCTCTGCCATGAGAAAACCGCCAAGCGCCCGCAGGGGGCGGCTGGCCAACACCGGATCAAGGGCGGCAGCCCAGCTTTCAGGGACCGAAGAAGCACTCATTGCCGGGGCCTATCACGGACCGGGCAGGGCGCGCCATGATCAATCCGGTGCGGAGATTTTTTGGCAAAGCCAAAAGCGATAAATTTGCCGTGCGCCGCTCAGGCTCTCCAATCGGATTCAGTCCTTGAAGCAGTATTTCAGAGGATATATCAGTAGATATCTTTGGGTAGTTTTTCGGGGCGTGATTTGATGGGTGTGGCTAAGCTTGATTGGGGATCCCATAGTGGCAAATATCGCCCAGATATAGATGGTATTCGCGCAATAGCAGTTACCTCAGTCGTACTATGCCATGCTTTCCCGGATTACATACCTGGTGGTTTCATTGGTGTTGATATATTTTTTGTAATATCAGGTTACTTGATAACGGGAATTTTGCTAAAAGACTGCGATAGCGGAAATTTTTCGATATCGAAATTTTATGATCGCCGCATCCGCCGAATTTTCCCGGCGCTGACGGTTGCATTGCTGGCGATCCTGTTCATTGGCTGGTTCTGTTTATTTGGGCCAGAGTTTTCCCTGTTGGGAAAGCACGTGGCAGCATCAACAATATTTCTGGAAAATATCTTGCTGTGGAGCGAGGTAAGCTATTTTGATGTGTCATCATCACTTAAGCCTACTTTGCATCTATGGAGCCTTGCCATAGAAGAGCAGTTTTACATTGTTTGGCCAATAATTATATTTTTTACAAATAAATATAAAATTCCGTTTATATGGGTTGCATCGTTACTGTTTTTATTATCTTTTTCGATAAATATTTTAGCCCGGCTTATTCATGAGCCCGCTGCACTGGGGCGTGCCGGGTTTGATGTG
>CAYXUN010000028.1:26305-46148 GCA_964468165.1 uncultured Novosphingobium sp. | reverse complement strand
GCTCGTCAGGCTCATAACCTGAAGGTCGCAGGTTCAAATCCTGCCCCCGCAACCAGACAACAACATACCAAACCGCCTCAGGATACCCCGAGGCGGCTTTTTTGTGCCTGGCGCACAGCAAAATAACGCGAGCCTCATAGCTCGCGCCGGCAATATCATATCCCGGACACGGGCCGTTGATGCTAGGCGCCGGCGTGGGCGATCGTGCCCGTGCAGCCACCTGGATTATTGCACCGTGTCCTTGTCCATCCAGCCCCGCGTGGCGCCGGCCGCGCATCCGCTGTCCATTCCCGCCTTTCGTTATTTCTGGATCGCGCGGATCTGCGCGATGCTGGCGCAGAGCAACCTGGTCGTGGTGCTGGGCTGGGCGGTTTATGATGTGGCGCGCTTGTCGATGGACATGAAAGCGGCTTCGCTGCGGATCGGGCTGATCGGGCTGTCGCAGTTCCTGCCGGTGCTGCTGATCAATCCCTTTGCCGGCCTGGTGGCCGATCGCCACGATCGCCGCCTGGTGGTGCGCCTGGCATTGCTGGTACAGATGCTGGCGGTGGGCGTGCTGGTGGTGTTGCAAGCCATGGGCCGGGCTGATCTGCCGGTGTTCTATCTCGTGGCGGCAGGTTTTGCCGCCGGGCGTGGGTTCTATGCCCCGGCGATGAATGCGCTGGCCCCGGCGCTGGTCCCTATGGAAATTCTGCCGCGAGCCATTGCGGTGAGCGCCATCGCTGGCCGGATCGGCGGCATCGTGGGCCCGGTCCTGGGCGGGTTTGCCTATGCCGTGGCGCCGGCATTTGCCTATGGCCTGACGCTGGCCCTGCTCGGCGCGGCGCTGGTGGCGCAACTCGCCATCGGGCCGCATGGCGCCAATCGTCCGATGGCCGACGGCAAGCCCCTGGCGCACATCATGGAAGGGCTGCGCTATGTGGCGCGCAGCCGCATGCTGCTTGGCGCGATCAGCCTGGATCTGTTTGCCGTGCTGCTGGGCGGGGCAACCGCCATGCTGCCGGTCTATGCGCGCGATATCCTGCATGTCGGCCCGAGCGGGCTTGGCCTGCTGCGTTCGGCCTCGTCGGTAGGGGCAGTGTCGACTGCGCTGTGGCTGTCATGGCGCCCGGTGGAAAACGGCGTGGGGCCCAAGATGCTGGCGGCCGTGGCGCTGTTCGGGATAGCCTCGGCAGTGTTTGGCATTTCGCGCTGGTTGCCGCTGTCGCTGGCGATGCTGGCCCTGGCCGGGGCGGCCGACATGATTTCGGTCTATGTGCGGCAGACGCTGGTGCAGGTGGTGACGCCCGATGCCATGCGCGGTCGCGTGGGGGCGACGTCGGCCTTGTTCATCACCGCGTCCAACGAACTGGGCGAGATGGAAAGCGGGGTGGTTGGCGCGATCCTGGGGCCGGTTGGCTCGGTGGTATTTGGCGGGGTGAGTGCGGTGGCCATTGCGCTCGCCTGGGGGCGGCTGTTTCCCGAACTCAAGCGGGTGCAGCGCTTTGACGAGATTTTGCCCGGATCATGAGAAAAGCCCCTCGCTGGCAAGGCAGCGAGGGGCTTTTTCCGTTTCAGCCGTGCTTGGTTTCGCGGGTGGATTGCACCATGCCCGGGGCCAGGAAGCCGATGGTCGGGCTCGGCTCCACGGCGCGCTTTTTCAGCTCGCCTTTCATCCGGGCGTATTCCGCCTCCATCTCTTCCGTCACCGTTGCGCGGGAATCGGCCAGCGCTTCGGCAAAATCCGCGGCATTGACCGACTGCACATTGCCGCCGGCACGGCGGATGGCGTTGAGGCCAGCGCGGCGCACCACGTCTTCGAGATCGGCACCGGTAAACCGCGCGGTCTGGCGGGCAATATCGAGCAGATCGACATCGGCCGCCAGCGGCATGGCGCCGGTGTGAATCTTGAGGATATGCGCGCGCCCTTCCAGGCTGGGCGTGCCGACGTAGACCAGTTCATCGAACCGGCCCGGCCGCAGTAGCGCCGGATCGACCAGGTTGGGCCGGTTGGTCGCGCCGATCAGCACGACCGACTGCAGCTCTTCCAGTCCGTCCATTTCGGCCAGGATGGTGTTGACCACGCGCGCCGTTACCTGCGGTTCGCCGACACCCGTGCCGCGGGCGGGAACGAGGCTGTCGATCTCGTCGATGAAGATCACGCAGGGCGCAACCTGGCGGGCGCGGGCAAACAGGCGGGCGATCTGTTGCTCGCTTTCGCCAAACCACTTGCTGAGCAGGTCTGACGACTTGATCGCAATGAAGTTGGCTTCGGCTTCCTTGGCGACGGCCTTGGCAAGCAGGGTCTTGCCGGTTCCGGGCGGGCCATAGAGCAGGAAGCCCTTGGCCGGACGGATGCCGAGACGGTGGAAGGCCTCGGGCGTCTTGAGCGGCAGTTCGACGCCTTCCTTGAGCTTGGCCTGGGCATCGTCGAGCCCGCCGACATCGGACCAGCCGATGGTGGGGGCCTGGACCATGACCTCGCGCATGGCCGACGGCTGCACGCGCTTGAGCGCCTCGAGGAAATCGTCGCGCACGACGCGCAGGTTGTCGAGCACTTCGGGCGGGATCGTCTGCCGTTCGAAATCAAGGCGCGGCATGATGCGCCGCACCGCCTCGATCGCTGCCTCGCGGGCGAGCGCTGCCAGGTCGGCACCGACAAAGCCATGCGTGGTGCGCGCGAGTTCGCGCAGGTCGACATCCTCGGACAGCGGCATGCCGCGCGTGTGGATACCGAGGATCTCGCGGCGGCCCGGTTCATCGGGAACGCCAACGACGATCTCGCGGTCAAACCGGCCGGGGCGGCGCAGCGCTTCATCGAGCGCGTCAGGCCGGTTGGTGGCGGCGATGACGACAAGGTTGGAGCGGCTGTGCAGCCCATCCATCAGCGTGAGCAACTGCGCGACGAGGCGCTTTTCCGCTTCGCCGGAGACCTGGCTGCGCTTGGGCGCGATCGAGTCGATCTCGTCGATGAAGATGATCGAAGGCGCGTTCTGGGTCGCTTCCTCGAACACTTCGCGCAGGCGCTTTTCGCTTTCACCATAGGCCGAGCCCATGATTTCCGGGCCGTTGATGGTGAAGAAGCTGGCGTCGCTTTCGTTTGCCACGGCGCGGGCCAGGCGGGTCTTGCCGGTGCCTGGCGGGCCATGCAGCAGAACGCCCTTGGGCGGATCGACGCCCAGGCGGGTGAACAGTTCGGGGTAGCGCAGCGGCAGTTCGACCATCTCACGCAACTGGCGGATGGTGTCGCCCATGCCGCCGACATCGTCATAGTTGACGTCGGCGCGGCTGCTGCGCGGCTCTTCATATTCGGCGCGCAGTTCCACCTCGGTGCTCTCGTCGATGTGCACCACGCCCTTGGGCACGGTGGAGACGACCGTGAGGCGGATCTGGGTGAGCGCGAAGGCCGGAGCATTGAGCATCTGGCGCAACTGGGGCGGCATATCTCCCCGGTTGACCTGCTGCTGCCCTGCTGTCGCGACCAGATCGCCGGTGAGCAGCGGACGCCCGGCAAAGTTGCGCTTGAGCGCGGCGGCCGGCCCCTGCAGGCGCAGGTCACGCTGCGCCGGGGCGAACACCACGCGCTGGGCCGGGCGGGAATCGATCCGCCGCACCTCGACATGATCGCCCGAGCCAACATCGGCATTGGCGCGCTGCAGGCCGTCGAGCCGGATCAGCTCGAGCCCTTCATCCTCGGGATAGGGCAGCATCACGCGTGCGGCGGTGCTGCGCTTGCCGATGATTTCGATGACGTCGCCTTCGGTTACGCCCAGCGTGCCCATCACGGCGCGGCTGATGCGGGCGATGCCGTGGCCTGATTCCTCTTGCCTGGCGCCTGCGACCTGAAGACGGGCGATGCGATTTTCGCCCAAAGTTGCTGCCTCTGCCATTGGCCCTCTTTTCACCCTTGGCGTTGCGCATGTGGCATGGCGCCTCGGGAGGTTTGCGGATCGGGGCAGATCTGCCCCGCTTGCACCCTAGCTAGGATTGCGTGTCCCGGTTTTCAAACGCCAGGCCACCGCTTTCGTTCTCGGACGTGATCGCGCCCGATGGTGCTGGGGTTTTGGCGCGATGGCAAGCCGGGCGCCGCCGCAAGGCAAAAAAAGGGCCCGGCTGTTGCCAGCCAGGCCTTTGGAAGTTTGGGAGAGGATGCCTGAAAGGCAGGATTTGTATGCCTCGCATCCCTGTTTTATGCAAATGCGAAAGATGAAATGTCGATTGCGTTTTGTGCAACTGCAATCCGAATGTCAGGCGGGCCGGCGAAAGCGCATGGCAAAGCGATCGGTCTTTCCGCGCAAGGCCGGATCGAAAACGATTGCAGTGTGGGGATCGTCGTTGCGCTGCAATACGCTGCTTTCAGCGTCGAGCACGAAGCCGGCGGCGAGCATGTCGGCCTTGACCTGGGCGGGATCGATGCGGTGCAGGGTATCGGCAACCGTGGCGGGGGCGCCCGCCGGGCCGACGTGATCGACGATCACCACCGTGCCGCCCGGGCGCAAGGCGGCAAACCAGTTGGCGAGCGTGGCCGCCACCGGGCGCGCCGGCGTGGTGCCACCATGCGCTGCCGGCAGATAGAGATCGTGAAATTCGAGATGCGCGAAAATCGCGTCGAGGCTGCCGGGCGCGAGTGTCATCGCGGCAGGCGGGGTGAGGAGCATCAGCACGTTGGCATGCGCCTTGGCCACGGCGTCGAGCGTGCCGGGCTTGAGGTAGGCAGGATTGGCCAGCGCATAGACCCGGCCCTTGGGACCGACGACATCGGCGATCAGTTCGGAATAGTAGCCGCCACCCGCGCCCCAATCGGCGACGACCTGGCCCGGCTTGAACCCGGCGAAGGCGAGGATTTCGGCCGGCTTGCGGCTTTCATCGAGAGCGCGGTTGGCGGCACTGCGCGCCGGATCGGCCAGTGCCTTGCCGATCGTGGCGGCGGCGGCCGGCGCATGAGCGGCGTGAACCCCGGAACTGGCAAGAGCCACGCACAGGGCGAGTGAGGCGAGAAAACGGTGGCGGCGCATCGGCATGAACTCCCAAGGCTGGTGGCAGCCCCTGTGCCACCACCTTGGGCGTGATCATGCCAGAGCGGCGCCAACGGGCAAGTGCCCGGCCGCAAACAATGTCTGCCTTAGTGGGCAAGCAGCAGCGGCAGGGTGGAATTGTCGAGCATGGCGCGCGACACGCCGCCCAGCAGCAATTCGCGCAAGCGGCTGCGGCCGAACAGGCCCATGACGATCAATCCCGCCCCCAGCCGCCGCGCGGTATCGACCAGCGTGGCGGCGATCGGCCCGGCGGCCTGGACCGCATGGGTTTCGGCATGGATGCCATGGCGCGAGAGATAGGCTGCCGCATCGAGCGCGGGGAGCGCGTCGGGCTTTTCCTCGACCGCAACGATGTGGACGGCGCTGGCGCGGGTGAGCAGCGGCAAGGCGGCGCGCATGGCGTGCGCCGCCTCGATCCCGCCGTCCCAGGCGATCATCACCGGGCCGGTGAAATCGACCAGCGGCGCGCCCTTGGGCACGGCGAGCACCGGGCTGCGTACGCCGAGCACGAGTTCCTCCACCAGCGGATCGGCGAGGCTGGTGACGACCACATCGGCAAAGCGGGCGCTGGCATAGGCGGCGGGGATTGGCGCCTGCGCGGTTTCCATCACATCGAACGGCACGTCTTGCGGGGCGAGGCGGACATCGACCTTTTGTGCCAGGGCGCGGTCTTCCTCGCGCACCTGGGCGATCACTTCGGCGGTCAGCGCCGCGCCGCCAAACGGCTCCCACACCGCCATTTCGGCAAAGGGGCTGGCGATCTGCACGCAGACATGGCCATTGGTGACGCGGGCCAGGGCGAGGGCGGTTTCGAGGCGGTCATCAAGCGTCTTGGCGCCATCGACCGGGCAGAGAATGGAGCGCATGGGGATCCTCCTTCTTCCAACAATGCCCGCAGTGTGGCACCGGAAAGCCGCAGCGCCATGACCTGAATCAACCGGCATGGCTTTCCTGCGAAAAAGGGGCGCCGGCCATGACCTATACCCTGATCACCGCCAACCGGAACTATTCCAGCTGGTCGTTGCGGCCCTGGCTGCTGATGAAGGCGCTGGGCGTCGCCTTTGCCGACCGCATCGAGCCATTTGCCAAGCCGGTGAACTATGAGGAATTTCGCGCCTTTTCCCCCACCGGGCAGGTGCCGGTGCTGATCGATGGGGACACCACGGTGTGGGATTCGCTGGGCATCGCGCTCTATCTTACCGATCGCCATGGCGGTGTCTGGCCCGAGGCGCGCGCCGCGCGCGTCTTTGCGCAAAGCGCGGTCTGCGAAATGCACGGCGGCTTTGCCGCCTTGCGCAACGATTGCACGATGAACGTGGGGGTGCGGGTGCGCCCGGTGCCGATGCGCGCCGAACTGGTGCGCGACGTGGCCCGCGTGCGCGCGTTGTTCGAAGAAGGCCTTGATCGTTTCGGCGGCCCGTGGCTGGCCGGGGCGGCGTTCAGCGTGGTGGACGCGTTCTTTGCCCCGGTGGCGTTCCGCATCCGCACCTATGGCCTGGACGTGGGGCGCGGGCAGGCCTGGGTGGACCATATCCTGGCCCACCCGGCGATGCTGGATTGGGAGCGGCAGGCCCTGGCGGAAACCTGGCGCGAGGAAAGCCACGAGGCCGAACTGGCGCAGGCCGGTGTGATCGTGGCGGATTATCGCCAGGGGTGAGGCTTGCGCCGATGCGGCGCTTGCTTGCCCGGGTCTGTGATGAGAGGATCGGCGCGGGGGCCGGGCAAAGGGGGCGATGATGCGGCGGCGATGGTGGCTTGGCGCGGGTGTGGTGGCTCTGGCCCTGGTGGGCGGCGTGGCGGCAGCGCAGCCGGCTCCGCCGGCGCCAGCGGCAGCGCAGGCGGCAGAAGATCATTCCGGGCTGACGCGGGAGCGGTTTCGGCGCAATTGCCTGATGTGCCACGATCGCGCCGCGCCCGAGGGGATCGCGCCAGAGATCATGGCCGGGCTCTATCCCGAGCCGGGCAAGGCCCCGCGCGACATGATGCCGGGGCTGGTGTGCTGGCGGCGCTGCACCGCCTGCCGCCTGCCCGATGGTCCGGCCGGCGCCCGCACCAGCCCGCCGAACCAGCCGGCGCGGCGCTAGGCCTGGCGGCCGGTGCTCAGGGCTCTTCGCTTTTTTCCATGCGCGCCCACAGGCCCTCGGTACCGGCCTCGGTCGCCTTGTTCACGTATTGCGAGGCGACGAGCCAGCCCTTGAACGGGCGCAGCGAGCCGAGGCAGCCGATGGCCAGGATCGGCACCGAAGTGAGCAGATGGACCCACCACGGCGGGCTATAGGCCACTTCCAGCCAGACCGCGAAGAAGGTGAGCGGAAAGGCGGTGAGGCACAGGGCGAAGAACGCCGGCCCATCGTCTGCCCGGGCAAAGCCGAGGTCGAGGTCGCAGGCCGGGCAGCGCCGGGCCAGCTTGAGCCAGCCATCGAACATGCTGGCCTTGCCGCAGCGAGGGCAAAGCCCTTTCCACCCGCAATGCAAGATCCAGCGAAATTTCGGATTGTCCAGCAGCGCCATCGCCCGTGTCTCCCTTGGCTTGATCCGTAGGAGCGTGGCGACGGCGCTGCAACCGATGAATGGGCAACTGGTGAATGGGCAAGCCCGTCAGTGTGCAACCAGCGTGACGCGCTGTTCGGACGGAACCTGCCGCACCGGCACGGCGGCGATCCAGGCCTGCAGGGCATCGAGATCGGTCATCCCGGTCACGGCATCGGGCTTGTCGGCCAGGTCGGTGAAGGTATCGCCGCCCAGTGCGAGGAAGTTGTTGACCGTGACGCGATAGCTGGCGGCAGGCGCGACCGGCTTGCCGTCGACAGTCAGGCCGACCACGCGCGCGCCGACAGGGCGGGCGAGGTCAATCGAAAAGCGCACGTTGGCCGATACGGCGAGACCCTGCTTGGGGCCTTGTTCATCCACCCCCTGCTCCAGCACGGCCTTGAGCTGGGCGCCGGTGAGGGTTTCGGTGACGAGCGTGTTGCCGAAGGGCTGGACGCGGTAGATGTCGCCGAACGTCACCGTGCCATCGGCTGCCGGCACCAGGCTGGTGCGGATGCCAAAGGGGTTCATCAGCGCGAGCTGCGCCCCGGCGCTGCGGGTGGCGGCCAGTTGCGAATCCGCGATGAGATTGCCGAGCGTGCCCCCGGTGGTCACCGCGCCGTTTTCGCCGCGCTGGGCCGGGCCGGACAGGCGGCCCACCGGCTTGGCGGCATAGACCTTGGCCGCGTCGACATAGCGCTGGACATAGCCGGCGATATCAGGGCGGGGCGCAAAGACCGGGAAACGATCATCGTGGCCCACCAGCCGCGTAGCGGATTGATAGGGATCGGACTGGACGATGACGTTGTGCGCCTGGGCCGAAACCACCTTGTGCGCGGCGGGATCGATCTGCAGCGCGATATCGGTGACCATCTCGCCATAAAGGCCCGCGCTGGTCAGCAGCAGAGGATGCGCCGCGCCGGCAGCAGGGAACTGGCAGATATAGGCCGCGTGGGTGTGGCCCGAAACGATCAGGTCAACGCCGGGATCGAGCCGCTTGATGATGTCGAGAATGGCGCCCGACATGCCGTTGCAGCCCTGCGGATCGGGCGTGCCCTGCTGCTTGCCGCCTTCGTGGATCAGCACGACGATGGCGTCTGCCCCGGCCGCCTTGAGGCGCGGCACCGCGGCATTGATCGTGGCGGCTTCGTCCTCGAACGTCAGCCCGGCGATGCCGGCGGGATTGACCAGGGTGGGCGTGGTGCGCGTGGTCAGCCCGATCACGCCCACGGTGACCTTGTCGGGGCCGCTGCCGAACGTCTTGAGGCCGGTGGCCGGGAACAGGGTGTGGCCATCCTTGTCCACCGTGCTGGCGGCGAGATAGCGGAAGCTGGCGCCGGGAAAGGGTTCGAGCTGGCACGGCTTGTGCGCGGTGAACTGGGCGCAACCGCCATTCTGCATGCGCAGCAGTTCATCACGGCCGCGGTCGAATTCGTGGTTGCCGACGGCGTTGAAATCCACCCCGATGCGGTTCATCACCCCGATCGACGGCTCGTCGAGATAGAGCGAGGATGCCACCTGGCTGGCGCTGATCATGTCGCCTGCCGACAGGGTGAGATGGTTGGGATAGCGATCGCGCACGCTGTCGACCGCGCTGGCCAGCCAGGCCGCGCCGCCGGCGGGAACCTGGGCGGTGCCGCCATGGTCATCGGGCACCAGCACCGACTGGTGCGGCGGTTCGAGCTGGCCGTGAAAATCGTTGAACGCGGCAATGCCGACAGTGACCAGGTGCGGGCCGGGCGCAGCGGCCGGCGCCTGCGCCACATGGGCTGGCTGGCCAGCACAGGCCGCCAGGGCCAGGAACGAGGAGAGGATTGTGCCACGCAGTGTAATGCGCGGAAACAAAGGGAAAAGCGGCTTGGTCAAGGCGGCGGCTTTCAACAACGGGAGATGCCCGCCCATAGCCGCTTGCCATTACAACGGGAAGGCGCCTGGTTTCACCTGCACCAATTTCCGCGGCGGCCCTGCCAGTGTTCGGCCAGGCCCTCTGCCTCCAGCCGGGCGCCCAGGCTTTGCCCCTTGCGCACCACCACGCGCAGCGCGCGGCCATAGCGGTCCATCGGTCGCCCTTGGGTGACCAGCGAGAAATGCCCGGCATTGAGCAGTTCGGTCAGCCGCTCGGTCGCCCTGGCGCCCAGGTCTGCTTCTTCGGCGCAGCCGGGATGGCTGACTTCCGGGGCGTTGATATCGGCGATGCGGATCTTGGTGCCCTGATACCAGAAAGTGTCACCATCGACCACGCAGGTGACCCGGCGATCGCTGCCGCAGGCGGCAAAATGGCCGACCTCTTCATCCACGCGTGGCATCGCCGCTGCCGATGGCATGACGAAAGGCGTGGGCGAGGCCAAGGCCAGTGGACCGGTGGGAAGCAGGACCAGAATGGCGGAAAGGGCGGCGATGCGGCGGGCGGGAGAGCGTTTCATGGGGGGAGCATGACCCGTTTGTTGTGCCGTAACGAAGCGCAAATACTACTTAGAGTACGCGTGCTTAGCGAGGTTACGGAGCCTGGATTTGTGCGCCGCAACACGGCGCTGCGCCGCGTTAACACAATTGCTCCAAAATGGAAGAATGTTGAGGCGCCGCTGTGTGCGCGCTCTGGGCTGGCCGCAGAATTGGTGCCGCGGGCGTGGCGCTGCGCGGCTCAGCCGGCGCAGTGATGACGGCGATGGAAGAGAAGGTACTCCGCGCGTCCGTTGGCGACGGGCAATGGGGTGCGCTTGGGGAACGCGCGGAGCCTTATGCTTGTCCCTTGCAGGTCGCCTGGCGGCAATTCGCACGCGCGCTCAGGAACAGCGCGTAGGCTTGGCGCGATCAGCGCGGGCGGCGGAGCACGATATAGACGGCGCCAGCACCACCGTGGCGGGGCTGGGCCGGGCGCACCGCGGCAATGCGATCGGCATAGGGGCTGGCCGCCAGCCAATCGAGCAGTTTGGCGCGTATAGCCCCGCGCCGTTCGCCGCGCAGATCATGATCGCCATGGGGGCGTGGCTTGCCGGTTACCAGCAGTATCACCCGCGCGCCGATCGCCAGGGCCTGGGCCAGGCTGGCGAGCAGGCGGCCATGCGCCAAGTCGAGGTTGAGACCGTGGAGATCGATCGAGACATCGGGCGAAACGATGCCGCGCGCCAGCTTGCGATCCCAACTGGCATCGAGCCCCTGGCCATTGGCGTGGAGCGGGCGGGCGGGCTGTGCCGGCGGCGGCGGGGCGGGGCGCGGCGGCGGCACGCGGCCCTTGAGCTTGCGCGGCGGTGGGCTGGCTGGCTCGATCGCGGCGGGTTGGGCGGCAACAGGCACGGGCGCGGCCGCACGGCGTGCCGGGGGATGCAGCGGCGTGACGGTATCGGCCACCTTGCGCCACAGCACGAGTTCCTCGGCACTCAGGCCGCGCGGGCCGCGTCTCATCGGCCGAGCCGGGCCAGCGTGCCCTTGGGCAGCAGGACCAGGGCCTGGCCATGTGCGCTCATGCCGCCGGCGGTAAGGCGGGCATCGGCGCCCGCGCCCCAGAAGCTGTCAAAGCGGTTGGGCCCCTTGATGGCGCCGCCGGTATCCTGCGCCACCCACAGGCCGCTGACCTGCGGACGATCGACCTGGAGCCAGACCGGCGCGCCCAGCGGCACGAACGCCGGATCGGCCGCCACGGTGGTGCGCGGGCTGACCGGCACGCCCATCGCGCCGATCGCGCCGGGCTGGGTGTTTTCGCGGAAGAACACGTAGCTGCGGTTCTGCCGCATCAGCGCATCGCCTTCCACCGGATGATCGTGGATATAGCGCAGGATGCCCTGCATCGATCCCGGATACTGGCCGGGGCCAGTGCCGATCAGGCCCTGCTGCGCCATGACCGTGCCGATGCCGGTGTAATCCCAGCCGTTGATGGCGCCATAGCCCAGGCGGATGACGCTGCCATCGGGCGCGCGCAGCCGGCCAGAACCCTGGACCTGCAGGAAGAACAGTTCTGCCGGATCGGCCGCCCAGGCGATTTCGAGGCCCTTGCCGGCAAGGGCGCCATCCTCGATCTGGCCGCGATCGAAATAGGGCACGAATTGCCCGGTTTCGTCATAGCGGCCAAGCGGCTGGCGCCCGTCGGGCAATGGCGCGGCATCACCCGGCCGGGCCCGCACCCCCACCGCCCGCCCGCCCAAGACCCCCACCACCAAGCCCCGCACGGGGGTGCACCAGATCGGCCGGCACGCCATAGACCGGCACGTCAAAGCCGGGCTGGTGCGTGCGTACCCCGGCAATCTCCGGCTCGTAATAGCCGGTGACGAAGGTGGCGCCATCGCCGACGCGGGCGGTTTCGAAATAGCCGTCGAAGAAGGCGGCGGCATTGTCGCGCGGCCATGTGCGCGCGGCCGCGCAGGCCAGGGCCCAGTCGCTGGGCTGGGTCAGGCCGCTGCTGTCGTTGCGCCGGGTCAGGCCAGGGCACGAGGTGATGAAGGCATTGAGCGCCGCGCCGGCATTGCCCGGGGCAAGGCCCAGCGCCGATGGCGCGGGCCCGCGCGCCCGGCCAGCGCTGCGGGCGTTGGCAAGGGGGGCGGGGGAGGCACCTGGCGGCGCGCCCGTTGGGCGGGGGGGCCGGCCGGGCGGGGGCGTGGTGGGCACGCAGGCGGCCAGCAGCGAAAGGGCCAGTGCAAGACCGGCCCTTTGCGCAAGCGAGATTCGGGAAAGGGGGCGACCGGCAGGAGCCACGGGATCAGTGCCCAAGCCGGTCAGCCCGCGTATACCTTAGGCTTCATCGGTTTCGTCGAGCAGCCAATCGGGATCACGCGACGTGAGATCGCGCGAGAACGTCCATAGATCGCGGCTTTCGATTGCATCGTTGAGCGAACCGGCAACAACCTGCCCTTGGGCATTGCGCGTGACGGTGGCGATATCGGCGATGAAGCGAACGGTCACGCGCGCGGTGGAGCCGGCGAGTTCGGCGCCGACGATGCGGGCTTCCTCGATGCGGATCAGGCGCGCGTCGAGCGTTTCGCCAGCAGCCTCGCGCGCGTCGAGCGCGTCGGCAAAGCCGGCAAACACGTCGCCATCGCACAGGGCCTTGAGTTCCGCGCGGTTGCCGCGCCAGAACGCCTCGAGCACCATGCCATAGGCGCTTTTGGCGCCGGCCATGAACAGGCCCACGTCAAACCGGCGATCGGCCGCGATGATGGCGCGAATGCCCGGTTCGGCATTGGCATCGAAATCGCGCGTCTCGGGCACCGGGGGCGCCAGGCGGTTGGCCGGGGTAGCCATCGCCTCGGGCAGGCGCGGCGCCATCGGGCGGGCAGCGCCTTGCGGATCGGGTTGTTCGACGCGGCGGCGGACGGGCTCCTCGTTCTGTTCGGGGCGACGGCCCAGAACCGAATAGAGCCTCAGGCCCAGGAAGGCCGCGATCATGGCCACAATGACGATCTCAACAATCACACGCACATGTCCCGCAAAGGTAGCCTTGGAATGCCGATCCACGTTTTGCGCAGCGCGGCCGGCCACCGGTTGATCGTGCATCAAATAGGTACGAATTACAAATGAACAACGCGTGGACGGCACAATGGCGGATTCCCGCGTTGTGACGTTGCCCACCGGCCAGGTCGCCCGGATTGCGCCGATACGCTGCCTGACCGGTGCAATCGCGCAGCGGTGGGGATGGTTCCCGTCCTTTGGTGCAATGACCGCTGGCAGAGCGTGCCGGTGCGCCAGACGCAGTCTGTTGCCCGGCGTTGCGCACAATGCTAGGCGCCGGGCACGTTTACCCGGCGCATTCCCTGCGCCCCATCCGAACGAAAGCATGCGACCATGGCCGACGAAGGCAACATCATCAGCAATCTCTCCCTCGATGGCGCCGAAGGCGTGGTTTCGAACGGCGAAGACAACTCGCCGGCGATCGGGCTGATTTCCCAGTATATCAAGGATCTCTCGGTCGAGAATCCCAATGCGCCGGAAAGCTATCAGTGGACCGAGGCGCCCGAAATCCATGTCGATTTCAACATTGCCGCCCGCGCCCTGGCGCCGGAAGTCCACGAGATCGAACTCAAGATCAACGTGACGTCGAAGGGTGCGCAGGGCACCGCGTTCATCGTCGAGCTGGCCTATGGCGCGCTGATCGGCATGCGCAACGTGACCGACGAACAGGCCCATCCGTTCCTGTTCGCCGAAGGCCCGCGCCTGGTCTTCCCGTTCGCCCGTCGCATCGTGGCCGATGCCGTGCGCGACGCCGGTTACCCGCCGCTGCTGCTCGATCCGATCGACTTCAACGGCCTCTACATGGCGCAGCTGGCGCAGGCCCAGGCCACCGCGACGGCTGAACCGGCCGGCCACGCCTGATTCGCTTCTCCCCGCCGATTCGCACCGTTCGCCAAAAGGGCTGTTCATGAACCTCCTGAAAGCGACCGGCACGATCGGCGGGCTGACCCTGGCCAGCCGCGTGCTTGGCCTGGTGCGCGACAGCCTGTTTGCCCGCTTCGTCGGCGCGGGCTTTGCGTCGGACGCGTTTCTCATCGCGTTCCGCCTGCCCAACATGTTCCGGGCGCTGTTTGCCGAAGGGGCGTTTTCCTCGGCCTTCATCCCGATGTTCAACAAGAAGGTGGGCGATCCGCAAGGGCAGGGCCTGCCCGATGGCCTGCGCTTTGCCGAAGAGGCGCTGGCGGTGCTGTTGCCCGCCCTGATCGTGATGACAGTGGCGCTCGAAGTGCTGGCCTGGCCGGTCACGCTGCTGCTGTCGGGCGGGTTCAATGGCGTTTCGCCCGAACAGTTCGCCTTTGCCGTGTCGCTCTCGCGGCTGACGATCCCCTATCTCATGCTGATCAGCCTGGTCTCGCTGTTTGGCGGGATTTTGAACTCGCTGCACAAGTTCTGGGTGAATGCGGCAGCGCCGATCCTGCTCAACGTGACGCTGATCGTGGCGCTGCTGGGCTTTCACAGCCACGATCCGCTGGTCACCGCGCGCATCCAGTCGATCGCGGTGTCGGTTTCGGGCGCGTTGCAGCTGGCCTGGCTGGCCTGGGCCTGCCGCCAGAACGGGGTGAGCCTGACCCTGCGCCGCCCGCGGCTGAATCCCGACGTGAAGAAGCTTATCGCGCTGATCTGGCCGGCAGCGGCCGGTGCCGGTGCGGTGCAGATCAACCTGGTCATTTCCACCGCGCTGGCCGCCAAGCTGCTGGCGCATGGCAGCGTGACCTATATCTACATGGCCGATCGGCTGAACCAGCTGCCGCTGGGGCTGATCGGGATTGGCCTCGGCACCGTGCTGCTGCCCACGATCTCGCGCCAGTTGGGCGCAGGCGAGGATGCGGCGGCGCAGGAAACCCAGAACCGCGGCATGGAACTGGCCCTGCTGCTGACATTGCCGGCGACCATGGCGCTGGTGCCGTGCGGCGAACCGATCGCCGCTGCGCTGTTCGGCTATGGCCGCTATACCGCTGCCGATACCCATTTCACCGCGCAGGCGCTGGCCGCATTCTCGATCGGCCTGCCCAGCTACATCCTCGTCAAAGTGCTGACGCCGGGCTTCTATGCGCGGCACGATACCAAGACGCCGGTGCGCTATGCCACGATCTCGATGGTGGTGAACCTGGTGGGCAACCTGGTGCTGATCGTGCCGTTGCAGCATGTGGGGCCGCCGCTGGCCACCGCGATCGCGTCGACCGTCAATGTCGGCATGCTTTATCATACGCTGCGCAAGCGCGGGCATTTCACCCCGGATGCGCAACTGCGCCGCCGCGCGCCGCGCCTGGCGCTGGCTGCCTTGGCCATGGGGCTGGTGCTGTGGGCCGGGCAGGGCGTGCTGACGCCGTATGTGCATGGCACCTGGGCCTTGCGCATCGGCGCGCTGGCCGTGCTGGTCATGGCCGGCATGGTCGTCTATGGCCTCGCCACCCTCGTTCTGGGGGCGTTCACGCGCGAAGACCTCGCGCTGCTCACCCGCCGCCGCCGCGCGGCACCCGCCAACAAATCGTAAGGCAAGACGTTCCATGCGTATCGTTTCCGGCATTCAGCCCACCGGCAATCTTCACCTCGGCAACTACCTGGGTGCGATCCGCAACTGGGTGGCGATGCAGGACGAATGGACCGCGCGAGGAGCCACCTGCCTCTACTTCCTGGCTGATCTGCACGCCATTTCCATGCCGCACGAGCCGGCCCAGCTGGCCGCCAACACGCGCGAGATGGTCGCCGCGCTGGTTTCGTGCGGGATCGATCCGGATCGCTCGATCCTGTTCAACCAGGCGCAGGTGCCGGCCCATGCCGAACTGCAATGGCTGCTCAACGGCACGGCGCGGATGGGCTGGCTCAACCGCATGACGCAGTGGAAGGACAAGGCCGGCAAGAACCGTGAAGGGGCGTCCGTCGCGCTGTTTACCTATCCCGTGCTTCAGGCCGCGGACGTGCTGCTCTATCAGGCCACGCACGTGCCGGTGGGCGAGGATCAGAAGCAGCACCTGGAACTGGCGCGCGACATCGCGCAGAAGTTCAACAACGACTTCGCCAGCGAAGACGCGCCGGTGTTTACTCTGCCCGATCCGATCATCCCGCCCGAAGCGGCGCGAATCATGAGCCTGCGCGACGGCACGGCCAAGATGAGCAAGTCCGATCCTTCCGACATGAGCCGGATCAACCTGGTCGATGACGCCGACACCATCATGCAGAAGGTGAAGAAGGCCAAGACCGATCCCGAGCCGCTGCCGAGCGAAGCGGCCGGGCTGGAAGGCCGGGCCGAGGCGCGCAACCTGGTGGGCATCTATGCGACGATGGCCGGCACCGACGTGGCCAGCGTGCTGGCGCAGTTCGGCGGGCAGGGCTTTGGTCAGTTCAAGCCGGCGCTGGGCGACCTGCTGGTGAGCAAGCTGGCACCGATGGCCGAGCGCTATCGCACGCTGCGCGAAGACCGCGCCGCGCTTGACGCGATCCTGGCGCGCGGCGCAGAAAAGGCGCGCAGCCTGGCGGTGCCGACGCTTGACGCGGCCTATGCCGCGCTGGGCCTGGTGCGCTAAGCCACCACGCGGCCCAGGGCTGCAAAACCGGAAGGGCGCTCCTTTGCCGAGGGGCGCCCTTTCGTTCATCTCCCTGGATTTCGGAGCATTTCACCGCCCCGTGCGTTATTATTCAAGCTCCATTCAGCCCCTCGCAGGCATCATTTCGTCGTGCTAACACACGACCGGCGCCGGGGATTGGGGACACCGGTGCGCATAAGGAGTCGATAGTAATGACCAAGATGCTTCGGGCCGGCAAACTTGCCTTGCTGGCTGCTCCCCTTCTTCTGGCCTTGTCGGGTTGCGCCACCAACTTCGACGCCAAGGTTTCCCGTTTCCAGCGCGAACTGCCGGCGCCGGCGGGCCAGACCTTTGCCGTGGTTGCGGAAGATCCGCGTGACCAGGGCGGTCTTGAATTCTCGCAATACGCCAGCCTGGTGGCGGCCAAGATGGCCAGCCTCGGCTATGTCCAGGGCGATCCGCAGACCTCTGACCTGGTGGTCAAGTTCGGCTATGGCGTGGACCAGGGCCGCGAGCACGTGCGCTCGACCGGCGCCTATGACCCATTCTGGGGGCCGTGGTATGGCCCGGGCTTCTATGGCCGTCCCTATGGCGGTTTCTGGGGCCGGCGCGGCTGGGGCTATGGCTGGTATGATCCGCTGTGGGGCCCGGGCTTTGGCGGCGTCGACGTCGTCACCGTCTATACCAGCGGCATCGACATGAAGATCGAGCGCCGCAGCGACGGCAAGCGCGTGTTCGAGGGCAAGGCCCAGGCCGCCTCTACCTCCAACCGCCTGCCCTATCTGGTGCCCAACCTGGTGGACGCGATGTTCACCGATTTCCCCGGCCACAACGGGGAAACCGTGCGCATCTCGGTGGCGCCCGAAAAGAAGAAGTAAGGCTTGATCGCCGGCCGGCTCAACTGGTCGGCGTGACGCCCAGCAAAGACCCCGTGCCGGCAACGGCGCGGGGTTTTTGCTTGTGCGGCGCCGGCGCGCCCCGCCGGGGTCCCGGCCCCGGGGGCGGGACCGGGGGGCGGGCGGCGAGCGGGGCGCCGGCGGCCCCCGGTGCGCGCGGGGGGCGGGGGTTTTCGGGGACGTCCTCGATCTGCATGGCCGGGGTGGGCACGGCTTCGAGGTTGCGCACGGTCACGTCGATATCGCCGTTGCGCAGGACGAGATCGTTGAAGCTGGGCGGGGTGGAGCGGGTGCGCAGCGAAAGCGTGCCTGCCCCGATCATGCGCACCGGGCCATGCGGAGTTGGGCGGATCAGGTCAAACGCGTCGTGGACATGGCCCGAGAGCACCGCCATCACCTGGCGGCGGGCGAGTTCGGCCAGGGCCTTGTTGCCGTTGCGGGTCAGCGCCTTGCCGCGGGTGCCGGCCTCGACCAGCGGGTGGTGGCAGGCCACGATCGCCCGCGTGCCGGCGGGCAGCGCGTCGATCAGTGCCAGGCAATCGGCCAGGGCGCGTTTGCCGACATGGCCCTTGGACCAGTTGAAGCGCCACTGCGCGCGTGCGGTGGTCTTGAGCGGGACGATGGCGACGCCGGGCAGGCCGAGCGGACGCTCCAGCACATGCTCGATTGCGCGAAAGCGGCGATAGGGATCGAAGAAGCGCTCGATCGGATTGAAATAGGGCAGGTCGTGGTTGCCCACTTCCACCGTCACGGGCACGTCGAGCGCGCGAATCCATTTGCAGGCGGCGGCAAATTCGCGGTGCCGGGCACGCATCGTCAGGTCGCCGGTGATGGCCACGGCATCGGGGCGTTCCTGCGCAACGCAATCGACCAGCCAGGCAAGGGCGCGCGGGTCTTCCAGGCCGAAGTGGATATCGCTGATATGAAAGATGCGCGTCATGCCGGGCGGGTTCCTTGGGGCTGCCGGCGGGCTTTTCCCGCGCGGCGCTCCCGGGTCAAGAGGCCGCTTCCGCGCTGGCGAGGAATTCGACCGGCAGGGTGACGCAGCGGAAGGTTTCGCGCGGTGCGCCATCGCGGCGTTCGCCATCGATCATCAGCGCGATGCGTTCGTCGCTGGCGCAGGTCACGGCGTCGGCCTGGCCGAGTTCTTCATGCGGGCCCTGGCGGAAATCGCGCTTGACCAGCATCGACACGCCATGGGCGGCGAGATCCGCCCAATCCTGCGCGTCATAGCCATCGAGCGTGAGCGTGCCATCGTCGGCATCGATGCGGACAGCGCGATAGCCCTCGGGCTTGCCCAGCACCGGGTCTTCCACGCGCACGGCAGCGCCGCCGGCAGTGCTGCGCACGGCTTCGCCCAAGGCGCTGGCGATGCTCGACAGGTCCATGTCGCGCACGCCCTCGCGCACATCGGCCCACGTGGCGCCGGGGCCGGCAAGAACTTCGACCAGGGCATGGCCGGCCGACGTTTCCACCGCGTGGCGGCGCATCGCGTGGAGTTCACCACGGCCCAGCCGGGCCGCGATCGTGGGCGCGTCGACATCGCCGTGCAGCGACTTGGCCAGGAGATTCTGCGTGCCGCCCGGCAGGATCAGCACCCGGCCCGACCAGCCGTGCAGACGCGCCACCTGGGCGTTGACCGTACCATCGCCGGTGAAGATCGCGAGCGTGGCAACGTTGGCGGCCTCCAGCGTGGCGCGGGTGGGCAGATCGTCGGCCGGGATGCGCAGCACGCGCGAGGGCGCGTGGCCGCCTTCGGCCAGGGCAGCAGTGAGTGCGGCAACGGCAGCTTCGGAATTGCTGCCGCTCGCCGGATTGACGACAAGCCAGAGCGGAATGGTGGTCATGGGCAAAGGGTCCTCCCCCCGGCCAATGCGCCGGGCACCGCGCGGTTCCCCGTCATGGACTTATGGTCAGACCCGGCCCGACAGGATCATCCAGGCGGAAAAGCCGTTCATCATGCTGTAGAGGCCATAGCCGATCGCGCCCCAGGCCCAGCCCTGCGCGGCGAGCAGCATGCCGGCCACCAGCATCAGGAACTCGATCACCAGCGAAAAGCGCTGGTTCATCGTCTTGAGCAACGGCGGCATCTGGCGCAGCAGCGGATGGTTGCTGGCCATCACCGCACGGTTGAGCGCGAAATTGATGATGCCCAGGACAAAGATGACGGCCACTGCCATTGCGCCACGATAGTGCGCCTTTCTTGCGGCGGGGCAAAGGCTTTGCTGCGCAGTGACACGCAGGTTCAGACGAATCGAGCCGGCGGTCTCCGGTAACGCCGTTGGTCGGGTGCCGGGGCCTGTCCCCGTGTCGTCGGCCGGTGCTGCATGGCGGTTCGTCGGGGACGAGCGGCGCTTGTCGGCACGGGGCCGTGCCTGGTCGAGCGGGCCGCGGCCGCCCGGCGGGGCCGCGGGGAACCCCCGCCACCCCCCCACCCCCC
>CAYXUN010000028.1:22345-26295 GCA_964468165.1 uncultured Novosphingobium sp. | reverse complement strand
GGGTGGGGGCCGCGGGGCGCTGGGCGGCCGGGGGCGGGGCCGGGGCGCGCGGGCCGGGGCGGCGGGGCGGGACCGCGTTAAACCACTGACATACCGCAAGACAGACAGCCCAACGGGCCAACAGACGCCCTGCGGGATGCCACACAACCCCGACTGATCCATTCGATCCGCGCTTTTGTTCCACCACACAAAAGGAATCGACCCATGCTTGCCACCACCACCGCCGCCTTCCGCCCCGCCTTGCGTCCCCTGGCCCTTTCGCTGGCCGCGCTGGGTGCCCTGTCGCTGGGCAGCATGCCTGCCGCTGCCCAGACCACTGCCGCCGTATCGGCCGAGTCGAGCGCTGACATGGCTATGACCGTGACCCGCGTGCCGGTGAAGCTGTCCGACCTCAACCTGATGACCGTGCAGGGCCGCAAGCTGGCCGATCGCCGGGTGCGCGCGGCAGCCCGCGAGGCCTGCGGCATCAGCATTGGCAAGGTCACGCTCGACGAGGCGCAGGACCAGCGCAATTGCTTCAGCGTGGCGACGCGCCAGGGCAAGGTTCAGGTTGCGCTGGCGCGCGAGCAGGTTCTCGCCGCGCGCTGAGCAGTTCGCCGCATCCATGAATTTGCGCGAACGAAACCGTTTTGGCTCCATTCATCAAACAACGTCCAGACAAGAGCTTGCCGCACGCGCAGTCCCCCGTGCGGTTGGCGGGGCAGGGTCGCCGTTTCCACCGGCGATCCTGCCCCGAATACTGTCAGGCGCGTTCCCTGGACTTTTCCGCCGGCGCCCGGTCCCCCGCAGCAGCATCGACGTTTTCCGGGGCCGCGATCTCTTCGCGGCGGCGCCAGGCGAGGTCAGCCGGCCCAAGCGGGCGGCCGTCATGCGCGCGCAGCACGATCGGCGCGATCGGCTGGCCATCGCGGGCATCACACAGCACCGGATTGCAGGAAATGCCCGCGCCCCACTTTTCCCCCCACTGGCGCAGCGCCAGCATGGCCGGCAACAGGTCGAAGCCCTTGGGCGTCAACCGATATTCCACGCGCCGGCGATCGTCGCAGCAGGGGATGCGGGCAAGGATGCCGTGGTCGACCAGTCGCGACAGGCGGTTGGACAGGATGTTGCGGGCGATGCCCAGTTGCGAGAGAAATTCCTCGAAATGCGAGATGCCGTTGAACGCGGCGCGCAGGATCAAGAACGACCAGCGCTCGCCCATCACCTCCAACGCCACGGGAAGGCTGCACTGGGCAATATCGGCCAGAGGCTCTTGCAATTTTTCCATCACGCATCGGTCATAGCGCAAAATGTGGCGGAATTTAAGCGATGTGCGACGGAAAGTGGCACGAGGCGACGGAGCGCGTGCGGCAACGCGCGCCGTCCGGTTGTTCCGCCGGTGCCGGCACCCCATATTGCGCGGCAAAGGAGATCCCATCCATGACCGACAAGCTGACCCTGACCGAGGCGGAATGGCGCGAGCGCCTGAGCCCGGAACAGTACCACGTCCTGCGCCAGGCCGGGACGGAGCGTGCGTTCACCGGCAAGTATGACAAGAACAAGGCGCGCGGCGACTATACCTGTGCGGGCTGCGGGCAACCGCTGTTCACCTCTGCCACCAAGTTCGACAGCGGCTGCGGCTGGCCCAGCTTTACCCATCCTGTCGATGAAACCTCGGTTGAAGAACTGCGCGATACCTCGCACGGGATGATTCGCACCGAGGTGCGCTGCGCCCGCTGCGAAGGGCATCTGGGCCACGTGTTTCCCGATGGCCCGGCGCCCACCGGGCTGCGCTATTGCATGAACTCTGCCGCGCTCGACTTCACGCCGGAAGAATGATGCGTTAGGGAGCGAGCCAAGGCGCCGGGTTGCCTGTTTCATTAACCCTGCGTTACGGATCGCCCGTGCAAGGGCGGCCCTTGGCTCGCAATCACGGCGCGCTCCTGCGCCTTCGAGGAAACCGGTAACCACTAATGGCCAGACGGGACGTTCCGCGCCGCGGACAAGACGGCGAAGACCCCGCGCAGCGCAGCCGCGCACCTTCCATGATCGGACGATGGCTGCGCCGCCTGCTGGTGTGGGGCACCGGATTTGCGTTGCTGATCGCACTGGGCATTACTGGCGCCGTGCTGGTCACCGCCCGTTCGCTGCCCAGCTATGACAAGCTGAAGTCCAGCCAGGCCGGCCAGATGATCGTGGTTCGCGCCAACGACGGTTCGGAAATCGTCACGCTCGGGCCCAGCTACGGCAAGTGGATTCCCTATAACCGCATCCCCCAGCCGATGAAGGATGCGCTGGTTTCGGTGGAAGACCGTCGGTTCCGCGAACACTGGGGCGTTGATCCGGTGGGCATCGTCCGCTCGTTGATGGTGCGCGCGCAAAGCGGGCACTGGCGCCAGGGTGGATCGACCATCACGCAGCAGCTGGCGCGCAACATCTTCCTCAACAACAGCCGCACGTTCGATCGCAAGATCCGCGAGGCGATCCTGTCGCTGGCGCTGGAAAGCAAGTTTTCCAAGGACCAGATTCTCGAGCTCTATCTCAACAAGGTCTATTTCGGCGGCGGCGCCTATGGCGTGGATTCGGCGGCGCGCAAGTTCTTTGGCCATTCGGGCGAGCAGCTTTCGCTGGGCGAGGCGGCGATCATCGCCGGCCTGGTCAAGGCGCCATCGCACTATTCGCCGACGGCAGACGCCCAGGCTGCGGTCGATCGCGCCAAGGTCGTGCTCGAAACCATGGTCGATGCCGGCACGCTGACGCCGGCCCAGGCGGGCGCGGTCGATCTCAAGGCGGTGCATCTCGCCGCCGAGCAGGGCCAGAATTCGGCGCGCTATTTCACCGACTGGGTGCTGCCGCAGCTTGACGTGCTGGTGCCCGACAACGACCAGCCGATCGAAGTGTGGACCACGCTCGATCCCGTGGCGCAGCGCGCGGCCACCGATGCCATTACCAGCCAAGTGCCCAAGGGCGCGCAGGGCGCGATGGTCAGCGTTGACCGCGATGGCGCGGTCCTGGCGATGGTGGGCGGCACCGACTATGTCACCTCGAACTACAACCGCGCCACCAATGCCGTGCGCCAGCCCGGTTCGGCGTGGAAGCTGTTCGTCTATCTGGCGGCGCTGGAGCGCGGCTATCGCCCTGAAGACCGCGTGGTGGACGAGCCGGTGACGATCGACGGGTGGAGCCCGCGCAATTCGGGCGGCAGCTATGCCGGGCAGATCGACGTGCGCACCGCCTTTGCCTATTCCAAGAACACCGTGGCGGCGCAGCTGGGCAACGAAGTGGGCTTCAGCGCCGTGGCCAACATGGCCCGCCGCTTTGGCATCACCACGCCGATCAACACGATGCCGTCGATGGTGCTGGGCACCAGCGACGTGCGCGTGATCGACATGGTGCGCGCCTTTGCCTCGGTCGAGGCGAAGGGCCGGCTGGTGACGCCTTATGGCATCCGCAAGGTGACCACCACGGATGGTGAAGTGCTTTACAGCCACCGTCCCGATGCGCAGCAGCAGCTGGTGCCCGATTACGTGGCGGCCGAAATCACCGACCTGTTGCAGACGGCGGTGAACATTGGCACCGGTCGCGCGGCGCAGATCGGCCGCCCCGTGGCGGGCAAGACCGGCACCACCAGTTCCAACAAGGATGGCTGGTTCCTGGGCTTTTCCAGCGGGATCACCACGGGCGTGTGGATGGGCCGCGACGATGCCCACCCCGTGCCTGGTCTGCAGGGCGGGACCGCCCCGGCGCGCGCCTTTGCCGCCTATATGCGCGTGGCCACGGCCAAGCGCCCGGTCGAGCAGTTCGACAACCAGCTCAAGCTGCCCGAATGGCAGCTGGAGCCCGATGACGAGGCGATGCTCAACAACCCCAACGACTATTACTACACCGACGAGAACGGCAATACCGTCAACGGCCAGCAGGGCGATGGCCTGGAAGGCGGCCAGAGCGGCGCTCCCAATGGCGGGCCGCAG
>CAYXUN010000028.1:0-22335 GCA_964468165.1 uncultured Novosphingobium sp. | reverse complement strand
ACCCGGGAGACGTCGATGATCTGGATGGCCATGCTGGGGGTCGTGGGGGCGGCCGGCCCCCACGCCCGACGATGCGATCCCGGTAGACCAGGAGGGCCTGGGCACCGGCCCGGCAGCGCCGGCGCGCCAGGGCCCGCGCAATGCGCCAGCGGCGGCGAGCGACGATCTGCTCGATCGTGCCACTGGCCGCACCCGCCAGGCGCCCCGGCCAGCCCAGCCGGCAACGCCCCGGCCGCCCGCCACCAGGCCGCCGCCAGACCGGCGGGCGCAGGATTGGCAGGGCTATTGAAACCTGTGACAGCATGAAAATGCCACCGGGGCGCGAACCATTCGCGCCCCGGTTCGTTTGTGCCCCATGATCGGCGGCCTTGCCGGCTGCCGCAGATGGAGGTTTAGCGATGAGCATATTCCATTGGGCCGCCGCGGCGGTGGCGGGCTACGTCATCTATCGCAGCGTCCGCAACAAGGACAGCCAGGGCACCGCGCCGGCCGCCTTTGCCCATGGCGAAACGCCGGGCGACAATTTTGCCAAGGTGCGTTCGGCCGGGACAGAGGGCATGCGCTCTGATCCGCCGAAGTGGGACAAGCAGGACCAGGCGGTGGACGAAAGCTTCCCCGCCAGCGATCCGCCAGCCAACTATTGATGGCGGGCTGACGCCAGGGTGAGGGCGCCCGCCGGGCCCTTTTTTTCACCTATAAAAAATGGCGGGCAGCCGGGGTGGGTTGGCGGGCCTTTTTCATGCCTGGCTACGCTGTCTGGCGATCAGCGCAGGCGGATCGGCAGATAGATCGCCGGCTGGCCAGCGCGCTGCACGCGCAGGAGCACGGCCTCGCGGTTTTCGGCCTTGGCCTGGCGCACCACGGCTTCCAGATCAGCCACCGTGGCAAGCATGCGATAGTTGGCCGAGAGGATGATGTCGCGGCGCTGCAGACCCTTGGCCCCAGCGTCGGACGAGCTGTCCACCCCGGTGACGACCACGCCGCGCGTGTCTTCGCTCACGCCCAGCTGGCGGGCAATCTGCGGGGTCAGCGGCACGGCGCCGATACCCAGCGACTTTTGCAGCGCGCCCGTGGCCTGGGCCTGCTTCTGCTGCTGCTGGCCATCGCTGTTGTCGCCCAGGCCGTTGTCGTCCTGCTGGTCCTGGTCGAAGCTCTGGTTGGCGAGCTCTTCCTCGGTCGGGCGCTTGCCCACGACGGCATTGACTGTCATCGGCTTGCCGTTGCGCACCAGGTCGATCGCCACGGTCTTGCCCGGGGCGGTGTTGGCCACGATGAACGACAGCGTCTGGTCGGGCTTGACTTCCTTGCCATCGACGCGGGTGACCACGTCGCCAGCCTGGATGCCGGCCTTGGCCGCGCCAGCGCCCGGTTCGACCGACTGGATGAATTCGCCACGGTTCTTGGGCAGGCCCAGCGAGGCGGCAAGGTCATCGTTGATCGGCTGGATGCGCACGCCAAGATAGCCACGCTCGATCGCCTGGCCGTTCTTGAGCTTTTCCACGATCGGCGCGGCGATTTCGGCGGGAATGGCAAAGCCGATGCCAACGCTGCCGCCGGTTGGCGAATAGATCGCGTTGTTGATGCCGATCACGTTGCCGGCCATGTCGAACATCGGACCGCCCGAATTGCCGCGGTTGATCGAGGCGTCGGTCTGGAGATAGCGGTCATAGGCGCTGCCCGAACCAGTGGCGCGGTAGACGGCCGAGATGATGCCCTGCGTCACCGTGCCGCCCAGGCCGAACGGGTTGCCGATGGCAATGACCCAGTCGCCCACGCGGGCCTTGCGCGAATCCCCGAACTTCACGAACGGGAACGGCTTGTTGCCGGTGATCTTGAGCACGGCAAGATCCGATGCGGCATCCTTGCCGACCAGCTTGGCAGGATATTCGGTGCCATCGGGCGTGGTGACCGAGATGGATTCCACCTCACCCTGGCCATCGGCGGTGATCACATGGTTGTTGGTGACCACATAGCCATCGGCCGAGATGATGAAGCCCGAGCCGAGCGACTGCGCCTCACGCGTGCCGCCACCCTGGCCGCCCTGGCCACCGCCGAACAGATCGCCGAACGGCGTGCCGGCAAAGGGATTGTTGTTCTGGACCTTGACCCGCTGGCGCGTGGAGATGTTGACCACGGCCGGCTGGAGCTGGGCCGTCAGATCGGCAAAGCTGGAGGGCGCACCCTGGCGCGGGGTGATCGCCTGAATCTGCGAACTGTCGTTCTGCGCTACCTGGGCGCCGGCGGGAAAGCCCGTTGCCAGCGTGAGCGCGCTGCCGGCGAGGAGCAGCGCCGAAGTCACTCCATAAGCGTATCGCACGAGGGTAGATCCTTTATTCGCTTGTTGCTTGACGCGGGGTGAGGGAAACCGCGCCCGATCCCGAGTGCCGTTTCACGCTTCGTCGCATGAACGGACTTTGAATGGAACAGGTTCCGATCAGTCGCCCTTGAATCGCTTCAGATAGCGGTTGTCGGGCGAAAGGATGATGCTGGTATTGCTGCCTTTCTGGGTGAAGGTGTAGTCATAACTCTGCATGGCGCGGTAAAAGTCATAGAATTCAGGGTCCTTGCCAAAGCTGGCCGCGTAAATACGGGCTGCTTCCGCTTCGGCCTGGGCGCGAATGATCTGCGCGTTCTTTTGGCCTTGGGCGGCAATCGTGGCGGCTTCCTGCGCGCGCGCCGTGGCCATGCGGGCAAAGGCCGATTCCAGCGGCGTGCCATCGGGCAGGTCGGCGCGCTTGATCCGCACGTCGATCACCTGGGCACCATATTCGCGCGCCTCGCGGTCAAGCCCTTCGCGGATGCGGGCCATGGCCTGGCCGCGTTCGGGGGTGAGCAGCGAAGCAAACGTGCGCTTGCCCAGTTCCTGGCGCAGCACCGAATTGAGGATCGGCTGCAGCTGCTGGGCGACGCGGTCCACCGTGCCGGCGGTCTCGTACATCTTGATCGGATCGATCACGCGAAAGCGGGCATAGGCATCCACTTCCAGCCGGCGCTGGTCGAGCGAGGTGACCTGCTGGCGCTCCATGTCGACATCGAGCACGCGGCGGTCGATCCGCACCGCCTGTTCGAGGAACGGGATGCGCCAGACCAGGCCCGCGCCGGTGCGGCCGAAATCGGCGTTGGGGGCATAGCGGTTGATCACGCGGACCGGCTGGCCCAGCCGCACGATCACCACCTGCTCGGTTTCGGGCACGGCGATCACGCACATCATCACCAGCACGGCGAGCGCGACGAGCCCGGCAACCATCCGCTGGTTGAGCGAGAGGAACGGCTGCATCAGCGCTGCCCTCCCTGGCGGTTGTCATCGGGCGCGGGTGGCGGCGATTGGCGCAAGGCGGGCAGCGGCAGATAGGGCACCGTGCCGGGCGCTTCCACGATCACCTTGTCGGTCTGGCCCAGAACGCGCTCCATCGTTTCATAATACATGCGCCGCTTGGTCACTTCCGGGGCTAGCTTGTATTGCTCATAGACCTTGTCGAATGCGGCGGCTTCGCCCTGGGCGGCGGCCAGCTTCTTCTGGGCCCAGCCTTGCGCTTCGTTGACATCGCCCTGCGCCTTCTGCTGCGCGGCGAGCACTTCCTTGAACGCGTCGACGACCTTGGCCGGCGGATCGATCTTGGTGATTTCCACGCCCTGGATCTTGACCCCGGAGCGATAGGCATCGAGCACGCGCTGCATCTTGTCGCGCACGTTCTGCTCGATCGTGGCGCGGCCCGTGCCCATGGCATCGTTGAAGCCCACTTCGGCGATGGCCGCCCGCATCGATGCCTCGGCCACTTCGCGCACGGTCTGGTCAGGGTCGGCCAGCTGGAAGGTGTAGAGTTTCAGATCCTTGATGTTCCAGCGCACCAGGTAGTTGAGGTTGACCAGGTTCTGGTCGCCGGTGAGCATCAGCCGCTCGCCATCGCCTTCGGGGATGGTTTCGCGCTGGATCGAGGTGACATCGCGGGTATCGACCGACTGGATCGGCCAGGGCAGGGTGAATGAGACCCCCGGCCCCAGCGTGCGCGAATAGGAGCCGAACGTGGTGACCACGCCCTGTTCCTGCGGGGCAAGGCGGTGCATGCTCGATCCGCCCAGCCAGAGCAGGACCACCGCGGCAATGCCGATCGGCCACCACGACTTGCCGTCGGGCCGCTGCGGCAGGCGCAGGTTGGGGCCACGGCCGCCGAGCAGCGGGCCGGTGGGGCCGCCACCGCCATTGCCGCCGCGGCCGCTGCCGCCCCTGCCGCCACCCTTGCCGGTGCGGGCGCGGAAGATGTCTTCGATGCTGGGCGGGCGGCGCGGGTCTCCGGCGGGGGGCAGCCAGGGATTGCGGGGGCCGTCACCGCCCGGTGCCTTGCTGCCGGCGTCCCTCGGGGGCTTGGCCCTGTCCGCCTTTTCGCCCGACGCCTTGTCGTCAGCCGATTTGTCCGGGCTGGCTTCCTCGCCGCTGCCTGCTGCGCTGGGTTCCTGGCCCGGTTCGCCCTCGCCGGGCCTGTCGCCGGCGGGTTCGTTGCTGGAGCCCCACGGGCTCTTGCGGTCCGTCATGACCGGGATTCCGAAAAGGGCGCGAGGGGGCGCAAGGCCAGTCCACGAAAAGCAGTCATGACCAGTCTTATAGGAAGGGATCGCGTGAAAAACAGTGTCTCGTTCCCAAAATTCGTCTGCTAGGGGGCATTAACACGACCCCGGCTCGCCGGGACAGATGTGCCAAGGGACGGGCCGGGGAACGGGCCGAGGAACAGGAACCAAGCAGTGACGATCGATGAAGCGGCCGTGCGCCAGGCCATTGCCGATGCCGTGGGTGGCGAAAGGCTCCAGGTGGTGCGGGTGACCGGCACGAGCGCGACGGCGGTGATCGATGCCGGCGGGCTGGACGGCGCCGCGCGCGCCGCGCTGGAACAGGCGGCCAGGGCCGCTGGCATGGCAGCCGGGCTTGATGATCTGCGCGTGGCGCTGACCGCTGAAAAGCGCACCCGGCGCATTCTCGCGGTGGGTTCGGGCAAGGGCGGGGTGGGCAAGTCCACGCTGTCGGCCAACCTTGCCGTGGCGCTCGCCCGGCTGGGGCGCAAGGTCGGCCTGGTCGATGCCGATATCTATGGCCCGTCGCAGCCGCGCCTGCTCGGCACCGAAGGGCGCAAGCCCGACGCGCGCGACAAGACGATGATCCCGGTGCCCAGCCCGTGGGGCGTGCCGATGCTGTCGATGGGGCATCTCGTGCAGCCGGGCCAGGCGATCGCCTGGCGTGGGCCGATGGCCGGCAGCGCGCTGGGCCAGTTGATCGAGGCCGATTGGGGCGACACCGAAATCCTGGTGGTGGACCTTCCGCCGGGCACGGGTGACATCCAGTTGACCATGCTGCAGAAATACAAGCCGGCCGGGGCGGTGATCGTCTCCACCCCGCAAGACCTGGCCTTGATCGACGCGACCCGCGCGATCGGCCTGTTCGACCAGGGCAAAGTGCCGGTGCTGGGCCTGGTGGAGAACATGGCCGGATACCTCTGCCCGCATTGCGGCCAGGTGAGCGATCCGTTTGGCCACGGCGGCGCGGAAGTGACCGCGCGCGAACTGGGCCTGCCGTTCCTGGGCCGGGTGCCGCTCGATATCGCGATCCGCCAGAAAAGCGACGCGGGCGAGCCGCCGGCGGCCGGCGAAGGACCGCAGGCGCAGGCGTTCATGGCGCTGGCGCGCGCCGTGCTGGCGGCGCTGGACCAGCCGGCCTGACCCGCCCGCCATGGCCCTGCCACCGGCGCTCGACAGGCTGAAACCGACGCGACGCGGCGTGCTGATCGGCGCCGGGGCAGGGGGCGCGCTGATCGCCGCGTTTGCCCTGGTGCCGCGCCACTATGCCGCGCCGCTGGTGGCGGGCAAGGGCGAGCGGGTGGCCAATGCGTTCCTCAAGCTGGCGCGCGATGGCACGCTGACCGTGGCCGTGCCGGCCTGCGAGATGGGGCAGGGCGTGACCACGCTGCTGGCGCAGATCGTGGCAGTGGAACTGGGGGCAGACTGGGCGCAGGTGGCGGTGGAGCCGGCGCCGCTCAGCCCGGCCTATGCCGATGCCGTGCTGGCGGCGCACTGGGCGCCGCTGTGGCTGCCCACCTGGCTGCCGATCCTGCCCGACGTGATGGCCGATCCGGCCAATGGGCTGACCCGGCTCAAGGCGGAACGCGGGCCGATGATGCTGACCGTGGCGGGCACCGGCCTGGCCATGTTCGAACAACCGCTGCGCGAGGCCGCCGCCGCGCTGCGGGCGCAGCTGATCGCGGCGGCGGCGGCGCAATGGGGCGTGGCGGCCGATGGCCTGGATACGCACGGCCACGCCGTGATCGAGCGCCCTGCCGGCCAGCAGGGACGGCGCCTGCCGTTCGCGCGGCTGGTCGATGCCGCACTCGATCGCGATCCGCCGCGCGATGCGCCGCTGCGGGCCAGCCCGGCGCAAGAGGCGCCGGCGCGGTTTCCCGCCGGCAGCCGCCCGGCCTTTCCCCGGCTCGACCTGCCGGCCAAGGTGGACGGCAGCTTTGTCTTTGCCGCCGACGTGCGCCTGCCGGGCATGGTTCATGCCGCCATCGCGCATGGGCCGCAGGGCGATTGCGTGCTGTCTTCGTGGGATGCCCAGGCCGCGGCGCGGGTGCCGGGGTGCCTGGGCGTGGTTCATGCCAAGGGCTGGCTCGCCGCCATCGGGGTGACCTGGCATGCTGCCGATCGTGCCGTGGCGGCGATGGAGCCGCGGTTCCGGCCGCGCGGGCCGGTCGCCGACAGCAATGCCATCGATACAGCGCTCGATACCGCGCTCACCAAGGGCAAGCCGGTGCGCCTGTGGGGGCAGGGCGATCCCACCGCACTGCTGGAAAAGCCCAGCCTGACCGCCCGTTATGACATCGAGCCCGCGCTGCATGCGCCGCTGGAGCCGGCGACCTGCACCGCGCGGCTTGAGCATGGCCGGCTGGAGCTGTGGCTGGCGACCCAGGCGCCCGAGGCGGCGCGGCGCGAAGGGGCGCGGGCAGCGGGCCTGTCGGAGGCAGACGTGGTGGTCTATCCCATGGCGGCGGGCGGCAGTTTCGATGCGCGGCTCGATGGCCGGATCGCGGGCGAGGCGGCGGCCCTGGCGCGGGCCACGGGCAAGCCGGTGCAACTTACCTGGTCACGCTGGCAGGAATCGCTCGCCGGGCTGCCGCGCGCGCCGGTTGCCGCCCTGCTGGAAGCCGGGATGAGCCCCGACAAGCAGCAGTTGCTGGGCTGGCGCAGCCGCATTGCCACGCCTGCCTCGCTGCGCGAGACTGCAGCCCGCGTGCTCGACGGCGAAAGCGCGCAGAGCGCGCGGCGCTGGCAGGGCAGCGCCGATCCGCTGGCCCTGGAAGGGGCGCTGCCGCCCTATGCCATTCCCGAATGCGCGGTGCAGCATGTGCCAGTGGCGCTGCCGCTGGCCACGGCGCGGATGCGCGGCGGGGGCGCGGCCATCACCGCGTTCCTCACCGAAAGCTTCATCGACGAATGCGCGCATTTTGGCGGCAGCGAGCCACTGGCCTTTCGCATGGCCATGCTGGGCGGGCAGCCGCGCCTTGCCGCCTGCCTGCAGGGCGTGGCGCATCTGGCGATGTGGGGTGGCGGGGCCGATGCCTCGGGCCAGGGCATCGCCTGCCACGCGCTGACGCTGGCGGCGCCAGAAGGACCGCGCCACGGCTATATCGCCGTGGTGGCCACCGCGCGGCAGGTGGATGGCGCGATCCGCGTGGAAGCCTTGAGCGCGTGTGTCGATATCGGCCGGGTGATCAACACCGACCTGGCGCGCCAGCAGATCGAGGGCGGGCTGTTCTTCGGCCTGGGCCTGGCGGTGGGGGGCAGCACCGGCTATGCCGCCGGGCGGCCGCTGGCGGGGCATTTCAGCCAACTGGGCTTGCCGCTGCTGGCCGATTGCCCCAAGGTCGAGATTGTCTTTGTCGAAAGCAGCGCCCAGCCGTTCGACCCCGGCGAACTGGGGGTGGTGGCGGTGGCGCCGGCTATCGCCAATGCGCTGTTTTCCGCAACCGGGCTGCGGTTGCGCCGCCTCCCCCTCCTGTCTGAAGGCGTTTGATGACCCCTGCTGCCCCAATCCATGCCTGCCCCGCCCATCTCCCGGCCGATCATCCGCCGGTGGCCACCGGGCGCATCGGGGTGCTGCTGGTGAACCTGGGGACGCCGGACGCACCCGATACCGCCTCGGTGCGGCGCTATCTCAAGGAATTCCTGTCGGACAAGCGCGTGGTGGAAATCCCCGCGCTGCTGTGGCAGCCGATCCTGCGCGGGATCATCCTGCGCACGCGGCCCAAGAAATCGGCCCATGCCTATGCCCAGGTCTGGAGTCCCGAAGGATCGCCGCTGGCCGCGATCACCGCGGGCCAGGCCCGCGCGCTGCAGGCGCGGCTGGGCGATGGCGTGATCGTGCGCCATGCCATGCGCTATCAAAGCCCGGCGATGGCCAGCGAACTCGATGCGCTGCTGGCCGCCGGGTGCGAACGCATCCTGGTGGCGCCGCTCTATCCGCACTATTCCGGCGCAACCACGGCCAGCGCGCTCGATGCCCTGGCCGACTGGATCAAGCAGCGCCGCCGCCTGCCGGCGCTGCGCACGCTGCCGCCCTATCACGACGATGCCGTGGCGATTGCCGCGCTGCATGCCGACATGGCGCGCCAGCTTGGCGATCTGGCGTTCGTGCCCGATGTGCTGCTGCTGAGCTATCACGGCATGCCCGAGCGGACGCTGCATCTGGGCGATCCCTATCACTGCCACTGCCGCAAGACGTCGCGCCTGCTCGCCGCCGCCTTTGCCCAGAGCCATCCCGGCATGGCGGTGATGACCAGCTTCCAGTCGCGCTTTGGCCGCGCCAAGTGGCTGGAGCCCGCAACCGATACCACGCTGGTGGAACTGGCCCAGGCCGGCACCCGCAAGGTGGCGATCGCGGCGCCGGGCTTTTCCGCCGATTGCCTGGAAACGCTGGAAGAACTGGCGCTGCGCGGCAAGGAGGATTTCCTCGCTGCCGGCGGCACCGATTTTGCCGCGCTCGCCTGCCTCAACACCTCGCGCGAGGGCATGGATCTGCTCGAAGCCCTGGTGCGGCGCGAACTGGCTGGCTGGATCGCGGTCTAAGGCACCGCCGTCGGCGCCCGCAAGCGCGCGATTTGACACGCCCGCCAGACATGGCATGTTCCCGGCCAGTCGTGCTGCAACGCCGAAACCGGGGTTTCGGGGGCAGCGCGGATGAACGGGCCAGAACCGGCAACAGGTTCGGCCCGATGGAGAGAGCATGCTGACATCGGCGATTCCTGCACAAGCCCATGATTCCCCTGCCGTGCCGCTGCCCGTGGCGGGCGCTGATCCGACACTGGCCGCGCCGCCGCTTGAGCCTGACATTCCGGTAAGCCGGGTGACCGCCTGGCAGGATGACGCGGCCCTGCTGCTGCGCGAGCGTGCCAGCCTGGGGCCGGTGTTCCGCCGGGGCGAGCGGGTGATCCTGCTCGATGCGGCGCATAACCACCTGGTGCTTGGCGATGATGGCACGCGGTTCGTGCCGCTGGCGCGCGAAGCCGCTCTGCCGATCGACCTGGCGGTGCTGCAGCGTGCACTGGGGGCGGAACTGGGCCGCTGGCGCCCCGGCACGGTGCGGTTTCAGTCGGCCATGGCGATGACCCTGGCGCGCGCGCTGGTGCCGGCTGTCACGGGCCTGGCCTATGGTTCCGGCCCGGCCGAGCGGCTGGCCAACGCGCTGGGCACGCTGGATGACGAACGCAGCCTGCTGCGCCGGGCCATGCCGCGCGGCCTGCCATCCTCGCCCATGGGCGCGCGCAAGGCGCTGGCCCAGGGTTTGCACCAGGCCGGCTGCACCGCGCCCGGGCTGCTCGATGCGGTGCAGGTCAGCCACGCCACCGCGCTGCGCGTCCTGGGCGCCCTGGTACGCCACCTGGCCGACACGCCGGACTGGCAGGACACGCTGCGCGCCGAAGTGCGCAGCGCCTATCGCCCCGCTGCGGGCACGGGCGCGGCACCCGAGGCGCTGGAACTGGTGGACATGGCCACGAACGAGGCGCTGCGCCTGATGCCCGGGCCACTGCTGGTCGAGCGCCGGGTGGTGGCAGATGTCATGGTGGGTGAGCACCGGCTGGAGGCCGGCACGCTGGTGGCAATCAGCCCGGCGCTGACCCATGCCGATCCGGCGCTCTGGCCCGAGCCGCAGCGATTCGATCCGCTGCGCTTTGCCGGCCCGCGCGCCGCAGCACGCGCGCCCGGTGCCTGGATCGCGCCAGCAACGCTGCCTGGCGCCGCCGGGCCGGCGGTGCTGGCGGCGGCGCGGCTGGGCATTGCCCATCTGCTCGATCGCTTTGCGCTCGCCCCGGCGGGCGAAGGCGGCAAGGTCTTGTTGCGCCATGCGGATTGAGGTCGAGGGGCTTGCCCGCTATGGCGGGCGGGCGAATCGCAACCACGCATGGCCTGGGCCGGGCGTTTGACTGCCACGGGGCGGCCGGACGCATGGCAAAGGCGCAATGCGCGCCTTGACGATTCGTCCACAGCCCGGTAAGGGCGCCGCTTTCCGGCGGGCTTGCCCGCCTTGTCGAACGACTACGTCGAGCAAGCTACCAGGACATTTCCCGGTCTGCCCCATCGGGGTGGCCCGCCAGAGGACGAAACAGGACAGACATGGCCAATACGCCGCAAGCCCGCAAGCGCATCCGTCGCAACGAACGCCGCGCCGAAATCAACGGCAACCGTCTTTCGCGCATCCGCACCTTCGTGAAGAAGGTGGAATCCGCGATCGCTGGCGGCGACAAGGCCGTGGCGGCAGAAGCCCTGCAGGCTGCCCAGCCGGAACTGGCCCGTGGCGTTGCCCGTGGCGTGGTCCACAAGAACACTGCAGCCCGCAAGCTGTCGCGTCTGAGCAAGCGAGTCGCTGCGCTCTGATTCGGCGCTGGAGTATTCCTTTTTCCTGAAGGAATACGCTGCGTACAAATACGGCTTTGGCCGGCGTGATGAACGCCGGCCATTTTCGTCTGCGGCTTATGCGACGGTTCGATGACACGGCCATTTCGGCAAGTGACGGATTTGTGGCGATTCGCGCGTTCTGGTTTTTGCTAATTATCTGAAACTCCACAACTTAGAGCAATTTGCGCGCAGTTGTTGAGTCAAGGCTAATTATTTCAGAAATTTTGCGCTCCATGGGCTTGCACAGCCCCCGCAGTGGCTCATAGACAGAGACCACGCCGCGCGCTGGCCGCTTTGCTGTGATGCAGAACGACCGGTGTGTGGTGTCACGGAACATCGCTCAAAACGGCATCCGCCGTGCCCATTGCGGCATCGGCGGACAGGTAAGCTGTGTCTGCGGGCGTGGTTGGTCGGTCGTTGTCCGAAAAGCCGCGTCGGGCGGACGTGCTCGCCTTTGTCGGGCGTCCGCAATTCGGGGGTATCTGGCCGCAGGCCTGGAAATTTAGGTGGGACGGCGAAGCGTGAAGATGGATCATTTCGGCGGTGCGAGCGGCGGTGCAGGTGGCACGGCCGCGCTCGGTTCCCAAGGTGGCAATTCCCGAGGGTCGGCAGGTTCCCAGGCTGGAACCGCTGCCCTTGCAACAACCAATGGGCGCGGGGCCGGTCAGGCCGCGACGCTTCGGAAAGGACGTGAGGGGGGAATGGAGGACCAGGAAGCTCTCGACCTGGCGGCCGATTGGGCCGACATCAGCCAGGGGCTGAAGAAGGATCTGGGTCCGCAACTGCACACGCAATGGATCAAGCCGATCCAGTTGGGCAGCTTCTGCAAGGAAACCGGCACGCTGGACCTGTTCCTGCCGACCGAATTTTCGGCCAACTGGGTGGCGGATCGCTTTGCCGATCGCCTGTCGCTTGCCTGGAAGATCGCGCGGGCCGAAGTGCGCCAGGTGCGCATCACCGTGCATCCGCGCCGCCGCGCCATGCCCGAACTGCGCGTGGGCGGCCGTGCTGCGCCCGAACTGCGCGTGCCGGCGGCCAACGAAACCGCGCCGGTGCTGGCGCCTGCCAGCCGCCCGGTAGCCGCTCCGGCGCCGCAGACCGTGGCCGGCTTCGATGTTTCGGCCTCGGGCATCGATCCCTCGCTGACCTTTGGCGATTTCGTCACCGGCAGTGCCAATGTCCTGGCGCTCAATGCCGCGCAGCGCATGGCCGCGGCCGAAAAGCCGCAGTTCTCGCCGCTCTATCTCAAGGGCTCGACCGGGCAGGGCAAGACGCATCTGCTCCACGCCATTGCCAACGGCTTCATGGCCGCGCGGCCGGGCGCACGGGTGTTCTACTGCTCGGCCGAGCGGTTCATGATCGAATTCGTCCAGGCCATGCGCCAGAACGAGATGATCGAGTTCAAGAGCCGCCTGCGCAGCTTCGACATGCTGCTGGTGGACGATATCCAGTTCATCATCGGCAAGGCCAGCACGCAGGAGGAATTCCTCCACACCATCGATGCCCTGCTGAGCGCCGGCAAGCGCCTGGTGGTGGCCGCCGATCGCGCGCCCCAGGCGCTCGACGGGGTCGAACAGCGCCTGCTCTCGCGCCTCTCGATGGGGCTCGTCGCCGATATACAGGCTGCTGACATCGAGCTGCGGCGCCAGATCCTGGAGCACCGCCTGTCGCGCTTCACCAGCGCCCAGGTGCCGCAAGACGTGGTCGAATTCCTCGCCCGCACGATCAACCGCAACGTGCGCGAACTGGTCGGTGGCCTCAACAAGCTGATCGCCTTTGCCCAACTGACCGGTCAGCAGGTGAGCCTGCAACTGGCCGAGGAGCAGTTGACCGATATCCTCTCGGCCAACCGCCGCCGCATCACCATCGACGAGATCCAGCGCACGGTGTGCCAGTTCTATCGCGTCGATCGCTCGGAAATGGCGTCCAAGCGCCGCGCCCGCGCCGTGGTGCGTCCGCGCCAGGTGGCGATGTACCTGGCCAAGGTGCTCACGCCGCGCTCCTACCCCGAAATCGGCCGCAAGTTTGGCGGTCGTGATCACTCCACGGTGATTCATGCCGTGCGCCTGATCGAGGATCTGCGCAGCCGCGACGCCGACATGGACGGCGACGTGCGCACCCTGCTGCGCCAGCTGGAAGACTGATCCACCCGCATGCGATGCCCGGCCCCAAGTGAGGGGGCCGGGTTTCCACCCCCGCTCCACCGCCTATGCACAGGATCGTGCCGGGCTTGCGCACAGGTTTGCCACAGGATTGTGCGCAAGCCTGTCCCCATGGTTGTGCGCACCTTTTCCGCAGGGTCATACCCGGTTTTTGCCGGGGTTATCCGCGCGTCATGCACAGGCTTTTGCACCGGGTTGTCTGCCAGTGATGCACAGCTTGTGATCAGGTTTTTGCGCTGACTTTTCCACAGGCGCTGGCGCTGTCGTACCATGTGCCGCCGCTGGCCTGGCACGTGTGTTCGGCCCAGCGGCCCTTGCCCCACCAGCCGATCACCACGCCCAGCAGCAGGGCGAGGATCAGCACGATCCAGATACGGTCTCTCATGGCCGGCAGTGTGGGCGCGCGGCAGCGGCTTTGCAAACGGCGCCTCTCGCCTTTTTGTGCGCGGGCGCCTACCTCCACGGCCATGACGCCCGCCATCACGCCAGACCGCTTGAACCGCTTTGCCCGCCATATCGTGCTGCCCGAGGTGGGCGGTGCGGGCCAGGCGCGGATCATGGGCGCGCATGTGGTGCTGGTGGGCGTGGGCGGCATCGGTGCGCCGGCCTTGCAATACCTGGCGGGGGCAGGCGTGGGGCGGCTGACCCTGATCGACGATGATGTGATCGAGCCGTCCAATCTGCAGCGCCAGACGATCTTTGCCCTGGCCGATGTGGGCCATGCCAAGGCCGAGGCTGCGGCGCAGTGGGTGGCGCGCTTTGATCCCGACCTGGTCGTGCATGCCCATCGCACCCGCATCGGGCCTGACAACGCCGCCGCGCTGATCGCCGGGGCTGATGTGGTGCTGGACGGATCGGACAACTTTGCCACGCGCCTGGCGGTGTCAGACGCCTGCGTGGCGGGCGGCGTGCCGCTCACCAGCGCGGCGCTGGGCCGGTTCCAGGGCCAGGTAGCCAATTTTGCCGGGCACAGGCCGGGCGAGGCTTGCTATCGCTGCTTTGTCGGCGATGCCTTTGATGCCGACGATTGCGACACCTGCGCGGCGCAGGGCGTGCTAGGGGCGATGGTCGGCATGGTCGGCACGTTTGGCGCCATGGCGGCGCTGCGCGTGCTGCTGGAAGGCGTGGCCAGCCTGGGCGATCCGCAGTGGGGCCAGCTGCACGTGATCGATGGATTGAAGCCCGGCCTGCGCACGATGCGGATCGCGCACGATCCGGCCTGCGCCACCTGTGGCACCGACCGCCCCGCCGCCTGAACGCGGGCGCGGGGTTTGAAAAAAAGCGTAACCATACCGCGTTCAGGGGATGGCGGCCGCGCCGCGCGCGCGTAGACAGGATGGGCGACCCGACAGGCGCGTGGTGCGAGCCACGATCCTGGGACTTGGCCCGGACCGAGGCTCCCTGGAGACCTTGTCCGGGCTCTTTCGCATCCCCGTTGAAAATCAGGGTGTCTTGAGCAGTTCATCCACCCAATCGGGCACGATCTGCGTGGCCGGGCCCAGGCGGGTATCGTGGAACCAGGCCGAACCCTGGCTGCGTTCGAGATTGAGTTCGAGCGTTTCGGCGCCGATTTCCCGTGCCAGCCGTACAAAGCCGGCCGCCGGATAGACCGCGCCCGAGGTGCCGATCGACACGAACAGGTCTGCCCGCGCCATGGCATCGTGGATATCGTCCATGCGATAGGGCACTTCGCCGAACCAGACGATATCCGGCCGCAGCGCCGCCGCGCCGCAGGTGGGGCAGGGTGGCCGGTCGATCAGCGGGCCGGTCCAGGCATGGCGGCTGTCGCAGGCGGTGCACCAGGCCGAAAGATGCTGGCCGTGCATGGCGATGAGATTGTCCGATCCCGCACGACGGTGCAGGTCATCGACATTCTGGGTTATCAGGGTGACGCTGCCGCCGGGCACCTTGGCCGGCCACTCCCGCTCCAGCCGGGCCAGCGCGCGGTGGGCGGCGTTGGGCAGCTTTTCCTGGATGGCGGCGCGGCGCATGTCGTAAAAGCGCAGCACGAGATCGGGATCGCGGACAAAGGCCTCGGGCGTGGCGACGTCTTCGACGCGGTGTTGCTCCCACAGGCTGGGGCCGCCATTGGCGCCGCTGCGGAAGGTGTCGATCCCGCTTTCCGCCGAAACGCCGGCGCCGGTGAGGATCACGATATGCTGGGGCAGGCTCATGGGGCGATCATGCCGGATCGGCACGGGCGTGCCAATCCGGCATGAAGGCCAGGGATGGCCAGGGCGGAAGGATCAGGCGAACGTGCTCGAATCGATCACGAAGCGATAGCGCACGTCACCCTTTTCCATGCGGTCCCAGGCCTGGTTGATATCCTGCACCGCGATGGTCTCGATTTCCGAGACGATGCCATGCTCGGCGCAGAAATCGAGCATTTCCTGGGTTTCGGCGATGCCACCGATCAGCGAACCGGCGATCGAGCGGCGGCCGAAGATCAGGTTGAACACGGTCGGGCTGGGGTGCGGATGTTCGGGCGCACCGACCAGGCACAGCGTGCCGTCACGCTTGAGCAGAGTGACGAAGGCATCGAGGTTGTGGCTGGCGGCCACGGTATCGAGAATGAAATCGAGGCTGCCGGCTTGGGCGGCCATTTCATCCGCATTGCGCGAGACGACCACCTCGTGCGCGCCGAGCGCCAGGGCTTCCTCGCGCTTGGCCGGGCTGGTGGTGAAAGCCACGACGTGGGCACCGAGCGCGCGGGCCAGCTTGACGCCCATGTGGCCCAGGCCGCCGATGCCGACGATGCCGACCTTCTTGCCCGGCCCGACATTCCAGTGGCGCAGCGGCGACCACGTGGTGATCCCGGCGCAGAGCAGCGGCGCAACCGCAGCCAGCTGTTCGGGCGCATGGCGGACATGCAGGACAAAGCCCTGATCGACCACGATTGCCTGGCTATATCCGCCCAGCGTGTGGCCCGGCGCATCGGGGCTGGGCGAATTGTAGGTCTGCGTCATGCCTTCTTCGCAGAACTGTTCCAGCCCATCGTGGCACGAACCGCAATGGCCGCACGAATCGACCATGCAGCCAACGCCGACGGTGTCACCCACCTTGAACTTGGTGACATCGGCGCCAACGGCGGTGACGTGGCCGACGATCTCGTGCCCGGGGACGACGGGATAGACCGCATTGTTCCATTCGTTGCGCGCGGTGTGCAGGTCAGAGTGGCAGACCCCGCACCAGGCGATGGCGATGGCGACATCGTTGGGGCCGGGTTCACGGCGGGTGATGGCAAGGGGGCCGAGCGGCTGGTCGGCCGCGGGCGCGGCATAGGCCATGACGGTCATGCAGCAGGTCCTTTCAAACAGGGGGAGAGGGATGGCGCTTTCTCTAGGCCATCGCCATTAAGCTGATAATGGGGCAATAAGGGCATGGACTGATATCAGGAATGCATCAATGATCCGCCCCGACCATGATGACCTGCGCGCGCTGTTGGCCGTGGTGCGCGAGCGCAGCTTCACCCGCGCCGCCGCGCAACTCGGCACCTCGCAATCGGCGCTGAGCCGCACGATCGCCGGGCTGGAGGCGCAGATCGGGGTGCGCCTGCTCAACCGCACGACCCGCGCCGTGGCGCCCACGCCCGAGGGAGAGCGGCTGGCCCAAGGCGTGGCGCCGCATTTCGCCGCGATCGATGCGGCGGTCGATGCCCTGGGCGAAAGCCTGGCGCGGCCATCGGGCCTGGTGCGGCTGACGGTGGACGAGGGATCGGCCGAAACCGTGGTGTGGCCGGGCCTGCGCCGCATCCTGCGCGCCTGGCCGGATATCGCGGTAGAGGTGCTGGTCGACAATGGCCTGGTCGATATCGTGGCAGCAGGGCTCGATGCCGGGGTGCGATCGGGCGATATCCTGGCGCGCGACATGGTGGCGGTGCCGATCGGGCCGGACCTGCGCATGGTGGTGGTGGCAACTCCGGCATTCTGCGCCGGACGCGATCTGCCGCGCCATCCGCGCGACCTGGCGGCGCATCCGTGCATCAACTTTCGCCTGCCGACGCGCGGCGGCATCTATGCCTGGGAATTTTCGCGCGGGCGGGAGGCGCTGCGCATGCGGGTGGAAGGGCCGCTTACCGTCAACACGCTGGCCCTGGCCGCGCAGGCGATGCGCGATGACCTGGGCTTTGCTTTCCTGCCCGAAAGCGGCGTGGCGGCCGACATTGCCGCCGGGCGGCTGATCCAGGTGCTCGACGATTGGTGCGAGCCCTATCCCGGCTATCACCTCTATTACCCCAGCCGCGCCAATGTTTCGCCCGCGCTGCGCGTGGTGATCGATGGCTTGCGCTGGCGGCCTGCGCATTCTGTCTCGACCGCGGGCGGGCGAACGCCCTAAGGGAGGCGCACGGCAGAGCAGAAGGACGCAACGGACATGGCACGCATCGGCATCATCGGCAGCGCGGGGCGCATGGGGCAGGCGTTGCAGGCAGCCGTGGCGGCAGCCGGGCACGACCTGGCGGGCGGGATCGACCGCGATGGCGATGTCATGGCGCTGGCCCAGGCCAGCGATGTGCTGGTCGACTTTTCCGCCCCGACAGCGCTGGAGTTCAACCTTGATGCCGCGATCGCCACCGGCACGCCGATCGTGGTGGGCACGACGGGCCTGGAAGAGCGGCACCATTGGCTGATCGATGCGGCGGCGGTTTCGATTCCCGTGCTGCAGACCGGGAATACCTCGCTCGGCGTCACGCTGCTCGCGCACTTGGTGCAGGAGGCCGCCGCGCGGCTGGGCACCGATTGGGACATCGAGATCGTCGAGACGCACCACCGCATGAAGGTGGATGCGCCATCGGGCACTGCGCTGCTGCTGGGCGAAGCGGCGGCGCGCGGCCGCCAGGTGGGCCTCAAGGACGTGGCCGTGCGCGGGCGCGATGGCATGACCGGCCAGCGCGAGGCCGGCACGATCGGCTTTGCCGCGCTGCGCGGCGGGAGCGTGGCGGGCGATCACACCGTGCATTTCCTGGCCGATAACGAGCGCCTGAGCCTGTCGCACCTGGCCGAGAACCGCGGCATCTTTGCCAAGGGGGCGATCCGCGCCGGCGAATGGTTGCTGGCCCAGGAGCCCGGCCGCTATACCATGCCGCAGGTGCTGGGGCTGGGAGACTGACCGCCTTGAAGAAGGACCAGATCTTCGAATTCTTTCGCCGCCTGGCCGAGGCCAACCCCGCGCCGGAAACCGAGCTGGCCTATGGCAACAGCTATCAGTTGCTGGTGGCGGTGACGATTTCGGCGCAGGCGACCGACGTGGGCGTCAACAAGGCGACGCGCCGCCTGTTCGCGGAGGTGAAGACCCCGGCGCAGATGGTTGCCTTGGGCGAGGAAGGCCTCAAGGCGCATATCAAGTCGATCGGCCTGTTCAACACCAAGGCCAAGAACGTGATCGCGCTGTCGGAAATCCTGGTGCGCGACCATGGCGGCGAGGTGCCGGCCGACCGCGATGCCCTGACCGCGCTGCCAGGCGTGGGGCGCAAGACCGCCAATGTCGTGCTCAACACCGCGTTCGGCATGGAAACCTTTGCGGTGGACACGCACATCTTCCGCGTTGGCAACCGCACCGGCCTGGCCAAGGGCAAGACGCCCGAGGCGGTGGAAGCGCAGTTGGACAAGAAAGTGCCGGGGCCGTTTCGGCTGGGCGCGCACCATTGGCTGATCCTGCATGGGCGCTATATCTGCAAGGCGCGCACGCCCGAATGCTGGCGCTGCCCGGTGGTGGACTTGTGCGCCTTCAAGGCCAAGGTGCTCGAACACGGGGCCAAGCCGCCGGTTGCCAAGAAGAAAGTGGTTACGAAGAAAAAGGTCGCCAAGAAACAGGTGGTTGCCCCGAAAACGGCGTGATCCACGCGCCATGCCAAGGAGAGAGTGCCATGGTTCGTTCGATCGCGGTTGCCGCCTTGCTCATCGCGCTGGCGGCCTGCACGCCCGGTGATGGGCCGCGCAGCGCTGGCGCCGATGGCCATTCGCCCAAGACCCCAGCTGCCACCCCGATCGGCCGGGCGGAAAGCTGCATTCCCCTCAGCCAGATCAGCGAAAGCCGGGTGCGCGACGACTGGACGATCGATTTTCGCGTCGGCAGCCGCTGGTATCGCAACACGCTGCCCCAGCGCTGCTATGGCCTGGGGTTCCAGCAGACCTTCGGCTATGCGACCAGCCAGGCGCAACTGTGCAACGTGGACGTGATCACCGTGTTGCAGACCGGGCCGGGCGGCGGCCCGCGCGGTTCGTGCGGGCTGGGCCAGTTTCAGCCGGTGACGCTGGCCAAATAGCTTTCTTCGCCGTTACTGCCCCTGGTCGAGGTGCAGGCCGCGCCGGCCGTGCTCGGGCGTATCGTGCGGCGGGACCGCGGCCGGGGCATCGGGATCGAGCGGCACCTGCAGCATGCCTTCCCAGCGGGTGATGACCGCGGTTGCCACGGCGTTGCCCACCACGTTGGTGGCCGTGCGGCCCATGTCGAGGAACGTATCGACCCCGAGCAGCAGGGCAATGCCTTCGACCGGCAGGCCGAACTGGGTGAGCGTCGCGGCGATGACCACCAAGCTGGCGCGCGGCACGCCGGCGATGCCCTTGGACGTGACCATGAGGGTGAGCAACATGGCGATCTGCTGCTGCCAGGATAGCGCGATGTTGTAGGCCTGCGCGATGAACATCGTGGCAAAGCTGGTGTACATCATCGAGCCGTCGAGATTGAACGAATAGCCCAGCGGCAGGACGAAGCCCGAAATGCGGCGCGGCACGCCGAACCGGTCGAGCTGTTCGAACAGGCGCGGCAGCGCGCTTTCCGAGCTGGCGGTGGAAAACGCCAGCAGCACCGGCTCGCGAATATAGCGGGCCAGCAGCAGCACGCGCTTGCCCAGGAAGATGCCGCCCAGGCCCAGCAGCAGACCCCACAGCAGCAGCAGCGCGAAATAGAATTCCGACACGAACACGCCATAGGTGACGATGATGCCCAGGCCCTTGGTGGCGACCACCGCCGCCAGCGCGCCGAACACGGCAAGGGGCGCTGCCTTCATCACATAATCGGTCATCGTCAGCATGAGGCTGGCCAGCGCCTCTGCCCCGCGCAGCAGCGGTGCGCCCTTTTCGCCGATGGCCGAGAGCGCGAGGCCGGCAAACAGCGAGAAAACCAGGATCTGCAGCACGTTGTTCTGCGCCATGGCATCGAGCAGGCTGGTCGGCACGATCTGCAGCACGAAATGGTGCACGGTGAAATCAGCCGTGGCGAGATCGCCTACCTTGGCCGAGGCGGCAAACTGCAACCCGTGGCCGGGGCGGAACAGATTGACCAGCAGGAGCCCCAGGCTGATCGATACCAGGCTGGCGGTGATGAACCAGCCCAGCGCCCGGCCGCCGATACGGCCCAGCGCTGCGCTGTCACCCATGCCGGCGATGCCCGAAACCAGCGTGGCCAGGATCAGCGGCGCAATGATCATCTTGATCAGGCGCAGGAACACATCGGGCAGCAGCTTGAGCGTTTCGGCCGCTGTCGCCAGCGTGGGGCTATCGGCCGGCAGGGCGCGGTTGAGGGCATAGCCCGTGGCGATCCCCAGGATCATGGCGATGACGATGTAAAGCGTAAGGCGCCGGGCCAAGGGATGCTCCGCAAATTGTTTCAGGTGTGACGGTCTGGTGGCGGACCCTAGGCGGCGTGGACAAATTGCACAACGCCATGGTGACGTGGGCGCGTGCGGCCGCGCGGCGATGGATAGCAGATCGTTACCGATTGCTGCAAAAAACCGGGCCGGAGGCCATGCCGAAAAAGCCGCATGGCGCCTGCGTTTTGCCGGCTTCGGGCGCGCCCGATGGCCCGCATTACGGTAATTTAACGAGACTACCAGTGGCGCGGACAGGTGGTGTGCGTCAGAGGGCACCATCAGCCTGTCTCTTGCCTGCAACGGTTGATAGACAAGCTGCCATCTTTGGACCGAAGAGAAGACCGCGCGCCATGAATTTCGAACACGCCGTGCCGCAGATGTCCCGTGCCAAGCAGATCAGGGTTCTGGCCCTGTCGGTTGCCGCCGTGGCCCTGGTGGCGACAGGAGCCACTGCCCTGCATTCCTGGATGCACCAGCCCGAGCCGGTGGCGGCCCCGCTGCCGGCCGGCGAAGTGCAACTGACCGACAGCCAGGTGGCCAGCCTCAAGATCGAGACGGCGGGCGCGGACGATGGCTATGCCCGCACGGGCGCCAGCGGCCAGATCACGGTGGATGAAACGCGCTCGACCCCGGTGTTCCTGCCCTATTCGGGCCAGGTGCAGCAGGTCTTCGTGCAGAACGGCGATCGCGTCCAGGCCGGCAGCCCGCTGCTGTCGGTGCATACCACCGACATTGCCGATGCGCGCAACGCCCTGGCGGCCGCCCTGGCGCAGCGCACCAGCGCATCGGCGCAAGTGCGCGTGGCGACCGAAAATGCCCAGCGCGCCGAGGAAATCTATCGCACTGCCGGTGGCGCGCTGAAAGACCTGCAGCAGGCGCGCAGCGACCTGGTGGCCGCACAGTCGCAGCTGGGCATCGCCAATGCGGCGGTGACCGCCGCCCAGGCCAAGCTGGGCGTGTTCGGCGCCGGCACGGGCGCTGGCAGCAATGCCGTGCTGCGCGCGCCGATCGGTGGCGTGGTGGTGACCCGCTCGATCGCGCAAGGGCAGTACGTGGCCGGTGGCGCCAATGCCGCCGGCAGCCAGCCGGCGTTCCTGATCGCCGATCTGTCGCGCGTGTGGCTGGTGGCGCAAGTGGCCGAAAGCGACGCATCGCGCGTGCACCTGGGTGACAAGGTGGTGGTGACCGCCACGGCATTCCCCGGCCGCACGTTTGACGCGACGATCGACAACGTCGGCGCACAGATCGATCCGGTCTCGCACCGCCTGCAGGTGCGCGCGACGATTCCCAATGCCGATGGCGCGTTGAAGCCGCAGATGTTTGCCAACTTCACCATCGAAACGCCCGAGAAGGAAGTTTCGACGGCCCCGGTGACCCCGCACCTGCTCAGCCTGCCGTCCGAGGCGGTGATCCACGAGGGCGACAGCGCCCGCGTGTGGGTGTGGCTGGGCCATGGCCGCGTCAAGGCGCGCGACGTGACGACCGGCGAAAGCCACGATGGCCGCGTGACGATCCTGTCCGGCCTCAATCCGGGTGAAAAGGTCGTGACCCAGGGCGCCATCTTCGTGAACGAAGCGGGGCTCGACTGATGGTCAAGCTGGTACGCTCTCATGACTGCCGTCCGAGACGCTGGCCGAGTTTACTCCTTCGCTG
>CAYXUN010000027.1:40949-47673 GCA_964468165.1 uncultured Novosphingobium sp. | reverse complement strand
AAGAAAATGATTTATCTCAACTTTCTCGTCACCCCGGACTTGATCCGGGGTCCCGCTTGTACCATGCGGCAATGGCGGCACAAAACGCAGCTACCCACCAATTCCACCGCTCGCACGCACCCCGTTGGGCCAAGCAGCGCTAGGCAACGCGGCGTGGCTGCCGTAACACCGGCGCACCATGTTGCAGCTTGCTCTCAAGGCCGCCATTTCCGGCGTGCTGATCGCCACCGCCTCTACCCTTGCCCGGCGCTATCCCGGCTTTGGCGCGCTGATTGCGTCGCTGCCGCTGGTGTCGGTCATGGGCATGATCTGGCTGTGGCACGATCGCCCCGATGCGGAGAACATGGCGGCCCATGCCGGGGCCACGTTCTGGTATGTGCTGCCCTCGCTGCCGATGTTCCTGCTGATGCCGGCGTTGTTGCGCCACGGCGCCGGGTTCTGGCCGGCGCTGCTGGCCGGTTGCGCGCTGACCATTGCGCTTTACAGCCTGATGGTCTGGATCGGCCCGCGGCTGGGCCTGCCGCTGTAACGCCGTTTCATAAGGAGGGAGCCAACGATGCTACGCCATGCCCATGCCCTGATCGCCACCGGCCTGTTGGCCCTGCCGCTTGCCGCCGTGCCCCTGGCCGCTCTGCCCCTGGCCGCTCTACCAACGCCCGTTCACGCCCAGGAGGCAGTGGTGGCTGTGCCCGACGCCGAAAGCCTGTTCACCAGCCCCGATCCGGTGCTCAACCGCAACAAGCAGGCCGCGCTCCATATCGTCAAAGACCTGTTGGAATGCGGGCATTGGGACAAGGCGGATCAATACCTTACCCCCGCCTATCACCAGCACAACCCGATGGTGCCCTCGGGCCGCGATACCGTGGTCCATTTCTTTACCCAGGTGGTCAAGGTGCAGCCCAAGGCCTGCCCGGCGCACATGGCCACGCCGGTCGCCGCGGTCACGGCCGAGGGCGATCGCGTCGTGGTCAGCATGGTGCGCACGCTCAAGGACCCCAAGAACCCGGGCAAGACCTATACCACCACCTGGTTCGACATGTGGCGCTTTGTCGATGGCAAGGCCGATGAACACTGGGACGGCGCCACCCTGGGTGACGCTGCGCCGTAAGGTTCGGGGCGCCAGGGCGGTGCATGCCGCGCACCACCCTGGCAGCCAAACCCCCAGCGCCTTGCTTGTCGCCCCGTGCCGCATGGGGTAGAACCACAGGCAATGTTGACGCCTCGATCCATCGAGCGGGCAGGACCAACCGGCGAGGATGTGCGGGCCTATCCGCCGTCCTATTACGCCGCCACCGCGTCCATGGCCTTTGCCGGCACGGCGCTGGATCAGGATGTGCAGGCCGATGCCTGCATCATCGGCGGGGGCTACACAGGTCTGGGTGCCGCATTGCGGCTGGCAGAGGCCGGGCGATCGGTCGTTCTGCTGGACAGTGGCCCTGTCGGCTGGGGCGCCTCGGGCCGCAATGGCGGCCAGGTCCACCTGGGCTGGAACAAGGACCAGCACTGGCTGGCCCGCCACCTGGGCAGCGACGGGGCGCGCACGATGTGGGGCATGGCCCGTGCCGCGCGCGATCATCTCGACCGGTTGATCGCGCACGATCCCGACCGTTGCGATTTTCGCCCCGGGCTGATCCACGCCGATCACAAGCCCGGCCTGGTGGCGCAGACCCATGCCGAGGTACGCTTTCTGCAAGAGACCTATGGCCATCACGACCTGATCCCGTTGGGCCGTGACGATATCCGCGCCATGGTCGGCAGCCAGGCCTATCACGGCGGCAGCCTGGACAGGGCCGGCGGCCATCTCCACCCGCTCAAGCTGGCGCTGGCCATGGCGGGTGCGGCGCGGGCCGCCGGCGCGGTGATCCACCCGCACAGCCGCTGCACCGGCATTGCGCCCGATGGCACCATGGGCAAGGGGCCTGCCTGGCGCATTGCCACCCCCGGCGGCACGGTGCGCGCGGGCCAGGTGCTGGTGGCGACGGGCGGCTATGCCACGGGCCTGGTGCCGTCCGTCGATGCCCATGTCCTGCCGATCAACAACTTCATCGCCACCACCGCGCCCCTGGGGGCAGAGCGGGCGGCAGCGCTGATCCGCGGCGGCGAGGCGGTGTCGGATTCGCGCTTCGTGGTCTATTACTTCCGCATCACGCGCGATCATCGCCTGCTGTTCGGCGGCGGGGAACGCTATTCCTGGCGGCTGCCGGCCGATATCGCCGCGTTCGTGCGGCCACACATGCTGCGGGTCTTCCCGCAACTGGCCGACGTGGCGATCGACCACGCCTGGGGTGGCACGCTGTCGATCACGCCGCATCGCCTGCCCCATGCCGCGCAGGTTGCGCCGGGCCTGTGGTCGCTCAGCGGGTTCTCCGGGCTGGGCGTGGTGCTGGCGCCGTGGCTGGGTGGCGAGATCGGCGCGGCCATGGCCGGGCTGCCCTCGCCCGCGCTCGATCTGGTGCGCCGCCTGCCCACGCCCCGCTTTCCCGGAGGCACCTTGCTGCGCTGGCCGACCATGGCCGCCGCGATGACCTTCTTTGCCCTGCGCGACCGTCTCTGACCCCCTTCTTACAAGCGAGTGATCCCATGACCGAAGCATTTGCCGAATGGATCCGCGAAAAACGCATCAGCGAGGTCGAATGCCTCGTCCCCGATATCAATGGCGTGGTGCGCGGCAAGGTCTGGCCGGCCGACAAGTTCATCGCCTCGGTCGGCAACATGAGCCTGCGCCTGCCCTCGTCGGTGTTTTCCGTCACCATCACCGGGGACTATGCCGATACCGACGAGGACGATTTCCTCTACCGCGATCCCGATGTCACGCTGCTGCCCGATATCAACTCGATCTGCGTGGCACCGGGTTTTCGCACGCCCACCGCTTTCGTCGTGGCCGATGCCCTGCACCGCGATGGCAGCGCGTTCGAGATCGCCCCGCGCCACGTGCTCAAGCGCATGCTGGCCAAATATGCCGACATGGGCTGGCAGATGGTGGTGGCGCCCGAACTGGAATTCTACCTTACCGAGGTCAATTCCGATCCCGATCTGCCGATCCAGCCGCCGCGCGGGCGCTCGGGCCGCGCGGAAAGCTCGCCCCAGCCCTATGGCCTGGAATCGGTGACCGAATACGAAGACATCATCGAGGAAATCTACGACAATTCGGAAATCGCCTCGCTCCAGCTCGATACCATGATCCACGAAGGCGGCACGGCGCAGCTGGAAATCAACTTCAACCACGGCGATCCCGTGGCGCTGTGCGACCAGGTGGTAATCTTCAAGCGCATCGTGCGCCAGGTCGCGCTCAAGCACGGGGTCTATGCCACGTTCATGGCCAAGCCGATGGAAAGCCAGCCGGGCAGCGCCATGCACCTGCACATTTCGGCGGTGGACGCGGGCGGCAACAACCTGTTCGGCACGCAGGCCGGGCTCACCCCGGAATTTCGCTGGTTCGTCGGCGGGCTGCAACGCTACCTGCCGCAGGTCGTCCCGCTGTTTGCGCCCAACGTCAATTCCTTCCGCCGCATCCGCCCGGCCCACAGCGCGCCGATCAACGTGCAATGGGGGCTCGACAACCGCAGCTGCGGCCTGCGCATTCCCGTCAGCGGCCCGCGCAGCACGCGCATCGAAAACCGCCTGCCCGGCGCCGATGCCAATCCCTATATCGCCATCGCCGCCACGCTGGCCTGCGGCTATATCGGCCTGCAGGAACGGATCGAGCCGCTGCCGCTGATGAACCGCAACGCCTATGACGAGGAGCGCACCCTGCCGCGCAACCTCGATGCCGCGCTCAAGCAGATGATCGATTGCCAGCCGGTGATCGACCTGTTGGGCGAGCAGTTCATCAAGGCGTTCTACGAGATCAAGCTCAACGAACTGGCCGCCTATGACGAAGTGATCTCGTCCTGGGAACGCGATCACCTCTTGCTCAAAGCGTGATCGGGCGCCATCCCCCCGCCGTGTCGTCACGCCGCATGGGAAATTGAACGAAGATGGTCCATTCTCGCCGCATGTTCCTGCGCCAGGCTGGCCTTGCCGGCATCGGCCTGTCGTTTACCGGCGCGCTGGGCGCCTGTTCGCGCGGCAAGCCGGCGCGCTCGCTCAATCTCTACACCTGGGATACCTACATCGGCAAAAACACCGTGGCCGATTTCACCAAGGCCGCTGGCGCGGGCGTCAATATCAGCCTGTTTGCCAACAATGACGAACTCTTCGCCAAGCTGCGCAGCGGCAACCAGGGCTATGACGTGATCGTGCCGTCGAACGACTTTGTCGAGCGCATGCACGCGGCCGGTATGTTGACCGAGCTGGACCACGCCAAGATCCCCAACCTCAAGAGCATCGCGCCGCAGTTCCTCGATCCGCCGTTCGATCCCGGCCGTCGCGTCTCGGTGCCCTATACCTGGATCGTCACCGGCATCGGCTATCGCAAGTCCAAGGTCGATGGCGTGCCCGACAGCTGGAAGTGGGTGCTCGATTCCGATCGCTACAAGGGGCGCATCGCCCTGCTGGCCGAAGCGAGCGAACTGTTCGAGATCGGCGCGAAATACCTCGGGCATCCGGCCAATACCAACGATCCGGCCGTGATTGCCCAGGTCAAGGCCATGCTGCTCAAGCAAAAGCCCAATATCGCCGCGTTTCATGACGACAATGGCCAGGATCTGCTGCTGGCAGGCGATGTTGACCTCGTCATCGAATACAATGGCGATATCGCCCAGGTCATGCGCGACGATCCCGACCTCGCGTTCGTCGTCCCGCGCGAAGGCGGCATCCTCGCCAGCGACGGGCTGTGCATTCCCCGCAATGCGCCCAATCCCGACCTGGCCTATGCCTTCATCGATTTCGTGCTGGGCGCCAAGGCCGGGGCCGACATTGCCCGCACCATCCGCTATCCCACGCCCAACCAGGCGGCGCTGGCGCTGATGCCCGATGATTACCGCAACAGCCAGGTGATCTTCCCGCCTGCCGCAGCGCTCGCGGCGTGCGAATATTCGCGCTATCGCGGGCAGGAGATGAACAGCCGCTATGAGCAGGCGATGACCCAGGTGCGGGCGGGGTGATGAGGCCTGCCGAATCCCGCCGTTGGCCACGTTTCCCGCAAAGTTTTCCCCCAACCGGCCAATTCCGGCGTTGCATTCCCGGCCGCTTGCCGCCACTCAGCGTGGGTTAAGCCGGGGCAATGCAGGCCCGGGATCGACGCACCATTTCGCATGCAGCCCAATTCGCATGTTGCCTGACAGGAAGTTCGGATCGCCATGAAGTCCATCACCCGGCTGCCCCAGTTCCAGATGCGCCGTGATATTCGTATGGGTCACTGGTGCGGCCGGGCCGCCCTGGCACTGGGCCTTGCCGCCACGGCCGCCCTGCCGGTGGCCGGCAGCGTGGCCCAGGCGCAAACCGCCGGTGGCGCGCCCGATGCCTCGGGCCAGCTCAACATTCCCGCCAACGTGCAGATCTTCGGCAAGAGCGATCCCAACGTGCGCCGCGCCACCGCAATCGTGAACGGCGAAATCCTGACCGGCACCGATATCGACCAGCGCCTGGCGCTGATCGTCAATGCCAATGGCGGCAAGGTTTCGGCCGAGGAACAGGAGCGCCTGCGCCTGCAGGTGCTGCGCAACCTGATCGACGAAACCCTGCAGATCCAGGAGGCGAAGTCGGCCGGTGTCGACGTTGACGATGACGAGGTCAACCAGACCTACGAACGCGTGGCCCAGCAGAACTTCGGCCAGAACCCGGCCGCGCTCGACAAGTACCTCGTCTCGATCGGCTCTTCGCCCGCCTCGCTCAAGCGCCAGATCCGCGGCGAACTGTCGTGGCAGCGCCTGCTGCGCCGCAACGTCCAGCCGTTCATCAACGTGTCTGATGGCGAAGTGCGCGAAATGATGGATCGCCTCAAGGCCGCCAAGGGCACCGAGGAATACCGCATCGGCGAAATCTATCTTTCGGCCAATGACACCAACCGCCAGCAGGTCATGGCCAACGCCAACCAGATCGTTGACCAGCTCAAGAAGGGCGGCAGCTTCGTTGCCTATGCGCGGCAGTATTCCGAAGCTTCCACCGCCGCCGTCGGCGGGGACCTGGGCTGGATTCGCCTGGCGCAGCTGCCGCAGGACCTGGCCAATGTCGCCACCTCGATGCAGCCGGGCCAGCTGGCCGGGCCGATCGAGATCCCCGGCGGCTATTCGATCCTCTACCTGATCGACAAGCGCCAGGTGCTCACCGCCGATCCGCGCGACGCGATCCTCAGCCTCAAGCAGATCTCGCTCAGCTTCCCCAAGGGCACCACGGAAAAGGATGCTGCGGCCAAGGCCGCCACCTTTGCCTCCACCGTCAAGACCATCCACGGCTGCGGCCAGGTCGATGCGGCGGCAGCCGGCATCGGCGCCTCGGTCGTCACCAACGACCAGGTCAAGGCGCGCGACCTGCCCGCCGCGCTGCAGGATTCGATGCTCAAGCTCTCGATCGGCGAGGCGACCCCGCCGTTCGGTTCGATCGAAGACGGCGTGCGCGTGCTGGTGCTGTGCGGCCGCGACGATCCCAAGGTGGCCGATGGCCCGAGCTTTGAAGAAATGCAGTCGCAGATGGAAGACGACCGCGTGAACAAGCGCGCCCAGACCTATCTGCGCGACCTGCGCCGCGATGCGGTGATCGAGTATAACTAAGGTGCTTGCCGCCACCACCCCCAACCCCCTCCTCTGACGCGGAGGGGGCTCCGGTCCTCCCCCTCCTCTTCAGA
>CAYXUN010000027.1:24413-40939 GCA_964468165.1 uncultured Novosphingobium sp. | reverse complement strand
GGCCGCCCCCCCCCCCCCCCCCCCCCCCGCCCCGCCCGTGGGGGGGGGGCCGCGCCCCCCCCCCCCCGACTCCGGGGGGGGGGTCGGGGGGTGGTGGAGGCCCAACAAGACCCGCAACACCCCCTCCACCCACAAAGCCCGATAGCGCCCGCCCATGAACCCCATCGCCATCTCCCAGGGTGATCCTGCCGGCATCGGCCCCGAACTGATCGCGGCCGCGTGGATCTTGCGCGGCATGGCGCAGCTGGAGCCGTTCGTGGCCGTGGGCAGCCGCCGCGTGCTGGACCAGGCCGCGCGCCATCGCGGGCTCGACGTGCCGGTGCGTGCCGTGGGCAGCCTGGAAGAGGCGGCCGCGACGTTCGGTTCCGCCCTGCCGGTGCTCGACCTGGGCGATGCTGGCTATACCCCCGGCCAGCCGACCGACGAGGGCGCGATGCTCGCGCTCGAGTCGCTCGACGCGGCCACGCAATTGACCGTGGCGGGCGAAACCTCGGCCCTGGTCACCGCGCCGGTGTCCAAGAGCCGGCTGGCCAGCGTGGGCTTCAACCATCCCGGCCAGACCGAATTCGTCGGCCAGGCCAGCGGCGTGGCGCCCGAGGACGCCGTGATGATGCTGGCCGGCCCCTCGCTCAAGGTCGTGCCGGTTACGGTGCATGTGCCGCTGCACGCCGTGCCCGGCATGATCACCGCCGAACTGATCACCCGGCGCAGCGCGATCACCGCGCGCGCGCTGGTGCGCGATTTCGGCATCGCCCATCCCCGCCTGGCGGTGGCCGGCCTCAACCCCCACGCCGGCGAGGAAGGCCGTATGGGGCACGAGGACCACAGCTATATCGCCCCCGCCGTTGCCGCGCTCCAGGCTGCCGGCATTGCCGCGCACGGGCCCCTGCCGGCCGATACGATGTTCCATGCCCAGGCCCGCACGACGTATGATGTGGCCATCTGCATGTATCACGATCAGGCGCTGATCCCGTTGAAGGCGCTGGATTTCGACGATGGCGTCAATGTCACGCTGGGGCTGCCGATCATCCGCACCTCGCCCGATCACGGTACCGCCTTTGGCATTGCCGGCAGCCGCCAGGCGCGCCCGGGCGCGATGATCGCGGCAATCCGCATGGCCGGGGAATGCGCCGCGCGCCGCGCAGCTGCCGGGGCATGAGCCTGCCCGATCTTCCCCCGTTGCGCGATGTGGTCAACCGCCATGGGTTGCTCGCGTCCAAGGCACTGGGCCAGAACTTCCTGTTCGACGAGCAGTTGCTGGCGCGCATTGCCGCCATTCCCGGCAAGCTCAAGGGCGCCAACGTGCTGGAAGTGGGCCCCGGCCCCGGCGGCCTGACCCGCGCCCTGCTGCGCGCTGGCGCCAATGTCACCGCGATCGAGATGGACAAGCGCTGCCTGCCGGCCCTGGCCGAACTGGCAGAGGCCTTTCCCGGCCAGTTGCGCGTGATCGAGGGGGACGCCACCAAGATCGATCCCGCCACCCTGTTCGACGGGCCATGGCACGTGGTTGCCAACCTGCCCTACAACGTGGGCACGATGCTGTTTACCGGCTGGCTTTCCGGGCAGGACTGGCCGCCGGCCTGGCTTTCGCTGACGCTGATGTTCCAGCTTGAAGTGGCAGAGCGCATCGTCGCGGCTGCTGCCAGCGATGCCTATGGCCGGCTGGCGATCCTGTCGCAATGGCGCGCCACGCCGCGCATTGCCATGAAAGTGCACCGCAGCGCGTTCACCCCGCCGCCCAAGGTCATGTCGGCAGTGGTCCACGTGACCCCCGCCACGATGCCCGAGGGGGTTTCGGCGCGGATGCTCGAACGCGTGACCGAGGCGGCGTTCGGCCAGCGGCGCAAGATGCTGCGGCAGTCGCTCAAGGGCGTGCCCGGCGCGCTCGATGCCCTGGAAACCTTGGGAATCGACCCCGCCCGCCGCGCCGAGACGCTCGACGTGGGCGACTTCGTGGCGATTGCCCGCACCCTGTCGAAACAATAGAACGACCGCGTTCCGTTCAAATTAGCCCCTCCGCCAGGCCTGCGGCCTGCCACCTCCCCGCCAAGCGGGGAGGATCTCAAGGCTCATGCAAGAGCCAGCCGTCGGGAAAGTTAGTTCTTGTGCTTGCGGAACAGCACCCGGTCTTCCGGGCCAAAGCCGCGCCGCCAGATCACCAGGCCATAGACGCCCAGAATCGCCGGAATGCCCAGGCTGACCTCGATCCATTCGGGCAGCAGGCGCGCCAGCATGCCCATGCCCACCGCCGGCACTGCCGCCCACAGCAGCGCCCAACGCCAGTTGCTGATCTTCTGGCCCAGGATGCTGCCGAGCAGGCGCGACTTGAGCAGCGAGGCGAGGCCCAGGGAAATGACCAGGGCGAGCGCGGCACCCATTGCCTCGACCGTGCCGTCATAGCCCAGTTCGCGCGCGGCAACGATCAGCGCCACGGTCAGCCCGGCCTGCAGGGCGATCGTGCCCAGGCTGATCCACCAGTTGCGCAGCCGCGCGACATAGATCAGCGCCGCCTCGCTCACCACCGCAGGCGCTGCTACCACTTCGGCTGCCAGCAGCAGCGCGAGCGAGCCAGTGCCGGCCACGAAATTCGGCCCGAACAGGCCCATCACGCCCTTGCCCGGCAGGCCCAGCGCCAGGGCGATGCCAGCCTGCGCGGCGGTGATCCAGAAGCCCACCTGGCACACCTGGCGGGCGATCGCGCCCAGGTTGTTCTCGCGCAGGTTGCGGGTGATCACCGGGCCCAGGATCGGCTCGAAACTGGTCTTGAGCTTTTGCGGCAGCGTGGTGACCTGCTGCGCCACGTAATAGATGCCGACCACGGCGGCCGGCGCGAACGTGCCGAGGATGAACAGGTCAAGCTTGCGCGTTCCCCATTCCACCGCGTCGGCCCCGGCCAGCGGCAGGTTGCGGTTGGCCAGGCGCAGCAAGGCGCCCGGGTGCGGCGCCCACTGGCGCGGCAGGCCATAGCTTTTGACCAGGGGCACGAAGGCGGTGATCATCGCCGCGAGCATCGCCGCGGCATAGGCCAGGATCAGCCCGCTTTCGCGCAGCGGCAGCCACCAGGCGCCGGCCAGCCACAGGCCGCCGGCCGCCAGCGATTGCGTCCACGGCTCCACCACGGCGCGGGCGCGCACCGTGGCCCCCACGTCAAAGCGATAGGCCAACGCGGCCAAGGCCACATCGCCCAGCGCACGCGGCAGGATCGCCATCGGCAGCAGCCGCTCCACCGGGGTATAGTCCCCGCTGGGAAACATCATGATCGGCACCAGCCACAGCAGCAGCGCGCACAGCAGCGACACCAGCGTGGTCAGCAGCAAGGCATCAGCCACAGTCTTGGCGCTGGCACGGTCTTCCTTGGCCAGCTGTTGTGCCAGGCCGCGCTTTTGCCCGAGCGTGGCAAGCTGCGCGGCCAGTTCCACCACCAGCGTGGCCGAGGCATAGCGCCCCAGCGTGGCCGCGCCATAAAGGCGCCCGGCGATGAACAGGAACGGCACGCTGGCCGCCAGGCGCAGCACGAAGCCAAAGAAATTGGTACGCCCGCCCTTGGCCAGCGCGGCAATATCGGCCTGCTCCGCCTGCGCGTCGGTGGGGTTGGCGGGAAGAGTGGGATCAGCCAAGCGGACGTTCCGCACGCAAGGGCCGCGCCAGCAGGCTGGCGACGACATCCCGGGCAGGCGCCTGGCCACGCACCAGGGTAACGACCGCATCGACGAGCGGCATGGCAATTCCCTTCTGGCGGGCGAGATCGGCCAGCACGGGCGCGGTATACGCCCCTTCGGCCACGGTGTTGCGGCCTGACAACGCCTCAGACGCGCTTTGGCCCTCGCCCAGCGCCTTGCCCAGCGAAAAATTCCGGCTCGATGCCGAAGAACAGGTCAGCACGAGATCGCCCAGCCCCGACAGCCCAGCCAGCGTTTCGGCCTGCGCGCCCATGGCCAGGCCAAAGCGCTGCATTTCGGCAAAGCCCCGGCTGATCAGCGCGGCACGGGCGTTCTGCCCCAGGCCGAGCCCATCGACCACGCCGCAGGCGATCGCCAGCACGTTCTTGACCGCGCCGCCGATTTCGGCGCCGATCACGTCGGCCGAATAATAGGGGCGGAACGTCGGCCGCGCCACGGCCGGGGCCAGGCGCTGCCACTGCGCTTCCCCGCCGGAACAGGCGAGCGTCACTGCCGTGGGCAGGCCGGCCGCCACCTCGTGCGCGAAGGTCGGGCCAGACAGCACCGCAACATGCGCCGCTGGCGCGGCAGCATGCGCCACGTCGGCCATCAGGCGGCCAGTGCCCGCCTCGATCCCCTTGGCGCAGAGCACCAGGTCGCCGGCATAGTCGGGCAGGCCGGACAGCACCTGCCCCAGGAACTGCGCCGGGGTAACCCACAGCAGCACCGGCAGCCTGGCCATGGCGGCCAGATCGCTGGTGGCAGTGATCGTTTCGGCCAGTTCCGCGCCCGGGAGATAGGTGGGATTGCGCCGCTCGCGGTTGATCGTGGCGACCAGGCTTGCCTCGCGCGCCCACAGCGCTACCGGGCGGCCGTCGCTGGCCAGCATCTGCGCCAGGGCCGTGCCCCAGGCGCCCGCGCCGATCACGCCGATGGCGGGCGCCCTGGTCATGCCTTGACCCCGGCGCCGCGCACGGGGGCGGCGTTATCGTCAAGCGGCCAGCGCGGCCGGGCCGGCAGATCGAGCGGATCGTGCTGCCCCAGGGCAAAGCGCTCCGCCCCAGCCCAGCCGATCATCGCGGCGTTGTCGGTGCACAGCTTTACCGGCGGCGCCACCAAGGGCAGGCCGGCCTGCGCCGCCAGCCCTTCGAGCGCGCCGCGCAAGGCGGCATTGGCGGCAACCCCGCCGGCCACGACCAGCGCCGTCATCCCCGGCGCGCACTGCGCCAGGGCGCCGCGCGCGCGATCGATCACGCAATCGATCGCGGCCTGCTGGAACGAGGCGGCGAGATCGGCCGGGGCATGGGCGCCCGAATCGCGGGCGCGCAGCACCGCGCTTTTCAGCCCGGCAAACGAGAAATGCGGCTCGCCACTGCCCACCAGGGGGCGCGGCAGCGGCACGGCGCGGGGATCGCCCTCGCGCGCCAGGCGCTCTACCGCCGGGCCACCGGGATAGCCCAGGCCAAGCACCTTGGCGGTCTTGTCGAACGCTTCGCCCAGGGCATCGTCGATCGTCGTGGCCAGGCGCCGATAGCGGCCCAGCCCCATGACTTCCAGGATCTGGCAATGCCCGCCCGAGACCAGCAGGAGGCAATAGGGGTAAGCCAGGGCCGGTTCCGCCAGGCGCGGCGAGAGCGCATGGCCTTCCAGATGATTGATGCCGATCAGTGGCTTGCCACTGGCCATGGCCAATGCCTTGCCCGTCACCAGCCCGACCATGACCCCGCCGATCAGGCCCGGCCCGGCCGTGGCGGCGATGGCGTCCATGTCATCGAGGGTAAGGCCGGCATCGGCCAGCGTGGCAGCCACCATCGGGGCGATCACATCGGCATGGGCACGGGCGGCAATTTCGGGCACAACACCGCCATAGGGCCGGTGCGCTTCATCCTGCGAGGCGATGCGCTGGGCCACGATACGGCCGGCAAGCGTTTGCGCGCTGCCGTCGATAACGGCAACGGCGGTTTCGTCACACGAGGATTCTATGCCAAGGATCAGGGCCATGCGGAGCTTCCCCTTAGAGATAATCCCGTTTACGGCAAGCCACGCATGATCAACCCGTCTCACAACCCGTCGCAGGCGCCCGACCGACCGCTGCGCCTTGGCACCCGCCGCTCGCCGCTGGCCATGGCCCAGGCCGAGGAAACCCGCGCGCGCCTGTGCGCGGCGCACGGCTGGCCCGAAAGCGCGGTGGAGCTGTGCCCGCAGGTGGCCAGCGGCGATCGCATCCAGGATCGCCCGCTCGCCGAAATCGGCGGCAAGGCGCTGTGGACCAAGGAACTCGACGCCGCGCTGCTGCACGGCGAGATCGATTTCGCGGTCCATTCGATGAAGGACGTGGAAACCATCCGCCCGGCCGAGATCACCATCGCCGCAGTGCTGCCGCGCGCCGACGTGCGCGATGTCCTGGTGGGTGCGGCCAGTATCGCCGCCATTCCGCCCGGCGCCAAGGTGGGCACCAGTGCGCCGCGCCGCGCCGCGCAGATGCTGCATGCCCGGCCCGATCTGCACATCGTGTCGTTTCGCGGCAACGTTGCCACGCGCCTGGCCAAGCTGCAGGTGGGCGAAGCCGATGTGACGCTGCTGGCCGCCGCCGGGCTGCAACGCCTGGGCGAAACCGGCGTGGGCCATGTGCTGCCCGCCGACGAATGGCTGCCCGCCCCTGCCCAAGGCGCGATCGGCATCGAATGCCTGGCCGCGCGCGCAGATGTGTGTGCGCTGCTGGCGGCGATCGACCACGGCCCCACCCATGCTGCGATCCGCGCCGAACGCGCGCTGCTGACCGGGCTGGGCGGAACCTGCCACAGCCCGATCGCGGTGCTGACCACTGCCGAGGGCGATGACCTGGTGCTGCGCGCCGCGCTGTTCAGCCCCGATGGCGCGCTGCGCGTGGAAGACAGCGCGCGCTTTGCCGCCAGCGACACCGCCACGCCGCTCGAACTGGCTCGCCGCCTGCTTGCCAGCGCGCCCGAGGGCATCGCCGCCTTTTTCCACGGCGGCTGATGCGCCCGCTGCTGGTCCTGCGGCCGCAGCCCGGCAACGCCGCGAGCGTGGCCGCTGCCCAGGCGCTGGGCCTGGAGGCACTGGGCGCGCCGCTGTTTGCGATGCAGGCGGTGGCCTGGCAGGCGCCCGATCCGGCCGGCTATGCCGCGATCCTGGCGGGCAGCGCCAATCTCTTTCGCCTGGGCGGGCCAGACCTCGCCCCACTTCGCGCCCTGCCCGTACTGGCGGTGGGCGCGGAAACCGCGCGCGAAGCGCAAGGTGCAGGGTTTGCCGTGGCGCAGACCGGCGAAGGCGGCCTGGCCGACGTGGCCCGGGGCCTGGCGCCCGGGCGCTATCTGCGGCTGTCGGGCGCCGATCCAGTGCCGCTCGCCCTGCCCGAGGGCGTCTTGGTCGACACCATCACGCTCTATGCCGCACAGCCGCTGCCCCTGGCGCCCGCCGCGCAGGACATGCTGCGCGGCCCTTGCGTGGTCGCCCTGCATTCGGGCGAGGCGGCGCGGCATTTTGCCGCTGAGTGCAGCCGGCTGGGCCTGGCGCGCGGCCATGTGGGCCTGGCCTGCCTGGCGCCGCGAATCGCGCAGATGGCCGGCGCCGGCTGGCAAGCCGTTGAAATTTCCGCAATGCGGCGCGATCAACCATTGCTGGCGCTGGCTCGGCAAATGTGCCAGAACCTGTGACTTCGGGGCCACGAACAAGCGAAAAAGATTGATGCAGGATACGCCATACGCACAAACAAATCCGCCGCGCCGCCGTGGCGGGGGACGGTTGCTGGTGGGATTGGCCCTGATCGTGATTGTGGCCCTGGGCGGCGCGGGCGCCTGGCTTGCCGCGCGCGAGGGCTGGCTGCGGCTAGACCTGGGCCCGATGGCCAGTGCCAGTGGCGACGTGCCCGCCGCCGTGGCGTCGGAAGCAGTGGTGGCCGCTGCCAGCAGCGCCGCGAGCGATGCCGTGCTTGCCAGCACATCGGCCAAGGTTTCGGCGCTGGAGCAGCGCCTGGCCGAATTGAACCAGCAGGCCAATGCCGCCGCCGGCCAGGCCAGCCGCGCCGAAGCGCTGCTGGTGGCCTTTGCCGCGCGCCGCGCCATCGAACGCGGCCAGCCGCTGGGCATCCTGGAAAACCAGCTGCGCGTGCGCTTTGGCGCCACCCAGCCGGGCGCGGTGGACCGCGTGATTGCCGCCGCCGCGCACCCGGTCACGCTGGGCAATCTGTCGGAAGAACTGGCGGGGATCGAGCCGCAGCTGATGGGCAAGACCCCGCGCGGCAATACCTGGGACTGGATTTCGGGCCAGATCGCCGGCCTGTTCGTGATCCGCCACGACGAAGGCCCCAACGCCACGCCCGAGGCGCGCGCCGATCATGCCCGCCTGGCGCTGGCCGGTGGCCGTGTCGACGCCGCGATCAGCGACGTGGAACGCATGCCGGGCAAGGATGCCGCCACCGAGTGGCTGGCCCACGCCCGCGACTGGGTGGCTGCGCAGCATGCGCTCGACCAGCTGGAAACCGCCGCGATGGTGCTGCCCGCGCCCCAGGCCTTGCCGCCGGTGCCGCAGGCCGCGCCAACGCCGCAACCCTCTCCCACGCCGCAGGCCGAAAGCACCACCGCCGCCATCTGATCCTCCCCGTGCCGGGGAGGATCAAAGGGTCAGCGCGCCGGTCAGGTCACCGGGCGGCGGGCCACCTGCGGCGATCATCGCCTTGTCGCGCTCGACAAGCCCCGGCAGGGTTTGAAGGCCAAAGCGCCGCACCAGGAAGCGCGCGATCGAGCCGGTGTCATAGACCGTGTGATCGACATGGCCGCGCCGCGCGTGGGGCGAAACGATCAGCGCGGGAATGCGCGTGCCCGGCCCCCAGCGATCGCCCTTGGGCGGGGCGACATGGTCCCACCAGCCGCCGTTTTCATCGAACGTGATGATGACCAGCATCTTGTCCCACTGCGGCGAACGGCGCAGCGCATCGACGACCCCGGCGATATGGCGATCACCGGCATCCACGTCGGAATAGCCGGCGTGCATGTTGAGGTTGCCCTGCGGCTTGTAGAACGTCACCGTCGGCAGCTTGCCCGCAGCCGCGTCGGCCAGGAACAGGTTGGTGCGTGCGGTTTCGCCCATGCCGCCATCGCGCAGATGGCGTGCGCGCGCCGCCGTGCCCGGCGCCAGGTTGGCGAAATAGTTGAGCGGCTGGTGGTGCGGCTGGAAATTGGGGCGCGAGGGGAATGCCGCGCTGTTGGCGCGCCCGGCCATCGCCTCGGCCCAGCCACCGGCGTACCACGCCCACTCCACCCCGGCCTCGGTCAGGCGATCGCCGATGTGGGCATGGGTCTGCGGCGGCAGGGTCTGCGCGGTGACCAGGGCCATGCCTGGCCGGGCCGGATCGGCCTGGTAGGTGGGCAGGTAGGGCGGCAGCATGGTGTTGACCGCGCGGTGATCGGGCGTGATCGAATCCGCCACGAACTGCACCGGGCCGTCCATGGCGCTGGCCGGCGTACCGGGCTTGAGCAGCGGGCGCGGCGGATCGCTATAGGCCGGATCAAGCTTGACCACGCGGTCTTTCGCCGGGCTCTTGTCGGCATCGGGGTAATAGGGCGGCGTGGCGGCAACCAGGTATTGGTGGTTGAGGAACGAGCCGCCGAACGCGCCCATGAAGAAATTGTCGCACAGGGTGAATTCGCGCGCCACCTGCCACAGCCGCAGGTTGGCCCGCACATCGCCATAATGGCCCATGACCAAGCCGCCGCTATCGCCCCAGGCAACGAAGCCATCGTTGCGCCCGCCGTTGATCTGCCACTGGTTGTTGTAGAAGCTGTGGATCAGGTCACGCGTCACCACGCCATGGGGCAGCGGATCGCCTTCGGGCGTCTTGAGCGCAAAGGGCGCATTGGGCAGGCCGGTGATCGCGTCTTCGTCGATATGGAACTCGGCGTGTTCCACCACCTGCTTGTCGGGCACCATGCCTTCCCAGATCTTGGGTAGGGTTTCCAGCACGCGGCCATCGCGGTCACGCTGCCGGGCCCGCTCGACCGGCACGGCGGCAAGCGGCTGCTGCAGCCCCGGAAAATCGGGGAAGAGATTGTTGAAGCTGCGGTTTTCGGCATAGATCACCACGACCGTATCGATCTTGGCACGCAGCGCGGCATCGACCTTGGCGCGACTTCCCGCCCCGGCGCGCGGGGTGGCGGCAGCGACATCAACCCCGGCGGCGGCGCCGGTAATGGCAAGCCCGGCCAAAAGGCTGCGGCGATCGAGGGCGGGGCCGGCGGGCTTGTCGGATTGGTCGCTCATGCTGGGGCTTTGTTCCGTTGGGGGGAAGGAATCGGCCGCTGGAATAGGGGCTTGGCGGGCGTCTGTCCAAGGATAGCTTCGCGCCGGGTTCTACCACCCCCAACCCCGCCTCTGAAGAGGAGGGAGGCATAAGATATTGTAATCTTTCCCCCTCCTCTTCAGAAGAGCGGGTCGGGGCGTGGTGGCAGCCGCGCGCTCACTTCACCACATCGCCGCCCTTGATCACGTGATCGACATGCTCCAGCACCGAGATGTCGGCCAGGGGATCACCCTTGACCGCGATCATGTCGGCATAGTGGCCGGGCGACAGCGCGCCCACGTCCTTGCTCCACCCGAGCAGATCGGCCGAAACCGTGGTGGCGGCCTGGATCGCCTGCATCGGGGTCATGCCATAGCGCACCATGTACTTGAACTGGCGGGCGTTGAGGCCGTGGGGATAGACCCCGGCATCGGTGCCGAACGACAGCTTGACCCCGGCCTTGACCGCCTTGGCAAAGCCATCGCGCTGGGCCTGGGTGGTATCGTCGTTCTTGCGCAGCATGTCGGCCGGCCAGTGGTGGGCCCGGCCATAGTCGGCGATATAGTCGCCATCATAGATATCCATGTCGAGCCACACGCCCTTGGCCTTGGCCATGGCAATGCCCTCGTCATCGATCAGGCTGGCATGCTCGATCGCCTTGACCCCGGCGCGCATGGCCGATTTGATGCCGGCGGCACCGTGGGCATGGGCGGTAACCCACGATCCGCGCGCCTTGGCCACGGCGACCGCGGCGCGCATCTCGTCCTCGCTCAATTCCTGCTGGCCCGGCTCGGTCCCCTGGGCGAGCACGGCGCCCGTCGCGATCAGCTTGATCGAATCCGCGCCATGCTGGAACAGCGCGTTGACCTTGCGCGTGGTATCGGCGGCATCGGCCACTACCCCGGCGCGCATATCGGCTGGCACTTCGACATCGGGGGCAAAGCCCGTGACCTCGCCGCCGCCGCCGGGGATCGTCACATAGGCACCCACCGCGCTGATGCGCGGGCCGATCACGTCGCCGCGGTTGATCGCATTGCGCAGTTCCACATCGGCATAGGCGCGGAAATTGCCGCAATTGTGCACCGTTGTGAAGCCGGCCATCAGCGTGGTGCGGGCGTTGCGCGCGCCGACATAGGCGATTTCCATGGCCGAATGCAGCAGCGGCTCGGCCACGTTTTCCGACTGGTCCATGTCGGCCAGGTGCACGTGCATGTCGATCAGGCCGGGCAGCACGGTATAGCCGCTCCAGTCGATCACCCGCGCGCCGGCGGGCACGGCCGGTGCGCCCGGCCCATCGGCGGTGATCGCCGCCACCCGGCCGTCTTCCACCCGAATCAGCCGCGCCGTCAGGACTTTGCCGGCTTCGGGATCGACCAGACGCCCGGCGCGCACATAGACCGTTTGCGCCAGCGCGGGAGTGGCCAGAAGCGGGGCGAAACAAGCGCAAAACGCAGCGAGCGGGGCAAGGGGGCGGATCATGGCCACCACCCTACCCCGCCCGCTGCGGCAAAGGAATTGCCGAAAGGGTTATGTCAGGCGGAAAACCTGGATCAGGCGGCCGTTGGCCTTGGGACCGAAATCGGGCGTCTTGATCGAAGTGGGCACCGGGAAGGTGAGCGTGGCGATGAACACCGATTCGCGCAGCCAGGCATATTTGGCTCCGGGCACTTCAAACGTGGGCAGCAGGCGATACTTGTCTTCGGTATAGCCCAGGCCCTTGTTGTGGATGATGATCTGCTGGCCATCATCGGTTTTCAGGCGATAGAGCGCATCGACCACGACGACGCCATCGGGGCGGATCACCGGGAAATCGCCGCCGCCGGGAATGACCGTGCCCTTGATCCCGCGGCCATAGAACGTGCCGCCGATCACCGGCCAGACATCGTTGCGATAGCCATCGGAAGCGACCTGGTCCTTGTCGCTGCCCATGAATTCGGGTTCGGAGCAGAAGGGGATGATGTTCATCACCCACTCCAGGCCGACCTTGTCATAGATTTCAGGTGCCGGGCCGGGTGGCAGCGGCGGAGCCGAGGGTTCATGGATGGCAGCCCCGGTCGGCATCGGCGGGGGCGCGGGCGGCACCACCGGGGCAGCGAGCGCGCGGGTGGCGGCCGCCGCCAGCGGCAGCCCGGCCCCGATGGCACCAAGAGCGTTACGGCGCGAAAGCGTCATCACTTCTCTCCTTGCGACTGGGGCAGGCCCAGGGTGATCGCTGCGGCCGCCAACGGATCGGCCCGGCAGGGCTGGTGCAGCACGGTGCCACAGGCGGGCGCGCTGGCCGGAATCGTGCCAACCAGCGCGCTGGCCGGCGCCTCGCCCAGCAACAGGCGCGAAGGATGCGCGGCATCGTGCAGCACTTCAAGCCGGGTGGGCACCGATTGCGGGGCAAACAGGTTGCCGCCAAACTGGCTGGGCGTGTCGATCCACAGGCGAATGCGCGAACCCTTGCGGAACACATGGGCAAATTTCTGGATCTCGATCCGCGCCAGCGCAGCCTTGCCGGGCACCATGGCTTCCATGGTTTCGGGCTTGTCGAGCGGCCAGGGGCGCAGCGGCGTGGACTTGGCCGGATCCTGCAAGCGATCCGACAGGCGCAGCCAGCCGCGCTGGACATATTCTTCCTGCCCGTCGGGCCGCACTTCGGTGAGCGTGACCTGCACATCGGCATCCGCGCCGCTGGCCACCATCCACAGGTCGGCCGAACCCGAACCATAGCCGATGAAATCGGCCGAGAGCGCCGGGGTGGTATAGGCCAGTGTGGCCTTTTCCCAACCGGGCTTGAGCGGTTCCCAGCTATCGCGGGTGAATTCATGCTCCACCGCCGGGCCGCGCAGCGGATAGTCATAGGCATCGCTGCCCGCGCCGGCGGGCGCATCGGCCACCAGCTTGCCCCCGGCATCGAGCGCAAAGGCGCGCGGCGCGACCTTGAGCGGGAAAGTGTCGCTCTTGAGCGTGACGCCGGGCGTGAGATTCTCGAAAATGCCCTGGGCCGGCCCGGTCAACGTCGCTTCGGTCTAGACCTGCACATGGGGCGTCGTGGTCTCGAAGCCGTTGGCTTTGCCTTTGACGAAGCGATCGAAGAACGCAAGCAACTGCTTGCGGAAGCGGGTGGATACATAGACATCGTGCGCGCCGTTGGTCTGCAGGAACCACAGCTTGGCCGGATCCAGCGTTTCCTGATAATAGCCCTCGCGCGCTATCACTGCCTCGTCCTGGAACGCTTCCATCGAGAATACCGGCACTTGGATTTTGTGAGTGCGCCCGGCAATGTTGCGGATCTCGATGTAGTCATCGCGCACCGGATGCCGAATCAGGATCGAAGGTACGCGGTTCTTTTCGGCGGTCTGCAGGTTCTGGTCGATCTGCGCCAAGCAGCGCGTGTCACCTTCGGCCTCGGCGCTCTGCCGGGCGGCATCCCAGCGCGAATGGAGATAGCCCCACCAGCCGTCAACAAAGCCGGGCGCGGGAACGCCGCCGATGAACCAGCTGTCCAGCCGGGCATCGCCCAGCACCATGCCTGGCGCAATGGCCTTGAGGTGGGGTGGCTGCTCGGCGGCAGTGGAAATCTGCGACATGCCCGCCCAAGACCAGTTGGCCATGCCCACTGCCCCGTTGGACCACGGCTGCGTGGCGATCCATTCGATCGCATCGCGCCCGTCCTGACCATAGAGCATCGAGAGAAATTCGAACTGCCCTTCCGAACAAGCCGTGCCGCGCGCGTTGATGCCGACCACGGCATAGCCGGCCTGGACCAGCGAGCGGTCGAAATTGACCGACATTGCCGTGTTGTCGTTCATGTAGGCCGAACCGCCAATCGAGCCGGGGTCATAGCCGCTGTAGTTGACGATGACCGGGAACGGCCCCTTGCCATTGGGCAACAGCGCGGAAAAGCGCAACTGCGTGCCGTCGCGGGTGGGCAGGTATCCCGTGATGCGACGGGCAAAGAACCGCGCTTGGTGCTTGACCGGAGGGGCCAGCTCGTCGGGCGACGTACCAGTGCCGACCGGGACTTGCGCTTGGGCCAGGACAGTGGCGGGCAGGCCGAGCAGCAACGCCGCACCAGCGGCCAGGGCGGCGCGGGTCGCGCGCCGGGCAGAGCGGGGAATCATGGCAACCTCATGTGCAATGCATGGGAATGCAGCACAGGCAACGCCGCGATCCCAGATGTAGAGTGTGATGCGCCATAACGCTCTGTCAACACGCGTCCAGCTCCAACACATCGCCCAGAAAGAGCAAAATCCATTCAATTCATCAACTTGCCATCACGCTGCGCGGACGGTGCATTTTGTGCACGACAGGGGCAAGCCGCGCACCTGCCATTTGGGAGATGCGCGCGGCCATTCGTGTTCGCGCCGGCAACGCCAAGGACGCGGGCCAGGGTGTTTCGGCGCTGCGACACCTGGGCCAGGCTGCATGCACCAGCCGCGCCCGGCCATCTCGCGCCTGCGGCATGGTAGACTTATATCCAACTGGCACAGAGGCGCCCAAGCGGCTAGCGTGAGCCAAGCATCACGTCGCCCGCACAGCGCACGACAAACACATCGAGAGGGTTCCGCATATGGCCGAAGCCATTTATCCCGTTCCCGCCGACTGGGCCCAGAACGCCCTGATCGACGAAGCGCGCTATCTGGAAATGCACCGTCGCTCGGTGGAGGAACCCGATGCGTTCTGGGCACAGGAAGCGCAGCGGATCGACTGGATCAAGCCGTTCACCAAGGTGAAGAACACCAGCTTCCACGAGGAAGACTTCGGCATTCGCTGGTTCGAGGACGGCACGCTCAACCTTTCGGCCAATTGCCTCGATCGCCACCTGGCAGAGCGCGGCGATACCGTGGCGATCCTGTGGGAGCCCGACAGCCCGAGCGATGCATCGCGCGCGATCACCTATCGCGAACTGCATGCCGATGTGTGCCGCCTGGCCAACCTGCTCAAGGCACGCGGGGTCAAGGCCGGTGACCGGGTGACGATCTACCTGCCGATGGTGCCCGAAGCGGCCGTGGCGATGCTGGCCTGCGCGCGGATCGGCGCGATCCATTCGATCGTGTTTGCCGGCTTTTCGCCCGATGCCCTGGCCGGGCGGATCGAGGATTGCGACAGCCGCGTGGTGCTGACCGCCGATGAAGGCCTGCGCGGCGGCAAGCGCGTGCCGCTGAAAAAGAACGTGGACGAGGCGCTGACGCATTGCCCTGCGGTCGATACCGTGGTGGTCCTCGCCCGCACCGGCGCCGACGTGCCGATGCAGGAAGGCCGCGATCTGCCCTGGGCGCAGGCTGTGGCGGCGCAGAGCGCGGAATGCGCGCCGGTGGAAATGAACGCGGAAGATCCGCTGTTCATCCTCTATACCTCCGGCTCCACCGGCAAGCCCAAGGGCGTGCTGCACACCACCGGCGGCTATGCCGTGTGGGCGGCGATGACGCACCAGTACGTGTTCGATTATCGCCCGGGGCAGATCTATTGGTGCGCGGCCGATATCGGCTGGGTCACCGGCCATTCCTATGTCGTCTATGGCCCGCTGGCCAATGGCGCCACCACGGTGATGTTCGAAGGCGTGCCCAACTTTCCCGACCCCAGCCGGTTCTGGCAGGTGGTGGACAAGTTCGGCGTGGAAATCTTCTACGGCGCCCCCACCGCCCTGCGCGCGCTGATGCGCGAGGGGGACGAATGGGTGCACAAGACCAGCCGCCAATCGCTGCGCCTGCTGGGCAGCGTGGGCGAGCCGATCAACCCCGAAGCGTGGGAATGGTATCACAAGGTGGTGGGCGAAGGCCGCTGCCCGATCGTCGACACCTGGTGGCAGACCGAAACCGGCGGCGCGATGATCACCCCCCTGCCCGGCGCCACGGCGTTGAAGCCGGGCTCTGCCAGCAAGCCGATGTTCGGCGTGCAGCCCGCCCTGCTCGACAACGATGGCCAGGTGCTGGACGGCGCCACCGACGGCTGCCTGGTGATCGGCGATAGCTGGCCGGGCCAGATGCGCACGGTGTGGGGCGATCACGAGCGCTTTTTCCAGACCTATTTCACCACCTTCAAGGGCTGGTACTTCACCGGCGATGGCTGCCGCCGCGATGAAGACGGCTATTACTGGATCACCGGCCGCATCGATGACGTGATCAACGTCTCGGGCCATCGCATGGGCACGGCCGAGATCGAAAGCGCGCTGGTGGCCCATCCCAAGGTGGCCGAAGCCGCCGTGGTGGGCATGCCGCACGCGATCAAGGGCCAGGGCATCTATGCCTATGTCACCTGCAATGCCGAAGTGGAGCCCGACGAGGCGCTGCGCCGCGAGCTGGTGGCCTGGGTGCGGCACGAGATCGGCCCGATCGCCACGCCCGACGTGATCCAGTTCGCTCCCGGCTTGCCCAAGACGCGTTCGGGCAAGATCATGCGCCGCATCCTGCGCAAGATCGCCGAGAATGACCTGGGCTCGCTGGGTGACACCTCGACGCTGGCCGATCCTTCGGTGGTGGACAACCTCATCGCCAATCGCCCGGTGCTGGCCACGGCCTGAACCCGCCGTTTGGCGCCGCGTTTGCCGCGCCCCCGCCACTGCACGCCGCCCCCAGCGGGCC
>CAYXUN010000027.1:19104-24403 GCA_964468165.1 uncultured Novosphingobium sp. | reverse complement strand
GGGGGGGGGGGCGGGGGGGGCCGCCCCCCCCCCCCCGCCCGCCCCCCCCCCGGGGGGGGGCGGGGGGCGGGGGCGTTGGTCTATGACCTGGCGTGGTTGGCACAGCACCGATTCGCACAGAATAAAAGCCCCGAAGCATCATGCGCGGGGCGTGCGGTAAACTGCAGATTTTTGCGGAAAAAGCCCGATTTGAGCGCCATTGCCTGGCAATCGCGGCTTGATGGCAGGTTCACCCGGCGCAGGGATTTTTTACGGCGTCCTCTCCCACCGCCGCGCCGGGCTTATCCCGTCTTATGCCTTGTCATCATAGCGGCTCAAGCCAGACGTGCTAGCCCAAAAGTGCATACCTATTCTTTGACAAGATCTGATGCAGGCTTGCAACACTTCAGCCTGCTGAAATTTTCAGCGGTGCGGCAGCGGCTGGTAAGATGGCGGCATGGGCTTGCCGGTCAACGGCAGCTTAATGCCGCCTTCCGCATTGCCGCGATGCGCGTTTCTGCGCAGCCTGGCATCCATCCAGGCTTGGCCGGCCATGGCGCAAACTGCGCGGCATGTGCATATCCCTTCCCCCGGCGCGGCCCAGGCGCCACCGGCTTTCCCGCGCCACGGCATTGCTTGGCCTGCTGCTGGCCCTGCCGCAGACGGCATGGGCAGCAGAGGACACACCACCGGCACGGCTGATCGGCCTGGGCGCCAGCTATGTTGCCGATGCCCTGCACGTGGCCGATGGCGGCGTGGCGCGCGGCGGCGGGCTGGCGGCACGGGCCGATGCCTGGGTCGACGTGGATGGCGGCGCGCTGGGCGTATCACGGCTGACCGCGCATATCGACATGATCGCGGTGCATGGGCCGATCTTTTCGGATTCGTGGGTTGGCGATGCGCAGGGGATCAGCAGCATCCAGGCGCCAGGGCGCCACCATCTCTATGAAGCATGGGTGCGTTGGCAGGCGAGCGACAATGCCGCGCCGCTGGCGATTGCCACCAAGGTGGGCCTGATCGACGTGAACACCGAATTCGACGTGCAGAGCGTGGGGGCCCTGTTCGTCCACGCCAGCCACGGCACCGGCGCCGAACTGGCGCAAAGCGGCCCAACCGGCCCGGGCTTGTTTCCCAGGGGGGCGTGCGGGGGGCTGCTCACCGCCAGCACCGCGGGGAAGACCACGCTGCGCCTGGGCGCGTTCGATGCCCAGGCGGGCAGCGTGGCCAACGACCATGCGCCCGCCCTGCGCCTGCCCGGCACGACCGGCGCGCTGCTGATCGGCGAAGTGGAGTTTCCGCTGGGCCAGGGCGAAGTGCAGGTGGGCCTGTGGCGCTATACCCGGCCGCTGCCGCGCGTGGACGACGCAGGGCGCAGCACCCACTCGCAGGGCGGCTATATCCTGGTCGAAGGGCTGCTGGCACCGCGCTGGCACGGCTGGGTGCGGCTGGGGCTGGCCGATCCGCGCAGCAATCCGATCAGCTGCTATCTTGGCACCGGCCTGGTGCGCGAGGCGGGCGCCTGGCAATTGGGCGTGGCGATGGCCCATGCCCGGCTGGGCGGCCGCGCGCGCGCCGCGCTGCTGTCCGATGCCGTGGTGGCGCAGGCCCACGAAACCGCGCTGGAGCTGACCGCGGCACGCCCGGTGGCGAAATGGCTGACCCTGCAACCGGAACTGCAATTTGTGATCCATCCCGGCTGGAACCCGGCGCTGCGCTCTGCCCTGGTGTGGGGCATGCGGTTCAAGCTGGCCTGGGCGCGCTAGGACCCATTTGGCAAAACTTGGCCCTCGCCCCTTGCGCAGCGGGCATGGGCGGGCAAAAGCGGGCGCGCCTGCGCCGGCCGGGGTGGAACATTTCCGATCCTTTCGGGTAAGAGGCAAGATAGCCTGAACGAACAAGGGATTGATCGACGCATGCCCCTGATGACGCGGCGCCGGGCGCTGGGCGGAATGGCCGCCACGCTGGCCCTGCCCCAAGTGGCGCATGCCGCCCGCGATACCCTGCGCGTGACCACCCGCGGCGGCGTGGTGCGCGGGCGCATGGCCGATGGCGTGCGCGTGTTCACCGGCATTCCCTATGGCACCGCCGCCCGCTTTGCCGCGCCGCGCCCGGCCCGGAGCTGGCAGGGCGAATGGGATGCCACCCGCCCGGCGCGCGCCGCGCCGCAGCCTGCGGGCATGGACCCGCTGCCCGCCGTCCAGGCCGAAGATTGCCTTCAACTCAACGTCTGGGCGCCGGCGGCGCCGGGGCGCTATCCGGTCATGGTGTTCGTCCACGGCGGCAGCAACGAAACCGGGTGGAGCGGGTGGGAAGTCATCGCCGGCAACCGCTTTGCCGCGCATGGCGTGGTCTGCGTGACGCTGAACTATCGCCTGGGCGCGCTGGGCTTCATGGAACTGGGCCATCTTCTGGGCCGCGCCTATGCCGGCAGCGGCAATAACGGCCTGCGTGACCTGGTGCTGGGCCTGCGCTGGGTGCAGGACAACATCGCCGCGTTCAGTGGTAACCCGCGCGCGGTAACGCTGGCGGGCGAATCATCGGGCGCGCGCAATGTCTGCGCGCTGATGGGCCTGCCGGCGGCCGATGGGCTCTATGCCCGCGCCATGGTGTTCAGCGGCGGTGCGCAGACCGTGCATATTCCCGCCACGGCCGCGATCTTTGCCAATGCCGTGGTGGCGCGGCTGGGCGGGGTGGAGCGGCTGCTGGTGGCGCCCTTTCCCGCGCTGGTCGAAGCGCAAGTGGCCGCGCGCAAGGGCTGGCCGCAGGGCCTGCCGTTCCGGCCGACGGTGGATGGCGCGTTCCTGCCCCAGGCACCGCTGGCCCGGGTGATCGAGGGACGCGCGCCGCGCGTGCCGCTGCTCACCGGATCGAATGCCAACGAAAGCCGCCTGTTCCTGAACGAGGTGCAGGCCAGCCGGCCGATCTGGTCGCAGAGCGTATCGACCGAGCCGATGCCGCGGATGACCGCGCTCAACCGTGCCTATGCCCGCGCCTTTCCCGAATTGTCCGACGCCCAGCGCCACTGGCGCCTGCTGACAGCCGAGGAATACGGCATGCCCACGCTGCGCCTGGCCGAGGCCCATGCCGCGCGCGGCGCCCCGGTGTGGCGCTATCGCCTGGCCTTGCCGGCGCCGGGCGGCCCCTACAAGGGGCACACACCCCACGTGCTCGACCTGCCGCTGACGTTCGACCACGTGACACTGCCATCGATGGCGCAGATGTTCGGCCTGTCGGCGGCCGACCAGCCGATTGCCGAAGCCTGGCACGAGGCGATGGTCGCCTTTGTCAAAGGCGGGGCGCCCGCCTCGCCAGGCATGCCGGCCTGGCCGCGGTTTGACGCCACCACCCGCGCCACCATGGTGTTCGACCGCGTCAGCGCCGTCGAGAATGATCCCGACGGTGCCGAACGCCTGCTGTGGGCCGAAACGCCGATCAAGCCGCTCAGCGCGGCAAGGCGCCGCTGAAGCCGCCGACCCCGGCAATCGCCAGCACCGCGCGATCGGGCAGCGCCGGCTGGGCAAACGCCAGGCGCAGATAGCGCGCCTGGACCGGGGCGGCAAAGCCGACGCGCTGGGTGGCCAGGGCATAGGCGATATTGGAAAACTCGCCCTCGCCCTGGGCCTGCCAGGTTTGCCCATCCAGGCTGGTCTCAACGCGATAGCCGCGCGGCGGCGTGGCATCGGGTGCGAGGTGGCGCGGCGGGGTCAGGCTGAAACCACCCAGCGTCACGGCGCGGCCGATATCGAGCGTGACTGTGGCCGGATGGCCGGCGGTGGGCACCGGCTGGGTCCACAGCGTTTCAACCTCGCCATCGAGCAGCGCCTGCGCGCCGGGCGCGCTGGCATCGACCACGCGCCAGCCCAGCGTGCTGAGCACGTCGCTGCTGCGCGCCGCGGGCGCGGCCACCGGCACCGGTGCCACGCTTTTGAACAAGGCAAACTCGCGGATGGCGGGGCACGCCGGCGCATCGAGAATCACCAGGCGCACGCGGCGCGGCGCGATCGGCGCAGGCAGGCGCACCACGCGCTGCGCGCCGATGCATTCCTTTTCCGCCAGGCGCTGCCACTGCCCGCCGATTTCGGCCTCGATGGCAAAGCGGGTGACGCGCACGCCCAGCGGCAGGTATTCGGCCACGCGCACCAGATCGAAGCGCGTGCCCGGCGACAGATCGAGCGTGAGCGTGGGGGTGTGCACGGCATCGGGCGTGGACCAATAGGTTTCGGCCCGGCCATCGAGCACCGCGGCCGGGGCAAAGCGTGGCCCGCGCACCGCGCTGGCATGGGCCACCGCGCCCTTGGCCAGATCGCGGGCAAAGGTGGCGCGCATGGCATTCCCGAACGAGGCGAGCACTGCCACGTCGTGATCGGCCAGGCGGCCGCGCTGGTCGGGCGGCAGGTTGAGGTTGAGATTGGTGCCGCGCCCCACCGATTCGTCGAACAGGCGCACCAGGCGTTCGGGGCTTTTCACCTTGGTGTCTTCATCGGGGTGATAGAACCAGCCCGGGCGGATCGACACGTCGGTTTCGGCCGGCCACCAGATTTCGCCGCCACGCAGGCCGGAATTGCCCACGTCCTGCTCATAGGGCTTGTTGGGCATGGTCGGCCAGCAGGGGTCGCCGGCCACGCCATCCTCGTTGCCCACCCAGCGGATATCGGCGCCGAGCGGATCGAACGTGCAGGCATCGGGCTGCATCTGGTGAACCAGGGCGATGATCGAGGGCCAGTTGTAATAGCGCGGGGCATCGATGTGCCGGGTTTCGCGCGCGCCGCCGTAATAGCCATCGCCGCCATTGGCGCCGTCGAACCACACCTCGAACAGCTTGCCATAGCGGGTGCACAGCTCGGTCAGTTGCGCGCGATAGTAATCGACATAGGCGGGCCGGCCATATTCGGGATGATTGCGGTCCCACGGCGACAGATAGAGGCCATAGGACAGGCCGTGGCGGCGCGCCGCCTCGCCCATTTCGGCAACGATATCGCCTTTGCCGCCCTTGTAGGGGCTGTTGCGGATCGAATGCTCGGTCAGCTGCGTCTGCCACAGGCAGAAGCCATCGTGGTGCTTGGCCGTCAGGATCACCCCGGTCATCCCGGCAGACTTGGCGGCCAGCACGATCTGGTCGGCACTGAAATCGGTGGGGTTGAACCATTCGGGCTTTTCATCGCCATAGCCCCATTCCTTGCCGGTGAAGGTGTTCATCGAGAAATGGACGAAGGCATACATGCCGCGCTGGTGCCACTGCCACTGGCGCGCAGATGGCGTGGCGCCCCAGGGAGCAGGTGCCGTGGGCGCCGCCGCGGCCGCCCCGGGGCGCCCCGCCGCC
>CAYXUN010000027.1:0-19068 GCA_964468165.1 uncultured Novosphingobium sp. | reverse complement strand
GGCGCGGGGGGCTCAGGTCTTGGGCATTTCGTGGTGCATCGGGGGGGGCGCGCGGGCCGCGCGCGAAAGGTCAGAGCGGGTTGGCGAGCACCGCCGGCAGGCGATCGGCCAAGCCCACGATCATTTCGCCGAACAGGCCATTGGCCCAGGCAAACCAGCTGCGCGTGAACTGGGCCGGATTGTTGCAATCGACCGCCTCGTGCATGAAGCCGCTGCCCGCGTCGGTATCGCGCAGCTGGCGCAGCAGCGGCGCAATCACCGCCGGATCGCTGGACGACATGGCGCGCACGATCAGGCTCATCGGCCAGACCTGGCCCAGGCCGACATGCGGGCCGCCGATCCCCTCGATCGCCGAACCCTTGAAGAAATAGGGATTGGCATCCGACCAGCAGGCCGCCGCCGTGGCCTGCCACAGCGGATCGTCGGCGGTGACACAGCCGGTATAGGCCAGGCCGAGCAGCGAGGGCACGTTGGCATCGTCCATGAACACCGCGTTGCCAAAGCCATCGACTTCATAGGCCCAGACCTGCCGCCCATCGGGCAGGCGCATGGTGCCCCACTTGGCCAGCGCGGCGGCCACTTCATCGGCCAGCGCGCGCGCGTCGGCGGCGAGCGCGGCATTGCCCGCCGCGCCTTCGGCAACGAGCGCCATCTCGCGCAGGGTGGTGACGGCAAAGTGGTTGGACGGGATCAGGAACGGATAGATGCAGGCATCGTCAGACGGGCGGAAGCCGCTGTGGATCAGCCCGACCGGCCGCGTCGGCGCGCCAAAGCCATCGAGGCCGAGCGTTTCGGTGGGCCGGTCGCTGGTGCGGCGGAAGCTGTAGGGCCCGCGCCCATCCTTGCGCTGCTGTTCGCGGAAAGTGCGCACGATCGCCTGCTGGGCCGAAACCCAGATGTTGTCGAACGGGGCGGCATCGCCGCTCGCCTGCCAATAGCGATAGGCCAGGCGCATCGGCCAGCACAGCGAATCGACTTCCCACTTGCGTTCGGCCACGCCGGTTTTCATCTGCGTCTGGTCTTGCATCGCCCACGACAGGTTGGTCTTGGCGGTGGCATCGCGCATGAACGCATTGGCATAGGGATCGAGCAGGATCGAGCGCGCCTGGCGGGCAATCGCACCGCGAAACAGCGTGGCAAGGTGCGCGTCCTTGCGCACGAGGTGGATGTAGGACAGCAGCTGCGCGCTGCTGTCGCGCAGCCACATGCACGGAATATCGCCGGTGATGACAAAGGCATCGACCCGGCCATCGACCAGGCCCAGTTCCACCGTGGTATCGAGCGTGTTGGGATAGCAGGCGGCGAACATCGCACGCAGCTTGGGATCGGCGATCATCGCCGAAACGCGCACGATTTCTTCTTCCACCGCCGGGCTGGTGAAGCGGCGCTGCACCTTGGGCGGGCGCGCGGCAAAGCCGGCGGCGGCAGCCGGCGTGCCCGGGGCAGCGGCGGCAGGCGCCTGCGCGGCGGGGGTTGGCGGCGCGGCGATGGGCGGAATGGCCTGTGCCGCCACGGCGCCCCGCGCCGGCTGGCCCGCAACGAAGCCGGCCGTGGCCAGCGCCGCCGCACCCTTGACCAGCGAGCGGCGATCCAGCGCTGCGGCATGGGGGCTGGTGGCTTTGGTCACTTCGGCATCTCCTGCGCTTGGCCGGCCAGGGTGAATTCCACCCAGGTGCCCGGCCCATCTCCCGGCTGGCCATCGCCGATCCACGCCTTGTAGGTGCCGGGAAGAACCCGGCGGTTGCCGCGGCGGTCCACCACCGACAGGCTTCGCGGATCGAGCGTCAGCGTCACCGTCTGCATCTTGCCCGGTGCCAGGTTAACACGGGTGAAACCGGCCAGCTGATGTTGCAACACAGGTTCGGTCAGCACCGCCTCGTGCGCGGGAATCGGCGGCACGACATAGGCCTGCACCACGTCTTCGCCGGCGCGGCTGCCCTGGTTGGCAAGGCGCACCGACAGGGTGACCGGGCTGGCCGTATCGCTCGCCTTGGCCATCGCCCCGGCATAGGCGAAGCGGGTGTAGGACAGGCCATGGCCAAAGCCCCACAGCGGCTTGCCGGTGAAAAAGCGATAGGTGCGCTCTTTCATGCCATAGTCCACAAAGGCAGGCAGATCGGTGGTGTGGCGATAGAACGTGACCGGCAGCCGCCCCGAAGGATTGGTGGCGCCAGCAAGGATATCGGCCAGCGCGGTGCCGCCGGCCTGGCCCGGATACCACGCCACCAGCACGGCATCGGCAAGGGCTTCATCCATGGCGATGGCGCTGCCCGTGGCCAGCACCGCCACCACCGGCTTGCCCGTGGCGCGCAGGCCGGCCAGCAGCTTGGCCTGCGGCTCGGGCAATTCGATCTCTGACCGGTCGCCGCCGACGAAGCCGGGCACCTGCACCTGCAGCGCCTCGCCCTCAAGATCGGGCGACAGGCCGAGCACGGCCACGATCACGTCGGCATCCTTGGCCACGGCCAGGGCCTTGGCCTCTTCCGCCCCGGCGGGCGGCACCCACATCAGGCGCAGGCCTTCATCATCACCATAATGCTCCAGCTCAAGCCGGAGCGGCTGCGGCGTGCCATCGCCATCAAGGGCGAATTCCACGCGCGCCTTGCCCAGCGGGCCGGCATGCAGCTGCTTGCCACCCAGCCACAGCGCCACGTCATCATGGCGGTGGCAATCCTTCCAGCATTGCGGCGCATCAATCGCCAGGCGCCAGGCGCCCGGCCCGGGCGGCACCAGCATGCCCTGCCAGCGCGCGCTGAACCGCGCCGGATCGAGGCCGGCCGGCGCGGCGCGGGTCAGGTTGAAATCGATGCGGCGATCCTGGCGGGCCAGCACCAGCTTGCCGGCGGCATCGCGATACTCGGCCGCCAGCCCGGGCTTGCCATCAGCCGCGAGCGCGGTTTCGGGCAGGACCACCGGCGCGCCTTCGGCCAGGACCGAGCCTTGGGCATAGACCACGTGATCGGCGCCAAAGCGCGCGCGCAGCCCTTCGAGCGGGGTGACGGGCGCGGCGGCGGTGCCGTGATAATTGGCCTCGAGCACGCCCAGGTCATCGGCATTGGCGCCGATCACCGCCAACCTGACCCCGGGCTTGAGCGGCAGGACGCCGCCCCTGTTCTGCACCAGCACCATCGCCTTGCGCGCCGCCTCAAGGGCGAGGGCGCGGTGATCGGCGGTATCGACCTGGTCGGGCCGGATCGAGCGCCAGGGGTCGGGCTGGTTGAAGGCAATGCCCAGCCGCGCGCGCGCGCTGAGCGAACGCACCAGCGCGCGATCGACCTCGGCCTCGCTCACCAGGCCGCGCCGCACTGCTTCGGGCAAGGCGGAATAGGCGGTGCCGCAGTTGAAATCGGTGCCGCCCCGGATCGCTGCGGCCGATGCTTCTGCCGCATCATAGGCATGGTGGTGGAACTGCCAGATATTGCCGATCGCATCGCAATCCGACACGACGAAGCCGGTAAAGCCCCAGTCCTTGCGCACCCGCTGGTTGAGCAGCGCATCGTTGGCGCAGGCCGGCATTCCGGCAAGGGAATTGTAGGCACACATCAGCGACAACGCATGACCTTGGGTTACGGCCATGCGGAATTGCGGCAGATAGGTCCATTCCAGATCTTGCGGGCTGGGATCGACATCGAAGCTGTCGCGCCCGGCTTCCGGCCCGGAATGAACCGCCAGGTGCTTGGCCGTGGCGATGACGCGCGGATGGGCCAGATCGGGCCCCTGCAAGCCGTGGATGAAGCCCACCGCCAGGCTGCCGGTCAGCAGCGGGTCTTCGCCATAGGTTTCCTGGCCGCGGCCCCAACGCGGATCGCGGAAGATGTTGATGTTGGGCGACCAGATGGTGAGGCCCTGGTAGATGCGGCGATCGACCGACGCGGGCTGCGCATTGAACCGCGCCCGCGCCTCGGTCGAGACCACCGTGCCGACCTTTTCCATCAGCGCCGGGTCCCAGGTGGCGGCAAGGCCGATCGCCTGGGGAAATACGGTGGCCACGCCATTGCGCGCCAGGCCGTGCAGCCCTTCGTTCCACCAGTCATAGGCCGGCAGGCCCAGCCCCGGATCGGCCGGCGCCGTGCTTTGCAACTGGGCAGCCTTGCGCTCCAGGCTCACGCCATTGAGCGCCGTGGCGATCTGCTGCTCCACCGGATCGGCATGGGCCAGCGGCGCGGCCAGGGCGATCGCCACGGCAGACGCCAAGGCAGCGGAAACGGGCAACGATGGCATCAATGGCTCCCGGCCAGGGTACGCAGCACCAGCGCGCGGCGCAGGGCGGCCACCGGCGCATGGCCGGCGATGGTAAGGGTGCGGCTTTCCCCGGGCAGCAGGTCAAAGCCGCTGTCATCGGCCGCTGCATCCAGCGTGCCGAAATCGAGCATAATGGCGCGCGCCAGGTTGCGCGCGGTAACCGTCACCTGGCGCCCATGCCAGGCGAGCGAGAGACCAGGATCGGGATAGGCCATGGCCTTGGGCACGGCGCGCTCCACGATCTGGCGCGCGACTGGTTGGCCAGCGACCAGCAGTTCGGCCACGGCATAGGCCGCGCCCGGCGCCGCTGTGCCAAAGACCGTGGCATCGGGCACTTCGGCCGCCTGGGTCACGCCATTGGCGGAGAGCTGCACATCGCCCTGCGCGGTGCCCAGCGTGCTGCCGTCCATGGCGCGCCCGGTGAGGCGCCAATGCGCGGCCAGCGGGGTTTGCGCGTCAGAGACCAGCGCCACGCGCGTTGCCGCGCCCTTGTGCTCGGCCACCACGGTCTGCGGGGCAAAGAACCGCCGCGCGGCATAGTGCAGCAGCTTCCACCGCCCGGCATAATCGATGCTCGACCACGAAATCGCCGGCCAGACATCGTTCAACTGCCAGTAGAGCGATCCCATGGTGACCGGGGCACAGGCGCGATGGTGGCGCGCGGCCATGTCGATCGCCTGCATCTGGTTGACCTGGGTGAGATAGACGAAATCAGCCAGGCGTGCCGGGCCGCTGCCCTGCGGCGCGCGCAGCCGCGCATCGAGATAGAATTGCAGGCGCGAATTGCCCTCGCCCGCCAGGAATTTCTGGTGCGCCTTCATCACCGCGCTTTGCGGGTCTGACACGCCGGACCCGGCAAAGCCGGCGATCGTGGCCATGACCGGCATCGCCTGGAAGCCGTATTCCGACATGAAGCGCGGGCAGCTGTCGAGGTAGTTCTCCACCGGCTTGGAACCCGACCAGACATCCCAGAAATGGCGATCTCCGGCGGCATCGGTATCGACCGGGCCTTCGTAATCGGTCGAGGGCGAGCCGGGCCAATAGGGCGTCTGCGGGCTGTGTGCCATGACTGCATCGCGCAGCACGCGGTCGAACAGCACGGTCATTGCCGTGGCAATGCGCTCCTGCTCGTCAGGGCCGACCGCCTTCTTGAAATCCTTGCGGTCAGACCAGTTGGCCCAGCCTGAGAGCACTTCGTTGCCGCCGGTCCACACCACGATGGAGGGATGGCTGCCCAGCCGCGCCAGCTGATCGTCGGCCTCGGCGGCAACGCTGGCGCGATAGGCCGGATCGGCCGGCGGCACGGCGCCGCCGAACATGAAATCCTGCCACACCATCAGCCCCATGCGATCGGCCGCGGCATAGAACGCATCATCGAGATAGGTGCCGCCGCCCCATACCCGGATCATGTTCATGTTGGCCGCCTTGGCATCGGCCAGCATGCGCTCCATCGTGGCGGCGGAAACGCGCGAGGGGAAGCTGTCGAACGGGATCAGGTTGGCGCCCTTGGCAAAGACCGGCACGCCGTTGATCTTGAAACCAAAGGCGCCATTGCCGCGGATCAGTTCGACCGTGCGCAGGCCCACCGTGCGCTGCGCGGCCTGGCCTTGACCTGCCCCGTCGATGATCCGCGCCGCTACCTGGTAGAGCGGCTGCGTCCCCATGCCCACCGGCCACCAGCGCTGCGGCGCGGGAATCGTCAGCGGCACGGTGATGGTGTTGCTGCCGGCATCGACCGATACGCTGCGCGTCACCGGCGGCAGGGCCGTGCCATCGGGCGCGGTCACCGCCAGTTCGACGGTGAGCGGCGCGGTGGCATCAGCCTCTACCGCCAGGCGCGCGGTCAGCCGCGCCTGCGCGCTGCCCACGGCATCCTGCTGCACGTCCATCGCGCCGATCCGGGCGCCGTCCCAGCCTTCCAGCCGCACGCCGTGCCACAGCCCGATGTTGACGATGCGCGGGCCCCAGTCCCAGCCATACTGGTACTTGGGCTTGCGGATATAGGCAGAGGTCTGCACGCCCTTGGGCTCGTCACCAAAAGCAGAATCGTATTCTGCCGGCAGTGGATGCGCCTGCTTGAGCACCATCGGCTGCAACGCCCGGATGGGCGAGGCAAAGCGCACCACGATCTCGTTCGCGCCGGCGTGGAGCAGCCCGCGCACCGGCACGCGCCAGGTGCGGTGGGCATTGTCGGCCTGAAGCACGTCGTGCCCGTTGACGCTGACCGTAGCGAACGTGTCGATCCCGTCAAACACCAGATCGAGATGCCCGTGGGCGAGCATCGCCGGCGTGACATCGATCGTGCGGCGCATGTCCCAGTTGGCCAGCCCCGCCCACTGGATCGCACCTTCGTTGGTGCCGATGAAAGGATCGGGCACGCGATGCTGTTCAACCAGGGCCTGCTGCACCGTGCCGGGCACCGGCACGCCAAACCAGCGCGCCTCGGCCGGATGGGCTTTGGCTGCGGCATCTTCGGGGGCAATGCGCGCCTGCCAACCAGCGTCGAGCGACTGGCTTTCCGGTGCGGCCAGCGCCGCCGGCGCCACCCCGGCCAGGGCCAGCGCGGCCAGCGAAACCAGCCGCCTCACTTGGCGGCCCCGCGCGGCGCTTCGTGCCACTGCACCTGCTCCACCGTATAGAACGGCCCGGCCACAGAGGCGGTGAACTGGAAGCAGACATCGCTTTCATCCGCCAGGCCCAGCTGCGGCAGATCGGCAGCAAAGGCGAACTGCTGCGGCGCCTTGGCCGGATCGGGCAGCGGCCAGGTGGCCAGCACCTTGGCGCCGGGCATCGGATCGTGTTCCTTGGCGCGATCATCTGCCGCCTTTTCCGCCGCGCGGCAGCCGGCCGAGACCACCAGTTCGCCAAACGGGCTGGTGGCATAGCGCGCGATCACCGCGTGCTGATCGTGCGCCAGGCCATAGTTGCGCGGCAGGCGCGCCACCTTGACGGTGATCGCCTTGGCATGGGCCAGCGGCGCATGGTCATCGGCCACGCAGGCATCGAAGATGTTGACGTTGAACGCCGGCGAATTGGCCGTGGCATCGGCATTCAAGGGCACGCGCAGGCCCAGCGCGCCGCGCGGGCAGGCCGATAGCGCGCTGTTGGCCGTGGTCAGCAGCGTATCGCGCGTGGCGTCGAACCGGCGCGGGGCAGACAGTGCGGCGCCATCGGCGGCAAACGCGGCGGCCATGATCACCGTGCCGGGCGCCACGGCCAGCGGCGTGGCATAGGCGTGGGCCCGCGCCGTGGGCGCCTTGCCATCCAGGGTATAGCGGATCGTGCCATAGGGCGCCTGGGTGGCCAGTGCCACGGTCAGCCGCTTGGCATCGCGCGCGGCACTGCGCGTGCCGGCGATCTTGAAATCCACCGCCAGTGCGCTGTCGGCCACTTCCAGCCCGGCCTGGCGCCAGCGCCGCATCTGCGGATCGAGCCGGGCGAGGAAGCCGGGGTAATCCTTGGCCTGGGCCGGATCGCTCCACACGCTTTCCGCCAGGGCGCCGATGCGCGGGAAGATCTTGTGCTGCATCTGCCAGGGCGTGACGATGTATTCCGACCAGGCATTGGCCTGCGCGCCCAGCACGTGGGCCGCCTTTTGCGCATCGATCCCCTTGGGCATGGGATCATAGCGATAGACCGCCTCCAGCGTCTGGATCGCGATGCGCCCCGGCGGCGCGTCACCCCGATCGGACTGGAGATTGTCGAGATAGAGATTGGGCGCCGGGCTGAGCACGACATCGTGCCCGGCATTGGCCGCATCGACCGCGCCCGCCTCGCCCCGCCAGCTCATCACCGAGGCCGACGGCGGCAGGCCGCCCTCCAGGATTTCATCCCAGCCGATCAGGCGGCGGCCATGCTGCGCGAGATAGCTGCCCAGCTGATCGATCATCCAGCTTTGCAGGCCATTCTCGGTCTTGATGCCCAAGTCACGCATCTGCGCCTGAACCTGCGGCGCGCGCTCCCACTGGTCCTTCACCGCCTCGTCACCACCCAGGTGGATGAAGGTGGAGGGAAACACCGCCATCAGTTCGTCGAGCACATCCTTGACGAAGGCCATGCCCTGCGGGCCGGGGTTGAACAGATAGGGATTGACGCCCCAGTCACCCGAAACCGGCGGCGTGCCACCCAGAACGCCGAGTTCCGGGTAGGCCGCGACCAGCGCCTGGGCATGGCCTGGCAGGTCGATCTCGGGCACCACGGTGATGCCGCGCGCGGCGGCATAGGCCACCAGATCGCGCAATTCCGCCTGAGTATAGAAGCCGCCACTGCGCGCGCCCTTGTCGGCATCGGCCCCCTGCCCGGTTTCGGGCTGGGTGCGCCAGGCGCCCACTTGCGTGAGGCGCGGATACTTCTTCACTTCAAAGCGCCAGCCCTGGTCGTCGGTCAGGTGCAGGTGCAGCACGTTGAGCTTGACCGCCACCATGCCGTCGATCACCGCGCGGATGGATTCGATCGGCTGGAAATGGCGGGCGGCGTCGATCATCAGCCCGCGCCAGGCAAAGCGCGGCGCATCGGTTACGGCCACGGCCGGCACGCGCAGCGCAGCGCCGCTCTTGCCCGGCACGCCCGCAAGTTGTTCCAGGCTCATCGCGCCATAGAGCAGGCCATGATCGCCCGTTGCGGTGATCACTGCCCCCTCACCCGTCACCGCCAGGGCATAGGCCTCGTCACCCGTCTTGCCGCCCCCGACCGGCCCGCGCACGAACCGCACGGTGCCCTTGTCCCCTTCGACCACGCGCAGCGACAGGCCATGCTGCGCGGCAAGGCGCGCGGCGAGCAGCGTGGCGGCCGCCTTGGCCCCGGCATCGCCCGCCGGCACTGCCAGCGTGGCGCCATTGGCCAGCACGAGCGCGCCCTTGCCCGGCGCCACCTGGGCTGGCCAGGGCACCAATGGCAGGGCTGACGGACCGTGGCTCGGCGCGGCAAGCGCGACGGGCGAAACCGCCAGCGCCAGGCCCACGGCCAGCGCCGCCATTCCAGCGCGGACGCGCGATCCCCGCCCGTTCGATCCTGCCACCATCATGCCTGATTCCCTCGCGCCTGCTTGTCTCTACCCTGGGCAGAGAGGTAACCAAAATATATCCAATGCGACAACAGGTATTGTGCGGGCCGCAACAAAAAATCGTCAAGCGCCAAGCCAGCGCCTATTTGCTTGCACGCTAAACAGCGCGCGAGCGTTGCCCGAACGACATTACCAATGTAAATCCTTTCGCACGTTACGCTGCAAGCCAGGATACCGCCATGCCGCCAGCCGACAATGCCTTGCCGCGCACTGCCACGCGGGCCTCGCGCCGCGCCCTGCTGAAAGGCGCAGCCGGCTGGGCCATGGCAATGCGGCTGGGCTGGAGTGGCAACGCGATGGCCCTGCCCAGCACAAACAGCGGCGCGGCCCTGCTGATCGCGCCAACGGACATGATGCCCGGCGGCTTGCGCATGCCAGCCCCCCTGCCCGGCGCCGCGCCGCGCCTGCCGTTGACCGAGCCGGGCCGCCAGTCGCTCGACCAGGGGTGGCTGTTCCATGAGGGTGACATTCCCTTTCCCGTGCCGACCGATCACAATGCCACCTATCTGTCGGTCAAGGCAGGCAATGCCGGCGGGCCGGCCGCGCTCGATTTCGATGCGTCAGACTGGCAGGCTATATCGCTGCCGCACGATTGGGCCAGCGCGCAGGGCTTCGATCCGGCTGCCAATGTCTCGCAAGGCTATCGCGCGCGCGGGATCGGCTGGTATCGCCGCCTGATCCGGCTCGATCCGGCGCTGGAAGGGCAGAAGATCGAGCTGCGCTTTGACGGCATTGCCAGCCACGCCACGGTGTGGGTCAACGGCAGCGAGGTGGCGCACTCCTGGTCAGGCTATACCGGGGTGACGATCGATCTCACCCCCTTTGCCCGCTATGGCGACGATCTCAACTGGATCGCGGTGCGCGCCGATGCCACCGTGCGCGAGGGCTGGTGGTATGAAGGCGCCGGGATCTATCGCCACGCCTGGCTGGTAACCCGCCCGCCGCTGCACATTGCCGAACAGGGCGTGCATGGCCACCCGGTGCGCCAGGCCGATGGCACATGGACAGTGCCGGTCAGCGTGACGCTGGGCAATATTGGCGATGCCCCGGCCGCGGCCGTGGTGCGCGCGATGGTGCGCGATGCCACCGGGCGCATGCTGTGCCAGGGCAGCGCCACGGCGCAAGTCGATGCGCTGGGCCAGGGCACGGCGCAGATCATGCTGCGGCCCGCCGGCGCGGTGGCGTGCTGGTCTCCCGACGATCCCGTGCTGCACGACCTGGTGGTGGCGGTGGAACGCGATGGCGCGGTGATCGACCGCCGCAGCGTGGCGATCGGGTTTCGCGCGGTGGTGTTCGATCCGGCGCGCGGCCTGCTGCTCAACGGCGTGGCCACCAAGATCAAGGGCGTGTGCCTGCACCAGGACCATGCCGGGGTGGGCGTGGCCGTGCCCGATGCCTTGGTGCTGTGGCGGTTGCAGCGGCTCAAGCAACTGGGCTGCAACGCCATTCGCATGACGCATGGCGCCTGCGCGCCCGAAGTGATGGATTGGTGCGACCGGCTGGGTTTTCTGGTCATGGCCGAAAACCGCCTGTTCAACCCCGCGCCCGATTACCTGGCGCAGCTGGAATGGCTGGTGCGGCGCGACCGCAACCATGCTTGCGTGTTCGCCTGGTCGGTGTTCAACGAAGAGCCGATGCAGGGCACCCATGCCGGCAAGGAAATGGTGCGCCGCCTGCGCGCCGCCGTGCGCCGGCTCGACCCCGATCGCCCGGTGACCGCAGCGATGAGCGGCGGCTTCTTCAATCCCGAAAACGTCGGCCAGGCGGTCGATCTCATGGGCTTCAACTATTACCAGGGCGATTACGATCGCTATCACGCGTTGCATCCCGACCAGCCGATGCTGAGTTCGGAAGATACCAGCGCCTATGGCACGCGCGGCGCCTTTGCCAGCGATCCGCAGGCCCACGTGATCACCGCGCTGGACAAGGAAGCGGCCGGCTGGGGCGCCACGCATCGCCAATCGTGGCAGGCAATCGCGGCGCGGCCTTTCGTGGCCGGTGGCTTTGTCTGGACCGGGCTGGATTACCATGGCGAGCCCACGCCCTATGCATGGCCCACGATCAGCAGCTTTTTCGGCATCATGGACCTGTGCGGCTTTGCCAAGACCGCGTTCGGCATCCGCCAGGCGCAGTGGCTCGACAGCGCGCCGATGGTGTGGATCGATCCGCACTGGACCTGGCCGGGCCGCGAGGGGCAGCCGATCGAGATGCTGGCGATCACCAATGCGCCAGCGCTGGAAGTGCGGCTGAACGGGCGCGTCGTTGCGCACATCGCCCAAGCGGACCGCATCATGGGCCATACGCTGAATATTCCCTATGCGCCCGGCCGGCTGGAAGCCCTGGCCCTGGATGGGGGCAAGGTAGTGGCGCGCATGGTGCACGAAACCGCCGGCCCGGCACAGGCGCTGCGGCTGACCCCGGCGCGCCGCGCGCTGGGCAGCGAGGGCGATGACGCCATGGCGATCACGATCGATGCCGTCGATGCGCGTGGCCGCCATGTGCCGGTGGCGCAGGACAAGGTGCAACTGGCGGTGCGCGGCGGCACGATCATCGGGCTGGGCAATGGCGATCCCAACAGCCACGAAAGCGAGAAAGGCACCGCGCGCAGCCTGTTCAACGGCCTGGCCCAGGCGATCGTGCAGGGCGACGCCGGCCTTGCCCCGCTCGTGCTGGAAGCGCGCGCGGCCGGCCTGGCCCCGGCGCGGCTGGTGGTGGAGCGCGAGGGCGGAAGCGCCCCGCCAACGGTGGCGACCGAGGCGCCACGGCAACGCCTGGAGCGCTGGCTGCGCTCCCCCGCCCTGCCCGCGCGGCCCGACCCGCGCCTGGCCCCCGCGGCGGGCGACAACAATTCATGGGACAGCGTGGGCAGCAGCGAAGCGGCCACCACCACGGCCAGCATGGGCGAGCAATGGCGTCTCTATCGCGCCACGCTCACGCCATGGCGCGCGGTGGCGGCGCGCGGTGGCAGCCTGCGCTTTGCCAAGCTGGCCGGCACGGCCGAAGTGTGGCTGGACGGCGCGCTGCTGGGCCGCAAGACCAGCCCGGCGCCCGCCCCTTTCACCCTGGCGCTGCCCGCTGGTGGCGGCCCGCGCGAACTGGTGGTGATCGTGGCCGCGCGCGATGGCGGCGCATCAGGAATTGCCGGGCCGGTGGACCTGGCCCTTTAGAAAATTCAATTCCTTTTCAATACCATTTTAGCTGGTAGCAGCCACGAAAGCGGCCACCCGGGCCACATCGGTCTGGCGCCCGCGCCCGGCCTGGAAGCCAAGGTCGATCAGCCGCGCATCGACGCAGGCCTTGGGCACCGGGCTGCGGCACGAGGCGTGGAATTCATGCACGCCCGCCGCGCGCAGGGCGGCCACAGCCGCCGGTTCCAGGCCGCCGCCGGCCATGATCGTGATGCGCCCGCTGGCGGCTTTGACCAGCGCGGCAAAGCGCGCCACGCCATCGCCCGCGCGCACCGCGCCGGCCGAGGTCAGGATGCGGTCAAAGCCCAGGTCCACCGCCACCTCCAACCCGGCGAACGGATCGTCGAGCAGATCGAACACGCGATGCAGCGTTAGCGACAGCGGCCGGCCGCGTGCCTCGCCCAGCGCGCGGGCATGGTCCACCCACTCGGCCAGCGCCCCACGATCAAGCCCTTGGCGCCCGCCGCAACCGATCACCGCGCCGGCAAGACCTGCCTTGGCGAAATCGGCCAGATCGGCCTGCACCAGCGCGCAATCGCGGGCATTGTAGGCGAAATCACCAGGGCGCGGGCGCGACAAGGCATGAACCGGCAAGGGCTGGCGTGCCGCCAGGTCCAGCAGGGACGATGGCGGCGTCAGCCCGCCGAGGTCCAGCGCCACGCACAGTTCCAGCCGATCCGCACCACCGGCCAGGGCCGCAGCCATGCCGGCACCGTCTTCCACGCATACTTCAAGCATCGCGGCCGGCCTTGTTCACGGACTGATCGGCATTCATTGGCCTGCTCCTTTTGCGGTCCACCACACCAGCGAATCACCTTTGCGCGATGTGGCTTTGTTTTGGTCCCTACCAAACCCGTGTAAATTTTTTTCGGACTGCGGCCAATATGCCGCACCCCTCCACCCGCAAAAAGACCGGAAAACGGCGGATTTCGTATATTTTTTCACATTGTTTCATTCTGTTGGCAGATGTGTCAGGCCAAGTTTTGGTGGACAGCCGGTTTCATTTAAGTGACATATTGCGTGGCGGTTGGACTTAGATTGGTTACAGACCACATCCAGGAAGCAGCCGCGAGGGGTAAGCAACACCGTTTCAGGGTTCAACACATTCGTGCCCGGGATACGGGCGGGATTGAGGGTTAAAACATGTCATTCTTCCGTGCAGCATTGCTGGCAAGCACCTTTGCCACGATCGTGTCGTCGCCGGCCATCGCGCAGGATGCCCAGGCCACCGCGCCCAACAGCGCCGCCGCCGATTCCGCCACGCAGGGCAGCGATCCGGGCCAGGCCATCGTCGTGTCGGGCATTCGCGCCTCGCTCAAGAACGCGATCGACGTGAAGCGCAGCGCGATTGCCGTGATGGACGTGATCACCGCCGAAGGCGTGGGCAAGTTCCCCGATCGCAACGTGGCTGAATCGCTCTCGCACATTCCCGGCGTTTCGGTGGACCACCAGTTCGGCATCGGCGAACGCGTGTCGATCCAGGGCACCGATCCGGCGCTCAACCGCATCCTGATCGACGGGCACTCGATCGCCTCGGCCGACTGGGGTGGCAACCCCGGCGACGTGACCGGCCGCACGTTCAACTATTCGCTGCTCGCGCCCGAAGTGATCTCGCGCGTCGAAGTCTACAAGTCGCCCGAACCGTGGATCGATGAAGGCGCGCTGGGCGGCACGGTGCTGGTGCGCACGCGCAAGCCGCTCGACATGAAGGCGAATTCGCTGAACGGCTCGATCGGCGTCAACTACAACGATCGCTCCAAGATCGCCAACCCGCGCGGCTCGCTGCTCTACAGCTGGAAGAACAAGGACGAAACCTTTGGCATCATGGTGGCCGGCACCTATGACAAGGATTCGCTGGCCCGCGCCGGGATCGAGTATTTCGGCTATTCCACCGGCAAGGACTTCCTCCAGAAGGACGCCAATGGCGACCTGCTGACCGATGGCAACGGCAACTATGTGCCGAAGAATCCGGCGCTCGCCATCAACGGCGGCACGACGCAGGATCTGGCCAATTCGCGCTATCCGGCCGGCATCAACCACGCCTATTTCAAGCAGACGCGCCAGCGCATCGGCGGCCAGTTTGCCGTGCAATATGCCCCCACCAGCGATTTCGAGCTGATCGCCACGGGCATGCACATCCAGGGCACCTACAACAACTTCTCGCAGTCGGAATTCATCTATCCGAACTACAACCCGGGCAACATTTCGGCAGTCACGCTGTCGAACGGCCTGATCAGTTCGGCAACGATGGCCAATGGCACCAGCACCCAGGCGGAGCTGGACATGAACTATCGCAAGACCAAGGTGACCAACGACAGCTATAACCTGGCGGGCACCTGGCATGTCAGCGATCGCTTCACCCTGTCGGGCAACGGCGGCTGGAGCAAGGCCACCGGCGGCACCAACCCCGAATACCTGATGTCGCTCTATTCGAACGGTGGCTACACCTTCGACTATACCGGCACGTCGACCAGCGTGAACTACAACACCGCGCCGACCGACGCGAGCCAGTGGGGCCGCTTCTCCACCTCGTCGCAGAAGCTGCCCGATGGCACCACCATCAACGGCTACCAGATCGGCGGCATCGCCCATTCGCGCCAGAAGGACGAAGAGTTCTACGCCCAGCTGGACGGCAAGTGGGACGTGAGCGACGCGTTCTTCAAGGACGTGCGCATGGGCATCAAGGCCTCTACCCACCAGAACGCGCTGACCGTGACCGGCTCCAAGGTGTTCTACACCAACCCGATCTCGCTCACCGACTTCACCACCCACTTGACGCCCGGTGGCCTGTTCAACGGCCTCAACGACAATGGCAACGCCAACCAGTTCGCCACGCTGACCGAGCAGGGCGTGGTCGATGCGCTCAACGCCGGCATCTATGTCGACACCGGCATCGACAAGGGTTCGACGTTCAGCGTGCGGGAAAAGGTTGCCAATGCCTATGTCCAGCTGGACTTCGGCAGCGGCCCGATCCACGGCTCGGGCGGGTATCGCATGGTCTATACCAGCGACCGGTCGAACTACTTCAACTCGACCGACAACGGCGCGACCTATAACCCGATCGTCAGCAACAAGGACTATCTCAAGTTCCTGCCCAGCCTGAACGTGTCGTGGGATATCAGCGACACCTTCAAGCTGCGCGGTGCCGTGGCCGAAGTGATCGCCCGTCCGCGCTATGCCCAGCTCGCTGGCGCATTCAGCCGCAACGATACCAACTTCACTGCCGCTGGCGGCAACCCGGATCTCAATCCCTATCAGTCGACCAACTACGAACTGTCGGGCGAATGGTATTTCCGCCCCGGCTCGCTGCTGTCGGTGGAATACTTCCGCCGCCAGATCAGCTCGTACATCGTGACCAAGACCGTGTCGCAGATGCTCACCCCGCTGGGTGGCACCACGCCGGTGGAATACCAGGTCACGCTGCCGGTCAACGCCACCAACGCCACGGTCAACGGCGTGTCGGTCGGCTTCCAGACGCCGATCTGGGGCGGTTTCGGCATCCTGACCAACTACACCTATGCCGATGCCAAGAGCGGCGTCGACAGCGACGGCAACGTGGTCAACCTGCCCTACCTGTCGAAGCACACGGTCAACGTGATCCCCTACTTCGAAAAGGATGGTTTCCAGGCCCGCATCAGCTGGAACTGGCGCAGCGACTACTTCACCGGGATCGGCCGCCTGAACTCGGTGGACAAGACCGCTGGCTATCACCAGCTCGACGCCTCGATCGGGTACAAGATCACCGAGAACCTGACGGTTCAGGCCAATGCCCAGAACCTGCTGGACTCGACCTACTACTCCTACAGCGGCACCAAGAACGCGCCGACCGCCTTCTACAAGAACGGCCGCGTGTTTGCCGCTACGCTGCAGTTCGCCTATTGAGCGAACACGGCAGACCCTATCGGCGCATGGCATGTCTCCTCCCTTGCCATGCGCCAACCGCAATGCCTGCCGGATGCACCGCTCCGGCAGGCGTTGTCATGTCCAGACGGCACCGCCTACCCGCCAGGAGCCAGCCATGATCGCCCTTGCCCGCCGCAGTCTTCTTCGCGCCTCCTGCCACATGGCCCTGGCCGCCGCCGCCGGCACGCCGGCCCTGGCCGCCACGCGCCACAGCGCCAGGCGCGCCAGCGCGGGCCAGCCCGAACTGTTCATCGGCACGGGCGGCGACGGGCACACTTTCCCCGGCGCCAGCATGCCGTTCGGCATGGTGCAGGTCAGCCCGGATACCGACACCGCGCGGTGGGATACCTGTTCGGGCTATCACCATGGCGATCCCTCGCTGCTGGGCTTTTCCCACACGCATCTTTCGGGCACCGGCATTGGCGACATGCTCGACGTGCTGGTGCTGCCGGCGCGCGGGCCGGTGCGGCTCGATCCCGGCCCGCTCGATCCGGCCAAGCAGAACCCGGCCGCGCCCGGCTATCGCCTGCGCTATGCCCAGGAAGAAGCGCGGCCCGGCTATTACCGCGTGGCGCTGGAAAACGGCGTCACCAGCGAACTGACCGCCACCTTGCGCACCGGGGTGCAGCGCCATGCCTTTCCGGCGGGCGAAGGCCATGTGCTGATCGACCTGTCGCACCTGGTGCTCGACAGTTCCGACTATCCGCCGCTGATCGATGCCGCCGCGCTCGTATGGCTGAGCGATGGCACGCTGGTGGGCCGGCGCCGGGTGTGGCGCTGGGCCAAGGGACGCGAGATCTTTTTCGCCATGCAGTTTTCGCGCCCGCCGGCGCGCGTCGATTTCTTTGGCGATGACAATGCCCCCGCGCCCGCCGCGGCGCCGGGCGCCACCCACGCGATCAGCGGCAAGCGGCTCAAGGCGGTGGCCTGGTTCCCCGATGCCGGCAGCGCGCCGATCGTGATCCGCACCGGCATTTCGGCGGTGGACGTGGCCGGCGCCCGCGCCAACCTGGCGGCCGAAGCCCCGCATTTCGATTTCGATGCCTATGCCCGTGCGGCACAGGCGGCCTGGGATGGCGAACTGGCGCGGATCACCGTGCGCGGCGGCACCCCGGCGCAGCAGACCATCATGGCCACCGCGCAATACCACGCCGCGCTAGGGCCCACGCTGCTCAGCGACGTGGACGGGCGCACGATCGGGCTCGACCGCCAGGTGCACACCCTGGCCCAGGGCGAGGCGGCCTATAGCGCCTATTCGCTGTGGGATACCTATCGCGCGTTCCATCCGCTGCAGACGCTGATCCGTCCCGATCACGCCGCAGTGATGATGGCCGACCTCATCCGCCAGACGCAGCAGAGCCCCTATGGTCCGCCGGTCTGGCCGTTGCAGGGGGTGGAAACCGGCTGCATGATCGGCTGGCACGCCGTGCCGGTGCTGGCCGAGGCGATGGCCAAGGGCATTCCCGCCGATTATGCCGCCGCCTGGCCCGGCATCCGCCGTCGCGCGCTGGATTTCACCACGCCCACGCTCGACAATTCGCTGGGCATCCCGTTCTACGATCAGCTGGGCTATGTGCCGGCAGACCTGGTGTTTGAAAGCGTCAGCCGCACGCTGGAATACAGCTATGACGATTACGCCGCCGCCCGCATCGCCCGCGCGGCCGGCGCCAACCAGGATGCCGCCCACCTGGAAAAGCGCAGCGGCAACTGGCGCAACGTGTTCGATGCCAGCGTGGGCTTTGCCCGCCCGCGCCTGGCCGATGGCACCTGGACCAGCCCCTTTGACCCGGTGCAGCTGGGCCATTCGTCCAAGTGGCGGGACTATACCGAAAGCAATGGCTGGCAGGCGACATTCCTCAACCAGCATGACGTGCCCGGCCTGATGGCGGCGATGGGCGGCGACGGCGCGTTCGAGGCCAAGCTCGACGCGCTGTTTTCCGCGCCGTCCACTCTGCCCAAGGGCGCGCCGCCCGATATCTCGGGCATGCTGGGCCAATATGCCCACGGCAACGAACCCTCGCACCACGTCGCCTATCTCTATGCCTGGTGCGGCGCGCACTGGAAGACGCAAGCCTTGGTGCGCCGCCTGCTGACGACGATGTATACCGCCAAGCCCGATGGCATCATCGGCAACGACGATTGCGGGCAGATGAGCGCGTGGTTCATCCTCTCGGCGTTGGGCTTTTACCCGGTCGATCCGGTCAGCGCGGTCTATGTGCTGGGCAGCCCGCTGTTCGACAGCGCGCGGGTGCGTGTGGCAGGGTCTCGCGAACTGGTGATCGAGGCGCGCGGCCAGGGGCCGGACCAGCCCTATTACGGCAAGGTGGAATGGAACGGCCAGCCGCTAACCCGGTCATGGCTGCGCCATGCCGAACTGGCCGCTGGCGGCACATTGGTGTTCCACATGCAGGCAGAGCCGGACAAGGGCTTTGCCCGCGCCCCGGCAGACCGGCCCCAGGCATCGGCCTGATGCCGCTGCCGGCACGCGCGGTGCGCGCCCTGCTGGCGCCGGCCCTGGCCCTGGCCGGACCAGCGGCGGCGCTGGCGGCGCCCGATCTTGCCGGCGCCTGCATCCAGGCCGATGCCCCCGCCCGCCCCCGGGCAGACCTGCAGGCGCCGCCCCAGCACGAGCGGGGGATCGAGCCGGCGCCCCCCAGCCCGCAGACCCACACC
>CAYXUN010000026.1:6716-47836 GCA_964468165.1 uncultured Novosphingobium sp. | reverse complement strand
AGGGTTGTGGCTTTCAGGGTCTTAGAAGCGACCGGTCACGCTGGCGGAGAACACGCGGCCGTTCTTGTAGACCGAGGTGGGCGCCTTGGGATCGGAGCTGTACTGGTAATAGGTTTCGTCCAGCAGGTTCGAGGCCGTCGCCGTCACCTGCACGTGATCGTTGATCGCGAACGAGATCTGCGCATCGAGCTGGCGATAGGCGTCGGTATAGTCCTGCGACTGCTGGCGACCGAAGCGGTAGAAGTACTTCGAACGACGGTTGTAGCTGACACGTGCCTGGAACGGCCCGTTCTCGTAATAGGGCGAGATCTGGATCGTGTTGCGCGACAGGAACGGCAGGCCGGTGGCAGCCTGGGTGTCTGCATCGGCAAACGTGTAGGCGGCCTGGATGCCAAAGCCCCAGATCAGGTTGGTATTGCCCGAGAGCGAGAAACCGGTAACGGTTGCCTTGCCGCCGTTGACCGGGCGCGAGATCGCATACGTGCGGGTCTGCCCGGTGATCGGGTTGGTCAGCGTGGTGTCGAGCGTTTCGTTGCCGACGTAGTTGCTGATATCGCGGTAGAACACTTCGCCCGAGAGGAAGCTGGACGGGGCGAAGTACCATTCGGCCGAAAGACCGAAGTTGGTTGCGAGGTAGGGCTTGAGGTCGGGGTTGCCGCCGCCGCCGCTCAGCGTGCTGTCATCGAGCGAGAGATAGCCGGCAAGGTCGGAGTAGCGCGGACGCGCCATGACCTTGGCGACCGCACCGCGCAGCACCACGCTCTGCCCGGCATCGTAGATCACGTTGAGGGCGGGCAGGAAGCGGTTGTCGGTCTTGTTGAACTGCACCAGGTTCACTGTCGAGCCGCTCTGGGCGTAGAAGTTGGATTCCACGCTCGTGCTGACGAAACGGCCGCCGATGTTGCCGCGCAGCTTGCCGCTTTCGAAGTTGGCCTGGATATAGGCCGCCTTGATGCGCTCGTTGACCAGCCAGTAATCGCCCTTGGACAGGCCGCGATCGTCGGTGAAGTTGCCATACTTCTTGAGCGTGGCGATGATCCCGTCCTTGTCCATGCCGACATAGGGCGCACCGTTGCCCGAGGTGCCCAGGCCGTTGTAAAGGCCCGAGTTCAGCACGTTGTAGTCAAGATCGGCCAGCGTGAAGTTCTGGTTGGTGAAGATCGCGTTGCTGTAGGTGGTGTTGCTGTTCTGGTGCGAGCTGTAGCGGCCACCGAACAGCAGCTTGTTGAACGGGCCGACGTTGATGTCGCGCACGAAATTGGCTTCGCCGTACCATTCCTTGTCGACCGTGAAACCCGACTGGGTGGGAATGCCGCCGATCTGGCGACCGAAGAACTTGCGACCGTCGGTGGCGGTGATGTTTTCGCCGCCCAGCGCGGTGTAGTTGCTCAGCCACTTGGTGGGATCGGTGGCCGGGCGGTCCCAGTTGACGATCGTGTTGCGGCCATTGGCGCCCGAGGTGAAGCCCTGCTGGGTGCGGAAATCGAGCAGGTATTCAGGGTCCTTGCCGCCCGAGGCGCGGGTGTAGCCGACGTTGCCGGTGATCGCCCAGCCTTCGGGCTTCCAGTCATAGGCCAGCGAGTAGGTGTCGTTCTTGATGCGCGTGCGGCGATAGAGCGTGTCGAGCTGGCCGGTGGCGCCGGTCTGCCCGGCGGGAATGCCGGCGAACGTCGCTTCGGTGACCAGGCCGTTGCCGTACTTGGCCGAGATCAGGCGCGAACCTTCATACCCGTAGGTATACATCGAGTTCGACACGTTGTCGTAGTTGCCGCGAATGACCAGGCCCGTGGCGGTCAGCACCAGGTTGTCGGCCGGCTTGAGCTGGATCGCGCCGTTGAAGCCCAGGCGTTCGCGGTCCTGCTTGAAGAATTCGCGGGCCAGGAACGAGGCAAAGCGGGCGTCGGAGAAATCGGCGCGTTCGCTGGCCGACAGGGCCGAGATCGGCTTGCCGTTGACCGTGGCAGTGGCAGGCGCGTTATCGAGCAGGGCCTGACCGGTACGATACCAGTAGACGGCAACGCCGGCGCGGCTGAGCTGCTCCTTGTCGTAGTTCACCGCGGCCAGGATGCCGATGGTTTCGTCGGCATTCTTCCAGCTGTAGAGGCCGCCGCCGCGGAAGCTGCCGCGCTTGGCGCGATCGTTGTATTCATAGCCGCCGTTGAAGCGGATGGTGTTGGCAGCCAGATCGAGCGGCTTGCGCGTGACGACATCGACGGTGGCGCCGATGGCGCCTTCCTGCAGGCGCGCTTCGGGGGTCTTGTAGACCACGGCCTGGCTGATGATCGCCGGCGACAGCAGCGAGTAGTTGAAGCTGCGGCTCGAACGGTCGGACGGGTTGCCGCCCCAGTCGGCCGAGGCGACCGAGTGGCCGTCGATCGTCAGGCGGTTGAGCGCGGGCTCCACGCCGGCGATGGACAGCTGTTCGCCTTCGCCAAACTGGCGATCGACCGTGATGCCGGGCAGGCGCGACAGCGATTCCGCCACGTTGCTATCCGGGAACTTGCCCACGTCTTCGGCGCTGATCACGTCGACGATCGAGTTGGCATTGCGCTTGATCTCGATGGCATTGCGCAAGCTGGCGCGGATGCCGGTGACAACGATGCCCGAACCATCGCCCGAAGTGCTGGAAGCGGTTTCGCCCGGTCCTTCCGCAGCGGTCTGCGCCTGCGCCGCAAGCGGCATCGCGACCATCGCGGTTGTGGCGATCAAAAGGAAGCGCCGCACGTTCATTCCCATTCCCCCAGTTTTTCAGCGCACCGCGCTGATCCCTCGCCGAAGCCCGGTTCGGCCACGTAACTTTTCCCGTCTGGGGATGAGGCCCATTTTGTTACCAAACCCCCATTTGGTTATGCATATGTTATATGTCACACTTCGAGAATCCAGGAAAAAAATGGAAATGTCTTCAATATGTTTCATATTCTCTCTATGAGAATGAAATTTATATATAAAAATTGGCGCTAAAAATGATGGACGGCGCTGTCATTCCGGCCGGTGAAACGCGCAAACGCCGATGGCACCGCGAATCAGCGCGGGGCGGCGCTGGCGGTGGGAATGCGAACCAGTTGTTGATTGGTACTGTTTTGCGCCGCAGCGCGCAGGGCGATGGCGCCGGTGCGCCTCACGCATCAACGCGCGCTGCTACGGCGCCTGGCGCGCGACGGCATGGCTTGGCGATGTCAGATAATGAAAATGGTCGGGGAGACAGGATTCGAACCTGCGACCCTCTGCTCCCAAAGCAGATGCGCTACCAGGCTGCGCTACTCCCCGACACGAGCATGCCCTTAGGTTTGCAGGGCGTTGCGTGCAAGCGCGAAGTTGCGGTGGGGGACTATGCCGCCACGCTGAAGCGGGTGGCGTAGCGCTGGCTGATCTGTTCCACCGGCAGGACCACGCAGACGTCGACCGTGTTGAACGCATGATCGATGAAGGCGCCATCGCCAAAGCGCGCGCCGCACCGCAGATAGCCCTTGATCAGCGGGGGCAGCGCCAGCATCGCGCGGCGTTCGTCATAGCTGCCGCGCGGCAGGCGTTCGAGCGGCACGGCGCAGCGGGCATTGGGCCGCACCTGCGGGCGCTGTTCCGCCGGGGCAAGGCAGGTGTGCGCCAGCAACGAGAGCGCGGCGGCGTGGGCATCGGGATCGATGCCGGAAAACGAGGCGCAGCCGAACATCAGGCCGATATCGTGGGCGGCGATGTAATCGGCAATCCCGCGCCACAGCAGGGAAATCGTGGCGCTGGTGCGGAACGCAGGCAGCACGCAGGACCGCCCGAGTTCGAGCAGTTCGCCGCCGACACGGCCTTCACCGGCGATCAACGGGCCAAGATCGAATTCGCCGGCGCTGTAAAACCCGTCAGCGGCCCGCGCCACGTTCTCGCGCAGCAGGCGATAGGTGCCGACCACTTGGCCATCGGCCACAATGGTGCCCGGCTGGTCTTCATCGATCACCAGCAGGTGATCGCACAGCGCATCATAGGGATCGGCGTCAAGCTGGCTGAGCAAGCCCTCTGCCTGGGCACCCATTTCATCGAAAAAGACCTGCCAGCGCAGCTTCTGCACCGCCACGAGATCGGCGCCATCGCGCGCCAACCGCACGGCCAGACGCCGCTGCCGCTTGTCCATTCCGATCACGTCACCCATTGAATGCGCCCTCCGTTCGGAACGCGGTAGCGCATGGGCATGACGCAGGTTTTGCAGAATGATGATGATCGTGGGTCAGTTGTGGCCCGCCTGTCGCGCGGCTGTCGCAATCGGTCGGGTGACGGCAGGGCTTTGCCCAACGGGGTGGTGGTAGGCCCGGCAGGATTTGAACCCGCGACCTAGCCGTTATGAGCGGCCAGCTCTAACCACTGAGCTACGGGCCCCCGTTGCGCCCCATGCCGTTAAAGCGCCGCCGCGCACTTGGCAAGAAAGCGTATGCGGCGCAGCGCGATGGCGGTTTCAGATCACCGCCGCCTGCATGATTTCGGACACACTGGCCGGCTTGATGCCGCAGCAGGCCAGATGCGTAAACACCACGCGCCACCAGTCATAGAGCTGGTCGAGCTGGCGGGCATCGCGCACATAGGGGGTGTGCCCGGGGCGCAGCGACGGGCTGTGGAACGAAAACACCAGGATCGGCAGGCCATCGGCCAGCGTCAGGTCGATGCAGCGGATCGCCTCGGCCGCGGTGACGCCTTCGGGCGTGAACGGCACGCGGTTCATCAGCCCGGCGCGCGCCATCGCCCCGCGCAGGCGCGGCACCCGCCACAGGCGCGGAAACAGCCATGGCCCCTGGCGCCGCAACACGCCCGAAAACACCGTGGTCAGCGGCAATTCCATCAGCCCGCCCTGGCGATCGACCCACCAGGGATAGAGTGGCAGCGCGGTGAAATCGGGACCGCCCTGGCTGGAATAATCGAAATGGCTGCGCACCGAAGTGTCGATCGCGATGCCGGAATCCGCCAGGATCTGCGCGGTGGCAGGCCCCACGCCATAGCGCCCGGCGCGATAGATCCGGGGCGCCTGGCCAAACGCGGCCGCGATCGTGTCGCGCAGCTTGACCACTTTGGCGCGTTCCAGCGCCTGGGGCAGGTTGCCGGCAAAGCTGTTGAAGACGTTGAGCTGTTCCTGGTGCGGCGGATTGACCCAGGGATGCAACTGCACGCCGATTTCGGCGCGGCCGTGGCGAACCGCATCGCCCAGCGCCATGCCCACGGCCGGATCGCTGGCGATGGGATAATCGATCAGATAGATCGGGGCGACGCCGAACCCCTCGCAGAACTGCTGAAACTTGGCGAGGCGCGGCACGTGGCTCAGGCCGTGGCCGGTCCGCTCGAACGGCTTGGCCCAGTCGAATTCCTCTTCGGTATCGACGGTGACGACGAAGCGCTGCCCGAATTCAGGGGCAAAGTGCACGCGGGCTTCGGGCGGGGGTGGGCGGGTGATCCGCGCCGGTGCGCCCTGGCGCGCGCCTTCGCCCCCAAGCCGCGATGGCACCGTGGTCAGCCCGCCTGCGCCGGGATGGCGCCATCGCGGCCGCCATGAGCGTGTGGCGAGAGAGCGGCGGGCATTTGTGCGAGCTGCGGTGCGCCCTCGGGGCGCTGGCCGCCGCCCATGGCGCGCAGTTCCGCCGCCGCCAGGCGCAGGGCAAAGCCATTGCCCATCATGCCACCCGGGCCCAGGCCGCCGGCCTGCTGGCCACTGCCCTGGCTGCGGGTGCCATCTGCGGCAAACAGCGTGGCATCGTCGCGCATGGCAAGCGTTGCCGGCAAGGGCAGGTCGAGCCGCACGGCTGCAGGCGCGCCATCGCCGGCGACGGGCGCGGCGAGCGTGATGGCCAGGCGTTCCCCGGGGGCTGCCGTGCTGGCGATCACCGCGAGCAGGCGCCACATCGCATGTTCAAGCTCGGCTACAGGGGCGGCAACCCACACCGGCTCGACCGGGGGCTGCCAGCGCAGGCGTACTTCGCGTGGGCCGATCACCGGATCGAGCTGAGCCAACTGCCGGCTGACCAGCGCGGCCAGATCGATGGCGCCTTGGGGCGCGGGCATATCGGCAGCGCCGGTTTCCAGCCGGGCCAGCCGCTCCAGATCCTCAAACCCGGCCAGCATGCGTGCGGCATCGGCCGCGATGCTGGCTGCCAGGCTGCGGTATTGGTGCGGCGTGGCGCCAAACACCTGCTGCTGGATCATTTCGGCAAAGCCCTGGATCGCGTTGATCGGGGTGCGCAACTCGTGCAGCGTCTGGCGCAGACGATCGGCGCCCTGGGCCACCGGCGCTTCAGCCGCGGCCGGGGCGCTGGCCAGGCCGGCAGCCGGGCGGCGCAGGCAGGCGCGATAGCCGGCAAAGGCCCCGCCAGCGCGCGTGAATACCGGCACGGCATCGCATTGCCAGGCCCCCGCCACGGCCGGCGCACCATCGAGCACGAGCAGGCCGGCAGTGATCGGCAGCCGCGCGGCAAAGGCGCGGGTGCTGCGCGCATCGAGGCGCGCGGGCGCATGCGGCTGCGCGGTGAAGGGGCGATGGCCGACCAGCATCGGCGCCCAATCAGCATCGGCGGCAACCACCGTGCCCAGCGCATCGATCGCGATAGCGATGCTTTCCGGGCGCAGCGTGGCGGCCGGCGGTTCATCGGCAAAAGGCAGGCGCGGGTGTGGATCAGCCGCGGTGGCCTGGGACGGTGCACCGGGGCTGGCGGCACCGGCCGGGCGCGCCTCGCGGTCACGGCGGAACGCCTCGATCCGCCGCACGATCGCGCCGATGCCTTCGCTCGCGCTGGCAGAGAGCAAGGGGGCGGGCGATTCGGGCGCAACGTCCTCTAGCGGCTCTGCAGGCGGCGCCTGCGCCACGATCGGATCGACGTCGGCCAGGTGATCAACCGGCGCAGAGAGCGCAAAGTCATCGATGCCCAGCCGGGTCAGCAGGGCATCGACCGCCGGGCCCAGGTCGCGCCGGTGGCGCAGGAAGCCGCGCGCATGGATCGGCAGGCGCGGCACGAGCGCAAGCCATTCCGCCTCGCCAAGCCGGGCGGCGCGGATCGCGGCCAACGCCAGGCGCGGGGCCTGCGCGGCAAAATGGCTGACCAGGCGAGGATGGCCCAGCGGCGTGCCGGCGAGCAAGGTGGCGGCGCCGTCATGGCCACCGGGCGCCGTGGCGATCTCTTGAAACAGGGTATCGAGCCGGGCGAGGGCGGCATCGTGCGGCGCGGCCCAGGCATCGGGCGCCACGCGGCCAAGCAGATCGGCCAGCTGCCGGAACTGCACCCGCATGCCCGCCGGCCCGGCCGCGCGGGTGCGCAGCACGGTTTCCAGCCGATCGTCCACCACCAGGGCGGCGCCAGCCGTTGCGGCATGCGCAGGCATCAGGGAAGGATCAAGATCGGCAGGCATCGCTCTGGCGCCAAGGCATCCTGTTGTGCGGTCTTCTGCCATGGGGCAATGCCTGGCGAGAGGCAAGCCGGTTACGGACCGTTTCGGAACTCATCCTTGTGCCTTTATCGGTCAGGCTTTTAAGAAAGTGTGGCCAACCCGCCCGCGGTGCGGTGAATGGTGATCCGTTCACCGCGGAGCGGGTTTTTGCACACTATGCACCGGCTTTGGTGATGGTGCGTTGCATTGCAGGACAATTGCGATATGAGCTAATAATATTAGCTTCACTGCCAGCGGTGACGCACAATCTTGCGGGTCGAGCGGCTAAAGAACACGAACATGGCGACATTGGACGGAATTGACAGGCGGCTGCTGGCCGAGCTTCAGGATGAGGGCCGCGTGACCAACGTGGAACTGGCCCAGCGGGTGGGCCTCACGGCCCCGCCATGCCTGCGGCGCGTGCGCGCCCTGGAAGAGGCGGGCGTGATCCGCGGCTATCATGCCGATCTCGATCCGGCCAAGCTGGGCTTTGCGATCACGGTCTTTGCGCTCGTCAGCCTGAAAAGCCAGGCCGAGGAATCGCTGCGCCAGTTCGAAGAGCACATGCGCACGCTGCCCGAAGTGCGCGAATGCCACATGCTCAATGGCGAGATCGACTTCATCCTCAAGATCGTCAGCCGCGACCTGCAAAGCTTCCAGGAATTCCTGACCAGCAAGCTGACGCCCGCACCCAACGTGGCCAGCGTCAAGACCTCGCTTACCATCCGCACGGCCAAGCAGGTGCCCGGGGTGCCGTTTACCGAGTAAACCGGGCCGATACGCCCCATCCTCGTTGTGAGGAGGGGAGAAGGTGGCAGGGCCCTTTCGGGCAGGGAACCGGGCGTGGTTGATTACTGCCCGGCCTTGGCCTGCTTGTGGTGGCGGATCACTTCCTCGATGATGAAGCGCAGGAACTTTTCGGAAAATTCCGGATCGAGCCGGGCATCCTCGGCCAGCTTGCGCAGGCGCATGATCTGGCGCTCTTCGCGGCCAGGATCGCTGGCAGGCAAGGCTTTTTCGGCCTTGTAGGCGCCCACTGCCTGGGTGATGCGAAAGCGCTCGGCCAGGATGTGGATCATCGCGGCATCGATGTTGTCGATGCTCTGGCGATAGCCGGCGAGAACCGGATCGGTGCCTTCGGCGGATGCGCTCATGTGCTTTCGGGCCTTTGTCAGTGGGGTATGCAAAAGTGTCGCTCTGCCGCTACCGTGCAACTTGCGACTTGCCAAGCCGTGCACCACGCGCCAAGCGGGCAGCAATGACTGCTACCCTCCATACGCTCCCCCGCAAGGCCGAACCTTCGCTGGCGCCGCTGATGGCGCTGGTGGCCGACGGCATGAACAGCGTCAACGCCGTGATTCTCGACCGGATGCAATCGCGTATCCCGTTGATCCCGGCGCTGGCCGGCCACCTCATTGCCGGCGGTGGCAAGCGCATGCGCCCCATGCTCACCCTCGCCGGGGCGGCCCTGCTGGGCTATGGCGGCAGCCGCCATTTCAAGCTGGCCGCCGCGGTGGAGTTCATCCACACCGCCACCCTGCTGCACGATGACGTGGTCGACGGATCGGACATGCGCCGCGGCAAGAAGGCCGCCAACATCGTCTATGGCAACCCGGCCACGGTGCTGGTGGGCGACTTCCTGTTTTCGCGCAGCTTTGAACTGATGGTCGAGGATGGCTCGATCAAGGTGCTGCGCATCCTGTCGGGCGCATCGGCCGTGATTGCCGAGGGCGAGGTGGACCAGCTGGTGGCGCAGCGGCAGGTGGAAACCAGCGAAGAACGCTATCTCTCGATCATCAACGCCAAGACCGCCGCGCTGTTTGCCGCCGCCTGCCGGATCGCTGCCGTGGTGGCCGAGCGGGACGAGGCGGACGAACTGGCGCTCGATGCCTATGGCCGCAACCTGGGCATCGCGTTCCAGCTGGCGGACGATGCGATCGACTATGATTCCGATGCTTCGGAAATGGGCAAGGACCAGGGCGACGATTTCCGCGAGGGCAAGATGACCCTGCCGGTCATCCTGGCCTATGCCCGCGGCAACGAGGAAGAGCGCGGGTTCTGGCGCGATGCCATCGCCGGCAATCGCAACAGCGATGCGGACCTCGCCCATGCCATCACCCTGATTCGCAAGCACGACGCTGTGAATGCCACGCGCGAGCGGGCGCGCCATTATGCCCAGCGGGCGATCGATGCCATTGCCGGCTTCCCCGCCAGCGCGGCCAAGGCGGCGATGGGCGAAGCCGCCGAATTCGCCGTCGCGCGGCGTTATTGATCAAGTTGTGACGAAGACTGGTGCTGCGCCGGTTCAGTGGAACGCGCGCACCAGCCCTTCGATCACCGATGATCCGGCCAGCGGACCGATCAGCATCATCAGCAGGTTGATCGCCACGAGCACCACCACGATGCGCTGCCGGCGCGGGGTGAGCCTGGGCGCCGGTTCCGGCTGCCGATTGGGTGGGGCTGGCGGCCACGGATCTTTCAGGTCAAGAAACATCGGTCCTCTCGGGGCAGGCCGTGCCGCGATCGGGCACCGTTGGGCATTGTGGTATCATGGATCTGACCGCGTCGCATCGGCCCTCATGGGAAGTTTGGCCCGATTCGGCGCTACCGGCTTGTTTCCCAACGCATAAAGGCATCCCTCATGACTGCGACCCCGTTCCGCCCCGTTCTCTATCTCAAGCGTTCCTGCCCGTTCTGCCTCAAGGCGGTCGCCTTCCTGGCCGAGGCCGGCCAACTTGACAGCGTGGAACTGCGTGCATTCTGGCCCGGTGACGAGGATGAAGCACCGATCCGGGCCGCCCTGGCGCCGCATCTCGACAAGGTGACCTTTCCCACGCTGGAAGTGGAGCCGGGCCGATTCATTGCCGATTCCGATGCCATCGTCGCGCTCTATGCGCAAAAGGCCGGGCTCGATCCCGCGACGGCGCCGTTCTACCAATATGTCATGGCCGGGCCGTTCCGCCGCCTGCGCGAGGCCTTTGCCGAGCAGCAGGAACTGGAAAAACTGCGCGCGCAAGGCTGAGCGGGCAGGGCCGTGGCGCCCCGCCGCGCCGGCCCTCGCCAAGGCCGGGGCAAGGCGGTAAGGGCGGGCGGGTGACCGATCTGCCCATTCATGCCGTCTTGCCCGATCTGCTGGCTGCCCTGGCCGCCGGCCCCAATGCCGTGCTTATCGCGCCGCCTGGCGCGGGCAAGACGACCACGGTGGCCACGGCCTTGCTGGGCGAGGCATGGTGCACCGGCACGGTGATCCTGCTCTCCCCCCGCCGCGTGGCAGCGCGCGCGGCAGCCGAGCGCATGGCCGATCTCCTGGGCGAGGCACCGGGCGAGACGGTCGGCTATCTCACCCGGCTCGACAGCAAGCGATCGGCCCGCACCCGCGTGCTGGTGATGACCGAGGCAATCTTTGTCGCCACGATCCTGGCCGATCCCGAACTGACCGGCGTTTCGGCCGTGCTGTTCGACGAAGCACACGAGCGGCACCTCGATTCAGACCTCGGCCTGGCATTGGCGCTCGAGGCACAAGGCGTGCTGCGCGAGGATCTGCGCGTGGTGGTGATGTCGGCCACGCTCGACGGCACGCGCTTTGCCGGGCTGATGGGCGCGGGTGCAAATGGCGGGGCGGCGGTGATCGAAAGCGCCGGCAAGGCCTATCCCTTGCGCATTCGCTGGCTGGGAAGCAACCCGCAGTTGCGCACCGAGCAGGCCGTGGCCAATGCCATTGCCCTGGCCTGGGCCGAAGAGACGGGCGACATTCTGGCGTTCCTGCCGGGGGTACGCGACATCGACCGCACGGCCGAAATCCTGGCGCAGCGCCTGCCCCACGCGCTGGTGCTGCCGCTGCACGGACAGGTCGATCCGGCCGGGCAGCGCGCCGCGATCCGCCGCGATCGCGAGGGGCGCCGCCGCGTGGTGCTGGCCACCGCGATTGCCGAAACCTCGTTGACGCTGGATGGCGTGGCGGTGGTGGTCGATGCCGGGCTGTCGCGCCGCGCCGAGTTTGACAAGGTGGCCGGCGTGACCCGGCTGGTCACCACCCGCGCCAGCCAGGCCGCCGCCGCGCAGCGCGCCGGGCGTGCCGCGCGCCAGGGGCCAGGCGTGGCCTACCGCCTGTGGGAAGAGGCCGCCCACGCCGGACGCGGGCCGTTCGATCCGCCCGAAATCCTCAACGCCGATCTGGCCCCCCTGGCGCTGACGCTGGCGCAATGGGGCGCGGGCGATCCGGCGGCGATGGCCTGGATCGATCCGCCGCCGGCTGCGGCAATGGCCGCAGCGCAAGCGAGCCTCGCTGCCTTGGGCGCGCTGGACGGGGCAGGGCGGATCACGCCGCATGGCCGCGCCATGGCGCGGCTGCCGATGGAGCCGGCGCTGGCGCACATGCTGCTGTTTGCCGCCCTGCATGGCGCGACCGAGGACGCCGCGCGTCTGGCGCTGCTGTTGCAGGAGCGCGGCCTGGGCGGCAGCGGCGAAGACTTGGGCCGCCGGTTTGACCGCTGGCGCAGCGAACGCGGCGGCCGGGCCGACGCTTCACGCAAGCTGGCGGCGCGCTGGGCGGGACTGGCGGAACGGGCGGCGCGGGGGGGCTTCGACAAGCTCAGCCCGAACGGGGGTGAGGGCGTATCCCAAGGGTCCGTTCGCCCTGAGCTCAGCCCGAACGGGGTGGAGGGCGTGTCCCAAGGTTCCGTTCGCCCTGAGCCTGTCGAAGGGCGCCCGCGCAACGCCGCAAGGCCACCACTGGCCGTGCTGCTGGCCGAGGCGTTTCCCGATCGCATCGCCCGCGCGCGCAGTGCGAGCGGCGAGGAATGGCTTTCGGCCGGGGGGCGCGGCTATCGCCTCGATCCCGCTTCGCCGCTGGCCACGGCGCGCTGGCTGGTGATCGGCGACGCGCAAGGCGAGGCCAAGGGCGCCCGTATCATGAGCGCGCTGGCCCTGGACGAGGACGACGTGACGACCTGGCTGGCGCACCGCATGGAGCAGCGCCACACCCTGACATGGAACGCCGGCGAAGGGCGCGTGGAGGCGCGGCTGGAGCGGCGACTGGGCGCGATCGTGCTGGCGCGCGTGCCCGATCCCGCGCCATCGCCGACCGCGGTGACCGCCCTGCTGCTTGATGTCGTGCGGCGCGAGGGGCTTGCCGCCCTGCCGCTGGGCGGCGCAGCGCAGGCGCTGCTGACCCGCGCCCGCTATGCCGGGCTTGCCGCGCTAGACGAAGCGGCCCTGCTCAGCGATCTGGAGGAATGGCTGGCCCCCGTGCTGGCCGGCCGGCGCGATCTGGCTGCTAGCGCCGGCAAGCTGCACGAAGCGCTGGAAAACCGGCTGGACTGGAACGAGCGGCAGGCGCTCGATCGGCTGGCGCCACCGCACTATCGCTCGCCCGCCGGGACCAGCCATGCCATCGACTATGCCCACGAAGGCGGCCCGGCGGTGGAACTGCGGGTGCAGGCGCTGTTCGGGCTCGATCGCCATCCCATGATCGGCCAGCCGCCGCGCCCGCTGCTGCTGTCGTTGACCTCGCCCGCCGGCCGGCCGATCCAGACCACGGCCGATCTGCCCGCGTTCTGGCGCGGATCGTGGCGCGACGTGGTGAAGGACATGAAGGGCCGCTATCCCCGCCACCGCTGGCCCGAGCAGCCGTGGACCGAAGACCCCAGCCTCAAGACCCGCAACGCGTTCGAGGCGACGCGCAAGGGCTGAGCAAAATCAGCTTTCCTGGGCCTGCGGCTCGGTAATGATGCGGTCGCGCGCCGCGCGCAGGTCGCCGCCCTCGATCTGGATCTTGAGCCGCTCCTTGTCGCGCGCGCGGTACATGTCTTCGGCGCGGGTGATGATTTCCTCGCTCACCCCGGTTTCGGCCAGCGCCAGGCGCGCCATCTTCACCGCCGATTCCATCACTTCGCGGATCACCCACTTGGCGGGCGAGCCGCGCAGCCGCACCACTGCGCGGCGATCGAACGCGCGCACGAAGATCGCCGCCTGGGGAAAGGCCTGCTGCACGGCTTCCAGCGCGGCGGCGTCCATCTGGTCGCCATCCATGCAGAACAGGATCAGCGCGGCCTCGTCCGCACCGGCCTGGCGCAGCAGGTCGAGCCGCGTGCCATCGCCGAAATAGACCTTGGCGCCAAAGCCGCCGGCCACGTCGATCATTTCGACGTCGGTATCGATCAGCGTGACGGAAAGCCCGCTGGCATTGAGCATCTGCCCCACGGTCTGGCCAAAGCGGCCATAGCCCACGATCAGCGCATTCGCCGCGTCGCCGGTCGGGCCCTGGCGTTCGCCCTTCACAGCGCGCGGATCGTTGCGCAGGGGCTTGGCCAGCGCCATCAGGAACGGGGTGGTGGCCATCGACAGGGTCACGATCGCGCCAAACAGGCTGGCTGCCTCTGGCGCGATCAGCTGCGCATGCTGGGCCTGGGCAAACAGCACGAAGCCGAATTCGCCGCCCTGGCTCAGCAGCAGGCCCAGCGCCAGCGCGCCGCGCCAGGCCATGCGGAAGGCAAGGCCGATGCCCATGATCACCGCCGCCTTCACCGCCACCAGCGCCAGCGCCATGGCGATGACGAACAGCGGCCGCTCGGCAATGGCATGGAGATCAAGCATCATGCCCACGGCGAGGAAGAACAGGCCGAGCAGGATGGAGCGGAACGGCTCGACATCGGCTTCCAACTCGTGGCGATAGGGGCTGTCGGCGAGCATGACCCCGGCGATGAAGGCGCCGAGCGCAGTCGACAGGCCCAGCGCCTCCATCACCGCGGCCGAGGCCATCACCGTGAACAGCGCGGCCACCACGAACATCTCGCGCTCACCCAGGTTGCCGATCAGGCGGAACAGCGGCCGGATGAGATAGCGCCCGGCCAGGATCAGGCCCACGATCGCCAGCACGGTATAGAGGCCCAGTTGCCATCCCGGCGGGCCATTGGCATCGGCCGGATTGCGGCTGAGCGCTGCGATCAGCGTGATCATCGGAATGATCGAAAGGTCCTGGAACAGCAGGATGGCAAAGGTCCGCTCGCCAAACGGGGTGCGCAGCCGGCCCGAAGCCTGGAGCATCGGCAAGACCTGCGCGGTCGACGACAGTGCCAGCGGCACGCCCAGCGCGATGGCGGCGGTCAGGCTGAAATCCGTGCCGAAGTTGATCACCGCGGTGATCGCCGCGCCGCACAGCACGACCTGCAACAGCCCCAGGCCGAGGATATCGCGTTTCATCCGCCACAGCCGCGCCGGGTTCAGTTCCAGCCCGACGAGGAACAGCAGCAGCGTGATGCCCAGTTCGGCAATGCCCAGCTTCTGCTCGGCCTCGCCCACCAGGCCCAGCACCTGTGGCCCGACCACGGCACCCGCCAGCAGGTAGCCCAGCGTGGCCCCCAGGCCGAGCCGGCGGAACACCAGCACGAAGACCATGGCAAAGCCAAGCAGCAGAAAACCATCGTGAAGCATCGAGGGGGGCTGGTTCATGCCCCCTGCCTCGCCTTCCCGGCCGCCCGCGTCAACCCATCGCGGGCCAGGCGCGGCAACAACGCGGCCGGGAAGGTGGCGCGTTGCGGGCGATCACTCCACGCGGTGGAACGTGGTGGTTTCAAGGCCGGGAATGGTGTTGCCCGGCCAGATGATCGTTTCGGTCATCGATCGCTGGTCCTTGGCCACGGCATAGACGCGCGTGGAAACCGGGGCGCCGTTCTTGCCCAGGGTCATCACCAGGGTATTGGGCGCAGGCTGGCGCAGCGATACCGTGTCGATGAAATCCATCGTCCCCGTCACCGGCGCGGGGACGCCATCGAGCGCTGCCGTCGATTCCGCCTGGTGGGCGGTGCCATCGGGGCCGACCATGTCGACCACGGTCGTCCAGCGGCCGTCGGCGGCCTTGGCAAAGGCAATGGTGACCTTTTGCGGCCGCTCCGCGGCGGGAATGCGCGCCACATCCAGCGACCAACGCCCGAGCAGCGGCATGGCCTTGGCGGGCGTCGCCTGCGCCACTGGAGTGGGCAGGGCGGCCCGGGTGCGCGGCGGCAGCACCTGTCCGGTGGTGACGAGCAGGCCGGCAGCGGCAAGCGAAAGCGCGGTAAGCATGGCAAGCAATCCTTTCGACCATCGGCGCCCGATGATGCGGGGCGCCGCTGCCGTATCGGATGGCGTGTCCGGCCCGGTAAGCTCAGGATTTCTGTCCCAACTTTTTTGGGCCGCCAGCATGCGCGCCAATTCCCGGCTGCTGCCCACCCCGGTCTTGCGCCGCGCATCGCGCAGCCGCTCGTTGATCGAGGCTTCCGACCGGCCCAGTTGCAGCGCGATGGATTTGACGGTGTGCCCCGCCGTCAACAGGCGCAGAACCTCGCGTTCCTTGTCATTCAATGCCGCAAGCGAGACGGGTGCAGGGTCCGGGGCTGCCATGCCCCTTGCTCACCACAGGCGCCCCACAGCGTCCATCCCAATTTTCTTGGGGGGCGATGGCATGCGTGACGCGGTGGGCTGAGTGGTTCGCAAAATGGTGCCGGCTAGAGGAATCGAACCCCTGACCCCCTGGTTACAAAGCAGGTGCTCTACCAACTGAGCTAAGCCGGCATCGGTGCGTGGGTTTCGCGCATAGCCTCAAGTGGCCCCGAACGTCCAGCCCTCGGTGCGGGCAATTTCGGGGGTGAGCGCAGCGGGCTGCCACAGGGCTGGAATGTTGGCCACGGTGCGCAGCCAGGCGGCGGTGATCAGGGCGTCGCTCTGGTGATCGTCGATCGCGCCGGGGTGGCCAAAGGGGGCGCTGTCCAGCGTGGCTAAAGCGTGGTCGAGGCTGGCGCCGTCGCGGATCTTGGATCGGCTGGCGGGGCGGCCAGCGGCCATGGCGGCAATGGTGGTATAGATTTCGCAGACCACGCTGCCCTGTGCGGGCAGGGGATCGATCGGCCAGACGGCGATCTGGCCGCCAAGGCGGTGTAGCACGCGCATGCCCGAGAGGCTGGACTTGCCCACTTGCGCCGCGCCAACCTGGTTTAAATTGCTGTTGGGCTTGCTGCCCATGGCTTCTTGCGCGCGTTCGGTCACGCGCAGGCGGCCGCGCCCGGGCGGAAAGCGGTCGCCGCAGCGGCCGCCGTGGCGACGGAAATGGCGCGAAGGCTCTGCGGCATCGACAAAGCGGTTTACGCCCAGATGCGGCTCGTCCGCGCACAGCCGATCGACCATGGCCCACAGCGCGCGCGCGTCGGCCGGGCTGGCGTCCCAGCCGGGAAAGAAGGCGCCGCAATCGGCAAAGGGGAGGGACTGGCCCAGGTCCATCCCCACCAGGCTATCGGGCGGCAGGTGGTGCAGCAGCCAGTCGAGCACCTCTTGCCGCGACCAGCGATGGCCGGGCCGCACCAGCGCGGGGGCCGCGTTGCCTGTGGCGCATTGGGCAAGGGCGATGCCCTTGTGCCGTTCGCCCGCCGCGCCTGACCAGTCGATCGCCACGAAATGGGCAAAGCGGCTCATTCGTCCTCAGTCGGCGTTTCGCCCCGCCGCTCGCGCCGCTTGCGATCCCACCAGTCCAGCCGCTTGACGATCTCGCGCTCGAACCCGCGCTCGACCGGGCGATAGAATGCCTGGGGGGCCATCTCTTCGGGCCAATAGTCCGCGCCGGAAAAGCCATCGGCGGCATCGTGGTCATAGGCATAGCCCTTGCCATAGCCGATATCCTTCATCAGCTTGGTCGGGGCGTTGAGGATATGGGCCGGTGGGCTGAGCGATCCGGTCTCGCGCGCGGCCTTCCATGCCGCCTTCATCCCGGCATAGGCGGCGTTGGATTTGGGCGCCGTGGCGCAATAGAGGCAGGCCTGCACGATCGCCAGTTCCCCTTCCGGCGAGCCGAGAAACGTATAGGCATCCTTGGCCGCGAGGCACTGGGTCAAGGCCTGGGGGTCAGCCAGGCCGATGTCTTCGCTGGCAAAGCGCACCAGGCGGCGCAGCACGTACATCGGATCTTCGCCCGCCACGAGCATGCGCGCCATCCAATAGAGCGCGGCCTGGGGATCGGACCCGCGCAGCGATTTGTGCAGTGCGGAAATGAGATTGTAGTGCCCGTCGCGGTCCTTGTCGTAAACCGCCATGCGCCGCATCAGGAAGGCAGACAGCCCTTCCGGATCGAGCGGCGCCGGCAGATCGACATCGAGCAGTGTCTCGACTTGGTTGAGCAGGAAGCGTCCATCGCCATCGGCCGAGGCAACCAGCGCCTCGCGCGCCGGCGGCGTCAGCGGCAGGGCAAGGCCGGTTTCCTCTTCCGCGCGGCGCAGCAGTTCTTCCAGCGCGGCGGCATCGAGGCGGTGCAGGATCAGCACCTGCGCGCGGCTGAGCAGCGCGGCATTGAGTGCAAAGCTCGGGTTCTCGGTGGTGGCGCCGACCAGGGTGATCGTGCCGTTTTCCACCACCGGTAGGAAGCCATCCTGCTGCGCGCGGTTGAAGCGGTGGATCTCGTCCACGAACAGCAGCGTGCGCCGGCCGGCAAGCGCCATGGCCTCGGCTTCGGCGAACAGCTTCTTCAAATCAGCGACGCCGGAAAAGATCGCGCTGATCGCGATGAAGCGCATGCCCACGGCATCGGCAAGGAGGCGCGCGATCGAGGTCTTGCCGGTGCCCGGTGGCCCCCACAGGATCATCGACGAGAGCTTGCCGGCGGCAACCATGCGGCCGATCGCCCCTTCCGCCCCGGTGAGGTGGCCCTGGCCGATCACCTGGTCGAGCGCGCGCGGGCGCAGCCGGTCGGCCAGCGGGCCATGGTCAAGCGGCTGGGATCGCGGGGTTTCCTGGGGTGGCGGGGCAAACAGATCGGCCATGCCGCACCGAGATAGGGCCTGCGCGCGAAAATTTCCCGAAAAATTTTGGCGGGGGTCTTGCGTAGATGCTCTTAAGATATATCGTAGCTGCATCGTGATGAAAGGAATATCGATGCGATTTGATAGTGAACGCCCCGGACGGGGCAAGTTCGGTGGCTGGCGCGGCAGCGCTGGCGAAGGCCATGGTGGCCACTGTGGCGGCGGCCGGTTCGGCGAACGCATGGCGCGCAAGTTTGCCGGCCGCTTTGACGATGAAGGTGGACCGTTTGACGGTGGCCCCTTCGGCGGCGGCGGTCCGTTCGGCGGCGGTCCGTTCGGCGGCGGCCCGTTTGGCGGTGGCCGAGGCGGGCGCGGTGGCGGCGGGCCGTTTGGCCGCGGCCGGGGTGGCCGGGGGCGCATGTTTGCCACGGGTGAATTGCGCCTCTTGCTGCTGAGCCTGGTGGCCGAGCAGGACCGCCATGGTTACGAGCTGATCAAGGCGGTGGAAGACCTGACCGGCGGGCAGTATGCCCCGAGCCCGGGCGTGGTCTATCCCACCCTGGCCTTGCTGGTGGACGAAGGCCTGATTGCCGAAGCCGCTGGCGAGGGCACCCGCAAGGCCTTTACCGTGACCGAGGCGGGCCGCAGCGAACTGGCCGGCAAGACCGAGGAACTCAAGGTCATCGTCGATCGGCTGACCAGCCTGGCCCAGGCCGGTGCGCGCGAGGCCAGCCCGCCGGTGCGCCGCGCCTTTGCCAACCTGGCCCTGGCGCTGCGCCAGCGCGTGGCGGGCGGTTCGTTCGACAACGACACCGCACTCGCCGTGGCCGACATCCTGGACGAGGCTGCGCGCAAGATCGAGCGGCTCTGAACGGGAGGCGCTGCGATAGCGCGGCGCCAACCCTGGCCCTGCTGCCCGCTGCATCCTGTTGTGCGCTGCGCGCAAAGCGCAGCAAACAGGCCGCGCGGCGGCAGGGCCAGCGCTCTTCGCAGTGCAGCATTTACAATTGACAGGCGCAGAGGGTTACTATAGGTTGCGGGGCAATCTATAGTAACGCGGTGGTTTCGTGGCCTTAACTGTAAATCATGCAAGCGCCCCTGTAAATGCCCCGCCTGTAGAAGGTGCTTTGGGCCTTTCTGTAGTAATCCCGTGTTACAATGAAGAAGCTGTAATCGACAATTTGATCGCCCGCGTTACGGCGGTTTGCGATGCCGAATTTCCCGGCAATTATGAAATCGTGCTGGTCAACGATGGCTCTCGTGATGCGACCTGGCCGGCTATTTGCCGTCATTCCACGGTGCGGCCGGAAATCGTCGGCGTCGATCTCGCCCGCAACCATGGCCACCAGCTGGCGCTGACCGCCGGGCTGACGATTGCGCGCGGCGAACTGGTGCTGGTGATCGATGCCGATCTGCAAGATCCGCCCGAACTGCTGCCGCAAATGGCCGCGCAAATTGCTGCGGGCTATGACGTCGTCTATGGCGTGCGCAAGACGCGCGCTGGCGAGACCGCGTTCAAGAAATGGAGCGCGGCGCTTTTCTATCGCATGCTGGGCCGCATGGTGGATATCACCATTCCCCAGGATACCGGCGATTTCCGCCTGATGACCCGCCGCGTGGTCGACCAGCTCAATGCCATGCCGGAACGCTATCGTTTCATCCGCGGCATGGTGGCCTGGGTCGGGTTTAACCAGATCGGCTTTCCCTATGAGCGGGACGCCCGCTTTGCCGGGGAAACGCACTATCCGTTCTCCAAGATGCTTTCGCTGGCGTTCGATGGCGTGACCGGGTTTTCCACCGTGCCGCTGCGCCTGGCCTCGCACCTGGGCATGCTGTTCGGCGTGGGCGGCCTGGCCATGCTGATGTGGGTGATCGGGCGCTATTTCGCGCATGGCACGGTCACCGGCTGGGCCAGTACCATCACCATCATCCTCGTCTTGGGATCGGCCCAGCTGCTGATGCTGGGCGTGATGGGCGAATACATGGGGCGGATGTACATGGAGAGCAAGAAGCGGCCCTTGTTCATCATTCGTGACGTGATCACCACGCGCAACATCGCCGCCGTCGCTCCGCCGCCGCATTCCGCGGCCGAATAAGGGCGCGGGACGTTGCGGATCGGCAAAATCGATTGGGCCACCATCGCGCTTCTGGCGCGATTTGTCGTGTCCGGGTTGATCAATACGGCGGTGGGCACCGGCATCATCATGCTGTGCCTGCATTTCGGCATGACGGACTATCCGGCCAATGCCTGCGGCTATGGCGTCGGGTTTGTCGTCTCGTATTTCCTGCAGCGCAAATTTACCTTTGCCGTGAAAGAGCGTGCCTCGTGGAACGAGGTGTGCCGCTTTGCCCTGGCCGTGTCGGTATCCTATGGCGTCAACCTGGTGATCCTGGCGCTGGGGCGCCACGCCGGCTATGCCGGGCAGCCGCTGCTCCATCTCGCCGGCATGGTCTGCTATTCCGTCACCTTCTTCCTGATGTCACGCTTTGTCGTGTTCGTGGCCCAGCCAGCAACCGCGGCGCCCGGCCAGCTCTGAAAGTCTGCTGATCATGACAGTCATGCCCTCGTCTTCGACTTCGCAAACGCAGGGCCCGGCCTGGTTGCAGTCTCCGCTGCTGTGGCTTGTCGTGCTGGTGCTGGCCGCCCTGCCGCTGGCGCTGCCGCCGGTGGCGCCGCTGACCGATCTGAGCGGGCACCTGGGTCGCTATGCGGTGCAGATCGATCACGGCAAGTCGGCCGATCTGGCGCAGTGGTACAGCTTTCAGTGGAACCTCATTCCCAACCTGGGGGTCGATCTGCTGGTCGAATGGCTCAGCCCCTACCTGGGGCTGGAGCCGTCGGTGCGGCTGGTGGCGACGGCCATTCCGGTGCTGCAGGTGCTGGGCATCCTGTGCCTGTCGCGCAGCGTGCACGGGCGCATCACGCCGCTGGCGCTGTTTGCCCTGCCGCTCGCCTATTCCTATCCGCTGCACTACGGCTTCGTGAACTTCGCGCTGGGCCAGGCGCTGGCGACGCTGGCGCTGGCGCTGTGGATCTTCATGGGGCGGCGCGCCAGCGGGCACAGCGGCTGGCTGGTGGCGCGCTGGATCGTGTTCCTGCCGATCGCCACCGGGCTGTGGGTGTGCCATCTGGTGGCTTGGGCGCTGCTGTGCCTGTTTGCCGCCGCACACGATCTCAATGCCTTGTTCCGCCGCGGCTTTTCGGTGCGGGGCCTGGTGATCGTCGCGGTTGGCGGGCTGTGCCTGATCGCGCCCTATCTCGTGCGCCTGCTGTGGCCCGCGGGCAGCGCCGGCCATGGCGATACGCATGACTTTTTCATGCCGCTCAAGCTGTTCTACCCGATCATGCCGCTGCGCGATCGCTGGATGGTGTGGGACGTGCTGGGCGCGCTGCTGCTGCTCGGGCTGATCGTGTGGGGCTGGCTCAACCGGCCGACCGACACGGCCAGCGATCCGGCATCCGATCCGGGGCAGGGCCTGCTGCGCGGCACCATGCTGCTGGCGGTGATCTATGCCGTGATGCCGGGCACGATCTTTGGCTCGGGCCGGGCCGACATGCGCCTGGTGCCGATCATCCTGATCGTCGCGCTGGTGGCCATGGCGCCGGTCTATCGCAAGTTTCCGGTGAAGCCGGCGGCCCTGGCTGCGGCCGGCGCGGCGTTCGTGCTGGCGCGTTTCCTGGGCAATGCGGTTGCCCTGTGGCTGACTGGCCATGCCATGGCCGCCGATCTCGTCGCGCTCGACAGCGTGGCGCGCGGCAGCCGGGTGGCGTCGATCGTGGTGGAACCCTGCACGGTCTCGCTGTTCCCGTGGCAGCGCGAGCGGCGCACGCATCTGGGCGGCTATGCCATTGCCCGGCGCCACGCCTTTTCCAACGAACAGTGGATCATTCCGGGCGGGCAACTGCTGCAGGTGCATGCCCCGCTGGCCGGCGAATTCGCCACCGACGATTCCGAGATCGCCAAGCCCGACGGTTGCAACAAGCCCAACACCTTGACCAACCGCCTGGCCGTGGTGCCACATGCCGCGTTCGATTACATCTGGATCATCGGCGATGGCAAGATGCGCGCGGTGCCGGGCACCGTGCCGGTCACGCAGACCCCGGGCAGCGTGCTCTATCGCATCGTCAAGGGCCCGGCCTGAGCCGGGTCAACCACGCCACCCCGACTACCGGCAAGGACCACGGATTGTCGGGTGCCGGTTGCACAAACCGTTGCCACGCGCCAAGGGCGGTGACGTGGTGACGCGCATGGTAATCGTTCCTGGCAAACGATGACGCAGCCGTCGCGGTGCAGGGGGCAAGAAGCAAGACGATGACGATGCGGGCCGACGATGCTGCCAACGGGGCTGCCCATGAGGCTGTCCATGGCGCTGGCGATGGTCTTGTGTCCATTGAGCCAGACGCCAAGACCCCCCGATGGCTGCAATCGCGCTGGCTGTGGTGGGTAGTGGCGGCGCTGGCCGCCTTGCCACTGATCCTGCCGCCGGTGGCGCCGCTCACAGATCTGGGCGGTCACCTTGGCCGCTATGCCGTGCAGGTCGATCATGGCCGCTCGGCCGACCTGGCGCAGTGGTACGGCTTTCGCTGGAATCTCATCCCCAACCTGGGCGTGGATATCCTGGTCGAATGGCTGGCGCCGCTGCTGGGGCTGGAACAGGCGCTACGCCTGATCGTGGCAGCCATCCCGGTGCTGCAGGCGCTGGGCATCCTGGCGCTGTGCAAGGCCGTTCATCGCCGGATCACGCCGCTGGCGCTGTTCGCCCTGCCGCTGGCCTATTGCTATCCGCTGCATTTCGGCTTCCTCAATTTCGTGCTGGGGCAGGCGCTGGCGACCCTGGCGCTGGCGCTGTGGATATTCATGGGGCGCCGGGCCATTGCGCACAGCGGCTGGCTGGTGGCGCGCTGGATCGTGTTCGTGCCGATCGCCTGTGCGCTGTGGACCTGCCATCTCGTCGCCTGGGCGCTGTTCTGCGCATTTGCCGGCATGGGCGAGGTGGCGCCGTGCGTGCAGGGGCAAAGGCCGGATTGGCGTGGGCTGGGCCGGGTGGCGGTGCGAGTCAGCTGCCTGCTCACGCCACAGCTGCTGCGCATGGTCTGGCCATTGCCGGCCAGCGGCCATGGCGCCACGCGCGATTTCTTCCTGCCCGAACTCAAGCTGCTCTATCCGCTCATGCCGCTGCGCGATCGCTGGCTGGCGTGGGACGTGGCCGCCGCCGCAGTGCTGCTGGCGCTGGTGGTGTGGGCGATGCGGCGCCGGGCGCCCGATACCGATGCACGCGATCCGCGCATCGGGTTGCGCCTGGGCGTGCTGGCGCTGGGGATCGTCTATCTCGCCATGCCGGGCACGATCTTCGGGTCGAGCCTGGCAGACATGCGCCTGGTGCCGTTCTTGCTGATGATCGCGCTGGTATCGGCAAGGCCCCTCTATCGCCCGCACGGCTGGCTATCGTGGGCGCGCCTGGCCTGGCTCGGCGCCGGCTTTGCGCTGGCGCGCCTGCTCGGCAACGTGCTCAGCCTGTGGCTGGCGGGGCAGGCCATGGCGGCCGATCTGGCCGCGCTCGACAGCGTGCCGCATGGCGCGCGCGTCGCCTCGCTGGTGGTGGAAGAATGCGTGGTGTCGATCCTGCCGTGGCAGCGGGAGCGGCGCACGCATTTGGGCGGCTATGCCATTGCCCGCCGCCACGCCTTTTCCAACGAGCAGTGGGTGATCCCGGGCGGGCAACTGTTGCAGGTGCACGCCCCGCAGGCCGGCGCGTTTGGCACCGACGAATCCCAGCTGGTCAAACCCGATGATTGCGCCAAGCCCAACACGATCAGCCGCCGCCTGGCGGAATTGCCACGCGCCGCGTTCGATTACGTGTGGATCATCGATAGCGATGCCGTGCGGGCGGTGGCCGGCGCGGTGCCGGTGCGCCGCACGCCCGGCAGCGTGCTCTATCGCATCGTGCGCTGAACGCGCCCCGGCGCTGGCTATTTGCGCGTGCGCTTCTGCCGCACCAGGCGCACATAGGTATCGGCCACGGCCTGGTTGATGCGGTCCCAGCTGAATTCCTGGGCGCGCAGTTCACCGGCCGCGCCATGCTGCGCCCGCAGCTGCGGATTTTCCACATAGGCGCGCAGCGCTTCGGCAAACTGGTGGACCGCGCCCGGCGTGATCAGGCGGCCTGAAACGTGGTCGTCGACCAGGCTCTGGCTGCCGGTGGCGGCCGATGCCACCACGGGCAGGGCGCAGGCCATCGCCTCGAGCGTGACATTGCCGAACGTCTCGGTGACGGAGGGGAAAAACAGCACGTCCATGCTGGCCACGCCCCGGCCCAGATCCGCGCCAGACAGGAAGCCGGCGAATACCGCGTCGGGCAGGCGGGTTTCCAGCCATTCGCGCGCCGGGCCTTCGCCGATCACCAGCACGCGGAACTTGGCGCCGCGCCGCTGCAACTCGTCGATCGCGTCGGAAAAGACGTCGAGCCCCTTTTCCATCACCAGGCGGCTGAAAATGCCGATCACCACGTCGTCATCGGCCAGGCCCAGCGATCGGCGCCATTCCATGCTGCGCCGCTCGGGCGTGAAGATGTCGCGATCCACGCCGCGTGACCAGATGCCGATGTCATAGTTCATGCGCTGCTCGCGCAGCACCTGGGCCATGGATTCCGATGGGGCGACCAGCGCGTCGCAGCGGCGATAGAAGCGGCGCAGCATCGCTTCGATCACCGGTTCCAGCCAGGCCATGTTGTAATAGCGGAAATAGGTTTCGAACCGGGTGTGCACCGATGCCAGCACCGGCAGGCCGCGCCGGCGGGCCCAGGTGACCACGCGGTGGGCGGCAACATCGGGCGACGAGACATGGACGACATGCGGATCGAACGCGGCCAGATCGCGCCGCACCCGGCCCGACAGCGCGATCGGCACGCGATATTCGCCACGGCCCGGCACGGCCAGGGCAGGAATGCCGATCAGCGTGCCGGTGGGTTCGAACGCCGGCTTTTCCACCTTGGGTGAATAGACCCGCACTTGCGCGCCCTGGCGCAGGAGATGGCCGACCAGGCGATTGAGCGCCTGGTTGGCGCCATCGCGCACATAGTTGTAGTTGCCGCTGAACAGGGCGATGCGCAGCCCGTCGAGCCGGCCAGTGGCCGTCATGGTGCGAAGATCGAGGGCCTGAGGATCAGGTGTGGTGTGGTTCACGGGGTGGGAACTCGTCATGGCGGCGCCATAGCGGGCGCGGGGCGGGATGGCGAGAGGCCGGTGCCGACAAATGCCAGGATGCCAAATGGCAACGCGCCCGCCGGACTGGTCCGACGGGCGCGCCTGTCAGGTTTTCACGCTATGCGGGCGGCAGGCTTACCAGCCGCGGTGCCAGCGCGGATAGCCGCCATAGCCGTAATAGGCCGGGCCGCTGCGATAGACTTCGCGATAGACATAGGTCCGCGGCGGCGGCGGCGGCGGAGCGTAATAGCCACCGTAATAGGCCGGGCCTTCATAGTAGTAGCTCGGCGGCGGGGGCGGCGGGGCATAGCCTTCTTCCACCACATAGCCGCGGTGCGGGTGGTCCGATGCGATCGCGGCACCCACGGCCACGCCCAGGATACCCGCGCCAATCGCCAGACCGGCGCCGCCACCACCACGATGCCAGCCATGGGCCTCTGCCGGGGCGGCAGTGGCCATCACGGTGGCGCCCAGGGCGCCGGCCAGCAGAACCTTGCTCAAAAGCTTCATGGCTCGTCTCCAACCCGCTGCCTTGTCCAAAAGAGCCTCATGCTCGCAGCGGGGTTCGTTGCAGCAACCTTATGCAACACGCGCTGAACCGCCGATGAAACCTTTGTTCAGGCAATGACAGAAACGAAAAAAGGCGCCCCGTTGCCGGAGCGCCCCTTTTGCGCTGATCAAGCCTGGCCCGCAAAGGGCCGGAAAATCAGGCGTTTTCCTTCTTGCGGCTGGCCTTCTTGCGCTCGTTGGGATCAAGGATCGCCTTGCGCAGACGCACCGTCTGGGGGGTGACTTCGACCATTTCATCGTCGTCGATATAGGCGATCGCCTGCTCCAGCGTCATGATGCGCGGGGGCGTCAAGCGAATCGCATCGTCCTTGCCGGTCGAACGGAAGTTCGTCAGCTGCTTGGACTTCATCGGATTGACTTCGAGATCGTCGGGCTTGGCGTTTTCGCCGATGATCATGCCTTCATAGACCTTGTCCTGCGGGCGCACGAACAGCACGCCGCGGTCTTCCAGGCTGTTGAGGGCATAGGCCACCGCTTCGCCGGTCGCGTTCGAGATCAGCACGCCGTTCTGGCGGCCTTCGATCGCGCCCTTGTGCGGGCCATACTTTTCAAACAGGCGGTTCATGATCCCGGTGCCGCGCGTGTCGGACAGGAATTCGCCGTGGTAGCCGATCAACCCGCGCGACGGCGCCGAGAAGGTGATGCGGGTCTTGCCCGCGCCCGAGGGGCGCATGTCGGTCAGCTCGGCCTTGCGGCGCTGCATCTTTTCGACGACCGTGCCCGAGAACTCGTCGTCCACGTCGATCAGCACGGTTTCATACGGCTCGGTGCGGCCATGCTCGTCGGTGCCGAACAGCACGCGCGGGCGGCTGATGCCCAGTTCAAAGCCTTCGCGGCGCATCGTTTCGATCAGCACGCCCAGCTGCAGTTCGCCGCGGCCGGCCACTTCGAAGCTGTCCTTGTCGGCGCTTTCGGTGACGCGGATGGCGACGTTGGTTTCCGCTTCGCGCATCAGGCGGTCGCGGATCATGCGGCTCGTCACCTTGTCGCCTTCGCGGCCGGCAAACGGGCTGTCGTTCACCGAAAAGCGCATCGCCAGCGTCGGCGGATCGATCGGCTGGGCGGCAATCGGGGTGGAAACCGACGGATCGGCCACGGTGTTGGCCACGGTCGCCTTTTCGAGGCCGGCCAGCGCGATGATGTCACCGGCGCGGGCTTCTTCCACCGGCACGCGTTCCAGGCCGCGGAACGACAGGATCTTCGAGGCGCGGCCCACTTCCAGCACCTTGCCATCGCGATCGAGCGCGTGGATCGGCTGGTTAAGCTTGATCGTGCCCGACTGCACGCGGCCGGTCAGCACGCGGCCCATGAAGTTGTCGCGATCGAGCAGCGTGGCGAGGAAGCTGAACGGACCATCGACATCGAGCGACGGGGCCGGCACGTGGCTGACGATCTTTTCGAACAGCGGCAGCAGGTTGCCTTCGCGCACGGTTTCGTCGTTGCCGGCATAGCCGTTGCGGCCCGAGGCATAGAGCACCGGGAATTCAAGCTGTTCGTCGTTGGCATCGAGGCTGACGAACAGGTCGAACACTTCGTCGAGCACTTCCTGCGGGCGGCCATCGGGACGGTCGATCTTGTTGACCACCACGATCGGCTTGAGGCCCAGCGCCAGCGCCTTGCCGGTCACGAACTTGGTCTGCGGCATCGCGCCTTCCGAGCTGTCGACCAGCAGGATCACGCCATCGACCATCGAGAGGATGCGTTCCACTTCGCCGCCGAAGTCGGCGTGGCCCGGGGTGTCGACGATGTTGATTCGCGTCGTCTCGTTGGTGGCGGGGTTGGTCCATTCCACCGAGGTGCACTTGGCCAGAATGGTGATCCCACGTTCCTTTTCCAGGTCGTTGGAATCCATCGCGCGCTCTTCCACGCGCTGGTTGTCGCGGAACGTGCCGGACTGGCGGAAAAGCTGGTCAACCAGCGTGGTCTTGCCGTGGTCGACGTGGGCGATGATCGCAATATTGCGCAAGGGCAGTGACATGAAAGGCTTTCTTCGACAGACCGTAACGTGCGGCCGGGATACTGGAGCTTGCAGCAGGCGCTGTGCCGGGAAGATCCCGTCATCTCGGTTCTGGCCGCACTTGGGCGCGCGCTTACTCGTTATTGTGCGTTGCCACAAGGGCGACTGGCAAAAGACCCTGCCGCGATGATGTGGCGCAGGCGCAACAGTACCGCCAAAACGCCGCCATGAGCGGCCAGAATGCCCGGAAATGACACGGTTTGCAGTTTATGGCCGATTGTAACCGCGCTAGCAAAAGGGCGCGGCGCGGCTGCGCGACACGGGGGGTGTTGCCAGCCACGCCGTAAACAGGGCGCGCATTCCACAAAGACATGCAGGGTCGGGGCGAACACAGCGATGACGTACGGCGTTGCCGGCCAATGGCCGCCCGCACGCGGCTGCTTGCGGCCGCGCTGCTGCCGCTCGGCCTGGTCACCGCGCCCCATGCCCATGCTGCCGATGCCCGCGCTGGCGACGATGGCGCGGCGGTGGATGGGGCCGCAGATGGGGCCGGCGGCACTATCGTCGTTACCGCCACCAAGCGCGCGGCCAGCCTGGAAGACGTGCCGGTGGCGGTCAGCGTCGCCAGCGCGGATACCATCGCCCGCGCGCAGATCCGCGATCTCAAAGACCTGACCAGCCTGGTGCCCTCGCTCTCGATGCAGCAGTTGCAGAGCCCGGCCAACGTCAACATCTATATCCGTGGCTTTGGCAACGGCGCCAACAACAGCGGGATCGAACCCTCGGTCGGGGTCTTTGTCGATGGCGTCTATCGCTCGCGCACGGCCGCGCAGATTGCCGATCTGCCCGATGTGGAGCAGGTCGAAGTCTTGCGCGGGCCGCAATCCACGCTGTTCGGCAAGAACGCGTCAGCCGGGGTGATCTCAATCATCACGCGCCTGCCGCAGTTTACGCCGGGCGCGGATTTCGAGGCAAGCTATGGCAATTACAACGCACTGGTATTCAAGGGCTTGGTCACCGGCCCCGTGACCGATAGCCTGGCGGTGAGCGTGGCGGCCGGGCGCAACCGCCGCGATGGCTTCATCGTCGATCCCGATAGCGGTCAGCGCAGCAACGGCCGCAACCGCTGGTTCGTGCGCGGCCAGGCGCTGTGGCAGCCGGGGGACGATCTGTCGCTGCGGGTGATCGGCGATTATGGCCTGATCGACGAGGTGTGCTGCGCGCCGGTCAATGTCCAGTCCTCTGCCGCGACGCAGGCCGTCCTGGCGGTGGGCGGCAAGGTCAATGCGCCCGATGCGATCTATGCCGATCAGGCCTGGTGGAATTTCGATTCGACCAACCGCATCGCCAACTACGGCTTTTCCGGCCAGCTCGACTACAAGGCCAGCCGGTTCAAGCTGACGGCGATTTCGGCTTGGCGGCGGCTGACCTCGGCCACCAACCAGGATTCCGATTTCACCAGCGGCCAGATGCTGGCGCGCAATGCACAAGACCTTCGCCTTTCGACCTTTACCGAGGAACTGCGCCTCACCACTGACTTTGCCGGGCCGTTCAACGCGCTGGCCGGGGTCTATTACTTCAACGAGACGCTGGACCAGCGCAACGCCATCGCCTTTGGTAAGGACATGCGCGCCTATGCCAACCTGCTGGTGCAGGGGGCGAGCGCCGGCGCGCTCAGCGTGCCGTTGCTCGAACAGGTGCTGGGCGGCCTGGACGGCAATCCGGCGCGCTATGCCGGGCGGTTTTTTGCCAGCGGGCAGGGGTCCAACGAGCGCTATCGCCTGCATAACGAGGCGTTTTCGGCGTTTTTCCAGGGCGATCTCAAGCTTGGTGGCGCGCTCACGCTGACGGCGGGCGCTGCCTTTACCAGCGATACCAAGCGCTATGCGATCGCCGGGACAGCCACCGACGCCTTTGCCGGGGTGGACCTTGACGGGCGCGCCTATGCCCCGTTCCGGCAGCAGTTGCTGGCTGCGGCCGGCTTTCGCGCGCGGGGTGTCAATCCGCAGAGCCCGGCGGCGATCGCCGCCTTTGCCCAGGCCGATCCCCAGGGCTATGCCGCCGTGCTGGCGCGCGCTGCGGCCAATGCCAACAATCCCGCGGCGAACCCGCTGGCGCCGCTGCGCCGGCTGCAGCTGTTTCCGCCCTATGTCGACGTGCCCAACGCGGTGGAGCCGGGCCGCACGCATGACCAGCGGCTGACCTGGACGGCGCGCGCCACAGTCATGCTCAGCCGGCATGTCCACGCCTATGCCAGCGTCGCCACCGGGTTCAAGGCCAGCTCGATCAACCTCTCGCGCGACAGCCGCCCGTTTCCGGCGGACCAGGCCGCGTTGGAGGCCGCCGGCCTGGCCCAGGTCAACCAGACCTATGCCACCCGCTTTGCCGGGCCAGAGCGGACCACGGTCTATGAACTGGGCATCAAGGCGCAGTGGGGGCTGGCCACGGCCAACATCGCGGTGTTTGACCAGACCATCAGCGGGTTCCAGTCCAACGTCTTTACCGGCACCGGTTTCTCGCTGGTCAACGCCGGCAAGGAGCGCGTGCGCGGGGTGGAAGTGGAAACCGTGCTGCGCCCCGCGCCGGGCCTGACGCTTTCGGGCAGCGCCACCTGGCTTGATCCGCTGTATCAGGATTTCACGATGTCGGCCGTGGGCGATCTGTCAGGTCGGCGGCCGGCCGGCATTCCCGCGCTGTCGTTCACCCTGGCCGGGCAATACGAGCATCGCCTGGGCCGCACCGCGCGCCTGTTCGTGCGCGGCGATTTCCATCATGAAAGCCCGGTGGTCACGGAAGAGGGGCTGCCTGGCTTCCTCGATCTGGGCACGGCCGCCGCCATCGCCGCGTCGGCGCAATACAAGCGGCGCATCGACGAAGTGAATGCCGCGCTGGGCCTGGCCCCCGGCACCCGCACCGAGTTCACGCTGTGGGCGCGCAACCTGACCAACAACCGCACACTGACCAAGGTTTTCGATTCGGTGGCCCAGCCTCTGGCAATTTCGGGTTACACCAACCAGCCGCGCACCTATGGTGCATCGGTGCGTTATCGCTTCTAACCCGGACGCGAAGCGCAAGACTTGCAAGGGGGCTGCCTGGCGGCCCCCTTTTTCTTGTCATGTCGATATTTTTCTGGCTGTCTGCCCATGGCGACACGCCGGCACCGGCCGGTGGAGCGATGGGGGTGTTCGTGTACTGGCTGATCCTGCCCTACCGGCGCATGTTCGAGTTTCGCGGGCGCTCGCGCCGGCGCGAGTTCTTCTCGCTGGTGCTCTCGGGAATCGTCGTTTTCCTGCTGTTTTTCAGCGCATTCATTCCGCTCCATCTTTGGGACAAAGCCGCTGCACGGGAAATAAACGGCGGGGATATCGTTGCGATCTTGGGGATGGCGATCCTGGTGCTGGTCTGGGCGTGGGCGCATATGGCGGTGTGTATTCGCCGCTTTCATGACCAGGACCGAACCGGGTGGCTCTACCTGATCAGCTACGTGCCTTACGTTGGCGGGCTGATCGTGTTCGTGATGATGTGTCTGCCCGGCACGCCCGGGCCCAACCGCTATGGTGCCGATCCCAAGAACCGCGATCTGACCGACGTGTTTGGCTGAAACCGCCAGGAGAACTGCGCATGAATTGGATGCTGTTGCCCTATCGCCGCTATTTCCAGTTCGCGGGCCGATCGCGCCGCAAGGAATACTGGATGTTCACCCTGTTCGGCGTGCTGGTGAACCTGGCGCTGACCATCGTGTTTGGCCGCACCACCTATACCACGATGGGCTGGTATGCCGGGGTCAGCACCCAGCTCAACGGCGTGGGCGATGCCCTGTCGGGCCTGTTCGCGCTGTTCAACTTCATTCCCAGCCTGGCGGTGAGTGTTCGCCGCCTGCACGATATCGATCGGTCAGGCTGGTGGCTGTTGCTGATTTTCCTGCCGATCCTGGGCTGGTTCGCGCTGCTGGTGTTCATGTGCCTGGAAGGTACGCGCGGGTCCAACGGCTATGGCCCCGATCCCAAGAACCCCTACGAAGCCGACGTTTTCCAGTAATCACAGTTCCCTGAGCGCCTGGGCGGGCCGTGTGCGCAAGACGCCGAGCGACCCGCCCAGCGCCATGGCCATGACCACGGCCAGCGCGCCGCCCAGCACGGCAAGGATCGTGCCCCAGCCCGGCAGCCAGGCAAAGTCGAACAGCTGCGTCACCACGGCCCAGGCGCCGGCCGTGCCCAGCACCAGCGCGACCCCGGCCAGCAGCACCGCCAGCAGGGCCTGTTCGGCCAGCACCAGCAGCAGCAACTGGGCCGATCCCGCGCCCAGCACGCGCAGCACCACCGCATCATAGTGCCGCTGCGCCCGCGCGGCAGCGATCGCCCCGGCCAGCACCGCCATGCCGGCCAGGATCGCCACGCTGGCTGCAGCAAAGATCGCCACGGCCATCTGCCCCAGAAGGTTGCGCGCCTGCGCCAGCACCGGCCCCACTTCGATCACCGAACTGGACGGCAGGGCCCGCACCAGGCCCGCCAGGATGGCGCGCGATACCGCGGGATCGCCCTGCGCCTTGCCCAGTTCGATCGTGGCAGCAAGGTTGTAGGGCGCATCGGCCAGGGCGTTGGGGCTGAACACCAGGACATAGTTGAAGCCAAAGCTGTCCCAGTCGATCCGCCGGAACGAGGCGACGCGCGCGCTGCGTTCCACCCCCAGCAGCGAGACGGTGATCGTGTCGCCCAGCTTGAGGTGGATGGCCTGCGCCAGCTTTTCATCCACCGACACCAGCGGTTCGCCGCGATAGCCGGCTGGCCACCAGCGCCCGGCGGTCAGGACGTTGCCTTCGGGCAGGGCATCGGCAAAGGTCAGCCCGCGATCGCCACGCAGCGCCCAGGCATCGTCGGGAATGCGCACCAGATCGGCAACGCGGATCAGGTGATCGGCCGGGCCGAACGCCACGATCGTGCCGCGCATGGCCGGCACGGTGCGGATGCGCGCCGCAGGCGCTGCGCTGCGCACCACGCGTTCGAACGCGGGCAGGCCGGCGGGCGGCACGTCGAGCACGAAATAATCGGGCGCGCGTTGCGGCACGCGGGCGGCGATATTGGCATCCAGGCTGGTCTGCACCCCGGCGAGCAGCACGAACGCGGCCATGCCAAAGCCCAGCGCGGTAACCAGTGCCCCGGTCTGCGCGCCCGGGCGGTGCAGATTGGCCAGCGCCATGCGCGCGATCGGGTGGCGCGGGCGGGGCAGGCGGGCCGCCAGCCGCACCAGCGCCCAGCCCAGCGCGGCCAGCACGGCCAACACGCCGCCCGCCGCCGCCAGGAAGCCGGCGGCGAGCCAGGGCTGCTCTGCCCCGGCAATGGCGATGGCGGCGATCGTTGCCAGGCCAAGGCCCATGGCCAGTGCACGCATGCGCCAGCCTTCGCGCGGCGGAACCAGGCGGCCGCGCATCAGGGCCATGGCTGGCACGGCACGGGCGCGCAGCAGCGGCGGCGCGGCAAAGGTGGCGGCAATCAAAGCGCCCTGCAGCGCGGCGAGTGCCAGGGCGCCCGGCGCCAGCACCAGCCCTGCGGGAATGGGCAGCAGATCTTTCAGCGCCAGGCCGATCAGCGGCGTGGCGGCGAGCCCCAGGGCCAGGCCCAGGCCGATCGCCAGCACGGTGGCCAGGCACAGCTGCAGGCAATAGATGCGCGCAATGTCGGCCCCGGTGGCGCCCAGGATCTTGAGCGTTGCGATCGCCCCGCGCCGCGCCTCGAGATATGAGGCGACGCCATTGCCGATGCCGATCCCGGCAATGAGCAAGGCGGCCAGCGCCACCAGCGCCAGGAACTGCCCCATGCGGGACACAAAGCGATCGAGCCCGGGCGACGCCTTGTCGCGCGTGCGCAGCTCCAGCCCGGCATTGGGGAACCGGCGGGTCAGCGCATCGGCCACGGCCTGGGGCTGCGCGGTGGGCGGCAGGCGCAGGCGGTATTTCCACCGCACCATCGCGCCGGGCTGGACCAGGCCGGTGGCATCAAGGCCGGCGCGGCTGATGATCACGGTGGGGCCAAGGCCAAAGCCTTCGCCCAGCCGATCGGGCTCGTCAGCGATCACCCCGCCGATGCGGAACGTGGCCTGGCCGATGTGCAAGGGCTGGCCCACCGCCACGCCCAGCCGCTGCGCCACGCCTGGCGCGATCCACGCGGTGGCAGCGCCAGGCGCGCCGGCGGTGCGGCCATCGGCAAGCGTCAAGCGGCCATACAGCGGCCAGGCGCCGTCCACCGCCTTGAGTTCGATCGGCACGGCAGTGCCATCGCTGCCGGGCACCGTGGCCATGGCCCGCATGCGCGCCCCGATCGACAGCGCGCCGGCCCGGGCAAAGGCGGCCTGTTCCGGGGCGAAGGCCTGGCGCCCGGCGAGTTCCACCTCCACATCGCCGCCCAGCATGGCCTGCCCGCGCCGATCGAGTTCGCCGCGCACCGCATCGGTCAAGGTGCCGATCGCCGCCAGTGCCGCCACGCCCAGCACCAGGCACACCACCAGCAGGCGCAGGCCGCGGAATTTCCAGTCCAGCCCGCGCCGGGCCAGGGTCCACGCCGTGCCCCAGCCTAGGCCTCGTGTTTGCGTATCGCCGGCCAGCGGCGTGGCGGTCATCGGGTTTCGTCCGCCACGATGCGCCCATCGGCCAGGCGCAGGATGCGGCCACAGCGCTGCGCCAGCGCTTCATCGTGGGTGACCATCAGCAGCGTTGCCCCGGCCTCGCGCGCGCGATCGAACAGCAGATCGGCCACGGCCGTTCCGGTGGCGGTGTCGAGGTTGCCGGTCGGTTCATCGGCAAACAGCAGCGCCGGGCGCGGGGCCAGCGCGCGGGCAATCGCCACGCGCTGCTGCTCTCCGCCCGAAAGCTGGCCGGGATAGTGATCGAGTCGATGGGCCAGGCCCACGGCGGCCAGTTCCGCTTCGGCCCGCTGCATGGCATCGGCGATGCCGGCCAGTTCCATTGGCGTGGCGACATTCTCGCGCGCGGTCATCGTCGGCAGCAGGTGAAACGCCTGGAGCACGATGCCGATGCGCCCCCGTCGCGCCGTGGCAAGGCCATCTTCATCGAGCGCGGAAAAATCCGATCCGGCCACCGACAGCGCGCCGCCGCTGGCGCGTTCCAACCCCGCCAGCACGGCGAGCAGCGATGACTTGCCCGAGCCGGAAGGGCCGAGCAGGGCCACGGTTTCCCCCGCCATCACATCAAGGTCCAGGCTCTTGAGAATATCGACACGGGCGGCATCACGACCAAGGGACAGCGTGAGCGCGCGGGCGGAAATGAGCGGGGCAGGGCTGGTCACCGCGCGGGAGTGGCATAGACCACAAGCATCTTGCAACCGGCCATTCCACCAACGACATGGGGGCAGCACCTGCCTTTATGGGAAACCCGATGCGCGCGCCTGGTTCTGCTGTTCCGGTTCTTGCTGCCCTGGCCTTGCTGTCGCTGGCCGGCTGTTCGCGCGACAAGGCGCCCGATGCGCTGGAAACGCGCGGGGCGAGCACGGCCGACACCGCGCCAGGGGTTGCCCCGGCAGCAGCGCCCGTGCCGGCCGATGCCCCGGTAATCCTGGCGTTTGGCGACAGCCTCTATGCCGGATACCAGCTGGATCAGGGGCAAAGCTATCCCGCCCGGCTGGAGGCAGCGCTCAATGCCGCCGGCGTCAAGGCGCGGGTGATCAATGCCGGCGTTTCGGGCGATACCACCGCCGCCGCGCGGCAGCGCCTGGCCTTCACGCTGGATAACCAGCCGCGCAAGCCGGCGCTGGTGATGGTCGGCCTGGGCGGCAACGACATGCTGCGCGGCCTGCCGCCGGCCCAGACGCGGGCCAACCTCGATGCGATCCTTGCCGAACTCAAGCGGCGGGGCATTCCCGTGATGCTTACCGGCATGCTCGCCGCGCCCAATCTGGGGGCCGATTACGTGGCTGCGTTCAACCCGATCTGGCCAACCCTGGCGAAAAAGTATGACGCGGCGCTGGTGCCGTTCTTCCTGCAGCCGATCATCGCGCAGCCAGCGCTGCAACTGCCCGATCACATGCACCCCAATGCGCAAGGGGTCGATGCGATCGTTGCCGCAACCCAGCCGGCCGTGGCCCAGGCCCTGGCCAAGGCGCTGAAGGGTTAGGCATTCAGGCGCGCCGCTGCTCCATCGTGCACGCGCCAGAGCGCCGCTTCGCCGGCGATGTCGGCAAAGGGCGCGGCTTCGGTGCCGGTCATCCACACTTGCGCGCCCGAGGCGGCCAGTCGTTCATAGAGTGCGGCGCGGCGCAGCGGGTCGAGATGGGCGGCGATTTCATCGAGCAGCAGCAGGCGCGGGCGCGGGCCGGCGGTCAGTTCGGCATGGGCCAGCACGATGGCGATGAGCATCGCCTTCTGCTCTCCGGTGGAGCAATCGGCGGCCGGGGCGTCCTTGGTGGCCAGGCGCACGGCAAGATCATCGCGGTGCGGGCCGATCAGCGTGCGCCCGGCGGCGCGATCGCGGCGGCGGCCCTGGCGCAGGGCGCTGCGCAGCGCCGCTTCATCGGCCGGGGTTTCGCTGGCATAGGCCAGCCAGGGCCGGGCAAAGGGCTGTTCGGGAACGGTGTCCAGCACGGCGCCAAGATCGGCCACCAGGTCTGCACGGGCCGCGACGATCGCCGCGCCGGTTTGCGCAAGCTGTGTTTCCAGTGCGTCGAGCCAGGCGGGATCAGGTTCGCGGTCGTCTGCCAGCAGGCGGTTGCGTTCGCGCAGGCCGTTTTCGTAGCGGGCGCTGGTCTGGGCATGGCCGGGCAGGCGGGCCAGCACCAGGCGATCGAGGAAACGCCGGCGGTTGCCCGCGCTTTCGGCGAACAGCCGGTCCATCGCCGGGGTCAGCCAGGTAAGCGAGAGCCACTCCCCCAGCCGCGCGGCAGGGGCTTGCGCGCCGTTGACCTTGACCAGGCGGCGCCCGGGCGCGGCCGGCTGGGTATGGGTGCCGAGCACCACTTCGCCCGCTTCCATCTCGGCCGCCACGGCAAAGCTGCCGTCACCATGGCGCGCGGCCATTTCGGCCGGCTGGGCGCGGCGCAGGCCCCGGCCCGGCGCCAGCAGCGACAGCGCTTCGAGCACGTTGGTCTTGCCCGCGCCGTTTTCCCCCACCAGCACGTTGAAGCGCGCCATGCCATCAAGCCGGGTCGCCGCATGGTTGCGGAAATCGCGCAGGGTCAGGCGGGTTAGCGCCATGGGTCTGGCCGGCGGGGCATGGTTTTCACCACCCCCCGACCCTCTCCTCTGATGAGGAGGGCGAGAGCCACTGCAAAAGCCCCCTCCTCTTCAGAGGAGGGGGTTGGGGGTGGTGCGAAACCGGAAACAACGTTGGCCAGCATCACCCCTGCCCACGCTCCAGCAACCCGTGCTTTTTCAGGCAGTGGCGCAGCTGGTCATAGGTCACGCCCAGCGCCTTGGCGGTCTGCCGCTGGTTATAGCGGTTGCGGCCCAGGTGATGCTCGAGGATGGCGCGCTCGTGGGCGTCGACCGCGGCGCGCAGATCCTGGATCGTGTCGAAATCGGCAGCGCTCGCCGCGTGCTGCATCACCGTGGTGCAGACATCGCTGGGCGGCGCCATGGTGGTGGCGGGTTTCCACGGGCTTTCAAATGGATCGAACTGCACATGGGCGATCGGCCGGTCGGGATCGTCCCAGCGATAGACCGCGCGTTCCACCACGTTGCGCAATTCGCGCACGTTGCCGGGCCAGGCGTGCGTTTCCAACTGCTGCTGCGCATGGGCGGCAAAGCCCGGCCAGGCATCCCATTGCAATTCGGCCGCCATGCGCCGCCCGAAATAGTCGGCCAGCACGGCCACGTCCCCCTCGCGCACGCGCAGCGGGGGCAGGGTGATCACCTCGAAGCTGAGGCGATCGAGCAGGTCGGGGCGAAAGCGGCCCTGCGCCGCCATCTTGGGCAGATCCTCGTTGGTGGCAGCGACGATGCGCACGTCGACGCGCAGCGGTCGGCTGGCGCCGATGCGCGTCACCTCGCCATATTCCACTGCGCGCAGCAGGCGTTCCTGCGCACCCATCGACAGCGTGCCCAACTCGTCCAGGAACAGCGTGCCCTTGTCCGCCTCTTCAAAGCGGCCGGCACGGGCGCGGGTGGCGCCGGTAAAGGCGCCGGCCTCGTGCCCGAACAGTTCGGCCTCGATCAGGGTTTCGGGCAGGGCGGCGCAGTTCATCGTCACCAGCGGTTCCTGCCAGCGCGTGGACAGGCGGTGCAGGCGTTCGGCGATCAGTTCCTTGCCGGTGCCGCGTTCACCGATCACCAGCACCGGGCGGCGCATCGGCGCGGCGCGGCTGGCCCGTTCGACCGCGTCGAGAAAGGCGCTGGATTGGCCGATGAACTGAACTTCGCGATCCATGGCCCAACATTTGGCATATTTTCCCAAGTGCGGGCAAGATGTGCCAATCCATGGCGCCGAGAATTTTGATAAAGCGGCCGAAATCAGCCATTTTTTGAAAATGGCACGGGCCTTGCTGAACATGGGACAACCGCTTTGGAGTAACCCCGATGACCACCGCCCCGTTCTTCTCCACCCGTCTTGGCCGCGCCGCCCTGGTCAGCATTGCCGCGATGCTGGCGATGAACGCCGTGGTCCTCGCCAACCACATGCCCGAACTGCCCGGCCTGGGCCACGTGGTTCACGCCGCGCCCGGCGCCCACACCGGCATCACCCGCTCGGTTTCGGCGATCACCGGGGGCCTGGCATGAATTCCATTCTCGAACCCGTGCCGGCAGGTCGGCAGTCTTCGGGCGGCTCCTCGCGCTTTGACGATGCGCTGCGGGCCGCGCGGATGCGGCCCTCGCCGGGGACCGGCCAAAGTGATACGAACGCCGCAAGGCCCTTTTTCAACGGAGCAAACCTGATGGGCATCTTTTCGCGCACGCGCGATATCATTGCCGCCAATTTCAACGATCTGTTGGACAAGGCCGATGACCCGGCCAAGATGATCCGCATGATCATCCTGGAAATGGAAGAGACGCTGGTGGAGGTTCGTGCCTCGGCCGCGCGAACCATTGCCGACCAGAAGGAAATGCTGCGCCACGTGGCCAAGCTGGACCGCCTGCAGGCCGATTGGGCCGATAAGGCGCAACTCGCCCTGTCGAAGGACCGCGAGGATCTGGCCCGCTCCGCGCTGGTCGAGCGCAAGAAGGCTGCTGACATGGCCGACCAGCTGCGCAGCGAAGTGGCCGTGCTCGACGATTCGATGCGCGCCTATGAACAGGACATCGAAAAGCTGCAGACCCGCCTGCGCGAGGCCCGCAGCCGCCAGACCGCCATTGCCGCCCGCCTGGAAAGCGCGGAAAACCGCGTGCGCCTGCGCGCCCTGATGACCAGCGAGCGCGTGGACGAAGCGCTGGCGCGGTTCGACCAGCTCGAACGCCGCGTCGATTATGCCGAAGGCCGCGCCGACGCGCTGAGCATTGCCGAGAGCGGGCCGCCGAGCCTGGCCGATGAAATTGCCGCGCTCGCCGGGCAGGACAAGATCGACGAGGAACTGGCCGCGATGAAGCGCGCGATGGGCAAGGAGGGCTGATCACAATGGGCGACATGGACCTGACGCCGTTCTTTGCCTTGGTAACGCTGTTCGTCGCGCTGCCGTGGATCGTGCTGCACTACATGACGAAGTGGAAGACCGCCGCGACCCTGACCAGCGGCGATGAACAGCTGCTGGAAGAGCTCTATCGCGTCGCCCGCCGCCTGGAAGAGCGGATGGACACCGTGGAACGCCTCGTCGCCAGCGAAAATCCGCAATTCCGCCCGGCCAGCCTGGCAGCCGAGCGCGCCAACCACCAGGCCGACCTGTCTGAACTCGATCGGCTGATGATGCAGAGCAAGGGGACCGTGAAATGAGCGCTGTCCGTACCCGTTTCTATCGCGACAAGGTCAACGGCAAGTTCATGGGCGTGTGCGCCGGGATTGCCGACTACACCGGGGTTGACGTGCTGTGGGTGCGGCTGGCGCTGATCGTCGGCACCTGCTGCGGGCTCGGCTTCCTGCCGATCATCTACCTGGCGCTGGGCTTCCTGGGTGAGAAGAAGCCTGCCGCGCTCTATGCCGATCGGCAGGAGCAGAAGTTCTGGCAGGGCGTGCGCCAATCGCCCGCCCGTTCCGCCCGCGAAGTGCGCGCCTCGCTGCGCGACATCGATCGCCGCCTCGCCGAAGTCGAACACTTCTACGTCTCGAGCAACCCGCGCCTGGCCCAGGAAATCGAAAGCCTGCGCTAAACCGCCATCCCGTCTTACATCCTATCCCATCCCGGCACTTCGAAGGGGACTGCTGCCATGGATCACGGAACACTTGCCCTGCTTATCCCGCTTGCCCCGTTCATGATCGCGGGCCTTGCGATCTGGACCCGGCACAGCCGGCGGATGGCGGAAATCCAGGCCAACGCCACGGCCGAAAAGGCGGCGCAATATGCCGTCCAGAACCAGGCGCTGGAAGATCGCGTGCGCGTTCTGGAACGCATCGTCACCGATGGTGGCTATGACGTGGCGCTGCAGATCGAGGCCCTGCGCGATGTCAACCGCATCGAAGGCGGCCAGCACGAAGGCGCCACCCGCGCGCCGGTTTCGGACAAGCTGCAATGACTGCCGCCGGTGCCATCGTCCTGCTGGCCTTTGCCACCCTGGCCACCTTGCTGGTCGGCCTGGCCATGGCAGCGCAGGCCTGGTCGCGCCGGATGGATCAGCGCGAGCGGGAAATCATCGCCACCACCCGCGCCACGGCCGAGCAGGCCGCGCAATATGCCGCCCAGACCGCCCGTCTGGAACAGCGCGTGCGCGTGCTGGAAGGCATGATGCAGGGGCGCGAGGCTTCGGCCATGCCCCAGTTCAACTGACCGCGTTTACCCGCCCCGCACACCCCACCCGTCGGTTTCCCCCCGTCCAGCCAAGGATGTCCTACCCGTGAGCTTTGGAGCCACTCTTGTTGCCATCGTCGCGATCCTGGCCTGGGCCAGCCTGCGCCATCGCCGCCACAGCGCCCATCAGGATAGCTATCCCATCGCCGATGCGGCGGAAAATGCCGCTCTCGCGCGCGAAGTGGCGGCGCTGCGCAGCCGGGTAGAAGTGCTGGAGCGCATCCTGACCGATCAGCGTGGATCGACCGACCTTGCCCGCGAAATCGAATCCCTGCGCGATCGTTGAGGCTTGAGGTGGGCTGGTTCCCGCTTTAGGCGGCGGGTGGGGGGGGGCGCCGCGCCGCAGAAGGGGGAGAGAACGCAGGCGCAGC
>CAYXUN010000026.1:4364-6706 GCA_964468165.1 uncultured Novosphingobium sp. | reverse complement strand
GTGGACAAATTCCGCAGGGCCTTTTGCAGGGCAACCGTGGCATTGCGGAATTTGTCCACGCCGCCTAAGGCCCAGCCCATGCGCACCCTTGCCGACATTCTCGAAGAATACGAGTTCAGCGATGGCGACGAACGCTATCGCCTGCTGATCGACCTTGGGCGAGAGCTTGAGCCGATGCCCGATGCGCTGAAGACCGATGCCACGCTGGTGCGCGGCTGTTCGGCCGCGGTGTGGGTCTATCCCACCGAAGGGGAGGGCGGCGCCCTGCATTTCCTGGCCGATAGCAACGCGGCGATCACCAAGGGCATCATCGCCCTGGTGTTGGCTGCCGTGCAGGACCGGCCCGCCGCCGACGTGGCGGGCATGGACATTGCCGAGGCGCTGGCGCCGTTCAATCTCAAGAACCAGCTTTCGTCCAACCGCACGCAGGGCCTGCCCAACATGATCGCGCTGGTGCGCGAACACGCCGCGCGCCTGGCCGCGGCGGGCTGACGGCGGGCATGGTCCGCCGCCATCTCTGGACGGCTGCGGGCCTGTTCTTTGTCGGGCTGGGCACGGTGGGCGCGTTCCTGCCGCTGCTGCCGACGGTGCCGTTCCTGCTGCTCGCGGTGTTCTGCTTTGCGCGCGGCAATCCCGCGTGGGAGCAGCGCCTACTCGATCATCCCAAGTGGGGCCCGCCCTTGCGCGAATGGCGCACCCGGCGCGCGATCCCCCGCCGCGCCAAGAAGGCGGCCCTGGCCACCATGGCGCTGAGCGTGGGGGTAACTGCATTCACCGCCGGCTGGCCCTGGGTGCTGATCCCGGCAGCGGTCATGGTCTTGAGCGGCACCTGGATCTGGACCCGCGCGGAATAGGACATCGCATGCAGCTTGCCGCCATCCATTGCTATCCGGTCAAGTCCCTGGGCGGGCAGTCGCTGAACCGCGCCACGATCACCGCGCAGGGCGTGGCGGGTGATCGGCGGTGGATGGTCGTCAATCCGCAAGGGCGCTTCGTCACCCGCCGCGAGCTGCCGGCGATGGCCCTGCTGCAGGCCGTGCCCCATGCCGATGGCGGCCTTACGCTGCGCCATCCGGCGGCACCGGCTGTGGATGTGGCCGTGCCGACCACGGCCGAGCATCGCGTCGTGACAGTGTGGGGAGACAGCCTGGCAGCAACACCCGCCGGCGCCGTGGCCGATGCCTGGCTTTCGGCGCGCCTGGGCCAGCCGGTTCACCTGGTCCACATGGGCGATGACGTGATCCGCCCGGTCGATCCGCGCTATGGCCAGCCGGGCGACGCAGTGGGCTTTGCCGATGGCTTTCCGCTGCTCGTCACCACGCAGGAATCGCTCGATGCGCTCAACGCGCAATTGCCGGCGCCGATCGCCATGGCGCGCTTTCGCCCCAGCCTGGTGATCGCCGGGGCGCCGGCCGCCTTTGCCGAGGAAGGCTGGAGCATGCTGCGCATCGGTGCGCTCACCCTGCGGCTGGTCAAGCCCTGCACGCGCTGCGTGATCACCACGCAAGACCCGGAAACGGGAGAAAGCCATGACCGCGAGCCGCTGGCCACGCTGCGCCGCATGGGGCGGCTGTGGCAGCGCCAGCCGGTGTTCGGCATGAATGCCATTCCCGATGGCGCCGCCGACCTGGCGGTGGGGGATCGGGTGGAACTGGCCTGAGCCGGCCTATTCCACCGCTTCACGCAGCACGGCAATGCCGGCGGCGCGCTGTTCGCGCAATTCGCGCTTGAGCACCACGGGATCGCGCGCGATGACAAAGCCGAAGCTGACCCCGCCTTCCTTGCCGATCGTGGCATGGTGCAGCTTGTGCGCCTGGACCAGCCGCTTGGCATAGCCACGCTTGGGCACCCAGCGGAACCAGCGCTGGTGCACCAGGCCATCGTGGATGAACGTGTAGATCAGGCCATAGACCAAGACGCCCATGCCGATCCAGGTGCCCGGCCACCAGGCATGCGCGCCCAGCACCACCGGGCTGCCGATGGCGAACATCGAGATCGAAATGGCCGCGCCGACCACGGCATAGAGATCGTTCTTTTCCAGGAAACCATCGTGCGGTTCGTGGTGATCACGGTGCCACGCCCAGCCAAAGCCGTGCATGATGTACTTGTGGCTGGACCACGCGACCAGTTCCATGGTGGCCGCAGCGCCCAGCACGATCAGGATGGCAAGCAGGATATCCATGGCCAGCGCCCATAGCGCAATGCGCGCGCGGCGGCGATGCGTTTTATCGGGCAGCGCTTGGGCGGCGCTGGCGGACGTGCCGAGTAGGACCCCGGATCAAGTCCGGGGTGACGAAGAAGGAAAGAAAATACATCTACTTATCGTCACCCCGGACTTGATC
>CAYXUN010000026.1:0-4354 GCA_964468165.1 uncultured Novosphingobium sp. | reverse complement strand
GGGGGGTTTTCCATAACTTAAAAAAAAATAATTTTTTTTTCCCCCCCGGGTTTTTTGCCGCGGGGGTCCCGCTGCTCTACAGGCGCACTCCACCATCTATGGGCGCTGCTGCCGTCAGAATTCTCGCCCACTTGAGCGCGCTAGGCGTTCCTTGCTGAAACCCGAACGCGTGGATGGCGTTTGGTTCAGGATCACTTTGCCAGACCCTGATCATGAAACGGTGCCGGCGTTCCATCGGCAGGCGCCGCTGACAAGCAAGGAGTAAAGCCCATGAAAAAGCTCATTCTCGCCGCGCTGCTTCCGGCCACGGTGGGCCTGGCTGCCCCGGCCATGGCACAGCCCGCGCCGCCGCCGCCCGGTGGCTGGCACCACGGCCCTGGTCCGGCGATGGGCGGCTGGATGACGCCGCGTCGCGATGCGGCGATCCGCCAGGATATCGGCCAGCTGCGCTTTGCCATCGATCGCGCCGTGCGCAACCGCACGATCTCCCCGCGCGAGGCCGCACCGCTGCGGCGCCAGGCGATGGTCGTGCAGCGCCAGTACCAGATGTATGCCCGCGATGGCCTGAGCCGCGATGAAGTGCGCTGGCTGGCCAGCCGGGTCAACCAGATCCGCCAGCAGCTGCGCATGGAGCGCGCCGACTGGGATCGCGATCGCTGGTGATCGCCGCTACCCGGCGCACCCTGGGCCTTGCGCCAACCCCGCTTTGGGCAAGGCCAGGCACAGTCGGGACAGAAAATGACGCATGCCCCCGCGTGTTCTTGCCGTTTGGTGCTTGAAATGCGCGGGGGCGATGCTTAACCGCACTGCATGACCAGCACCGGCAAGACGCTCTACGAAAAGATCTGGGATGCCCACGTCGTGGAAAACCGCGAGGATGGCACCAGCCTGATCTATATCGACCGCCATCTCGTTCACGAAGTGACGAGCCCGCAGGCGTTCGAGGCGCTTCGCATGGCGGGGCGCAAGGTGCGCCGTCCCGATCTCACGCTGGCCGTTCCCGATCACAACCTGCCCACCACCGCGCGCCGCGATGCCGCGGGCGGGCGCATTCCCATCGCCGATCCCGAAAGCGCGCAGCAACTCGCCGCGCTGGAGCGCAACGCGCCGGAATTCGGTATCCGCTACATCGGTGATGCTGATGCGGCCCAGGGCATCGTCCATGTCGTGGGACCGGAACAGGGCTTTTCCCTGCCCGGCGCCACGATCGTGTGCGGTGACAGCCACACCGCCTGCCACGGTGGCCTGGGGGCGCTGGCCTTCGGCATCGGCACGTCGGAAGTGGAGCATGTGCTGGCGACGCAGACCCTGCTGCTCAAGCGCAGCAAGACCATGGAAGTGCGCGTCGAAGGCACGCTCACGCCGGGCGTCTCGGCCAAGGACGTGGTGCTGCATATCACCGGCGTGCTCGGTGCGGCGGGCGGCACCGGCTATGTCATCGAATATACCGGCCAGGTCATCCGTGACCTGTCGATCGAGGGCCGCCTGACGGTTTCGAACATGGCGATTGAGCATGGCGCGCGTGCCGGCCTGATCGCGCCCGACGACAAGACCTTCGCCTATGTGAAGGGCCGCCCCTATGCGCCCAAGGGCGCCGATTGGGACAAGGCCGTCGCCTGGTGGAAGAGCCTGGCCACCGATGCCGGTGCGCAGTACGACAAGGTCGTGGTGATCGATGCGGCCGATATCGCCCCGTCCGTCACCTGGGGCACCAGCCCCGAAGACGTGCTGCCGATCACCGCCACGGTGCCCGCGCCGGAAAGCTTTGCTGATCCGTCGAAGCAGGATGCTGCGCGCAAGTCTTTGGAATACATGGGCTTGGCGCCGGGCACCGCGCTCAACACGGTGGAAATCCAGAACGTCTTCATCGGTAGCTGCACCAACAGCCGGATCGAAGACCTGCGCGCCGCCGCCGCGATCCTCAAGGGCCGCAAGAAGGCCGACAACGTGCGCTGGGCGATCGTCGTGCCCGGATCGGGCCTGGTCAAGGCCATGGCCGAGGACGAGGGGCTGGACGTGATCTTCAAGGACGCAGGCCTTGAATGGCGCGAGCCGGGCTGCTCGGCATGCCTGGGCATGAACCCCGACAAGGTTCCGGCCGGCGAGCGCTGCGCCTCTACCTCGAACCGCAATTTCGTCGGTCGCCAGGGCCCCGGCGCCCGCACCCACCTGGTCAGCCCGGCCATGGCCGCTGCGGCAGCAGTGACCGGCCGGTTGACGGACGTGCGCGAGCTGGTCTGACCGCACCGGTTTGAACGACCTGCGCAAATCCGCCTTTGCTCCGGTAGTCGATGCGCAGACCCGTGTGCTGGTCTGCGGCAGCCTGCCGGGGGAGGCATCGCTCGCGGCGGGCCGTTACTATGCCCATCCCGCCAACCAGTTCTGGCATCTGGTGGGTGGGGTGATCGGGCAGGACCTGGTCATGCTCGACTATCCGCAGCGGCTCGATGCGCTGCGCGGCGCGGACATCGGCCTGTGGGATACGGGGGCCAGTGCCACGCGCCAGGGCAGCCTCGATACCGCGATCAAAGAAGCCCGGCTGGCGCCGCTGGCCGAACTCGCCGCCCGCCTGCCGGCCTTGCGCGCGATCGGCTTCAACGGGGCGACAGCAGCGCGCCATGGCCGGGCGCAAATGGCCGATCTTGCTGAAATTTCATTCATTCAACTGCCGTCAAGCAGCCCGGCCTATTGTGCCGTCACACGCGCGCAAAAGCAGCTCGAATGGAATTGTCTGCGGAAATTCCTCGATTGAGCGTTGCATTGTGCGGCAAGCGGGCCAATTCTTGCAGCCCATAAAAAGGAGGAAGGCGTGTCCAAGAAGGAAAACTGGGCCGGAACGGCTGTCCTGGCAGGAGCGGCGGCCGTCGGGTCTGCGGCACTGGCGGCGGCGCTGCTCTATACCAACCGCCGCAAGGAACGCGCCCAGAAGGTGGCCGACAAGACCCCGCTGGGCGATGCCCCCGAAACCGATTGAGGCGCGAACGCGGGACGGCAGCAGGCAGGGCTGATCGTTTCCTGCCCGCACAGGCTATTTCCGCCGTTGCGCAGGGCGCGGCGGCGGCTATAGCGGGGGCATGGAACCGGTAAACCACATCGAAGGCCGCGCCATTCCGTTCGGCCGCAAGAACATCGACACCGACGTGATCATCCCGGCCAAGTGGCTCAAGACGATCAGTCGCGAGGGGCTCGGCCGTGGCGCGTTTGAAACGCTGCGCGCAGACCCGGACAACCTGTTCGACAGCGAAACCTTCAAGGGCGCGCCGATCCTGATCGCGGGCGACAATTTCGGCTGTGGTTCCAGCCGCGAACATGCCGCCTGGGCGCTGCTCGACCTGGGCATCAAGGCGGTGATCGCGCCGTCGTTTTCCGATATTTTTTCCGGCAACGCGTTCAAGAACGGCATCCTTACCGTGGTGATGCCGCAGGAACAGGTCGATCGCCTGCTCGAAGTGGCGCAGACCGATCCGATCGCGATCGATCTTGATGCGCAGACCGTGACCACCCCGTTCCAGGACCGCTTCACGTTCGAGATCGACGCGTTCCGCAAGCACTGCCTGATCAACGGGCTGGATGAAGTGGGCCTGACCCTGGCGCGCAGCGACGCGATCGGCGCGTTCGAAGGCCAGGTGGCCGAGGCCCGCCCGTTCCTGGCGCACGGCACCGGCGCTGCGGCCTGATTGCGGCCGTCAGCCGACCGGCGCTGTCACCGGCGCCACATCCACCGATACGCCAACGGTCTGACCGCCGCCGCCGTGGAACACGCCGTCCATCGGCGCGACATCGGCATAGTCGCGGCCCATCGCGGTGAACACATGGTCGGTTGAGGCGAGCATGGCATTGGTGGGATCGAAACCCACCCAGCCCAGCGCATCGCCACACCACAGCGCGGCCCAGGCGTGCGTCGCATCGGCACCCACCAGGCGCGGCTGGCCCGGCGGGGGCAGGGTGCGCAGATAGCCGCTGACATAGGCTGCCGGCAGCCCATGGCCACGCGCCGCCACGATCATCACGTGGGCAAAATCCTGGCACACCCCGTGGCGCGCGCGGAACGCGTCGAGCGGCGGGGTTTCGGCCGTGGTGGCGCTGCCGTCATAGGTGAATTCATCGTGGATGGCGTGCATCAGCGCCAGCCCCGCATCCATCACGCTGCGCGCGCCGGCCAGGATCGGGCTGGCCCAGCCAACGATCTCGGGCGAAAGCGGCGTCATCGACGAGGGATAGATATAGCTGGCCGGGCCCAGCGCGGACAGATCGCGGTGGGCGGCTGCGCGCGCGCCGCTCTCGGCCCCGCTGGGCGTGTTTGCCAGCGCCAGGTCGGGCTAGGGCGCGCCCACATCGACGCGGACACGGCTTT
>CAYXUN010000025.1:0-49750 GCA_964468165.1 uncultured Novosphingobium sp. | reverse complement strand
ATCAAGACCCTGGCCGCCAGCGGCATCGGCGATTTCCGCTACATCCTCAAGTGGAACGAGTTGAACGCGCCGCTGCGCCGCAACTCCACGATCGAGGACGTGGGCGGCTCGGGCCTCTATTTCCTGTCGGACCTGTCGGCCGGCGTCACCGGTGAAGTGCACCATGTCGACGCAGGCTATCACCTGGTCGGCATGAAGCAGGAAGACGCGCCCGATATTGCGCTGAGCTGATCAGCCGCTCTCGGCAGCCATTGCCACCTGCGAAAAACACCCCGGGCCAAGGCCTGGGGTGTTTTCGTTTGAGGGCCAGGCCAGCGCGAGCATCCGCGCCGGGCCGCGATCAGTTCTGCGGCGGAGCAGCCTCGGCTGGCGCCGGCGCGGTGGGGGCGGGCGTGCCATCGCGTTCGCGGGCGAGGCGCGCCTCGTATTCCTTTTCCAGCTGTTCGACGCGGGCCTGTTCCTCGGCCGCATCCTTGTCGATCGTCGACAGGCGGCGTTGGCGTTCTTCCTCGATCAGCTTGCCGAACTGCACGTCGCTGCTCTGCTTCTTTTCGGCATAGGCATCGTGGATCAGGCGCGCGGTGCAGCCGGTGGCCCCGCCAGAGCCGACCGGCGAGCAGGAATTGATCCCGGCCGCGCCCACGGTTTCATAGGCCTTCACCCGGTCGGTCCAGGTCTGGTTCTTGGGATCGTTGGGATTGTCGCGCAGCGGGGCAGGAATGCGGAAGCGCTCCGCCTCGTCCTTGCGGGCGCAGACGGTGATCTGCTCGGCCGTGGAAACCGGGCAGGGATCATCGCCATAGATGATCAGCTGGTTGACCTTTTCATCACCCTGCGTCGGGCCATCGTCGGCCGGCTGGGCATCGGGCACGGCCGTGCGGGCACGCGCCGCCTCGGCCGGCGTCGCGCCGAGAAGGATCGCGGGAAACAGCAGCATGGCCGGGGCGAGCAGGCGCAGGGGGTGGGCAGCAAGGCGCATTGTCGGTTCGTCTCCAGCGCGTGGAAAGGCGGACGGGCCGCCCCCATGTCGCCCCATCATAAGCTGACGGGGCGGTGAATGATAGATGAAGGGGCAACGCGCAGACGCGCGAAAAGGTCTCTGGCGCCAGCGCAAGCACGCGGCAAGGCGCGGATTTCCGGCCGCTTTCCCTCAGATGCGTTCCGACAGCTTGATCGCCGCGCGGCAACCCAGGCGGATGGCGTTGAACAGCAGCGGATAGGCCGGCGTCTGTTCGGCGCCGGCGGCCAAGGCGGCATCGCGATGGGCGCGTTCATCATCGCGGAACTGGCGGATGGTGTCGGCCAGTTCGGGATCGCTGTCGCCCAGTTCCTCCAGCTGCTCGGTATAGTGGCGGTCGATCTCGGTCTCGATCGCGGCGGTGCAGGCCATGGCCGCCTTGGGGCCGAGCAGCGCGGTGGCTGCGCCCAGGGCAAAGCCCGCGACCGACCATACCGGCTGCAGCGCCGTGGGGCGCACGCCGCGCGCGGCGATCATCGCGTCGAACTTGGCGCGGTGGTCTTCCTCCTGACGGGCCATTTCGACGATCTCGGCCGAATCCGGGCCGCGATCGCCCATCACCGCCAGTTGGCCGGCATAGATGCGGGTGGCGCCAAATTCGCCGGCCTGGTCCACGCGGATCATGCGGGACGTAGCGGGATGACCAGTAGAGGGGCGGGACATCGCTTCAGGCTCCCTTGCCGTAGCGCTTGGCCAGCAATCCCAGGATCGCCAGCGCAGCCGGAGTGGAAAACAGGAAATTGAAACCGGCCATGCTCACGCCCATCAGCGTCCAGGCCGGGGTGTCGCAGCGCACCAGGGGTGCGGCCATGATCGCGGCCAGCGGATCGCCCTCGATATGGCTGGACGAGCAGGTGGTGAGGCCTTCCCACCAGTGATATTCCACCCCGGCGTGGAAAGCGCCGATCAGCCCGCTCGACAGGATGCCGAGTGCGGCAAGCAGGACCAGCCAGCGCGCCTCGGGGCGGCCGCGGCGCAACAGCGCCAGGATCGCCAGCGCGATCGCGGCCAGGTGGCCATAGCGCTGCCACCAGCACATTTCGCACGGCGGCAGGCCGAAACCGTATTGGGCCACGAGCGCGGTGGCCATGGCCACCAGCGGTACGCCCAAGGCCAGGCCATGGGCCAGGGCAAGATCATCGGGAAAGCGGCGGTCGATCGTCATGATGGCGCGGTTCCTGGCCGGATCAGCGCTTGCGCAGCGCAGCGAGCGCGCCGGGCGCGGTGCGCTTGAGCGTCTGGACGGCGTAGTAGAGCTGGAAATCGTCGATGCCCTTGGCCTTGAGCTCCTCGGGCGTCATCTTGAAGCGCGGATCGTCGATCTTGTCCTTTTCGAGATCCTTGTCTTCCTTGATCTCGTTGATCAGGTGGCGGCGCAGGTCGCTCTCGCGATAGGACCGCAGCGCACGCTTGCGCAGGTCGGGATCGGAAATCTGCGGCACGGTGATGTCCGGCTCGATCCCGCCTTCCTGCACCGAACGGCCCGATGGCGTGTAATAGCGCGCGGTGGTCAGCTTGAGCGCGGAATCCTTGCCCAGCGGGATCAGCGTCTGCACGCTGCCCTTGCCAAAGCTGCGCTGGCCCATGATCAGCGCGCGGTGCTGGTCCTGCATCGCGCCGGCCACGATTTCCGATGCCGAGGCCGAGCCTTCGTCGATCAGCACGATCATCGGCAGGCCGCGCGCCACGTCACCCGGATGGGCGGAATAGATATCGTTGTCCTGCGGATCGCGCCCGCGCTGCGATACGATCGTGCCCTTGTCGAGGAAATCGTCGGACAGCGAGACCGCCTCGTTGAGCAGGCCGCCCGGATTGCCGCGCAGATCGAGCACGATGCCGGCCAGATTATTGCCCAGCTGGGCGCGAATCGACTGGACCGCCTGGGCCACTTCGCTGCCGACGTTTTCGCTGAAGCTCGACACGGCGATGACGCCGATGTTGTCCTTCACCTTCCATTCCACCGGACGCAGCTTGATCACCTCGCGCGTCAGCGTGAAGTCCAGCGGCTCGTCGCGGCCGGGGCGATAGACGGTCAGCTTGATCTTGGTGCCCGGTGCGCCGCGCATCTGGTCCACCGCATCGTCGAGCGAGCCGCCATAGATCAGCTTGCCATCGAGGTGGGTGATATAGTCGCCGGCCTTGATCCCGCCGAGGTCGCCCGGCGTGCCCTTCATCGGCGCGATCACCTTGACCGCGCCATCATCGAGCGTGACCGACAGGCCAAGGCCGCCATAGGCGCCTTCGGTCTGGGTGCGCAGGTTTTCGAAATCGCGCGCTTCCAGATAGGCGCTGTGCGGATCGAGCGTGGCCAGCATGCCGTCGATCGCGCCCTTGATCAGCGTGTCGTCGTTCACCGGCTCGACGTAGTTCTCCTTGATCTTGGCATAGATCATCTCGAGCTTCTGGAACTGCGGGGCGGTGCGGGAATCCACCGCTGCCAGGCCGGCCGTGGCCACGGGCAGAACCGCGACGGCCGTGACCAGGGCCGTTGCACGCAGCAGGGAAGCAAGCGGTTTTGCCATGTTTGCAATCGAACCTTCGATAAAGAACCAAGCGCCGCGGCGCGGGCCGGACCGCCCGCTTGTATAGCCGTGCAAGCCTGAATGCCAGATGGAGCGCACCCGATTCCCGTTTGTGCGTGGGGCGCGTGCCGCATGCTGCGCGCCATGCGCGCAACGGTCAATTGCGCAAGGCGGCCAAGGGGTTGACCGGCACGCCGTCCTTGCGCAGCTCGACGCTCACCACCGGGCTGGCCGGGGCGGCGATGCCCAGTGGCGAACCCTGCACCACGCGATCGCCCACGGCCGCGTCGATCCGGCCGAGGCCGGTGATCAGCGAGGTCCAGCCGCCGGCGTGCTCCACGATCACGATCTGGCCATAGCCGCGATAGGACCCGGCAAAGGCGACGCGCCCGGCTGCCGGCGCCACGATCTGGGCCGAGGGAACGGGCGCGATGGTCAGTCCCTGGCTCGGCCCGGTCTGGCCCGCCTCGCCAAAGCCGGTCACCACGCGGCCCGACACGGGCATGATCCACATCAGCGTGCTGCTGGTACGCAGCAGCGGATCGACATCTTCGACCATCAGCACCGCACCAGGCCGATCGGGGCGTTGCAGCGGGCCGGGCAGCCCGGCCAGGACATCGCGCATCTGCCCGTCGCGGCCCAACTGCTGCATCAACGCGGCGAGGTCACGCGTCTGTTCCGCCAGGGCCAGGGCATGGTCGGCTTCGCGGCTGGCGGTGCCGTTGGCGGCGCGGCTGGCGATGCGCTGGCGGCTTTCCAGCGCGGCCAGCTGCTGGCGCCGCTCGGCCAGGCCCGATTGGCTGGCGCGCAGGCGTGCTGCCTCGCTGCGCGCCTGCTCCTGCAGCATCCGCCCGCGCACGATCGCGCTGCGCAGGCTGGCGGTGCGGCGGCGCACTTCGGGCACCATGGTTTCCAGGACGGCGCGCAGATAGACCGTATCGCGCAGGGATTCGGCCCGCAGCAGGCTGAAGGCCAGCGGTCGCCGGGCAAACAGTTGCAGCGCCGCGGTCAGGCGCACCAGCGGCTCCTGCCGGGCGGCCATGCGCAGGCGCAAGTCGGCGCGCTCCTTGTCGATCAGGGCGATGCGCGCCTCGCCGATGCGGATTTCGGCTTCCGATTGCTGGATGCGCGCAGCGATCGCGGCGGCTTCCTGCGCGGTCTTGTCGGCCGCAGCCGTGGCGGCCTGGGCCTGGGCTTCCAGCTTTTCGCCGCGCGCGCGGGCCTGGGCCAGCGCGGTCTGTGCCTGGGCCAGGGCGGCAGCGGCTTCGCCAGCGGTTTGATAGGCGGGCGCGGCGCCAGCCCCGGCGATCTGCCAGGCGGCCAGGGGCAGCAGCAAAGCGGTGGCCAGCAACAGGGAGCGGCGCGCGTCCATCATCCCTCGCGGTGATAGGGATGGCCGGCGATGATGCTGGTGGCGCGCCACAGCTGCTCGGCCAGCATCGCGCGGGCCAGCATGTGGGGCCAGGTTGCCGCGCCAAAGGCGATCAACAGGTCCGCCCCATCGCGCAGGCTGTCGTCATGGCCATCGGCCGCGCCGATCAGGAAGCGTGCCTCGCGCACGCCATCGTCGCGCCAGCGGCCCAGCACCTTGGCAAATTCGGCGGAAGTGAGCTGCTTGCCGCGCTCGTCCATCACCACGGTGCGGGTGGGATTGGCCGTGACCGGCGGCACGGCGCCGCCCCGGTCAGGCAGCTCGGTCACCTTGAAGCCCCACGTCACCCGCTTGCCATAGCGATCGACCAGCTCTGCCTCGGGCGAGCGGCCGATCTTTCCCCGGGCGATGATGTGGAGGAGCATGAATGTCCGGATAGCCGCTGCGCCCGGCCATCATCGCCCCGATCCCCTCCCGTGTAAAGGAGGGGGACGGGATCATGACCGCCCTGCGCCAATCACATCAGGCAGAGCCGGCGTCGCCGAAGCCCCACATGCGTTCCAGGTTGTAGAAGCTGCGCACTTCCGGGCGGAACAGATGGATGACCACGTCACCGGCATCGATCAGCACCCAGTCGGCGGCGGGCAGGCCTTCGATGCGGACATGGCCATAGCCGGCCTGCTTGACGCGTTCGGCCAGCTTCTGTGCCATGGCGGCAACCTGGCGGGTGGAGCGGCCCGAGCCGATCACCATGTAATCGGCGATCGAGCTTTTGCCTTCCAGGGGGATCGACACCACGTCATGGGCCTGGTCATCATCCAGCGATTGCAGGACGAGGTCGAACAGGCTGGCAGGAGCGCCGGCAGAAGGGGCCGGGGTAGCGGCGCCGGCATCTGCCGGCTGGGGTTGGGCACTGGTCATTGGCTTGCGGTGAACTCCGATTGAAAGATGGCTGACGTCGCAACGCCCGGTCGCGCATCCCGATCCAACGGCAAAGCCGCCTTGCGCCAAGGCGCACGGCGGGAGAGCCGAAAAACCGGAAAAGCGTGCCGGGAAGCAGGGATGGCGGCCAAGACGCTCAGCGTCCGCTCCTTCCGCGCGGGCCCGGCACGATGCGGCGGTGGGTGACACCATCGCGCAGGCCGGTCACGGAAATACGGTCGGCCCAATCAGGCTCTGCCAGGCGCTGGGCCGTGGCGGAACGGGGATCGGGATCGAACCGCAGGATGGAGAGCGCTGGGACGCCCTGCATCGGATCATGCGGGAAACTGGCGATCAGGGCGGCACCCCCGGTTGGCCCAGTATCGGACCAAAGAGCGCCATCACATTCCTGCCTGCACCGCCGGCGCCATCGGCGCAGCCATACCATGGCGGGGCTCGCCATCGCAGCTGCATCATAGCCCGGACGGGCGATAACCGCAATCGGCATGGTGCGGGCAATCCCGCGCCAGTTTTTCCAGCGGTGGAACTGGGCCAGATTATCGCTTCCCATCAACCAGATGAAGCGCCGGCGGGGATAGCGCCGCACCAGCGCGCGCAGGCTGTCGATGGTATAGCGGGTGCCCAGCTCGCGCTCGATCGCGGTCACTCGAATCGGGGCGCGGCGGGCCATTGCCCGGGCCGAGGCAAGGCGCGCGGGCAGCGGCGCCATGCCCTTGGCAGGCTTGAGCACATTGCCCGGCGAAACCAGCCACCACACCTCGTCCAGCCCCAGCGCGGCCTGCGCAAACAGGCTCACCCGGCGGTGCCCGCCGTGTGCCGGATTGAAGCTGCCGCCCAGCAGGCCGGTCAGCCGGGGAGCACCGCGTGTCAGGGGCGAACCTGCCCGCTGCCGTGGACCAGCCACTTGTAGGTGGTCAGCCCTTCCAGCGCGACCGGGCCGCGTGCGTGCAGGCGCCCGGTGGCGATGCCGATCTCGGCGCCCAGGCCGAATTCGCCGCCGTCGGCAAACTGGCTGGAGGCGTTGTGCATCACGATGGCGCTGTCCACCTGGGCCAGGAACTGCGCGGCGGCATCGCCATCGGCGGTGATGATCGCGTCGGTATGGCCCGAGGAATGCCGGGCAATATGCGCAAGCGCCGCGTCGAGCCCGTCGACCACCGCGACCGAGAGCACGGCATCGAGGTATTCGGTATCCCAATCGTTGTCGGCCGCCGGCACGATGCGCGGGTCGATGGCGCGGGCGCGGGCATCGCCGCGCACTTCGCAACCGGCTGCGATCAGCGGGGTGATCAGCGCTGCCGCCGCCGGATAGGTGGCATCAATCAACAGGGTTTCCATCGCCCCGCAGATGCCCGTGCGGCGCATCTTGGCATTGAGCACGATGGCCTGGGCCATGGCCGGATCGGCCGCAGCATGAACAAAGGTGTGGCAGATGCCGTCGAGGTGGGCCAGCACCGGCACGCGGGCATCGGCCTGGACGCGGGCGACCAGGCTCTTGCCGCCGCGCGGCACGATCATGTCGATCAGGCCTGCAGCCGTCAGCATCGCGCCCACGGCGGCGCGGTCCTGCGTGGGCATCAGCTGCACGGCGGCGGCCGGCACGCCGCCTTCCACCAGGCCTGCCACCAATGCGGCATGGATCGCGCGGTTGGAATGCACCGCCTCGCTCCCCCCGCGCAGCAGGGCGGCATTGCCCGAGCGCACGCACAGCGCGGCGGCATCGGCCGTCACGTTGGGGCGGCTTTCATAGATGATGCCGATCAGGCCGATCGGCACGCGCACGCGGCGCAGCACCATGCCGTTGGGCCGGGTGGCGGAATCGATCTCCTGCCCCACCGGATCGGCCAGGCTGGCTACCTGTTCCACGGCATCGGCGATGCCGGCAACGCGCGCTTCGTCCAGCCGCAACCGGTCGAGCAGCGCCGGGGTCAGCCCGCGGGCGGCGCCATTGGCCATGTCGATCGCATTGGCGGCCAGGATCTCTGGCGCGGCGCGGCGCAGGGCCGCGGCGGCCAGCTTGAGCGCGGCTTCCTTGGCCGGCGCCGGCATGCGCGCCAGTTCGGCTTGCGCGGCACGGCCGGCCCGGGCCAGCTGCTCTACCAGCAACTGGGGGGACTCGGTGACGATTTCCTGGGGCTTGGTCGACATAATGGCGCGGGGCTTACCATCGGTGGCAGGCGCTGTCACGGCCGCGAGAGGGGTTGCAATCGATTCATCGCCCTTGCGGCACGGCCCGCCCCGCGCCGGCGGCCATGGATTCGACTCTGCCGGTTCCCGCCGATAAGCGCCCGGCCCCAAGGATCGTTCACCACCTGTCTTGCCTTGGGGTCACCACACATCTTGCCACCTGCCGACATTCCCACCGTGCGCGCCACGGCCGCAACGCCTGCGCCGCGCGCGCCCTGGCGCCGCGCCGGGGCCTGGCTGGCGGCTCTGCCGGCGCGGGTGCGCAGCTGGTTTCCCGATCGCGAATTCTTCATGCGGGCGCAGGGTCAGGTGCGCTTCATCCGCGTGTCGGGCCGCCTGCAGATGCGTGTGGCCGGCGCGCTGGCCCTGGCATTGCTGCTTTGGCTGGGCACGCTTGGCACGATGCTGGCCGGGCAGATCCTGGCGGCGCGTCACGCGGCGGCCCTGCGCCAGCGCGAAATGGCCGTGAGCGCGGCGGAACGCCACATCACCAATACGCGCAATGGCGTGGCCGGCACGCTGCAGGACCTTGAGCGCCGGCAGGAGATGATCGAAACGCTGGTCAAGGGCCAGCTGGGCGATCTGCCCGCCGCCGATCCCTCTGCCACGCCAGAGGCCAAGCCGCTGTCGTTCAACCTGCCGCCGGCGAGCAATCCGCTGGCGGCCGGGATCGATCGCCTGGCCCTGCGCCAGGCGGCATTCGTGGCCAGCCTTACCCAATATGCCGATGCGCGCGCCAGCCAGGCGGAAACGGCGATCCGCCGCGTCGGCCTCAATCCCGCGCAAGTGGCGCCCCTGCGTGGGCCGGCCGCCAGCCGGCGCGCCATGGGCGGCCCGCTGATCGCGCTGGGCGGCAACGATCCCGCGCTGGCGCGGCTGGGCCAGAGCATGGCACGGCTTACCGCGCTGGAACAGGGCCTGGCCCGGCTGCCGCATGCCCTGCCGGCCAGCGCCGATTTCATTTCCAGCGGCTTTGGCTATCGCGCCGACCCGTTCACCGGCGGCGGCGCGTTCCATCCCGGCCTCGATTTCAAGGGACCGATCGGCGCGCCGATCTTTGCCGCCGCGCAAGGCGTGGTCAGCTTTGCCGGCGTGCGGTCCGGCTATGGCAACTGCGTGGAAGTGGACCACGGCCATGGCCTAGTCACCCGCTATGCCCATATGTCGCGGATCGAGGCGCGGCCCGGCGAGCGCGTGGCGCCCGGCGTGGAAATCGGCCGGATCGGCAGCACGGGCCGCTCCACCGGCCCGCACCTGCATTTCGAAGTGCGGATCAACGATCGCCCGGTCGATCCGCGCCCGTTCCTGGAGACCCTGCCCGATGTTTTCAAAGAAGCTGGCCACGGTGGGCACTGAACGCGCCGCGCCGGCCGGTGTGGCCACGTTTTCGGTGCTCTGTGCCGACCTCGCGGTGCGGGGGGATATCACCGCCCAGGCTGACCTCCACGTCGAAGGCCGCGTCGATGGCGATGTCGCCTGCGCCGCGCTGGTCCAGGGCCAGGGCAGCGTGATCACCGGCGCGATCACCGCCCGCAGCGCGCGCCTCGCCGGCACGGTCAATGGCGCGGTCACCGTGGCCGACCTGGTGGTGGCCAAGACCGCCCGCATCCTGGGCGATGTGACCTATGACACGCTGACCATCGAGCAGGGTGCCCAGGTGGAAGGGCGCTTCACCCCGCGTGGCGCCAATGCCGCCGCGGCCGTGCCCGACAGCCTGATCGCGATCAGCACCAAGGCCTGACGCCGCGCCAGCCGGCGCGCCTTGGCAGGCCTGGGCGGGCATTAGCGGAACAGGGCGACGATATCGCCCAGCTTGCCCATCAGCGCCGCATCGCCGCCCGGCGGCGTCGCGCCCAGCCGCACCACCACCAGCTTGCGCGCCGGTGACACCAGCACGGCCTGCCCGCCATCGCCCAGCGCGGCGATCATGTCGCGCGGGCCGCGTGCGGGAAACAGGCGCGGCTCTTCGTCCCCGGTGGGCGCGCGGTTGAGCCAGACCCCGGCGCCATACTGCTTCTCGCGCGGAGACGGCGTGGCCATGAAATCGATCCATTGCCGCGGCACCAACTGTGCGCCGTGCACCGCGCCGCGGTTGCGCAGGAATTCGCCAAAGCGGGCGAAATCGCGCGCCGTGGCATCGATCATCGCCCCGCCGTTCATCGTGCCGTGCGCGTCGTACGAGGGCACGATGCCGCGCATCTGCACCGGTTCGAACAGGCGGGTGCGCAGGTAATCGGCCACCGCGCGGCGCCGGGCATCGGCGTCGCCGCCCGGGGCGAGGACCCGCGCGGCAAGGTCAGCCAGGATGATCCCGCTGGCGGCATCGTCCTGGAAGCGCGCGCCCGGTTCTGCGGCCAGGGGCTGGTCCTCGGCCGCCCCCGCCCACTACTAGCGGGCCGGGGCGAACCGCAAGCGCCCCAGCGGCCCCCGGTACTCACCCACGCCCCGCCGGCCATGTCGTCGCGGCCGGGGCCGAACAGCATGCGCGCCTCGTCGCCCGGTTCCTCGCGCAGGCCCGATCGCATCTGCAACAGGTGGCGCAGGGTGATTTCGCCGCGTGGATCGCCTGGCCGCTGCCACGCGGGCACCGGCGCCGTTTCGTTGAGGCGCAGGCGCCCGTCGGAAACCAGCATGCCGACCATCACCGCCGTGATCGAACGAGCGATGCCGCCCCCGGCAAAGCGCGTATTCTCGTGATAGCCCGGGCCATAGCGTTCGGCCACGATGCGCCCGGCGCGCATCACGATCACCGCACGGGTTTCTCCCGCGCCCTGGGTGGCGCTGCCGCCATCGGCTTGGAACAGCGCATCGATCGCGCGGGCCAGGCCTTCGCGTTCCACGCCGGGATCGTCGATCACCGCGGCCAGTGCCTGGGGCGAGAGCGGCTGCTGCGCCGGCTGGCTGGCCGAGCACGCGAACAGGGCTGGTGCAAGCACAGCCGGCACGATATGGGCCAGCCACCGGCGGGCACAGGGTAAACGGAATCGCGGGGCGCTCTGCATGGTTGCCCGGTCTTTCCACCAGATCGAATGCATATGGCAACCACCAAGCCTTCTTCTTCCCCGAATGATCCGCTCCGTTTTGGTGGCCAGCCCCCCGTGGCGCCACCGCCAGGGCCACGGCGATCGGGCCATTGGGCCTGGCGCGGGCTGGGATTGATTGCCGGAATCGGCCTGGGCGTGGGCGCGGTGTTCGTGGCGTTTGTCTGGCGCCCGGCGCATGACAACGCACGAATCGAGGCAGCGCGCGCGGCGCGCTTGGCCTGCTCGTGCCGCTATCTGGGCGGGCGAACGCTCGGCGATTGCGAAAAGGATAATCCCAAGGGCCGCTTTCCGGTCTCGCTGGCCGAGGATGCCACCGCCCACAGCGTGACCGCCACGGTCCCCCTCGCCGCGGCGCAAACCGCCACCTATCGCGAAGGCTGGGGCTGCCAGCTGCAAGCCTGGCGCGATTGAGCTGCGGGCAGGGGCGACATTGCCCCTGCCACACCGGCCTTTACAGCGCGGGCAGCGGCTCGGCTGCTTGCGTGCCGTCGATCCAGCCGCCGCCGATCACCCGGTCCCCGGCATAGAGCACCGCCGCCTGTCCCGGCGCCACGCCAAATTCGGGCGTGGCAAAGCGCATGGTGGTGGCAGCGCCATCGCCGAACGGGCCGTCCAGCGTCACCGGCACGGGCTTGGCCAGCGAGCGCACCTTGGCGGTCAGTGGCGTGCCATCGTTGGGCAGGGCGCCGATGCGGTTGGTCTCGATCACCCGGGCAGCGGCCACGCCGAGAAGGTGGCGCGGACCCACCAGCACGCGGGCATCGGCCGCGTCCAGGCCCACGACATAGAGCGGTTCGGGCTGGCCCCCGATTTCCAGGCCCCGCCGCTGGCCCACGGTATAGTGGATCACGCCCTGGTGCTGGCCCAGCACGGCGCCGGTCTGGGCATGGACGATCGTGCCCGGCCGCCCGCCTTCGGGGCGCACGCTGCGCACGATCTTGGCATAATCGCCATCGGGCACGAAGCAGATGTCCTGGCTGTCGGGCTTGGCGGCAACGGCCAGGCCCATGGCCTGGGCCAGCGCGCGCACCTGCGGCTTGGGCAGGCCGCCAAGCGGGAAGCGCAGGAAATCGAGCTGTTCCTGCGTCGTGCCATAGAGGAAATAGCTTTGGTCGCGGGCCGGATCGGCGGCGCGGTGCAGCTGCGCGCCATCGGGCGTTGCCACCCGGCGGACATAGTGCCCGGTCGCCAGGCAATCGGCGCCCAGTTCGCGCGCCATGGCCAGAAGATCGGTGAACTTGGGCCCCATGTTGCAGCGGATGCAGGGAATCGGCGTGCGGCCCGCAAGGTAATCGTCGGCAAAGCGCTCGACCACCTCTTCGCGGAACCGCGATTCGTGATCGAACACATAGTGGGCAATGCCCAGGCGGTCGGCCACGGCGCGCGCATCGCGGATGTCATCGCCGGCGCAGCAGGCGCCCTTGCGGCCGGTGGCGGCGCCGTAATCGTAAAGTTGCAGCGTGATGCCAATGACTTCGGCACCGCTCGCAGCGGCCAGGCCCGCCACCACCGAGCTATCCACCCCGCCCGACATGGCCACCACGATGCGCCGCGCGCTGGCCGGCATGGCCAGATCGAACAGGGGCAGCGGATCGGCAAGACCGGTAAAATCGGGGGCAGGCTGCGGGATCGCGGAAGGGGGGATGCAATGCGACATGGGCCGCCCATAGGCGCTTTTCCCACGGTTTTCAGCGCAAAAATGGCACGGAACGCATGGGCCACGCTGGCCAAGTGGTTAATTTTTTGTAAAGAGCGGTTTTACACTCCCTTATCCCTATCGGGCTACTGTCAGGCCCATGGATTTGGGTTTTGAAGATCTGCGCGGCCTGGTGGGCGCCGAATCGGCAGGGGTGCTGCGTCAGCTGCACTGGGCCGAATTCTGCGCCCGGCTGGAAGCCGCACAGGACCTGCGGCGCGTGTCGCAGGATTCCGTGCCGGCGATGCCGGGCGGAACGGGCCTTGGCAGCTTCCATCGGGTCGCAGCCTGGATGTTGCACAGGGCAGGTGAACACACGGCAGGTCGTGAAGATCTCGTTAACCCAAACTCTTCAGTGAATGGCAAAATGGAGGGAAGCACAACGGTGATGAAGCCAAACAGGCCGTCCCCCCCGCCGAAAGGCTCAGCTGACCGACGAGAAGTGCCATGATCGAAAATCAGAAAATCAGGCCGGCGCAGGTTATTGGTCCCTTGGGTGAACCGCTGACGCTTGATAGCCTGCCCCCCGCCAACACCACACGCTGGGTGGTGCGCCGCAAGGCCGAAGTGGTCGCGGCGGTCAACGGTGGGTTGCTGACTATTGATGAGGCGTGCGAACGCTATGGCCTCACCCTCGAAGAATTCGCCTCGTGGCAGCGCGCGGTGGATCGCTCGGGCATGCAGGGCCTGCGGGTCACGCGTATCCAGCACTATCGCGACCTTTACGAGCGCCAGCTCAAGTATTGATCACGCGCTGGCGTGCCGGCCCGGTGCCTTGCGCCGCGGCTGGCAGCCTGCGCCACACCGCCATCCACGGTGCGGCCGTCCGGGGCAACCCGGGCGGCCGTTTTGGCATGTCGGCCCCGCAGCGGTGGGATGGTTGCCGCGGGGACAGGCAAATGCTTCGGTTATGACGTTGTTTGTCGAGCCGTGATTGCAACTGGTCGTTGCGCCCGCTAAAAGCGGCGTAAATGCTGGCAAGGTAAGGAACCTTCGGAACGTGGCGCGTCATGCGCGGCGAGCGACGAAGGCGGGGGCCATGCCGGCGACCGGCGTTGCCGGCGGCTGGCCCATGCCGGTGGCCGGCCGCAATGACAGGCAGCCGGGCAACCGGCCGCCACGTTAGACCGACGTTGGGAACACATCGCCCGGCCTTGTCCGCTGCGCATGGCGCAAGGATGGGGCGGGCAAAGGGGATCGTGGCCCGGGCTGCGTGTTGCCACATGGCGCGCGTTTGCCGGTTGGGCTGGGGAGGCAATTCTGCTGGACAAGACGCAAGACATGAGCAGCCTGGCCGATGTGCCGGCAACCGGTGGCAATCGGCGGCGTGCCTTTGCCATCGGCGCGGGGCTGGTCGTGCTGCTCGCCCTCGCCTGGTGGCTGATGCACCGCGAAGCCGGCGGGCCCAAGGCGCCCGATGCCGCCACCCAGGCACAGACGGTGACCGTCGTCGCGCCGGGCCAGCAGACCGTTGATGCCACCGTGGTGGCCAGCGGCGTGATCGCCGCCAAGCGCGAAATGCCCGTGGGCATTGCCGGCGAAGGCGGCATCGTGCGCAGCGTGCTGGTCGATGCCGGCACCTGGGTTCATGCCGGGCAGGTTCTGGCCGTGGTCGATCGCTCGGTCCAGGTGCAGCAGGTGGCCAGCCAGGCCGCCGGTGTGCAGGTGCAGGAAGCCAATGCCCGCATCGCCCAAAGCAATCTCGATCGTGCGCTCAAGCTGGTTGCCAAGGGCTTCATCTCCAAGGCCGATATCGATCAGCTGACTGCCACGCGCGATGCCGCCGTGGCGCAGGTGCGCGTGGCCCGCGCCACGCTGGGCCAGCTGCGCGCCAGCACGGCACGGCTCAACATCGTCGCCCCGGCCGATGGCCTGGTGCTGACCCGCGCGGTAGAGCCGGGGCAGATCGTCAGCGCGGGCAGCGGCACGCTGTTCCGCATGGCCAAGGATGGCGAGCTGGAAATGCAGGCGCGCCTGGCGGAAATCGATCTGGCGCGCATGCACGTGGGCGTGACCGCCCAGGTCACGCCGGTGGGCACGGCACAAAGCTTCCCCGGCACGGTGTGGCAGGTGGCGCCGACGATCGACCCGACCACGCGCGAGGGCATTGCCCGCATCGCGCTGCGCTATGATCCTGCGCTGCGTCCGGGCGGCTTTGCCAGCGCCACGATCCGCAGCGGCGTCACTACTGCGCCGGTCCTGCCGGAAACCGCGATCCTGAGCGATGAGAACGGCAGCTATGTCTATATCCTCGACGGCGCCAACAAGGTCACGCGCCGCGCGGTGAAGATCGGTGACTTCACGTCGAGCGGGATTGTCGTGCGCGAAGGGCTCTCGGGCAACGAGCGCGTGGTGCTGCGTGCTGGCGGCTTCCTCAACCCCGGCGATACGGTGCGGCCGGTCATGGCTGCGCCTGCAGGCAAAGCCGCCGGCGCTTCGGCGCACTGATCGACCACCCGTGATCGGACCAGGGAAACGGCCATGAACTTTCGCAATCTCTCGGCCTGGTCCATCCGCAACCCGGTCGTTCCCATCGTGCTGTTCCTCGGGCTGACCCTGGCGGGGCTGGTCTCCTTCATGCTGATGAAGGTGCAGGACCAGCCCGATATCGAATTCCCGTTGGTGATCGTGCAGATCAGCCAGCCCGGCGCCGCGCCCACCGAAATCGAGACCCAGATCACCCAGCGGGTGGAAAGCGCGGTGCGCACCATCGCCGGGGTCGATACGATCACCTCCACCGCATCGGAAGGCTCCAGCCAGACGATGGTGCAGTTCAAGATCGGCACCGACATCTATGGCGCGGTGGCCGAAGTGAAGAACGCGGTGGACCAGGTGCGTGGCGACCTGCCCGACGGCATCCTCGAACCGCAGGTGTTCAAGGCCGAAACCTCGTCCGATCCGATCGCCTATTGGGCGGTTTCGGCCGATGACATGACGATCGAGCAGCTGTCGTGGTTCGTCGACGATACCGTGGCCAAGCGCCTGCTGGCGGTGCCCGGCATGGCCGAGGTTCACCGGGCCGGGGGCGTTACCCGCGAAATCGCCGTGACGCTCGATCCCATGCGCATGAAGTCGTTCGGCGTGACCGCGATGCAGGTCAACAATGCGCTGCGCCAGGTCAATCTCAATGCCGCGGGCGGCAAGGCCGAAGTGGCCGGGGCGCGCCAGTCGGTGCGCGTGCTGGGCAATGCACGGTCCGCGTTCGATCTGGGGCAGACGCAGATTTCGGTGGCCGCTGGCCGGGTGATCCGCCTGTCCGACGTTGCCGACGTGCGCGACAGCTTCAGCGAAATCACCTCGATCGCCAAGTTCAACGGCAAGCCGGTCGTCACCTTCAGCATCGCCCGCGCCCGCGGCGAATCCGATGTCAGCGTCTATGACGATACGGTCAAGGAACTGGCCAAGATCTCGGCCGAGCAGGGCCACAAGATCCGCTTCACCCAGCTGTTCACCAGCGTGAACTACACCAAACAGCAGTACCACACCTCGATGTCCTCGATGGTGGAAGGCGCAGTGCTGGCCGTGATCGTGGTGTTCTTCTTCCTGCGCGATTGGCGGGCGACGTTCGTCTCGGCCATTGCCATTCCGCTCTCGGCCATTCCCACCTTTGCCGTGATGCATCTCATGGGCTTTACGCTCAACACCATGTCGCTGCTCGCGCTGGGCCTGGTGGCGGGCGTGCTGGTGGACGATGCGATCGTGGAAATCGAAAACATCGTGCGGCATATCCGCATGGGCAAGACCCCGTTCCAGGCCGCGATCGACGCGGCCGACGAGATCGGATTGGCGGTGGTGGCCACCACGTTCTCGATCGTGGCGGTGTTCCTTCCCGTGGGCCTGATGCCGGGCATCTCGGGCCAGTTCTTCAAGAACTTCGGCCTCACCGTGGTGGTGGCGGTACTGTTTTCGCTACTCGTGGCGCGCATGATCACGCCGATGGTCGCGGCCTATTTCCTCAAGCGTGACCAGCGCGACATTCCCCATGGCGAAGGCCCGTGGATGGATCGCTACATGGCGGTGCTGCGCTGGTCGCTCGATACCACGCGCGCCGCCGCCTATCGCGCGCTGCATCCGCGCCGCCGGGTGCGGGCGCGGCTGCGCGATCATCGCCTGTGGATGATGGGCATCGGCCTTGGCGCGCTGGTGCTGACGGGCGTGATGTTCGTGGTCATCCCCACGCAGTTCTTCCCCGATACCGACAGCGATTTTTCGCAGATCAACGTGGAAATGGTGCCCGGCACCACGATCGACCAGACGGCTGCCAAGGTGGATGAGGTCTATAACCTCGTCCGCAACGAGCCCGAGATCGAGGTGGCGCTGGAGCGGATCACCGAGGGCAGCGGGCGCATCATCATGACGTTGCGCAAGGACCGCCCGCGTACCAGCCTCCAGTTCCAGCGCGAATTGACCCCGCGCCTGCAGCAGATCGCCGATGCCCGCGTCACGTTCCAAAGCCAGAACGGCGGCGGCGGCAGTGGCTCTGGCCGGCCGATCAGCGTGATGCTGTCAGGCTCCGACCCCGATCTCCTGCAGCGCACCGCGCAGACCCTGGTGCAGCAGATGAGCGGGCTCAAGCAGGTGGTGGCGCCGCGCATCAGCGCCGACCTGCGCCGCCCGGAAATCGTCATTACCCCGCATCTCGACCTTGCCGCCTCGCTCGGCGTGACGACCCAGGCGCTCAGCCAGACGATCCGCATCGCCACGCAGGGCGAGATCGACATGAACAGCGCCAAGTTCTCGCTGTCGGATCGCCAGGTGCCGATCCGGGTCAAGCTGCCGCTCGATTCCCGCCGCGATCTGTCGACCATCGAAAACCTGCCGGTGCAGACCGCGATGGGCACGTCGGTGCCGCTGGCGCGCGTTGCCAGCATCGGCTTCGGCTCGGGCCCGACCACGATCCAGCGCTATAACCAGAACCACCGCATCTTCGTGGGCGCCGATCTGCCGCCCGGCGTGGTCAAGGGCACGGCGATGGACGCCATTGCCAAGCTGCCGATCATGCAGAACCTGCCCACCGGCGTGTCCAACGCCCCGGCCGGGGAAGACCGCTGGCAGCAGGAAATGCTGACCAACTTCTTCATCGCGCTCGCCACCGGCGTGCTGCTGGTGTTCTCGGTGCTGGTGCTGCTCTATCACCGCTTCGTCTCGCCGCTGGTCAACATGGGCTCGCTGTTCCTGGCGCCGCTGGGCGGGCTGTTCCTGCTCGGCCTGGTTGGCCAGGCGCTGAGCCTGCCGGTGTTCATCGGCGTGCTCATGCTGTTCGGCATCGTCGCCAAGAACTCGATTCTGCTGATCGACTTTGCGATCGAGGAAATGGCCACCGGCAAGACCAAGCTGGAAGCCATTACCGAGGCCGGGCACAAGCGCGCGCAACCGATCATCATGACCACCGTGGCGATGATCGCCGGCATGGTCCCCACGGCCATTTCCGTGGGGGGCGATGCGGGCTGGCGCGCGCCGATGGGCACCGTGGTGATCGGCGGGCTGACGCTCTCTACCCTGCTCACGCTGCTGATCGTGCCGGCCGGTTTCAGCCTGGCCGATGGCTTTGAAAAGCGGCTTGGCCCCTGGCTCGCCCGCGTGTTCCTGGCCAGCCAGCCGCGCGTTGCCGGGCAGGGGGCCAAGGGTGCGGCTGGCAGCCCCGGCGGCCATGCCGATGGGAACCACACCGTGCATGAGGCATTCCCGGCGGAGTGACCATCACTCCCCGCCGTCTGGCCCGCGCTGCAAGGCCCCTGATCCTGCCCGTTGACCGGGCGCGCACCACGCGCCTGGTCGCCACCGGCCTCTTGGTGGTCATGGCCGGGCTGTTTGCCCTGGCGCGCACCATGCTGGCCGCACCCGGCGCGGCGCCGGGCTGGGGCTATCTGCGCGCCTTTGCCGAAGCGGCAATGGTCGGCGGCCTGGCCGATTGGTTTGCCGTCACCGCGCTGTTCCGCCATCCGCTGGGCCTGCCGATCCCGCACACCGCGATCATCCCGGAAAACAAGGATCGCATTGCCGATTCCCTGGCCGGCTTCCTCCAGTCCAATTTCCTCACCCCCCAGGTCGTCGCGCGGCGCATGGCCGGGCTGGACGTGGCCGGGGCGGCCGGTTCGTTCCTGGCTGCGCCACGCCAGGGCGGGGAGCAGGGGCGCCTGGCTGCCGGTGCTGCCAGCCTTGCGGCCGATATCCTGGAATCGCTCGACCGCGAAAAGCTGGGTGGCATGGCCAAGCAGGCCTTGCGCCAGCAGATCGACCGGATCGACCTGGCGCCGCTCCTGGGCCAGATGCTGCAGGCGATGATTGCCGACGGGCGCCATCTGCCGCTGATCGAAGCGCTGCTGGCCAAGACCGCGCAGACCCTGGAAGCCAACGAGGCGCTGCTGCGCACGCTGATCCACGATCGCGCCAATGCCCTGGTGCGGCTGGTCAAGCTGGACGAGCGGCTGGCCAACACCATTCTCGATGGCATCTACAAGCTGCTGGCCGAAGCCGTGGTGCACCCCGATCATCCGCTGCGCATGAAGATCGTGGAAGGGTTGGAGCAGCTTGCCCACGATCTGGTGGAAGACCCCGCCATGCGCGCCCGCGTCGAAGGCATGAAGGCCGAAGTGCTGGCCAATCCCGCGTTTACCGACTGGCTCGACGCGCTGTGGGAGCGCGCGCGCGGCGGGTTGCTGGCGGCAGTGCGCGGCGGCGGCAATGGCGCGCTGTCGGGCCAGATCGGCGTGGCGCTCGCAGACCTTGGCCGCGCCCTGCAAACCGATCGGCAGCTGGCGCTGCTGGTCAACCGCTTTGCCCGGCGCACGCTGGTCGGCGTTGCCAGCCGCTATGGCAGCCAGATCGTGCGGCTGGTGTCGGAAACCATCCGCCGCTGGGATGCCCGCACCGTCACCGCGCGGATCGAAGGCGCCGTGGGCCGCGATCTGCAGTTCATCCGCATCAACGGCACGCTTGTGGGCGGGCTGGTGGGCCTTGCCCTCCACGCGCTCGACATGGCGTTGTAAGGGGCCGCGGCAAGGCCCAAGCTGCTGTTTCCACGCCCCTTGGTGCGAACCATAGGGGTTTTCTCGACAGCGCGTGGCAAGGGGTGTAAGGCGCGATAATGACCGAAATCCCGGCCACGCCTTTGCTCGACACCGTCGATACCCCCGCCGACCTGCGCCGCCTGGCGCCTGGTCAATTGCGCCAACTGGCCGATGAACTGCGCGCCGAGATGATCTCGGCCGTGGGGCAGACCGGCGGGCACCTCGGCTCCGGCCTGGGCGTGGTGGAGCTTACCACCGCGATCCATTACGTGTTCAACACCCCCGATGACCGGCTGGTGTGGGACGTGGGCCACCAGGCCTATCCGCACAAGATCCTCACCGGGCGGCGCAGCCGCATTCGCACCCTGCGCCAGGGCGGTGGCCTGTCAGGCTTCACCAAGCGCAGCGAAAGCGAATACGATCCGTTCGGCACCGCGCACAGCTCCACCTCGATCTCGGCCGCGCTGGGCTTTGCCGTGGCCAACAAGCTGGCGGGCAAGCCGGGCAAGGCGATTGCCGTGATCGGCGATGGCGCGATGAGCGCGGGCATGGCCTACGAGGCGATGAACAACGCCGAAGCCGCCGGCAACCGCCTGATCGTGATCCTCAACGACAACGACATGTCGATCGCGCCGCCGGTCGGCGGGCTGTCCGGCTATCTTGCGCGGCTGGTTTCGTCGCGCCCGTTCCTGGAACTGCGCGAACTGGCCAAGCGCCTGTCGCGCAAGCTGCCCCGCCCGCTGCACCATGCGGCCAAGAAGACCGATGAATTTGCCCGCGGCATGGCCATGGGCGGCACCCTGTTCGAGGAATTGGGCTTTTACTATGTCGGGCCGATCGATGGGCACAACCTCGACCAGCTGATCCCGGTGCTGGAAAACGTGCGCGATGCGGCCGAAGGGCCATGCCTGGTCCATGTCGTCACGCAAAAGGGCAAGGGCTATGCCCCGGCCGAGGCCGCGGCCGACAAGTATCACGGCGTGCAGAAGTTCGACGTGATCACCGGCGAACAGATGAAGAGCGCGGGCGGCCCGCCCAGCTATACCAATGTCTTTGCCCAGGCGCTGATGGCCGAGGCAAAGGCCGATGCCACGGTCTGCGCGATCACCGCGGCAATGCCGTCGGGCACCGGGCTCGACAAGTTTGCCAAGGCCTTTCCCGATCGCCTGTTCGACGTGGGCATTGCCGAACAGCATGCCGTGACCTTTGCCGCCGGCCTTGCCGCGCAGGGCATGCGACCGTTCTGCGCGATCTATTCCACGTTCCTGCAGCGCGCCTATGACCAGGTCGTTCACGATGTGGCGATCCAGAACCTGCCGGTGCGCTTTGCCATCGACCGCGCCGGGCTGGTCGGCGCCGATGGTGCCACCCATGCTGGCTCGTTCGACGTGACCTATCTGGCCAGCCTGCCCAACCTGGTGGTGATGGCCGCGGCGGACGAGGCCGAACTGGTGCACATGGTGCACACCGCCGCCTGCCATGACAGCGGCCCGATCGCCTTCCGCTATCCACGCGGGAATGGCGTGGGTGTGCCGCTGCCCACCGTTCCCGAGCGGCTCGAAATCGGCAAGGGCCGCGTCGTGCGCGAAGGCAGCAAGGTGGCGATCCTCTCGCTCGGCACCCGCCTGGCCGAGGCGCTCAAGGCTGCAGACCAGCTCGATGCGCGCGGCCTGTCCACCACGGTGGCCGACCTGCGCTTCGTCAAGCCGCTGGACGATGCCCTGATCCGCCGCCTCATCGCCACGCACGAAGTGGTAGTGACGATCGAGGAAGGCGCGATTGGCGGCCTGGGTGCCCACGTGCTGACCATGGCGAGCGACGAAGGGCTGACCGACAGCGGCCTCAAGATCCGCACCATGCGCCTGCCCGATGTGTTCCAGGATCACGACGCGCCCGAAAAGCAGTATGACGCGGCCGGGCTCAACGCCCCGCATATCGTCGATACCGTGCTCAAGGCGCTGCGCCACAACAGCGCCGGCGTGCAGGAAGCGCGCGCCTGATCCTCAAGCCGGCCGGCGTGCCACTGTCGCATGCAAGTGATGGTGGTGCGGGCGGCCGGACTTGAACCGGCATGGGCAAAGCCCGACGGATTTTAAGTCCGTTGCGTCTGACCAATTTCGCCACGCCCGCACGCCGCCTGCGGCTATAGGCAGGTGGCCGCCGCGCGCCAAGGGGGCGGTGCGGCAGCCCTGCAAAAAAGGCCCGCTGTCCCCATGCCGGGATGCGAGCCTGCCTGCGTGTTCGATCTGGTTGATCCGGGGCTGGTCGTTTGCTCGCCCCGGCTGTGGCGAAGGGTGGGATTCGAATGGCAGGCAGCGCCATTGTCTTGTGCAAAAACGCTGCCTGCCCCCCCTGTAACGCTGCTACCGTGCCCCTTGGCAACAGCGTCCCTGGCGCCGTGGTGGCCCTTGGCAGGCCACATTGGCGCCAAACCGTATTAGCCGTGCAGGATCATTCGGCGTTGAGCCGGATGCGCATTTCCTTGCCCGGCTTGAAATAGGGCACGCGCTTGCCCGGCACGTCGACGGATTCGCCGGTGCGCGGGTTGCGGCCCTTGCGGGCATCGCGTTCGCGCGTGGAAAAGGCGCCAAAGCCGCGCAGTTCCACCCGGCCGCCATCGGCGAGGCGCCCGGCGATTTCGTCGAAGAACACGTCAACCACGCGCTCGATCTCTTCGGCGCGAAGGCCCGGGCTGTCCTTGGCCAAAGCTTGCAACAGTTCGGAACGTATCATGTCACTCCCCCTCCGCGATGCCCCCCGGCATCGTATGAAGTCCCTTTACGCCGATTGACCCCCGTCACGGCGTAAAAACCACTGTGCCAGATGTCGGACGAGTGTTCAACTTATCGAACGTTCAAAAAATGCAGGGAAATCTGCTTTGAACGGGCCTTTTCGGGGTGGTTTGGCCCGATTGGGCGCGATCGCGGCCAGCCTTCGCCCCGGCAGTGGCAAAAACCGCACGTCTGCATGGTTTGTTTCGGACGGTGGCGGCTTCAGGACAGGAACGGGCAGGCCATGCCGGCTGCCGCGCATCTTCGTTGCAAAGCGTCGCGCGGTTGCAAATTGCGCCTTTCCAAACCGCGCAATCCGGGTAGTTTCCGCCGCAACCGGACTGTCTTTTCCTCGACAAGAGCCGTCCACCACAACCGTCGATCGTCGCACATCCATCGGCCCAGCCAGCCGGCCGCTTTTCACGGAGCGCATCCATCCATGACCGAGGCGAACACGCCCCCTTCATCATCGCCGTCCTCCAGTGCCCACGGCGATACCGGCTGGTTCGGCCATCCCCGCCAGCTGGCGCGGCTGTTCACCACCGAGATGTGGGAGCGCTTCGGCTTCTACGGCATGCGCGCGCTGCTCACGCTCTATCTCACCAAACATTTTCTGTTCAGTGACAGCACCACCAACGGGCTCTACGGCGGCTTTGCCGCGCTGGTCTATCTTACCCCGCTGGTGGGCGGCCTGATCGCCGATCGCGTGCTCGGCTCCAAGCGCTCGGTCAAATATGGCGCGATCATGATGTCGCTGGGCTATTTCGTGCTGTGCTTTGGCGGGGAAACCGCCAAGCCTCACGCCGAAATCGCCGGCCAGCGCTATGACGTGGTCGCCGAAAACACCGTCGATCGTCCTACCGCCACGGGCCTGGAAAAGCGCTACGTGGTCATCGATGGCAGCAAGCTGCTGATCAAGGGCAATGCCGATGGCAGCGTGGCCCTGCTCGAACCCGATGGCCACGTCGCCCGCACCGTGCCGGGTGACCAGTTCGCCACCGGCGGCACGCGCTCGTCGTTCTATGTGCTGCTGATGCTGCTTGGCCTTTCGCTGGTGGCGGTGGGCAACGGGTTCTTCAAGCCCAACCTCGCCACGGTGGTGGGCGAACTCTATGCCCCGGGTGATCGCCGCCGCGATGCTGGCTTCACGATCTTCTACATGGGCATCAACCTGGGCTCGCTGTTTTCGCAGATCCTGTGCCCCTGGCTCGCCGATTCCGTGGGGTGGTGGGCCGGTTTCCTCCTGGCCGCGATCGGCATGGCGGTTGCCTGGATGCTGATCCAGTTCGATGGCGGGCGCCTGGCCGGCTATGGCGAGCCGCCGGTCCAGCGCGGCCGCGACCTGACCCCGTTCATTTATGTCGGCGGCCTGGTCGCCGTGGGCGCGGTCCTCCTGCTGTTCCAGAACCTGCTCGATGCCAAGCCGGTCGCTGCCGGGTCCAGCCTGCTCGCCTATGTCCTGGCGCTGCCGCTGCTGGGCAAGATCCTGTTTGCCAGTTTCCTGATCGGTGTGCCCGCGATCCTGGTCTATACCTGGCGCACCGGCAACCGGGTCGAGTTCGAGATGATGGTGGCGGCCATGGTGCTGACCACGTTCAACACCGTGTTCTGGACGCTGTTCGAACAGGCCGGTTCCTCGCTCACGCTGTTCGCCGATCGCAACACCGATCTCTCGGTGTTCGGCCTGTTCAGCATTTCGGCGGGGCAAACCCAGTTCTTCAACGCCTTGTTCATCGTTACCCTGGCGCCATTGCTGACCATCCTGTGGGGCAAGCTGGCCGCGCGCGGGCTGGAACCCTCGATCCCGGTCAAGTTCGGCGTGGCCCTGGCGGGCGTGGGCGCCGGCTTCCTGTTCCTGGTCTGGGGCACCCGCTTTGCCGGGCCTGATTTCAAGGTTTCGATCTGGTGGCTGGCCGGGCTCTACCTGATCCACTCGATCGCGGAACTGTGCATCTCGCCTGTCGGCATGAGCATGATCACCAAGCTGTCGCTGGCCCGCATCGTCGGCCTGATGATGGGCGTGTGGTATTTGTCGATCGCCATGGCACAATATGTCGGCGGAATCGTTGCGCAGGTTGCAAGTGTGGAAACCGTGGGGGGAGAGGTTACCAATCTCAAGCTGAGCCTTGACACCTATACCAGCGTTTTCAATGTGATCGGCTGGTTCGCGGTGGGTATTGGGGTCGTTCTTCTGCTGCTTTCGGGGGTTTTGCGCAAATTGATGCACGGAGTGCGGTAAGCCGGCGTGGCGCCGTCCTGGCGCCACTTCGGACCAATTTGTTCGGCAATGAAACATGCTTGGGGGATGCCACGCGGCTATGCTCGCCCGGGGGAGCATGGTAAACAATTGTTAGGCTAGCTTGCAGTGGCGTGGGAGCATTGCAATGCAGCGGGTACGGAGCATGTCTTGATCGAATCACATCTAACCCTGGCCCTGGCGATGCTGTTCTTTGCCGGTTCGCACTGGGTACTCTCGCATCCCTTGCGCAAACCTGCGGTCAGGGCGCTGGGGCTCAACGGGTTTCTTGCGGTCTATTCGATCATCGCCCTGGTCGCGCTGATCGTGGTCATCATCATGAATGACCGCGCGCCCGATGGGCCGATGCTGTGGGATGGCTATGCCATTCTCCCCTGGATCGCTGGTTCGCTGCTCAGCTTCACCGCCACGGCGCTGTTGCTGGCCTCGTTCTCGCGCAATCCCGCGCTCGCCCCGCGCAACATGAATGGGCTGTCCACGGCGCTGCCGCAGGGCGTGTTCCGCGTCACCCGCCACCCGATGATGTTTGCCATCGCGCTGTGGGGCGTTTCGCATCTGATCGTGGCGCCCAGCCTGCGCTCGCTGCTGCTCAATGGTGGCCTCGCCGTGATGGCGGTGGGCGGTGCGCGCACCCAGGATGCCAAGTTCCAGGCGCTTTATGACAAGGAATGGCGCATTTGGTCGCGCCGCTCGCCGTTCTGGCCCGATCTGCGCAATCTGGGCCAGCTCGGCTGGGCCTGGGGCGGGGCGCTGATCGTGTGGGGGCTGATCACGGCGCTGCACTGGCTGCTGGCCGGCATTCCGGCGGGGCCCTGGCGCTTTTTCGAAAGCTGATCGGCTTGCATCGGCGCGGAAATCGGGCAGGTTCCTGGAATGGAACCTGTGACCGTCTCCGCGCCCGCCCGGCAGCCTGCTCCGCAACCTGCCCAGCAACCTGACTTGCAGCCCGCCCTTGTTACCGACCGGCTCGCCTTGTGGCATCCGCACGCGCGCGATCATGCCGGGCTGGTGGACCTCCTCGCCCCTGAGGACGTGCGCCGGCATCTGGGCAATCGCCCGACCAGCGTGACCGAGGAATTCCAGCGCCTGCTGCGCAATGCCGGCTCATGGGCGCTCTATGGCTATGGCATCTTCACCTGCCGCCGCCGCGATGATGATACGGTGATCGGCATTGCCGGCGTGTTCCATTCCTGGCGCGGCTTTGGCCAGGGGCTGGACGATGTGCCCGAAGCCGGCTGGATCTTTGCCCCATCGTGCTGGGGCCAGGGCCTGGCGCGCGAGGCGATGACGGCGGTGCTCGACTGGTTCGATGCCACCCATGCCACGCCGCGGGGCCCGCGCCGCGTCGCCTGCATGATCGATGGGGACAACGCGCCCTCGCTCGCGCTGGCAGCACGCCTGGGCTTTACTCGCTATGCCGAGCACGCCGATGGCGCCCGCGATGTGCCGCTGCTGCTGCTGGAGCGGCACGGCAGCAACGCCTAGGCGCGTCGCTGCCGCGCGGTCTCAGCGCTTGCGCTGCCAGATCCGCAGCAGGCTGCCATCATCCAGGCCCAGGCCATCGCAGGTCTTGGGCCGATCGGCCTGGTCGGCACAGAGCTGCACTTCCTGCAGCCAGCCGCCGGGGCTGGCGCTGATGCGGATCGACTGCGGGGTGAGGCCGGGATTGCGGCTGATGAACGCGCGGCGCAGGTCGCCCGCGGTCAGCACGCGGCGGCGGGCCAGGCTGTCCATGTCGGGCAGGTGCAGGGCGGCCATGCGCCGGGCCCCTTGCGCGAAATATGCTTCGGGCGTGGGGGCCATGCAGGCGCCGTGCTTGGCCCATTCGTGGGCCAGCAGGCGGGCAGAGGGCGTCATGCACATCGCGCGGCGCAGGGTTTCGGCGCTGGGCACCGTGGCGGGGCACCATTGCGGCCACTGTCCGGGCAGGCCATCGGCCCACAAGCCATGCAGCACGAAGCCGAAATGGCCCAGGCTGCCATCGCACTGCGTGCCGCCGATGGCGTCGCCCGTGTGGTTGCGGCAAAACTGCGGAGACCATGACAGCGCCAGCGTCGTTCCGGTCATCGGTCCGGTGCGGCGCGGGCCATCGGGGGCCGGCAGCGGAACGGGATCGATGCGCGGCGGCAGGCGGCAGGCCGGTGCCTCTGCCGCCAGGGCAGCAACGGGCAGCGCCAGGGCGGCAAGCGGCAGGGCAAGAGCAGCAAGCAGGGGCTTCATCGGCGGCACCTTGGCGTTACAGGGGCGAGAAATCGAGGCCGATATCGGCGGCGGGCGCGCTTTGCGTCAACCGGCCCACCGACACATAGTCCACCCCCGATGCGGCGATCGCGGCGATGGTGTCGAGCCGCACCCCGCCAGAGGCTTCGGTCGGCACCCTCCCGGCGACCAACGCCACGGCCTGGCGCAGCATGTCTGGCCCCATGTTGTCGAGCAGCAGGCGCGTTGCCCCTGCCGCCAGCGCCGGCTCGATCTGGTCGAGGTGGTCCACCTCGCAGATCACGTCGGCCACCCCGGCCGCCAGGGCGCGGCGCACCGCTTCGGCCACGCCGCCGGCCACCAGCACGTGGTTGTCCTTGATCATCGCCGCATCCCACAGGCCCATGCGGTGGTTGTGCCCGCCACCGGTGCGCACGGCATACTTTTCCAGATGGCGAAAGCCGGGGATGGTCTTGCGGGTATCGAGCAGGCGCGCCCGCGTCTGCCCCATGGCATCGACATATTGCCGCGTCAGCGTGGCAACACCGGCCAGGTGCTGCACGGTGTTGAGCGCAGAGCGTTCCGCCGTCAGCATGGCGCGGGCGTTGCCGGCCAGGCACATCAGCGCGGTGCCGGGCGCAACCTGCGTTCCTTCGTCGACCAGGATGGTGATGTCGATCGCCGGATCGAGCGCGCGAAAGAACGCCGCCGCGATCGGCAGGCCGCACACCGTGATGGCGTCACGGCTGTCCATCACCCCGGCAAAGCGCGCGTCTGCCGGGATCACGCTCTCGCTGGTGACGTCATGGCCGCCGCCGGGCAGCCCCAGGCCCAGGTCTTCCTCAAGCGTGGCGCGGACAAAGGCGGCGAGGTCGAAACCCGGAATGGCAAAATCGGTCATGGCGCGGCTTTACCGGCTGGGCGCGGGGGTGCCAATCGGAATTGGCCGATCGGGCAACACGCACGAGCGTGCCGGGCTGGCGCTTGGCGCAGCCCGGCAGCACCGTCAGTGGACGAAGCGGGCCACCACGTCGCGATAGGAGCGGCTCACCTTCACTTCAGCGCCCGATTCCAGCACCAGGAAGCATTCGCCATTGGTATGCGGGCGCACCTGGCGCACCTGGTCGAGGTTGACGATCTTGGAGCGGTGGACGCGCTGGAACACGCGCGGGTCGAGCCGGCGTTCCAGGTCCTTCATCGTTTCGCGCAGGATCAGCGAATTGTCGCCGGTGTAGATGCACATATAGTCGCCGGCGGCCTCGATCCGCTCGATCGTGTCGACGTCGACGCGGAAGATCTGGCCGCGATCCTTGATGTTGATCAGCTTTTCAAAGCGGCCCGCGGCCACTTCGCCATCGTCTTCCAGTTCGGGCATGGCGTCGGGCGCCACTTCGGCCAGCACGTTCTTGAGCTTTTCCACTTCTTCCAGCCCGCGCTTTTCGGCCATGCGCGTGCGCGCCCGGTCAAGCGCATCGGCCAGGCGGTCTTCCTCCACCGGCTTGAGCAGGTAGTCCACGGCATTGGCCTCGAACGCCTTGAGCGCGTGTTCGGAATAGGCAGTGACGAAGACGAAGAGCGGCGGATCGATTTCCATCACGCCCTTGACCACGCTGAACCCGTCGAAGCCGGGCATCTGGATATCGAGAAAGACCAGGTCGGGCTTTTCGGTCTTGATCTTGCGGATCGCCTCGCGCCCGTTGGAACAGGTGTCGATCACCTCGACATCGGGAAAGGCCTGGAGACGCAGCTGGAGGCCCTGGATGGCGAGTTTCTCGTCGTCGACGAGGATCGTGCGGATGGTCATTTGCTACCTTTGCCTGGAGCGTCTGCCCTGTTGTGGTTTTTTTGCCCCCGCGTGACAAATGCGACAAGCCCGAAAAGTTCCCGAGGCATGCCCACCTGCGTCGTCATGCCCGCGCCAGCCGGTTGCCCGGTTGGGCGAGCGTGGCAGGCTCTTCCTTGGCCTCGAACGGCAGTTCGATGGTTACGGCAAAGCCGCCTTCGGGGCGGTTGCCCACCTCGAAGCGCTGCTGGCTGCCATAGGCCTGCGCCAGGCGATCACGGATGTTGGGCAGGCCAACGCCCGTGGAAACCGGGTATCCCGGCGCAGATGGGCTATCGGCAGAGTCGGTTTGCACACCAAACAGCGTTGATGGATCGGTGCCCGCTGGCAAGCCCGGCCCGGTGTCCGACACGGTGACCCGCAGCATGGGGCCGACGAGTTGCGCCGCGATGGTGATCTGGGCGCCGTCCTCCAGCGCGCTGACCGCATACTTGATGGCGTTTTCCACCAGCGGCTGGAGCAGCAGCGAGGGCATCAGCGCCGACCGCGCGGCGTCATCGATGCGAAACTCGGTCCGCAGCCGCTCTTCAAAGCGCATCAATTCGATGTCGAGGTAGAGCTTGAGCGTCTCGACCTCCTGCGCCACCGTCACCCGGCCGGTCGGCTCGTTGATCAGGGTATAGCGCAGGAAGGCGGAAAGCCGGGTCAGCATGGCATTGGCCGGCTCGGTCTGCTTCAGCAGTACCAGCGTGGAAATCGAATTGAGCGTGTTGAACAGGAAATGCGGGTTGAGCTGGTAGCGCAGCATGGCCAGCTGGGCCGACGTCGCCTGCGCCTCGAGATAGAGCAGCTGGTCGTTCTGCTCTTCCACCTGGATGTAGAAATTGATCGCGTAATAGAGCGCCGACCATGCCCCCAGCAGCGTGAGGTCGATATAGAACACGCCCAGGAACAACTGGGCAAAGCCGGCGTCGCTGCCCGGGCGATAGAGGCTGATCACCCAGGCATCGATGAACGCATAAAGCCCCACCGCCACGGACAGGACGAGCGCTGTTGCACCCCAGGTGATGATCGGGCGCCGGTTGATCAGCGCGCGATAGATCACCGAGAGGATCGACGAGATCGAAAAGCCGGTGATCGAGGCGATCAGTACGATCAGCAGGAACGACCAGGGCTGGGCATTGGCCAGGCTGGACATCGCACGCAGCAACATGGCGCCGCCCCAGCCAACGAACTGGAGCCGCCAGAAGGCGCGATTCTTGTTGCCGAAGAACGGCGTGGGGCGAAGCGGCAGCATGGCCATGATCATGGCGTTCTAGGCGGCGCGGACAAATTCCACAATGCCGGGCCTGCGGCGTGAGGGTGGCGACGGCCTTGTCGGTGGGGCAGGCACGCTTAGCGACCGCAGGCCAGCCAGTCGGCCAGCAGAAAATTCAGGACCTGGCGATAGCCCTGCGGGGTCAGGCGCAGGAACGTGCGGCGATGATCCGAGGCATCGCGTTCGCGGCACACGAGGTCGCGCTCTTCCAGCATGGCAATCCAGCGCAGCGCAGTGGTTGGCGGCACACAAGCCGCGACACACGCGCTCGAGATGCTGACATCACGCTTGTGCTCGGACGCCACGAACAGATCGAGCAGCATGTCCCAGCCGGGCTCTGCAAAGATGGCTTTCGGCAGGAACCGCTCGCGCAGGCGCCGATTGCGGTACATCGATGCCGCCTTTTGCGCCAGATCGGGGAATTGGCTGCTGCTCGGCATATAGGCATCGTTGGCATCCGTGTTCCCCAAAAGAGAGATAATCGCCTCCTATCCAACAAGCCTTCGTGAAACATCGTGTCCTAGTATTTTCAATAAATATTCAGCTGTAATTATGTAATTCATTGTGGGTTTGTTTTGCCAAATACATCCCATTGTCGTGAAAAGTGCTCAACGAACTGTGGGTCAAGCGCGATCGATTTGGTGCGGCGATCGGTTTCGCTTGCTGCAACGTGGATGATGCCATTACCTTCCAGGCGCTTGAGCAATTCATGAAAGGCACGATTCGATAGGCGGGAAGAAAGCCAAGCATCCTTGATGATCAAGGACTTGTTGTTCAACAGTTGCAGCACGAGACGCGCCTCATGGCTCAACAGTTCGAACGGGAACGAGCGCATCGCCTTGTCGATCGACAGCCCGGCCTCGCAAACAGCCTCGAAAGACATCCCCAAGCGATTACATCGAATGCTCCGTTCTTCGCGCGAGGAATATTCCGATGCAAGATCAGACGCGTTGCTGGGGTTGGGGGATACTTTCAGCATAAACCTCGTCCTTGCTTCACGATGGGCGGGTTTTTCCCTTGCGAAGCGCTACCGGGGTCGATGTGGTCGGTCCTGCCTCAGTTCCCCTGCGTTCAGATTAAATTTAGGACATATGACTTTGATAAAAAACAGCAATTAACGACCATAAATGCCGGCAAAATATATCAGCAAAAAATCTCTGCAAAAAATCCACTTAAAATTCATGGTCCTAGCTGGCGTTTGGCGGTATTAGTATTCAACCGATTTGGAGCAAAAACCGCCAATATGTGGATAGAACAATCGGCGGTTTGCAAAATAATGCAAAATTCTAACTTTAGGAGAGGTTGAAGAACTACCTGACGTTGTTTGTCGTCAGGTGGTGGTCGTGCGCACCAGCGTGATCGAGCGCGGGCCGCGCTGCCGATCGTGCACAGTCCGTCGCCTCAGGCCCCTTCCGCAGCGGAACGACAAGGAGCACCCATGCTGCTATATTTCTTTGTCGCGTCGATATTTACCTGCTTCGGCTTTCTCATCTCCGCACTGGCGCATGCCGCCAAGATCAACGCGCTGCAGGCCGAGATCGATTTGCTGCGCAGCCGCAATACGGCCATGGCCGAACAGGGCCGTCCCGCCGATCTGGCAGCCTGACGCCAGCACCGCGAGCGCAGCGCAGCGTAAAGTTTACCGTCTATCGGCCGGCATGCTGGCCGGTTGCGGCATGGGCGGGGCGCCATCCTCGCGGCGGAACAGGCGTGGCCAATCGGCGTTGGCGCCATGCTGGGTGGCAGCCTGCATCGTCGCGATCTCTGCCGCCATGGTGCGCACGCGGGTGCGCCAGCTGCCGTGATCGGGCGAGGCGAAGAACAGGATTTCATAGCGCGGGCCAATGCGCCGCATCCACGCCATGGCAGCGGCCGGATCATAGCCGGCGTTCTGCAGCAGCCACACCGAGAGGCGATCGGCCTCGCGTTCCGATTTGCGGGCGCTGCCGCCATGTTCCAGCCAGGTCTGGTGATCGAGCACGGCATGGGCCAGCTCGTGCGCGGTCAGCGCGGCGATTTCGGCCTCGTCCCACTTGGCCACTTCGGCCATCGGCCGGCCGATGCGCACCGTATCGCGGTTGGCGCCGGCATTGCCCTTGCTGTCATCCATCAGGAAGCGCACCTGGCACACCGGCTCGCCGGCAATCGTCAGGCGCTGGCCACCGGCGAGGCCCAGCGTGACCCGGCCATCGCGCGCGGCATCGTGCTCCAGCGCATCCTGCAGCGCAAACAGCCGGTCCCACTTGCCCTGGCGCGGCACCGGCAGGCTCGATACCGCCAAGGCATCGACGCTCTCCACCGTGGCATTGAGAGGCAGGCCCGCCCGCGCCGCCGGGCCATCGGTTGCCATCGCGCCCACGCCGATATCACCGGTCAGGCCATAGACCTGCCGCGCCAGCGCCGGATCATCGAACGTGCGCACATCCTGCAGCATCACGCCGATGCCCGGGGCCACGCGTGCGCAATAGAGCGCGTTGGCACGGGCGAGCTTCCAGCCGATGCTCTGCACGGTGACATCGTTGCGCTGGATCTCGTCAACCGGCTGCAATGGAGCGGGTTGGGCCAAAGTGGGTTGAGCCAGCACTGGCTGCGCCGCGGCGATGGCGAGCAGCAGCGGCACCAGGCCGGCCGCCTGGCGCCACGTCGTCATGCGCCCTGCGCCTTGGCGCCCTGGGCCTTGTCGCCGCTGCGCGCGGCGTCGATCGCCTGTTGCAGCCGATCCTTGCCCACCGCGCCGCTCAGCAACTGGTCGCCGGCCACCCAGGCCGGCGTGCCGCTCACGCCCAGCTGGCGCGCGAGATCGAGATTGCGCTGCAGTTCCTTCATCGTGCCAGGCTGCGCGGCAAAGGCGGCCGCCGCCGTGGTATCGAGCCCGGCCTTGCCGGCGGCCAGTGCAATGCTGTCGGGGCTGGGCCGCTCGCCGCTGAACATCGCCTTGTGGAACTGCGGATATTTGCCCTGCGCGGCGGCAGCCAGGCCCATGCGTGCGGCCGGTACGCTTTGCGCCGAAATGATCGGCAGTTCGCGCACCACCACCTTGAGATCTGGATTGGCGGCCACCAGCGCTTCGACGTCGGCCACGCTGCCGCGGCAATAGGTGCAGGCAAAGTCGGTGAATTCCACCAGCGTCACGCGGCCCTGCGGATTGCCCAGCACAGCCCCGGGAAACGGCGTTTCCAGCGCGCCGCGCAAGGGCGCGACGCGGCTCGATGCCTCGCGCGCTTCCAGCCGGGCGGCGGCGTCGCTGAGGATTTCGGGATGGTCGAGCAGGGTCTGGCGCACCAGTCCTTCCAGGGCCTGGCGTTCCTTGCCGTCGATGCCGGCATCGGCCAGGGCCTTGGTCAGCTGCGCTTCGTCCAGCTGGGCGCTTTCCGGCTGAGCCACGGCATCACGGTGGCGGCTGGAGGCGACCCACCAGGCGAGGGCGGCAGCCACGGCCGCTACCAGGATCAGCAGGACCACGAACGAACGGCGTTGGGCAGGCGCTGTCATCGGCTTACTTCTTCTTCCTTTGCCGTTCCATCATCGCCTGGGCCGACATGGCAATATCCTGCGCGCGCAGCCAATCGGGCGTGCCCTTGGGCAGGCCATCCTCGGCCGCCTGGGCGCTGCGTGCCGCCTCGGGCAACTGCATCTGCATCAACTGCTGCTCGGCACTGGCCAGGCGGGCACGGGGGGTATCCCCTTCGGCCTCGTAGACCACGCCAAGCTGATACCATGCAAACGGATTTTCACGGTCCTTGGCCACCGCCGCCTTGAGCACGCGCTCCGCCTCGGCAAAGTTGGTCTTGTCCTCGGTGGCGAGCAGGGCGTGGCCAAAGGTAGTGGCGATCAGCGGGTTGTTGCCGGTCAACTCCGTCGCGCGGCGCAGCGGCGGAATGGCATCGGCTGGCTGGCCGGATTCGAGCAGCACCTGGCCCTTGAGTTCCAGCGCATAGGGATCATCGGGCAGTTGCTTGAGCATCGCGTCCACTTCGGCCAGCGCTTTGTCCATCAGCGCTTCCTTGTGATAGGCATAGGCGCGCGCATAGTGGGCCGGGGCATCCTGCAGGTAATCGGGAAACGCGCGCAGCGTGTCCTGCGGCTCGGCCAGATAGCCATAGAGCTTGGCCTTCACGCGCAGGAAGCGGGCCTGCAACTGCGGGTCCATCGGCGTGTTCCAGGCCGGATCGTGTTCGTAGACATCCTGAAGATAGGTCAGGCGGTCGGCCGTCATCGGGTGGGTGGAATAAAACTCCGCATCGGCATTGCGGGTAAAGCCATAGCGGAACTCCTGGTTCTGCAGCTTCTTGAAGAAATCCAGCGACCCGCGCCCGGAAATCCCCGCCTTCGACAGGAACTGCGCGCCGGCAGCGTCCGCCTGCGATTCCTGAGCACGGCTGAACGAGAGGTAGCTGCCCAGCGCGGCTTGCTGCCCGGCCATGAACACGCCGAGGCCGGCATCGGCCGAACCGGCGGCGGCGGCAAGGCCGCCGAGCAGCAGCGAGAGCAGGGTGATGCCGGTCGCGGGCTTAGACCCGGCAGTGCTGATCACGTGGCCGCCGGTGATGTGGCCCAATTCGTGCGCCACCACGCCTTGCACTTCGTTGATGTTGTCGGCCGCGCCCAGCAGCCCGGAATGGATATAGACCGCCTGCCCGCCGGCAACGAAGGCGTTGATCGAGCCGTCGTTGAGCAGCACGATATCGACGTTGCGTGGATCGAGCCCGGCCGCCTTGATCAGCGGGGCAGACATGTCGCGAAACAGCGCTTCGGTTTCCGCGTCGCGCAGCACCTCTTGCGCCATGACCGGCTGCACCGTCAGGGCCAGGGCCACGACGGCCGAACACAGCGCAGCCAGGGGCCGGCGCAGGCGGGGGGGAAAGAAGGCGGCCATCACGATGCCGGTTATTGTGGCGCGGAATGAACCGATGGTGAAGCGCAAACCGTGGTGATGAAAGTGGTAACGGCCGCCAGGGGCCGCGCCTCGCGCGCGAAAGGCCGGGCAAAGGCCATGATCATCCGCTCGTGATCGATCCCGTCGAGCACCTGTGCCTGCGTCGGCTGGCCGGCCGCAGTCATCGCGGCGGCCAGGGCCAGGCTGTTGCGCGGGCGCACGCGGGTATCCTGCGCGCCGTGCAGCAGCAGCAGCGGCGGCGCGCCGGCGCGGGCATGGGTGATCGGCTGGGTCTGTGCCAGATCGCCACAATGGCCGAATGTGGCGATCGAGGCGGGATCGTCCAGCGGCAGGAAATCGGCCGGGGTGGAGAGGCCGATCACCCCGGCCAAGGCATCGGCATCGAGCCCTTCGTCGGCCATCCAGCGCTTGTCCAGCGCCAGGGCCAGCGCGTTGTAGGCGCCCGCCGAATGGCCCATCAGCACCACGCGGGCCGGATCACCGCCCAGCGCGCCGATATGATCGGCCACCCAGCGCAGCGCGCGGGCGCCATCGGCCAGCATGATCGGCCAGCGGCCCTGGGGCAGCAGGCGATACCCCGCCAGCACCACCACGCAGCCCGTGGGCGCCAGCGCGCCGATCAGGCTGCGCGCCATGAAGCGATAGTCCTGCGGCCGGCCGCTGTCCCAGGCGCCGCCGTGGATGAACACCACCACCGGCAGGCGCGCGTCGGGCGCGGTGCCGGGCGGGGCATAGACTTCCAGCCGTTGCAGCGGATCGGGGCCAAAGCGGGCCTGCGCCTGGCATGCGATGCCGCTGCGGCCACCGCGCAGTGCCAGGTCTGCGGCATCGAGCAGGGCCACCGGGTTGCGGGCCAGGGCGCGGCGATACAGGGCGTGGCCGACCAGGCCAATCGTTGCCCAGCCCAGCAAGCCTGGGCCAACGAACCATCGAGAGAATTTCATCGCCTGTGCAAACTCCCCCACGGCGGTGGCGGTTCCCGTCCGATGGCACTGCCCGCTTGCGCCCACAACAGGAAAAGGGCCGCCCGGTTTCCCAGGCGGCCCTTCCCATTTTCCAAGTGGTTGGCGTGAACTTAGAAGTCCATGCCGCCCATGCCGCCCATGCCGCCGGGCATGCCGGCCGGGGCAGGCTTGTCTTCCGGCTTTTCGCTGATCGCCGCTTCGGTGGTGATCAGCAGGCCGGCGACCGAGGCCGCGTCCTGAAGGGCAGTGCGCACGACCTTGGTCGGGTCGATCACGCCAGCAGCCTTGAGGTTTTCATAGGTGTCGGTCGCGGCGTTGAAGCCGATGCCTTCGTCAGCCTGGTCGAGCAGCTTGCCTGCCACGACGGCGCCATCGCTGCCGGCGTTTTCAGCGATCTGCTTGACCGGGGCGGTGATCGCCTTGCGGACGATGTCGATGCCGCGGGTCTGGTCTTCGTTGGCACCGGTCAGGCCTTCGAGAGCGCGCGTGGCATAGAGCAGAGCCGTGCCACCGCCGGTCACGATGCCTTCTTCCACCGCAGCGCGGGTGGCGTGGAGGGCGTCGTCAACGCGGTCCTTGCGTTCCTTGACTTCGACTTCGGTGGCACCGCCAACCTTGATCACGGCCACGCCGCCAGCCAGCTTGGCGAGGCGTTCCTGCAGCTTTTCGCGGTCGTAGTCCGAAGTGGTGACTTCGATCTGCGCGCGGATCTGCTCGACACGGCCCTTGATGTCTTCGGCCGCACCGGCGCCATCGACGATCGTGGTGTTGTCCTTGTCGATCGTGACCTTCTTGGCCTGGCCCAGCATGCCCAGCGTCACGGTTTCGAGCTTGATGCCCAGGTCTTCCGAGATCATTTCGCCGGCGGTCAGCGTGGCGATGTCGCCCAGCATGGCCTTGCGACGGTCACCGAAGCCCGGCGCCTTGACGGCGGCGATCTTGAGGCCACCGCGCAGCTTGTTGACCACCAGGGTGGCCAGCGCTTCACCTTCGATGTCTTCGGCGATGATCAGCAACGGACGGCCCGACTGCACCACGGCTTCCAGGATCGGCAGCAGCGACTGCAGCGACGAGAGCTTCTTCTCGTGGATCAGGATGTAGGGGTTTTCGAGTTCCACCACCATCTTTTCGGGATTGGTGATGAAGTAGGGCGAGAGGTAGCCGCGGTCGAACTGCATGCCTTCGACGACATCGAGTTCGAATTCGAGGCCCTTGGCCTCTTCCACGGTGATCACGCCTTCCTTGCCGACCTTTTCCATGGCTTCGGCGATCTTTTCGCCGACTTCCACGTCACCGTTGGCCGAGATGATGCCGACCTGGGCGATTTCCGACGAACCGGCAACCGGGGTCGAACGCGACTTGAGGTTTTCGACAACCTTGGTCACGGCGATATCGATGCCGCGCTTGAGGTCCATCGGGTTGATGCCGGCGGCAACCGACTTCATGCCTTCGCGCACGATCGCCTGGGCCAGCACGGTGGCAGTGGTGGTGCCGTCACCAGCCTTGTCGTTGGCCTTCGATGCCACTTCGCGCAGCATCTGGGCGCCCATGTTCTCGAACTTGTCCTTGAGTTCGATTTCCTTGGCGACCGAAACACCGTCCTTGGTGATGCGCGGCGCGCCGAAGCTCTTGTCGATCACGACGTTGCGGCCCTTGGGGCCCAGCGTGACCTTCACGGCATCGGCGAGAATGTCGACGCCCTTGAGAATGCGTTCGCGCGCGTCGCGCGAAAAGCGTACGTCCTTGGCAGCCATTGCTCAGTTCCTTTGAATGCGGGAAATGGAAATTCAGGAAATCCGGTGGATCAGCCGATCACGCCCAGGATGTCCGATTCCTTCATGATCAGCAGGTCTTCGCCCGACACCTTCACTTCGGTGCCCGACCACTTGCCGAACAGCACGCGATCGCCCACCTTGACGTCAAGCGGGGTGATCGTGCCGTTTTCGGCGCGCGCACCGCTGCCAACGGCAACGATTTCGCCTTCGGCGGGCTTTTCCTTGGCGCTGTCGGGGATGATGATCCCGCCGGCGGTCTTTTCCTCGGCTTCGACGCGGCGCACCAGCACGCGGTCGTGCAGCGGACGGAAAGTCATGGGTTGCTCCCTCTTCCAATCAGAATTGGCTTACGAAATCTGCGCTGGCACTCTCACGTCGAGAGTGCCAGCGGGGCGCATATGGGTGGCGCCGCCCGCCAGCGTCAAGAGGGCAGCTACAGATTCTTTGTTTCGTTTTGGCGTGTCGTGCGTTGCTATGCGCCAGAATCGCCACGGGGCGAATGCGGGCGCCGGATCACGGCAGCAGGCCCAGCCGATCGCGGCGGTGCCAGCGCCAGATCAGCATGGCCGCCACGCAGACCAACCCGGCCATCAGGCCCAGCCACACGCCCATGCCGCCCAGCGGGGTGAACAGCCCCAGGCCGATCGCGGTGAGCAGGCCCGGCACCCAATAGCCGAACATGGCGATGGTCATCGGCACGCGGGTATCCTGCAGGCCGCGCAGCACCGCGCCGCAGGTGGCCTGTGCGCCATCGAACAGCTGGAAGGCGGCCGCCACGACCAGGAATTGCAGGGCATAGCCGACCAGCGCGGCATTGGCCGGATCGCCCACGTCGATGTAGAGGCCCAGGATCAGGCGGGGAATGGCAAGCATCACCGCGGCCATCGTGCCCATGAAGCCCACGCTCATCGCCAGGGCGGTCCACCCGGCGCGGGCAATGCCGGCATGGTCGCGCGCGCCATAGGCCAGGCCAACGCGGATCGTGGCAGCCTGGCCCAGGCCGAACGGTACCTGGAACGTCATGCCCGCCAGCTGCATCGCCACGGTATGGGCCGCCAGCTGCACTTCGCCGATGCGCCCGATCAGCAGCGCCGCGCCGTTGAACAGCCCGGCCTCCGCCACGATCGTGGCGCAGATCGGCAGGCCGATCTTCCACACGTCGGCAAAGCGGCGCCATTCCGCGCGCCACCAGCGGCCAAGCAGGTGATAGCGGTGCAGCCGCCGGTCAAACCGCAGCACCAAGGCATAGGCGAGCAGCATCGCGCTGCTGGTCACCACGCTGGACCAGGCCGAACCCATCAGGCCCAGCGCCGGCATCCCGGCATGGCCATAGACGAAGATCCAGTTGCCGGTGCCGTTGACCACCACGGCCAGCGCCGTGATCGCCGTGCCGATGCCGGGGCGGCCCAGGGTGGAAACGACCGTGCGCAGCAGCGAGGACAGCACGGCCGGCACGCAGGCGAGCGACAGCACGGCGAGGAACGGCACGGCGCGCACCACCACTGCCTCGCTCTGCCCGGTGGCGCGCAGCAGCGGCCCGCCCAGCTGGCACAGCACCATCGCCACCACTGCCGCGAGCACGCCCACCCATGCGCCCATGCGCACGGTGCGGCGCACCTCGCGCACGGCATGGCGGCGGCGGCCGAGTTCCGCCGCGATCAGCGGAGAGGTGGCGCCGACCAGGCCGGTCAGGCTCCAGATCAGCAGGCCAAAGATCGATACGGCCAACGATGACGCGGCCAGCGCTTCTGCCCCCAGCCGCGCCACGAACAGCACGTCGACGGCAAAGACCGCCATCTGCAGCAGGTTCGCCCCGACCAGCGGCGCGGCCAGGCGCAGCATCTCGCGCCATTCGGACGTGGCGTGCGGCCCGGCAAGATCGGGGGAAGTGGGCAGGGTGGCGACGGTCATGGCTTGGGCCATAGGGGCTGGTCCGCGCCGGGGAAAGGAAAAGGTCAGTGCGTCTTTTGGTCAGGGGCTGCCGTCGCCTCGGTGGCACCGTGATGTGTGCCGGGAACACGGAAAGGATGGCTCAGCGCGTGATAGAGCTTTTCCGGGCAGACCTGCGCGCTTACCTGGTCGGCCACCAGGGCGGCGGCGAACAGCGGCAGGATCATCGCGCGGTCGGCGGTCATTTCCATGACGATGATCACGGCTGTCAGCGGCGCGCGCGTCACCCCGGCGAAATAGGCGATCATGCCCAGCATCGCCACGGCGCCCGAATAGTCTGGCGGAAACAGCGTGCTGACCAGCTGGCCCAGCCCGGCGCCAACCGACAGCGACGGGGCAAAGATGCCGCCCGGCGCGCCGCTCAAGGCCGTGGCCAGCGAAGTGACGAACTTGGCCGGGCCGAACCACAGCGAGGTTTCCGCGCCCGACAGCAGCCCGCGCGTGGTGCCATAGCCGGTGCCCCACGCCAATCCACCGGGACCAAGACCTTGAGTGGCCACGCCAACCACGGCGACGATCAGCCCCAGCCCGGCAGCGAGGGCCACCGGGCGGGCCCGCAGGGCACCGATCCAGCCATGGTCGATCGTGCCAAAGCCGCTCAGCACGCGGGCAAACACGCCGCCGGCCAATCCGCCGGCCACCCCGCAGCCCAGCGCCGCGACCATGGCCGGCACGATCGGCACGTGCTGGCTCATCGCGCCGAAGTAGATGTAGTCGCCCGACAGTCCCAGGCTCACCAGGCCCGCGGTCATCACCGCCAGCATGACCAGCAGCGCCAGGCGCTGTTCAAAGGCAGAGGCCAATTCCTCGATCGCGAATGCCACCCCGGCCAGCGGCGTGTTGAACGCGGCGGCAACGCCGGCCGCACCGCCGGCGATGATCACGCCCGCGCCCACCGGCACGCGCAGGAACTTGTGCACCGCCACCATGATCGCCGCGCTCAACTGCACGGTCGGCCCTTCGCGCCCCACCGAGGCCCCGCCCAGCAGCATGGCCAGCGTGCCCACCACCTTGGCCATGGCCGTGCGCATCGACAGCAGCGGCGCCATCACGGGATGATCGGGCGCGTCGGCCGCAGCCATGACCTGGGGAATGCCCGATCCGCGGGCGGCCGGCCAGCGCGTGCGTGTGGCCCAGGTGACCACCACGAAGATCGCCGGGGTCAGCACGATCGGCACGAGCGGATGGGCGGTGACGATCCGGGTGAACAGTCCCTGCACCGCCTCGCCGGCGCGGGCAAACAGGATGGCCGCAATCCCCAGGGCCAGCGCGCCGCCCAGGGCGGCAATGCGCGGTTGCAGGTTTCTGGCGGCGGCCAAGGGCTTGCGGAATTGGCGGGTGGGCATGGGCCCGGGCCTAGCGCGAACGAACCTGAATTGCGCCTGAAAAATGGCGCCTGGTGAAGGCGGATGAATCCAGGGTTGGCGACGGGTATCGGTGGTAGCCGCTGTCTGTGCCGCCATTGTCGCATGGCAACAAGCGGGACCCCGGATCAAGTCCGGGGTGACGAGAAATTGCAGGCACGTTGTTTTCTTACCGTCACCCCGGGCTTGACCCGGGGTCCCGCTGTGACGGCGAGAGCATCTACCAGTGGCCGCAACGAAAAAAGGGCGAGCCTTGCGGCCCGCCCTTTCTCCATATCGTCGGGCAAGAACCCGAAGAAGATTACTTGATTTCGACGGTGCCGCCGGCTTCTTCGATCTTCTTCTTGATGTCTTCGGCTTCAGCCTTCGACACGCCTTCCTTGACAGCCTTCGGCGCGCCTTCGACCAGGGCCTTGGCTTCGGTCAGGCCGAGCGAGGTGATCGCGCGGACTTCCTTGATGACCTGGATCTTCTTGCCGCCGTCGCCGGTCAGGATGACGTCGAATTCGGTCTTTTCTTCAGCAGCCGGAGCAGCTTCACCGGCGGGGGCAGCGGCCACGGCCACGGCAGCAGCGGCGCTCACGCCCCATGCTTCTTCAAGAGCCTTGGCGAGGTCAGCAGCTTCGAGAACGGTGAGCTGCGACAGTTCTTCAACGAGCTTGGCGATATCGGCCATGATGTTTCACTCCGTTAATATGTGGCGCCCGGCGTCCGCGGCATGCGGCCCGCTCGGGCAAAAGTCGTTTGAACCGGCTCAGGCCGCATCCTTCTCGGCATAGGCGTTGAAGACGCGGGCCAGCTTCGCCGCCGGAGCGGTGGTGAGCTGGGCGATCTTCGTGGCCGGAGCCTGGATGAGACCGATAAGCTTGGCGCGCAGTTCATCGAGCGAGGGCATCGTGGCCAGGGCCTTGACACCATCGGGGCTGAGAACCTGCGAACCCATCCCGCCACCGACGATTTCGATCTTGTCGGTGGTCTTGGCGAACTCGACGATCACCTTGGCGGCGGCGACGGGATCAGCCGAGGCAGCGATGGCGGTCGGCCCGGTGAAGAAATCACCAATGCCTTCGTAATCGGTGCCCTGGATGGCAAGCTTGGCAAGACGGTTCTTCGCAACCTTGTAGGTCGCACCGGCCTCGCGGATCTTCGTGCGCAGGGCAGTGGACTGGGCCACCGTCATGCCGAGGTTGCGGGTGACGATGACCGCCCCCGAACCGCTCACGAGTTCGTTGAGGAAAGCGACCGATTCGGCTTTTTGCGAACGATCCATGCCTTACTCCTTCACAATGGCTGCCTGGGGCAAAGCCCCCTGCAGCCGGCTACGTTTGTCCCGGGCCGCAAGCGACCTGGGGCGAGTCCGTTCGACAAGGGAAGGAGGTTGCGCGCCGGCCTGGGCCGGTGCGATGGGCGCCACGATCCGAACCAGCGGAGCGTGCGGCCGTGAAAACTCTTTTCCCCGCCTAGGTCGGAAATTAAGCCTGGGCAAACCCCGGCGCCGACGGTCTCGGACGGATGAGCGGCAGACAGGTCCGCCACTCGGGTGCGGCGCTTAGCAGATGTTGCTGCCCAGTCAAGGCCCATCCAGTCAAGCTCCACCCGGGCAAGCCCCATCCAGTCAAGCCCCGCCGATCCAGCCTGGCGTCGTGTCAGGCGGGCAGCGTGGCGCTGCCGGCAGGGCGTGGCAGGTGCTGGGCGGGCTGGCCGGCCAGGGCGGGCTTGACCACGCAGCAGTTCCGTCCCGCGCTCTTGGCCTGGTACAGCGCCTGGTCGGCGCGGCGCAGCGCGGCATCGAGCATGACTTCGCCCGGCGACATGGCCGAGATGCCAAAGCTGGCCGTGACGGCAAAATCCCGGCCAAGCAGGCGTTGCACGCGCTGGGCAAAATCGCGGCGCACTGTTTCAGCAAGGTCTGCCGCGGTGCCAACCGCACCCGTGCCTGCCAGGCCCCCTGCCATGGCCAGCGCGCCCTGCGGCAGATAGACCACGAATTCCTCCCCGCCAAAGCGCGCGGCAAAGGCCCGCGCCGGCAGATGCGCATCGATCGCGTTGGCGAGGAGAGCGATCACTTCATCGCCGCGATGGTGGCCGAACTGGTCGTTCACCGCCTTGAAGTGATCGATGTCGCAGGCGATCACGGCAGCGTGGCTCTTTTCATGGGCACTGCGCCCGGCCAGCGCCTCGTCAAACCCGCGGCGGTTGAGCAGGCCGGTGAGGGGGTCGCAGATCGCCCAGTCGCGATAGCGCATCAGCACGCCGATCATGACCGAGGCGAGCGCGGCCATGGCAAAGGCTACGCCGATCAGCGAGCCGGTGATCTGATAGACAAAGGCGTAAGGGCTGGCGGCAAAGTTGCCGAGGCCGCCACTCGCCAGCCAGCGGATCGCGGCCGCGCGCAGGCCGGCATCGGCCACCACCACCCAGCTGACCACGATCAGCGCGCGATCCCCGCTGCGGCGCGTGCGCCCGCGCGCCGCCAGCAGCGGCACTGCCATGAGCAGCGCGCAGCCCGCGTCCGACCCGGCCAGGTGCAGGCGCAAGCTGTCGATCATCACGCCCCAGGCGCTTGCCAGTACCGACAGGGCCGCGATGCCCAGGCGGAGCGAGACATGGCTGCGGCGCAGGCCGAAGTGTTCGCCCATCGCCTGACCGAAGCAGAGAAACGCTGCGGCAAACAGCGCGGAGGCCAGCACGGCCCGGCCGCCTTCGGGCATCAGGAAGGTAAGCGCCGGCATGGCAAAGCCCGCGGCGCTGGCGAGGAAACCGCCCGCCCACCAGCCGGCGCTGGAAACCCGCCAGCGCCCCGCCAGCACGGCGGCTATGCCAAAGGCAACCTGCATGACCGGCAAGATAAAGGCGAATCGATCGTCCATGAAACTCGCGGCAAGGATGAGAAGCGCCGCGAAGAAGCGCACGCCAAAGCGCGGCGTGTCTCGTGCGGTGCACCATGCCTATGCGGTGACGGTAAACAGAACGCAAACTTTTGCTCCATCCTGGTAGTGGTTTGTGCGGGCAAACCGGGGCAATTTAAAATTAATTACAATTGCCCGCGTGTTCCCGTGGCGTGCCGTGCAGCCAGCCGACCATCGCCGCTGCGTCATGGCCGGCTATCGCCTTGCCGCCCTTTGACTTTGGCCGGCCGTGCCCCTATATGGCCGCTCAACACCTGCTGTTTCGAGCAAGGCTTTCCCATGCGCGGGGGAAGGCTCAAGGAAGGAAGCAGCGGGCATCGGCATAACGCGAAGGCTGCGGGCCACGGGCATCCGGTAAGGGTGTCCTGCGCCCCGTGGCCTTGTTTGCGTTTGTGCCGTGCCATCCGCCGCGCATGGCAGAATTCCGCCGGTTTAGGCCGGCTCGTGACAAGCAAAGAGGCATTCACCTCCTATGGCAACCAAGGCTCCAGCCCGCGCCGGCGTGAAAAAGCGCATCCGCAAGATTTTCGGTGACATTCACGAAGTCGTGCAGATGCCGAACCTGATCGAGGTTCAGCGCGAATCGTACGAGCAGTTCCTCCGCTCCGATCCGTCGACCGGCTATGTCTCGGGCCTGGAAAAGACCCTGCGCTCGGTGTTCCCGATCCAGGATTTCGCCGGCACCGCCAGCCTCGATATCAAGGAGCGTGACGGCTATGTGCTCGAAGCGCCCAAGTACGACGTGAACGAATGCCGCCAGCGCGGCATTACGTATGCCGCACCGATGAAGGTGACGCTCAAGCTCGCCACGTTCGAAGTGGACGCCGAGACCGAGACCAAGAGCCTCATCGATATCAAGGAGCAGGACGTCTACATGGGCGATATCCCGCTCATGACCGACAACGGCACCTTCATCATCAACGGCACCGAGCGCGTGATCGTGTCGCAGATGCACCGTTCGCCGGGCGTGCTGTTCGACCACGACCGTGGCAAGACGCACTCTTCGGGCAAGTACCTGTTTGCCGCGCGCGTCATCCCCTATCGTGGCTCGTGGCTCGATTTCGAATTCGACGCCAAGGACATCGTCAACGTGCGTATCGACCGCAAGCGCAAGCTGCCGGTCACCGCGCTGCTCTATGCCCTGGGCCTCAATGGCGAGCAGATCCTCGACCACTTCTACAACAAGGTCACCTGGGTGCGTGCCGAGGGCGGCTGGAAGGTGCCCTTCGTGCTCGACCAGTGGCGCGGCGCGAAGCCGACGTTCGACATCGTCGACGCCGCTTCGGGCGAAGTGGTGTTTGCCGCCGGCCAGAAGATCAGCCCGCGCGCTGCCAACAAGGCGGCCAAGGACGGCCTGCAGTCGCTGCTGATCCCGACCGAGGAAATCTTTGGCCGCTATGCCGCCAAGGACCTGATCGACGAATCGACCGGCCGCATCTGGATCGAAGCGGGCGATGAAGTGGCGCCCGAAAACCTCGACGTGCTCGACCGCGCCGGGGTGGACCAGCTCGACCTGCTCGACATCGACCACGTCAGCACCGGCCCGTGGATCCGCAACACGATGAAGGCCGACAAGGCCGAAGATCGCGACCACGCGCTCGCCGATATCTATCGCGTGATGCGCCCTGGCGAACCGCCGACGCGCGAAACCGCCGAAGCGCTGTTCGATGGCCTGTTCTTCGACGCTGATCGCTACGACCTTTCGGCCGTGGGCCGCGTCAAGCTGAACATGCGCCTGGGCCTCGATTGCCCGGACACCATCACCACCCTGCGCACCGACGATATTCTCGCCGTGGTCAAGGAACTGGTGAACCTCAAGGACGGCAAGGGCGAAGTCGACGACATCGACAACCTCGGCAACCGTCGCGTGCGTTCGGTGGGCGAGCTGCTGGAAAACCAGTATCGCGTCGGCCTGCTGCGCATGGAACGTGCGGTCAAGGAGCGCATGAGCTCGGTCGACGTGTCGACCGTGATGCCCAACGACCTGATCAACGCCAAGCCGGCGGTGGCTGCGGTGCGTGAATTCTTCGGCTCCTCGCAGCTGTCGCAGTTCATGGACCAGACCAACCCGCTGTCGGAAGTGACGCACAAGCGCCGCGTCTCGGCCCTCGGGCCGGGCGGTCTGACGCGTGAGCGCGCCGGCTTCGAAGTGCGCGACGTTCACCCCACGCACTATGGCCGCATCTGCCCGATTGAAACGCCCGAAGGGCCGAACATCGGTCTGATCAACTCGCTGTCGACCTTCGCCCGCGTCAACAAGTACGGCTTCATCGAAACGCCGTACCGCAAGGTGCTCGACGGCAAGGTGTCGAAGGACGTGGTCTATCTCTCGGCCATGGAAGAGCAGAAGCACACGGTGGCGCAGGCTTCGGCCGAAACCAACGCGGATGGCTCGTTCGTCGAAGAGCTGGTCTCGGCCCGCCAGAACGGCGAATTCGTGATGGCGCCGCGCGAAACCGTGACGCTGATGGACGTCAGCCCCAAGCAGCTCGTCTCGGTGGCCGCCTCGCTCATTCCGTTCCTGGAAAACGACGACGCCAACCGCGCGCTGATGGGCTCGAACATGCAGCGCCAGGCGGTGCCGCTGGTCAAGGCCGACGCGCCGTTCGTGGGCACCGGCATGGAAGAAACCGTGGCGCGCGATTCGGGCGCCGCGATCGCCGCGCTGCGCGGCGGTATCGTCGACCAGGTGGACGCGACCCGTATCGTGATCCGCGTGACCGGCGATGTCGAACCCGGCAAGTCGGGCGTGGACATCTACACGCTGCAGAAGTTCGAACGCTCCAACCAGTCCACCTGCATCAACCAGCGCCCGCTGGTTTCGGTGGGTGACGTGGTCGAAAAGGGTGACATCCTCGCCGATGGTCCCTCCACCGAGCTGGGCGAACTGGCCCTGGGCCGCAACGTGCTCGTCGCGTTCATGCCCTGGAACGGCTACAACTACGAAGACTCGATCCTGATCAGCGAGCGCATCGTCAAGGAAGACGTCTTCACCTCGATCCACATCGAGGAATTCGAAGTCATGGCGCGCGACACCAAGCTCGGGCCCGAAGACATCACCCGCGATATTCCCAACGTGGGCGAGGAAGCGCTGCGCAACCTCGACGAAGCGGGCATCGTCTATGTGGGCGCCGAAGTGCACCCCGGTGACATCCTCGTCGGCAAGATCACGCCCAAGGGCGAATCCCCGATGACGCCGGAAGAAAAGCTGCTGCGCGCGATCTTCGGTGAAAAGGCGTCGGACGTGCGCGATACCTCGCTGCGCCTGCCGCCGGGCGTGTCGGGCACGATCGTGGACGTGCGCACGTTCAACCGCCACGGCATCGAGATCGACGACCGTACCCGCGCCATCCAGAACGAGGAAATCGAACGCCTCGCCAAGGACCGCGAAGACGAACGCGCCATTCTCAACCGCGCCACCTTCAACCGCCTGAAGGACATGCTGCTGGGCCAGGTGGCCACGGCCGCGCCCAAGGGCATCAAGAAGGGTGTCGACATCGACGAGCAACTGCTGGCCGATGTGGAACGTCACGAATGGTGGAAGTTCGCCGTGGCCGACGATGCGCGCCAGCAGCAGCTGGAAGCGACCAAGGGTCAGTACGACGCAGCGATCAAGGCGATCCAGGAGAAGTTCGAGGACCGCAAGGAAAAGCTCGAACGCGGTGACGAACTGGCGCCGGGCGTGCTCAAGATGGTCAAGGTCTTTGTCGCGGTGAAGCGCAAGCTGCAGCCGGGCGACAAGATGGCCGGCCGTCACGGCAACAAGGGCATCATCAGCCGCATCCTGCCGCAGGAAGACATGCCCTTCCTGGAAGACGGCACGCCGGTCGATTTCGTGCTCAACCCGCTGGGCGTGCCTTCGCGCATGAACGTCGGGCAGATCTTCGAAACCCACCTGGGCTGGGCCGCGCGCGGCCTGGGCCACAAGATCGGGGCGGCGCTCGACGCCTGGCGCGAAGCCAATCCCGATCCGCAGGCGGGCGAGCCGCCCGAAGCGGTGCGCGAACTGCTGGTCGATATCTATGGCGACAACTACGCCGAAGAGATCAAGGCCCGCAGCGATGCCGAGATCGTGGAACTGGCCCAGAACGTGCGCCACGGCGTGCCGATGGGTTCGCCGGTGTTCGACGGCGCGGTGGAAGCCGACGTGACCGCCATGCTGCGCAAGGCCGGGCTCGATGAATCGGGCCAGGTCACGCTGTTCGACGGCCGCACCGGCGAAGCGTTCGACCGCAAGGTCACCGTTGGCTGCAAGTACGTGCTCAAGCTGCACCACCTGGTGGACGACAAGATCCACGCCCGTTCCATCGGCCCCTACAGCCTCGTCACCCAGCAGCCGCTGGGCGGCAAGGCCCAGTTCGGTGGCCAGCGCTTCGGTGAAATGGAGGTCTGGGCGCTCCAGGCCTATGGCGCGGCCTACACGCTGCAGGAAATGCTCACGGTCAAGTCCGACGACGTTGTCGGCCGTACCAAGGTCTATGAAGCGATCGTCAAGGGTGACGACACCTTCGAGGCCGGCATTCCCGAAAGCTTCAACGTGCTGGTCAAGGAAATGCGCAGCCTGGGTCTCAACGTCGAACTCTCGTCGATCGACGAGACGGAAGACGACGATGGCCTGGCCGAGGCAGCCGAATAAGCCGGTCGTGGGGGGGGGGGGGGGGGGGGGGGGCCCCGCGCCCCCCCCCCCCCCCCCGGCCCGCCGCATGCACAGAATTTCCCTCCCAGTGAGGATCACGCAATGAACGACCTGACGAAATTCACCAACCAGCTGCCCAAGCCCGAAACCTTCGACCAGATCCAGATCGGTCTGGCGTCGCCCGAGCGCATCCGCAGCTGGTCCTTCGGCGAAATCAAGAAGCCGGAAACGATCAACTACCGCACGTTCAAGCCCGAGCGTGACGGCCTGTTCTGCGCCCGCATCTTCGGTCCCGTGAAGGACTACGAGTGCCTGTGCGGCAAGTACAAGCGCATGAAGTACAAGGGCGTCGTCTGCGAAAAGTGCGGCGTCGAAGTGACCGTGACCAAGGTGCGCCGCGAGCGCATGGGCCACATCGAACTGGCCGCGCCCGTCGCGCACATCTGGTTCCTCAAGTCGCTGCCCTCGCGCATCGGCCTGCTGCTCGACATGCAGCTCAAGCAGCTGGAACGCATCCTCTACTTCGAAAGCTACGTGGTCATCGAGCCGGGCATCACCCCGCTTGAACGCTACCAGCTGCTGACCGAAGACGAACTGCTCGACGCGCAGGACGAATATGGCGAAGACGCCTTTTCGGCCGGCATCGGCGCCGAGGCGGTCAAGCAGATGCTCATGGACCTCGACATGGTCCAGGAGCGCGAAGACCTGCTCAAGGAGCTGTCCGAAACCAAGTCGGAACTCAAGCCCAAGAAGATCATCAAGCGCCTCAAGGTGGTGGAATCGTTCATCGATTCCGGCAACCGCCCGGAGTGGATGATCCTCGATGTGGTGCCGGTCATTCCGCCCGAACTGCGCCCGCTGGTGCCGCTCGACGGTGGCCGCTTCGCGACCTCGGACCTCAATGACCTCTATCGTCGCGTCATCAACCGCAACAACCGCCTCAAGCGCCTGATCGAGCTGCGCGCGCCCGACATCATCGTGCGCAACGAAAAGCGCATGCTGCAGGAAGCGGTCGACGCGCTGTTCGACAACGGCCGCCGTGGCCGCGTGATCACCGGCGCCAACAAGCGTCCGCTCAAGTCGCTGTCCGACATGCTCAAGGGCAAGCAGGGCCGCTTCCGTCAGAACCTGCTCG
>CAYXUN010000024.1:14292-50311 GCA_964468165.1 uncultured Novosphingobium sp. | reverse complement strand
GATCCGAAGATCGTGCGCAGATTGCTGCGCAGCTTTTCGTGCAGGTAATAGGCGCCCACCTGCCAATCGATGGTGCTGCCCTTGGCCGAGGCGAGCCGCAGTTCCTGCGAATACTGATTGACGTCAACGTCATAGCCCGCGCGGTAGATATCCAGCGGGGTATAGTCGCTATCGTTGTAAGGCCGGAAATAGAGCCGCCGCCACGCGGTTACGCCGGTAAGGTTCACCCCGCCCAGATCCCAGTTGATCTCGTTGGACAGGCCATCGGTCCGGGCGACCAGGCGATCCTGGTTGTTGAGGTTGGCGTTGTAGGGCCCGTTGAGATTGGGGGTATAGCCAAACCGCGCCAGCTTGGCCGTCCAGCTTCCCGCGCGCGGCGAATTGACCGTGCCATCGAGATTGAGGTTCTGTGTCACGTCCGCCACCGGCGGGTAGAAATTGTTGTATTCGTTGGTTTCGTAATGCTCCGCGATCAGGCGCGAGGAAACGTTGGCGCTGGGCGTGAACAGCAGCTGCCCGCGCGCCGACCAGCGGTTGTTGCCGAGCAGCTTGACGCCGTTGTAGGCGTTGGTGATCCAGCCCCCGCCCTTGCTTTCGGCAAAGGTCAGGCGATAGGCCAGCTTGTCGGCAATGATCGGCCCGGTGGCATTGGCGCGCAGTTGTACGGCGTCATAGTTCCCATAGGTCGCCTGCAGCGTGTAGGCGGGCTCGAACTGGGGCTTGGCGGTCTGCACGATCACCGCGCCGATCGTGGTGTTCTTGCCCAGCAGCGTGCCCTGCGGCCCGCGCACCACCTGGATGTTTTCCAGATCGACGAAATCGAGCCAGGAAAACCCGACGTGGGTGAAGAACACGTTGTCCACGATCAGGCCGACGCCGCCTTCGGCGCCATCGTTGCTGGCATTGCCGCCCAGCCCACGAATGTAGAGGCCCGAGACGCGGGTGTTCTGCTGCAAGGCGCCGAAATTGGGCACGCGCAGGGCAAATTCGCTCACCCGCTCGATCCGCTTGGCGGTCAGCTCCGCGCCGGAAATGGCCGAGATGGCCAGCGGCACGTCCTGGAGCCGTTCCTCGCGATGGCGGGCGGTGACGGTGATGGCATTGGCATCGGGCACATCCGGACTGGCCGGATCGGCCACAGGCGCCGGCGCCTGTTCGGCTGGGGCAGCGGCACCTTCGGCGGCGGCGTGGGCCAGGCCCGGCAGGGCCAGCGCGGTGGAGGCAAGCAGCAAGGCGCCCAGGCCCGTGGCCGGGCGGGTGGCATGGAAAATCGACATGAAAAAACGGTCCCTCATGGACGAAAGGCGCAAGGCGGCGTGCCACTTACGGGGCATCGCCGCGCGGCCTTGCGCAATCTGGATATGGTTATGGTTAGGCCCAGGCGCGGGCGCAGCCGTGGCGTGCACGCAGGCCTGGCGCAGGCGTTATGCCGCTATCGTGTGCATTGCATCGTATCACCCCTGAATCAGCGGGGAACACGAAGCCTGGCGATGTCGCCCCAGCGTTCGCGCGCTTTAGCCGTTGGTAACGCGGAGCAAGCTGCTTCCCGATCAAAAGCCGCGGGCCCGTGGCGGCCCCTCAAGGCCGGCGCAGCATCGGGCCAGGCCGCTGCGTCTTGATCTCTATTTATTTGATAGACTTTTTGTCGTCAAGCAATGGCCACATAGGAAAGGCGCAAAGCAATTCTTGGGCGGGGCCAAGCCAGGGTGCCGCCCAACGGTTCCCTGCCCTTTCGGGAACCGCGCGGCCCGCCCGCTGGTTTCGGGAAACATAACAGCAATCAAACCAGAAAGAACCGCGACCATGGACCGGATTTTCACCGCATTTGCCAATCGCGTTTCGGCCTTGGCGGGGCAACCGGCCAGCTTTGTTCTGGCAACCGTGATCATCGTGGTCTGGGCCGTGTCGGGCCCGATCTTCGCCTGGTCAGACACCTGGCAGCTGGTGATCAACACCGGCACCACCATCGTCACGTTCCTGATGGTCTTCGTGATCCAGAACGCGCAAAACCGCGATGCCGCTGCGATGCAGGCCAAGCTGGACGAGCTGATCCGCGCCCTGGAAGGCGCACGGGGCGATTTCATCGGGATCGAGCACCTGCCCGACAGCAAGATTTGCGATATCCGCACCGCGCTGGAACAGGAAAGCGGCTGCGATACCGATCAGGAACGGGTGGAAGAAAGCGTGGAAGTGCTGCTGCGCCGCCGCTGACAACTGCAAATGACACGATTGGGGACAAAAATCCCGCAGACATGCCCTTTTTATCAATGGTATCGCCTGCACCAAACTCTTTCAGATGAAACCGCCTTCGTCTAGGTTGCGCGCCGTTGAGGGGTCAACAAGGATGAATGCAACTGTGAAACTTCGCATGATGGTCTTGGCATCGACGGCATTGGCCGTGACGATGCAGCCGGCCCTGGCCTCTCCGGCATCGCCTGCCACGCAGACGCCCGCCGCCACTGGCGCCCAGAACGGCCCGATCGGCGGCTGGGGTGTCGATCTTTCGGGGCGCGACCTTGCGGTAAAGCCCGGCGATGATTTCGATACCTACGCCAACGGGCACTGGAAGGCGCGCACGCCCATTCCCGCAGACCGGCCGAACATCGGCACGCTCGCCCTGATCGATGAACAGGTTCAGGCGCAGATGAAGGATCTGGTCGCCGCCATGCCCGCCACCAGCCAGGTCGGCGCGCTCTATGCCAGCTTCATGAACGAGGCCGCGGTCGAGCAACGCGGCCTGGCTCCGCTTCGGGCCGATGTCGCCAAGGTCATGGCGATTGCCGACAAGACCGCCTTTGCCCGCGCCATGGGCGGCACCGAAGGCAACTTTGGTATCAGCCTGGTCGATTATGGCGTGGGCCCCGATACCGCCGATGCGGGGCTCAATGTCCTCTCGCTTGGCCAGGGCGGCCTGGGCCTGCCCGAACGCGACTATTACCTCAAGCCCGCGTTCGCGCCGCAGCGCGAGGCCTATGTCGCCTATATCACGCGCACGCTGCAAACGCTGGGCGTGGCCGATCCGGCAGCGGCAGCGGCAAAGATCATGGCCTTTGAAACCGAGATCGCCAAGCGCAGCTGGGACATCGCCCGCCGCCGCGATCGCAGCGCCACCAACAATCCGATGTCATCGGCCGAATTTGCCGCCTATGCGCCCGGCATCGACTGGACGGCGTTCTTTGAAGGCGCGCACATCGCCCCGCAAAGCCGCATGATCGTGCGCGAGAACACCGCGATCCGCGATCTGGCCGCGCTCTATGCCAATACCCCGCTCGACACGCTCAAGCTGTGGCAGGCATTCCACGTGGCCGACCAGGCTTCGCCCTATCTGACCAAGGCGATGGTCGACAGCCGCTTTGCCTTTACCCGCACGCTTACCGGGGTGGGCGAGCTCAAGCCGCGGTGGAAGCGCGGGCTCGATCTGGTCAACAGCCAGTTGGGCGAAGCGGCAGGCCAGGCTTATGTCGCGCGGTATTTCCCGCCGTCATCCAAGGCGCGGATGCAGGAACTGGTCGCCAACCTGCGCGCCGCATTCGAAAAGCGCATTGCCGCCAATCCGTGGATGAGCGAGCCGACCAAGGAGGCCGCGCTTGCCAAGCTGGCGCGGATCGACGTGATGGTCGGCTATCCCGACAAGTGGCGCGATTATTCCGCGCTGGTGATCAAGCCTGACGATCTCTACGGCAACGTCACCCGCGCCGCGCGCTTCAATGCCGACTATGCGATGGAAGACCTGGGCAAGCCGGTAAACCGCAAGAAGTGGGGCATGAACCCGCAGACGGTGAACGCCTACAACGGCGGCGCCAAGCTGCAGATCGTGTTCCCCGCCGGCATTCTCCAGCCGCCGCTGTTCGATCCGCGCGCCGATGATGCCGTCAACTATGGCGCCACGGGCGCGATCATCGGCCACGAAATCAGCCACAGCTTTGACGACCAAGGCCGCAAGATCGACGCCAGGGGCGCCATTTCCGATTGGTGGACGCCGCAGGATGCCGAGCGTTTCGAAGCCGAAGCCAAGGTGTTTGGCGATGAGTATGCCCGGTTCGAAGCTGCCCCCGGCGCCTTCATCAATCCCAAGCTGACGATGGGCGAAAACATTGCCGATCTTGCCGGCCTGCAGGTGGCGCTCGATGCGTACCACAAGTCGCTGGGTGGCAAGCCGGCGCCGGTGATCGACGGGCTGACCGGCGACCAGCGCTTCTTCCTCTCGTTCGCCCAGGCCTGGCGCGCCAACCAGCGCGTGGATTCGCTGCGCAACCAGGTCACCACCGACCCGCACAGCCCGGCCCGTTTCCGTATCCTCGGGCCGCTGCCCAACATCGAAGCGTGGTATAAGGCCTTTGGCGTCAAGCCGGGCGATACGATGTATATCCCGCCCGAAAAGCGCGCGAAGCTGTGGTGAGCTAGGCACAAAAAAAGCCCCCTCCTTTTTCGAAAGGAGGGGGCTTTTTTGTGCCTCAGTCCAGCTTGGCGCGGATCTTGGCGATCAGCTTGCCGATGCGATCGGCCGCTTCGGTGAAGGTTTCCACATCGGCGCGGTTGCCGTTGCCGCGCGCTTCCTTGGCGGATTCGAGATAGCCTTCGAGATCGACCTCGAGCGCGTCGATGATCATTTCGCCTTCATCTTCGCTCAGCGTCAGCTTGATGGTCTTGTCCACAATCGGTTCCTTCGGATTTTTCGGAATGGAAAACCCCGGCCAGCCTGCGCCAGCCGGGGTTGAATGGGTGCAATCAGCAGCAGGCTCAGGCCGCCAGGCCGTGACAGTGCTTGTACTTCTGGCCAGATCCGCACGGGCACGGCGCGTTGCGGCTGATGCCTTGGCCGGCATAGGGATCTTCCCCAGCCGCCACGGCAGCGTCCGCAGCCTGCGCGCCACCGAGCGCGCCGAGCATGGCGGCAGCGCCGGGCACCTGCGGCACGGCATCGTTTTCGCCGGTGAACGGATCGATATGGCTGGTGAGGAAATCGGGCAGTTCGGGCAGCTGGAAATCTTCCATCGGCTGCATGCGGATTTCGCTGATCATCAGGATGCGGGTCACGTCCTCGCGGATCGCGTCGAGCATCTTTTCAAACAGGCCAAAGGCTTCCTGCTTGTATTCGTTGATCGGCGTCTTTTGCGCATAGGCGCGCAGGAACACCACCTGGCGCAGCGCATCGAGCGTGGCGAGGTGTTCCTTCCAGTGGTGGTCGAGCCGTTCGAGCAGGATCGACTTTTCCAGGTTGCCCCACGATGCGCGGTCCACGGTGTCGAGCTTGGCCGCCATGTGCGCATCGGCCAGCGCGATCAGGCGCTCGCTGATCAACTCGGCTTCCACCGCGTCTTCTTCCAGCCAGTCATCGAGCGGCGGGGTCATGCCCAGCACGTCGGCCACGCGTTCCTTGAGGCCAGCGATGTTCCACTGCTCGGGATAGGAGCCCGGCGGGCAGGCATCGCCGACCATGGCATTGATCGTGTCGTGGCGCATGTCCACCACCACGTCGTCCACGGCATCGGCATCCATGATGTCGGAGCGCTGCTCGTAGATCACCTTGCGCTGGTCGTTCATCACGTCGTCGTATTCGACAACCTGCTTGCGGATATCGTAGTTGCGCGCTTCGACCTTCTTCTGCGCCGTCTCGATCGCCTTGGACAGCCACTTCGACCCGATCGCCTCGCCATCGGCCAGGTTGGAATTCATCATGCGGGCAAACAGCGTGTCGGGCCCGAAGATGCGCAGCAGATCGTCTTCCAGGCACAGGTAGAACTTCGACAGGCCCGGGTCACCCTGGCGGCCCGAACGGCCGCGCAGCTGGTTGTCGATGCGGCGGCTTTCGTGCCGCTCGGTGCCGATCACGCAGAGGCCGCCGGCTTCCAGCACCTTGGCCTTTTCGGCGTCGATCTCGGCTGCCATGCGCGCGATCGCGGCATCGCGTTCCGGCCCTTCGGGCACGTCGCGCAGTTCGTCTTCCATGCGGAACTCAAGGTTGCCGCCCAGCTTGATGTCGGTGCCGCGCCCGGCCATGTTGGTGGCGATGGTCACCGCGCCAAGGCGGCCGGCCTGGGCCACGATATGGGCTTCCATTTCGTGGAAGCGGGCGTTGAGCACCGCGTGCTTGACGCCTTCGCGGTTGAGGAACTCGCTGAGCAGTTCCGACTTCTCGATCGACACGGTACCGACCAGCACCGGCTGGCCGATCTCGTTCTTCTCGCGGATCAGCTTGGCGATCGCGGCGAACTTGTCGGTGGTGTTCTTGTAGAACTCGTCGTCCTCATCAACGCGCTGCACCGGCACGTTGGTGGGAATGGTGACGACGTTCATCTTGTAGATTTCGAAGAACTCGGTCGCCTCGGTCGCGGCCGTCCCGGTCATGCCCGAAAGCTTGGGATACATGCGGAAGTAGTTCTGGAAAGTGATCGAGGCCATCGTCTGGTTTTCCGGCTCGATCTTGACGCCTTCCTTGGCCTCCACCGCCTGGTGCAGGCCGTTCGACCAGCGCCGGCCATCCATCATGCGGCCGGTGAACTCGTCGATGATCACCACTTTGCCGTCCTTGACGATGTAGTCGATGTCACGCTTGAACATGACATTGGCTTTCAGCGCCTGGTCCAGGTGGTGCACCACCATGGTGTTTTCCACGTCATAGAGGTTGGAGCCGACCAGCAGCCCATCGGCCTCCAGCGCGCGCTCCACCCATTCCACGCCGTCTTCGGTCAGGGTGATGCTCTTGGTCTTTTCGTCGGCTTCATAGAGCGACGGATCGATCTGCTTCACCACCGCATCGACCGAGATATAAAGGTCGCTCTTGTCGTCGGTCGGGCCGGAAATGATCAGCGGGGTGCGCGCCTCGTCGATCAGGATCGAGTCCACTTCGTCGACGATCGCATAGTTGAACGGGCGCTGGACCATCTGCGACCGTTCATGCTTCATGTTGTCGCGCAGATAGTCGAAGCCCAACTCGTTGTTGGTGGCGTAGGTGATGTCGGCCTCATAGGCCTCGCGCCGCTCGTACTCGTTGAGGTTGGGCACGATCACGCCCACCGTCAGGCCCAGGAACTTGTAGAGCACGCCCATGGTCTCGGCGTCGCGCTTGGCAAGGTAGTCGTTCACCGTGACAACGTGAACGCCCTTGCCCTCCAGCGCGTTGAGATAGACCGCCAGCGTCGCCACCAGGGTCTTGCCTTCGCCGGTGCGCATTTCGGCGATTTCACCACGGTGCAGCACCATGCCGCCGATCATCTGCACATCGAAGTGGCGCATGCCCATGGTGCGCACGGCCGCTTCGCGCACCGTGGCAAAGGCTTCGGGCAGCAGGTCGTCAAGGCTCGCACCTGCTTCGAGCGCGGCGCGGAACTTCACCGTCTGCGCGGCAAGCTGCTCGTCGCTCATCGCCTGCACTTCAGGCTCGAACGCGGCGATCTTCTTCACCTGCTTGTCGAGCGACTTGACGTAGCGATCGTTGGACGAACCGAAAATGGACTTGGCAAGGGCGCCGAGCATGGCGGTGTTTCCTGTTATGCGAATGGGTATGGCAAGTGCCGGGCGCGGGCCTTCACAAAATTCGGGCGCGCATCGGGCCGGCAACGCGAAAGTCAGGGATTGGTGCCCGCAAACGGGCAGCAGCGCGGCTTATTCGCGCGCGCGGTCACTGCGATGCGTGGCCGTGCTAGCCAGCGCGAACGGCGCGAACATGGCCGGCACGGCCTGCTGCGCCACTTCGAAAACCGGGCGCGCGGCACGCACCCGCGCCGCCTGCACCACGCAATGCGCGGCCACCGGGGCCGCTGCCAGCCCGGCATGCTCGGCCCCCGCCACTTCGGTGCGCGTGGTGGCATTGGCCACCTCGGGCAGCGACAGGCCGCTGAGCAGGGCAAACAGGACAAGCAAAAAGCGCATTGCGATGGGAGATAGGGAACGGCTCGCCGCGCGTAAAGCGCAATCGGCAGATTTTGATTCAACCCATGCGCCGGAACGCGCGCTCAGGGCGCATCGTCCACGGCAATGGTAAAGGTTACCGTCACCCGCTTGGCCACGGTCCGGCCGGTCGCGTCCTTGGCCGGGGCAAACCGCTTGCCCACGGGGCAGGATATCAGGCCGGTCCCCGGCGCGACCTCGTGCCATTCCCCGCCATTTTCAGACGCCTCGCAGCGCAACACCTTGCCGTCGGCACCAACCACGAATGCCATCTGCTGCTTGGTGGGCGCCGGAACCACATTGAGGCCGTTGCCGCCTCCCCCACCAGGCAGGCGCCAGTTGATGGAACTGCGAAAGGTGTCGCCCACAGGTTTGCCATGCTTGGTGCCGGGCACGAACCGCGCCCGCGCCATGAGTATCCGGCACGTGGTGTCATCCAGCTGCGAGGAACCGCTGCTTACAGTCACTTCGCACATCGTCGGCATGCCGGTGGCGTCATAGGTCAAGGCAAAGTGGACTGCGCCCTGTTCGGCATTGCGCAGCGCGCTGGCCGGATAGTCCGACGCCGAAATCCAGGTGCCGGGATTGGTGACAGGCCGCCCCGGTGTCGAATCTTGCGCCAGGGCAGGCGCCCCGATCAGCAAACCGATTGCCAGGCTCGTCGCCATCAGTATCCGCCCCATTGCCGCGCTCCCTGTCTCTGCTGCCTCGTTGCCACGGTGATGATCCGCAGGCGCGAGCGCGTCAACCGCGGCGGCGCAGTTCATGGCACATCTTCGACGGCAACCGAAAACGTGGTGGTCACGCGCCGCGCCACGGGCTTGCCGCTGGCATCGCGCGGAATCGGGAATGTCTTGCCGGCCGGGCAGGCGACCAGACCTGACCCGGCTGGCACCTCGTGCCGCTTGCCATCATTTTCCACCGCCTCGCACCGCGCCACCGTGCCATCGGCGGCTATCGTATAGACCAGTTGGCCCTTGTATGCGGTCGGCAGCGTGGGCGGCGTGTCGGTATCTTCGTCGTCATCGCCGGTGTCGGGAATGCTCCAACGCACCGAACTGGTATAGGCGCTCGCCACCGGCTTGCCATTGCGGGTGCCCGGTATGAAGCTCGCCCGCAGCAGCAAGACTCGGCACGTGGTGGCATCGAGATCGGCATAGCCGCTGCTTGCCGTCACTTCGCAATCGGTCACCTTGCCCGTCGCGTCATACGTCAGGCGGAAGCCGGTCGTGCCGGTATCGTTGTTGCGCAGCGCCGCGGGCGGATAGTCATCCGGCAATACCCATTGCCCGGCATCGCCATTGGGCTTGGCCGGTGTTTCCACCGGCGGGCGCGATCGCGGGCGCGCCATCGCCGCACCCGGCGCGCAGAGCATTATCCCCAAGCCCATCAAGAACGCGTGGCGCATCGCATGCTGCATGTGTCTGTTTCCCCGTTTTGCGGCAAAGTGATGCCGGTGCCGCAATCTTGCGTCAATTGTGTGTTCAGCGGCTTCCCGTGGGCGGCTCGACCATGGACGGCGGGGAATGGAATCGCTAGGGAACGCGGCCATGTCAGACGCCGTTTCCCCGCTCGCTTCGCCCTTCCCCGCCCTGCCCGCGATCGCCGGCGTAACCCCGCGCGTGGCCCGTGCCGGGTACAAGGATTGGGGGCGCTGCGACCTGACCTATGTGGAGCTGGACGAAGGCACCACGGTTGCGGGCGTTTTCACGCGCAACGTCTGCTGTTCCTCGGAAGTGGAACTGGGGCGGCAGAACGCAGGCCAGGGCGCCGCGCGCGCGCTGGTGGTCAATGCCGGCAATTCCAACGCCTTTACCGGCTATCGCGGGCGTGAAGCGGTAGAAGCGATCATGGACCAGGTCGCCACGCACCTGGGCTGCGCGCGCGAGGCGGTGTTCGTTTCATCCACCGGCGTGATCGGCGTGCCCCTGCCCAAGGACAAGGCCCGCGCCGGGATAGAGGCCGCGCTGCTGGCCTCGCCCTGCACCTGGGAAGAGGCGGCCAACACGATCGGCACGACCGACACCTTTGCCAAGGGCGCGACGGCCAGCGCGATCGTGGGCGATACCACGGTGACGCTCTCGGCGATCATCAAGGGTTCGGGCATGATCGCGCCCGACATGGCCACGATGCTGGGCTATATCTTCACCGACGCCGCGGTTTCGCCCGCCTTCCTGCAGGAATGCCTGTCGGCCGCAAACCAGCGCACGTTTTCGTGCATCACGGTCGATAGCGATACCTCCACCAGCGACACGGTCATGGCCTTTGCCACCGGCAAGGCGGGCAATGCCCGGCTCACCAGCCGGGACGACGTGGGCGGCGAAGCCTTTGCCGCCGCGCTGGAGCAGGTGTGCCGTGAACTGGCGCACCTGGTGGTCAAGGATGGCGAAGGCGCGCAGAAATTCATCGCCGTTGCCGTTTCGGGCGCCGTATCCGACGAGAGCGCGCGCCGCGTTGGCCTTGCCATTGCCAATTCCCCGCTGGTGAAAACCGCGATCGCCGGCGAAGACGCCAACTGGGGCCGCGTCGTCATGGCCGTGGGCAAGGCCGGCGAACCGGCCGACCGCGACCGCCTGTCGATCGGCTTTGGCGGCACCTGGGCAGCCAAGGACGGGCAGCCCCTGGCCGATTACGATGAAGCGCCGGTGGCCGCGCACCTCAAGGGCCGCGAGATTTCCATCGAGGTGGACCTGGGCCTGGGCGAGGGCCGCGCCACGGTGTGGACCTGCGACCTGACGCACGGCTACATCTCGATCAACGCCGATTACCGGAGCTGAGCTGCCATGCTGGTCATCTGGGGGCGGATCAATTCGCACAACGTGAAGAAGGTGGTCTGGGGCGCGCACGAATGCGGCCTGGCGTTCGAGCGGCGGGATATGGGCGGCAGCTTTGGCTATACGCCTGAATACCTGGCAAAGAATCCCAACCGCCTGGTGCCGATGATCGAGGACGGCAACGTGGCGGTGTGGGAATCCAACGCGATCCTGCGCTATCTGTTCGCCGCCCATGCCCCCCAGCTGTGGCCGTCCGATCCTGCCCTGCGCGCGCAGGGTGACCAATGGATGGACTGGCAGTTCCTCTATGCCGATGCGCAGCGAGATGCGTTCCTGGGCTGCGTGCGCGGCGGCAAGGATGGCAGCGATCCCGTGGTGGCCAAGTCTGCGGCCTCCTGCGCCACGCTGATGGCGATGGTCGACGCGCAGCTGGCGCACCAGCCGTTCCTGTCGGGCGAGAGCTTTGGCGTGGCCGATATTCCCATGGGCACCTATGCCCACACCTGGTTCAACCTGCCGATCGACCGCCCGGCATTGCCGCATGTTGACGCGTGGATGGCGCGGCTGCGCACCCGCCCCGGCTTCCAGGCGATTGCCGCGGTGCCGTTCACATGAGCTGGACGCCCGAGATCGACGCTGCCGTCAGCGCGCTGATCGCCCGCGTGGCGCAAGAGGCGATCGCCCCGCGCTATCGCCAGTTGTCAGACGCAGACGTGACCAACAAGGCTGCCAACGACGTGGTCACCGTGGCCGATACCCACGCCGAACGGCTGCTGAGCGAAGGACTGGCCGCCATCCTGCCGGCCGCGACGATCGTGGGCGAGGAAGCGGCCCATGCCGATCCCACGCTGATGGAGCGGCTGGGCGACGGGCTGTGCTGGATCATCGATCCACTCGACGGCACCAACAACTTTGCTGCCGGCAAGCCGCCGTTTGGCGTGCTGATCGCGCTGGCCGAGCACGGGCAGTGCGTGGCGGGATGGATTCACGATGTGCCATCCGGCCGGCTGTGCACCGCGCAACTGGGGCAAGGCGCGTTCGTGGATGGCCGCCCGGTGCGCGCCACGCCGACCAGCCAGGTGCCGCCGGTCGCCGCGATTTCCACGGTATTCATGGACGCGGAAAAGCGCGAGGCGATGCGCCAGCACATCCTGCCCCACTATACCGTGGTGGACATTCCGCGCTGCGCGGCCGAGCAATATCCGCGCCTGGTGCTGGGAGTGAACGACGTCTCGATCTTCGAGCGCACGCTGGCCTGGGACCATGCCGCCGGGGTCTTGTTCGTCAACGAGGCCGGCGGCAAGGCCGCGCGCCCCGATGGGCGGCCCTATCGCGTGGATCAATTGGGCGAAAAGGGCCTAATTGCCGCGAGCACCCCGGCCCTGTTCGATGCCATGGCAGAGCGACTGGCGGGTTTGCCTGGCTAGGCTGCCTTTGCCCAGGGGCTTCGACAAGCTCAGCCCGAACGGTTTCAGGAGAGAACTGCGTCTCCTTCCGTTCGCCCTGAGCCTGTCGAAGGGCGCCAGAACAGCGCCCGATGGCGATTACAGAACGCTTTCCAGCCACCCCTTGAGCTGGCTCTTGGGCGCGGCGCCCAGCTTCTGTGCAACCGGCTTGCCATCCTTGAACAGGATCAGCAGCGGGATCGACTGCACGCCGAAATCGCCCGGGACGTTGGTGTTTTCCATGATGTCCATCTTGGCGATGGTCACCTTGTCAGCCAGTTCTTCGGCGATTTCTTCCAGCGCCGGGGCGATCATCTTGCACGGGCCACACCAATCGGCCCAGAAATCCACCAGCACGGGCTTGTCGGACTGAAGGACTTCGGCGGAAAAGCTGGCGTCGGTGACGGCTTTGGTCGACATGAACGAAACTCCGTTGATCAGTTGGGATGGTATCTAGGATTTGCCGCGCGCTTGGCAACCGCGATGCGCGAAAGGTTTGTTGGGGATACCCCTGCAAAAGCTATGTCGCGGCCATGGGACGGTGGCGTGCGAGAACCTCGGCCGGAATCGCGATCAGTTGCGGGGCATGGGTATAGAGCAGCGCCGCCTCCACCACGCGATCGGGATGGATCGTGGCGAGCGCAGCGGCGTAGGCCGCCATCTGCCGCAGATAGGCCGCCGGCACATCGGCCAGGCTGGCGGGTGGCCGCCGCGCCGTCTTGAAATCCACGATCAGCACGCGATCGGGCGCGATCAGCAGGCGATCGATCGTGCCCGATACCACGCGGCCTTCGACCACGGCGGCCAGCGGCACTTCGGCCAGCGATCCGGGGCCGAACACCGCCTGCCAATCGGGATGATGGAGCACGGCAAGCGCTGCCCGCAGCATGTCGGCATGGGCGGCCGCATCAAATTCCGCGCCTTGCCGCGCCAGCCAGGCCAGCGCCGCGTCGGCCCGCTCAGGCGCGGCCACGGCAGGCAGCCGCTCGATCAGCCGGTGGATCAAGGTGCCGCGCCGCGCCGCCAACAGCGCGCCGGGCCCGGGGCGCGTGGGCGGATCGGGTGCTTCGTCCTCGCCTAGCGCCGATGGCGCCAGGGGGCGCGGTGGGCGCGGTTCGGGGCCGATCGGGGTGGTCAGCCAGGGCGGCAGCAGCGGCAGCCCCAGGTTTTCGACCGCGGGCGGCGCTTCCACCACCGGCGGCCCGGGCATGCCGATGCTGCGCGCGCCATCCCAGATGGCGTCCGACTCCCATGCCTCGTCCTCGCCGAACAAGGGCGCAAGCTGCGCATACCAGCTATCGGCGGGCAGTTCCTTGCGCGAGGGTGGCCAGGCACCCGCGATGAACAGGGCCTCTTCGGCGCGGGTCAGCGCGACATAGAGCAGGCGCCAATGCTCGGCGCGCTCTTCCCGCGTGGCCTGCTCCTCGGCCGCGCGCACTGGCGGGGCCTTTTCTTCCTTGCGCAACGCCGGCAGCGGCACGCTGCGCGGGCGCTGGCCCGGCCCATGCTCCACCAGTTCCACCCCGCGCGCCATCGCCGCGTCGGGATCATCGGCAGCATCGGCCAGGATCACGATCGGCGCCTGCAGGCCTTTCGATCCGTGCACGGTCATCACCCGCACCAGATCGGCCGCCTGCCCCGCCTCACGCTTCAGTTCGCCGTCGCCGCTGTCGAACCACTGCACAAAGCCGACCAGGCTCGGCACCTGGCCCGTGGCATAGGCCATGGCGGCATTGAGCAGTTCGTCGATCGGATCGTTGGCCTCGCGCCCCAGCCGCGCCACCAGCTTGAAGCGGGCGCGCCACGGCCCCACCAGCAGCCAGTGCAGCAATTGCGCGGGCGGTTCGAAATCGGCGCGGCGCAACAGATCGAGCAATTGCTCCACCGTCTGCACAGTCGCGGGATCGCGGCTGTGCGCCAGGTGCGTCCACAGCCGCACGCCATCCTTGCGATAGCCGCGTTCGAGCAGGTCTTCCTGGCTCCACGCGATCAGCGGTGAAACCAGCAGATTGGCCAGGTTGAGATCATCGAGCGGCTGCGCGCAAAAGCGCAGCGCCGCCATCAGGTCCTTGATCGCCAGCGGCGCCCCCAGCCGCAGCCGGTCGACCCCGGCCACCGGCACGCCGCGCGCATGCAGGCGCGCCACGATCAGGCCGGCGAGGTCCTTGCGCTTGCGCACCAGGATCATCACATCGCCGGCGCGGGCGTTGCGCGGCGTGCCCTTGTGCAACGCAAAGCCGGTGTCGAGCCAGTGCCGCACCTGCCGCGCCAGCCGATCGGCGAGATCGCGATCGGGGCGCGACAGCCAGTTTTCGCCGCCCTCCTCGCCTGCTTCGGGCAGGTCTTCATCGTCGCCGGCAGCGGCGCCCTCGCCCACAGGACGCCACAGCCGCACCAGCCCCGGCCGCACATCCCCCACATGGGGTTCGGGCGCTTCGGGCAGGCCAAAGCGATCGGGGCCGATGGCGGCAATCGCACGATCGACAAACGCCAGGATCGGCATGGCGGTGCGATAGGATTGCCCCAGCCCCAGCGACAGCAGCGCGCGCTCGGGCTCGTCCATCGCTTCGGCCAGGCCGGCCAGTTCACGCCGCACCCGCTCGCGCGCCTTGGCAAAGTTTTCCGGGCTGGTGCCCTGGAAACGGAAAATCGCCTGCTTGTAATCACCCACCACGAACAGCGTGCGCGGGTCGCGCTGGCTTTGCCCCTGGCCGGAAAAGAAATCCTGCACCAGGCCATCCAGCACGATGCGCCATTGCGCCTCGTTGGTATCCTGCGCCTCGTCCACCAGCACGTGGTCAAACCGGCGGTCCAGCTTGTAGCGAATCCAGTCGGCCGTGGTGCGTTCGGTCAAGAGTGCGGCGGCGGTGCGGATCTGGTCATCGAAATCGATGAAGCCTTCGCGCGCCTTGGCCGCTTCCCACGCCAAGGCAAAGCGCCGCCCCACGGTGAGTGCAGGATCGAGCAGCGCCGCCAAATTCACCAGCGCGATGCGATCGCGCAGGACCGCGATTCCGGCGATCACGCGGGCCTGGTAGTCGGCATAGGCCGGCTCGTGCTTGTCGAGGTTGCGGGCGGATTTCGCCTCGCCCTTGCCGGTCAGGAACAGCTTGGCGAAATCGTCTATCCCAGCAAGGCGCGCCTGCGGATCGGCAGCCAGCCAATCGCCCATCATGTTGGCCGCATCGATGCCGGTCTTGGTGCCCCACGCCGCGTTGGCCGCCATGCAACGCCGCACCGAGGCGACATCGAACGCATCGTCGGCACAGTGCGCGGCCACGCCGCTGCCATCCTCGTCGGCGGCCAGGCCGAGCATCTGGTTGATGCGCGGGCGCAGTGGCGGCCGCCATGCGCCCGGTTCCTGCCACAGGTCTATCGCCTTGGCACAGCGCAGCAGAAAGCCGATGACACTGCCCTGGTCCATGCGCAGCGCCAGGTGGGCCAGCGCATCGAGCAGGCCGTCGTCACCGGCTTCCTCTGCTTCCACCAGCATCTGCGCCAGCACTTCGCGCACCAGCAGTTCGCGATCGCGGTCTTCCATCGCGCGGGTGCCGGGCAAGAGGCCGGATTCGACCGGAAAGGCCGAGAGCAGCCACTGCGAAAACGCGTGGATCGTCTCAATGCGCAGGCCGCCGCCCGGGCAATCGAGCACGGCGGCAAAGCGGCTGCGCGCCCGCGCCAGGGTTTCCGGGCGCGCGTCTGCGCCGATCGCCTCCAGTTCCTGGAACAGCGCAAGATCATCGAGCCGCACCCAGCGTGCCAGCACATCGTTGACGCGGGTGGCCATTTCCGCCGCGCCCGCCTTGGTAAAGGTCAGGCACAGGATGTTTTCCGGCTCCACCCCGTCCTGCAGCAAAAGCCGCAGCACGCGGGCCGAAAGCACCTGGGTCTTGCCGGTGCCGGCCGAGGCGGACAGCCACACCGTGCGATGCGGCGCCACCGCGCGCGCCTGGTTGCCCTTGAGCGGATAGACCTTGCTCATGCGCCGTCTCCCCCGCCGCGCCCCTGCCATTCTTCCAGCCGCATGAGCTGGTCATAATCGGCATAGCTGGGCAGATCGGGATTGAGCCTGGCCACGAACGGCTCGCCACCCAGAATCCAGCGGGCGATCGCCTCGTCCAGAAAGCGGCGGGTTTCGGGCAGGAAGTCCTCGCGCGGGATGCCCGATTTGCGCCGACCTTCCAGGATCGGCTCTTCACGATAACCAAAGCCGCGCTCGCGGTTGCGCGCCAGCGACCAATATTCAAACCGGGTCGGCTCGCCCTCCACCGTCACGCGGCCGTCCTTGTCCTTGAAGCCGCCAGCCTGGGCGATCAGGCCGACCAGCCCCAGTTGCAGGGCAAAGCCTTCCTGCACCATGCGCCCCGATGGCGGCGTGCCGGTCTTGTAGTCGACGATTGCCAGGGTGCCATCGGGCAGCAGGTCGATGCGGTCGGCCCGGCCGAAGATGCGGATGCCGTTGACGTGCGTGTCGCCCCAGCATTCGAACGCCGCCACGCGGCGCCCTTGGGCCAGCAGGCTTTCCTGCTCATCCTCGATCCAGGCGAGCGCGGCGGTAAGGCGCGGGCGCCACAGGCTGCGCATGAACGGGTGCGCGCTCATTTCCGCCAGCTTGCGCTCGGCCAGGGGAACGAGTTCGCCGGGCGGCGCGCCGGCCTGGTGCCATTCTTCGAGAATGGCGTGCACCGCCGTGCCGCGCCAGGCCGGGGTGGGATCGGCATCGCGCGGGTCAAGGCTCTTGAGGCCGAGAATGGCCGAGGCATAGAACTGGTACGGATCGGACCGCAGACGATCGAGCGCGGTCACGGCAATATCCACGCGGCGCTGCTGCGGCGATGGCAGCGGGCGCGGGCGCGGATAGGCCGGGGCCTGGGGCGCTGCATCCAGCGCCTTGGCCAGGTCCACCGCATCGCGTTCCCACGCCACGCCATCTTCGCCCAGCATCGCGCGAATGCGCAGCAGGAAGCGCGAGGGGATTGCCGGGCCACCGGCATCCCGCTCGGCAAAGCTCAGGACCACTTCGGGCGCGCCCAGCATCGCGGCGAGATCGTGCGCGGCCAGGCCGATGCGGAAATCGGCGCCGGGAATGCCCAGCGCGCGCAGCACCGGCGGCGCCAGCAGCGGATCGGGCGCGGGCGATGCCGGCCACGATCCCTCGGTCATGCCCGCGCAGATCACCAGGTCGGCGCGGCTCATCCGCGCTTCGAGCAGGCCATAGATCGCCAGGCGCGGATGCCCACCATAGGGCGGGCGCACCGAAATCTCGTCCATCGCATCGCGCAGCAGGGCGGGCACCTCGGCCGGATCGACCGGCAGGCCACCGGCCTGTGCCGCGGCATCGCGCCACTGTTCGACAAACTGCGCCAGGCACCGGCCATCGGCATTGGCCCACAGCGCGGGGCCACACAGCGCCTCGGCCATTTCTGCCACCAGGTCGATGCTGGCGCCCAGCGGCAGCGCGGCATGGCCGGCCAACAGCGGAGCGAGCAGCATTTCCACCCCGTCCCACCACGCGGCAAGGCCGGGAAAGCGCCGGTCCCACTTGCGATCGGGATCGCGAATGGCATCGCGGATCGGCTCCAGCCCCGGCCCGGGGCGCGGCCCGCGCAGCACCATGTCCAACTGGCGCACCCGCTCGAGCCAGGCGGCGCGGCCTTCGCCCGCCATGACCAGCGGATGGCCAAGCAGCGCCAAGAGCCCCACCGGCGCGGCACGTTCTGCCCAGGCCTGCGCCAGTTGCAGCAGCAGGCGCCCGGCGACCGTCTGCGGCAGGGGCCGGCCGGCGGTATCATCGGCGGCAATGTTCCAGCGGCCGAGATGGGCGATCACCCGCTGCGCCAAGCCGCGATCCGGGGTGACCACCGCCACCCGCCGTTCGGGCACGGCCAATGCCTCGCGCACCAGAACGGCGATGGCCTGCGCCTCTTCCTCGGGATGGGCGCTGTGCATCAGGCGCACACCCGCCAGACGCCGTTCGGCCGCCGCCAGCTTGACCCAGGCCGTGCTCGCCTCGGGCGGCAGGAACAGATTGGAAATGGCCCGGCTGCGCGCAGGCGGGGCTGCGGCAATGCCGGCGCGGTGCCAATTGCGCACATCGTCGCGCGAAAGGCCCATGCGATGCAGCAGTAGTTTCAGGTGGTATTGCGGATGGGTGACCTGGTCGCCGCGGCCAAACGGCGGCCCGCCCGGTTCTTCGCTGGCGCCGGCCTGGCCCAGGGCGTCCCACACCTCGGGCTCCAGCGCCAGGTCAAGATCGGGCAGCACCACGGCGCCCTGCGGCAGATCGGCCACGGTGCGCAGCAGCCGCGCAATCGCCGGCGCGGCCGAGGTGACCCCGGCAGCGATCACCGCATGGGGCGGCGGATCGGCGCGCCACGCCTGCGCCGCATGGGTCAGCAGCAGGTTGCGCCGCACCGGGGCATCCACCTGCCCGCGCGCATCCAGTTCGAACTGCCAGCGCACCTGCACCCGCGCGAACAGGCGCAGGCTGTCCTGCCAGTGCTCGGCCAGTTCGGGCAGCATGTCGATCGTCAGCAACTGCTCGGGGCTGACCTCTTCGGCGGCCAGCCGATCGAGCGACTGGGCCAGGCTGCGCGCCTGGCGCAGCAGGCCTGCCTCGCCCCGCACGATGCCCAGCGCGGCCAGTTCCTCGCGCAGGATCTCGGCCAGGCGCAGCAGGCGCAGCACCGGATCGCAGGCCGGTGGCGCCACGGTTCCGCCGCCAAGGGGATCGAGCAGCGCGCCGAGCGTCTCGTCCAGATCGAGATCGCCCACCACCGCCATGCGCGGCAGCAACAGCCCGCCACCCGAGGCACGGATGAATGCCTCGGTCAGGTTGCGCACCGCGCGCTGGCTGGGCAGCAGCAGCGTCAGCCGGGCCAGGCCGAACGTGTCTTCGCGGTAGCGCGGGATCAGTCCCGCGACCAACGCATCGGCAAATCCCCGGTGCGCGGCAATGGTATAGACGCTGGGCCGGGCGGCGCCGGCCATCAGTATTGCGTCAGTGCAGCTTGGGTGGGGGCGATCATTTCCGGCGCGCCCACTTCATACCACAGGCCGGTGTGCGGCAGGCCATAGAGGCGCCCCTCGGCAATCGCGCGGTCCCACAGGCGCCCGGTGGAAAAGCTGCCCTGCGGCGCATCGCGCAACAGGCGGCGCGACACGATCTGGATGCCGGTGAAGATATAGGGCGCCACCCGCCCCGGCTTGCGCCGCGACACCACGCCCATCTGGTCGATATGGAAATCGCCCATGCCGGTATAGTTGAACGCCTGGGCGTGGCTAACCAGCAGCAACAGCGCGTCCATCCGCTCCTCGTCCCAGAAATCGCCCAGCGCGGCAAAGGCGTTGCGCGGCCCGTCGAGCCAGATGTTGTCGCTGTTGAGGCAGAAGAACGTCTCACGGTCGATCAGCGGCAGCGCCTTGACCAGCCCGCCCCCGGTTTCCAGCAAGGCTTCGCGCTCGTCCGACACCATGACCTTGGGCGCGGCACGCGCGATCACATGGGCTTCGAGCTGGTCGGCAAGATAATGCACGTTGACCACGGCGCGGGTCACCCCGGCTTCGGCCAGCTTGTCGAGGGCGTGGTCGATCAGGGGCTTGCCCGCCACGCGCACCAGCGGCTTGGGCCGCGTGACGGTCAGCGGCCGCATCCGCTTGCCGATGCCGGCGGCCAGCACCATGGCAGTGTCGGAAACCAGCGGCTTGCGCGGATCGCGGCTCATGCGCCGAAGCTCCCGCCCAGGCGGCCGGCCGGATCGCGCAGCTCTGCCGGGATATTGGCGTCAAACCACGCCGCCACCGGGGCCAGCGCGGGATGGGCCAGGTCGCGTTCCAGCATGGCCCAGACGCGGGGAATGTAATCGAGATAGCGCGGCTTGCCATCGCGCTTCCACAGCCGCACGAAAATGCCCACGATCTTGGTGTTGCGCTGCGCCCCCAGGCGGGCATAGTCGGCCAGGAAATCACCCTGCGGCTGCGCCTTGGCCAGGTAATAGTCCAGCATGCGCGCTTCCAGCTCGGGCGAAACGGTGCGCCGCGCATCCTGCAGCAGCGATACCAGGTCATAAGCCGGATGGCCGGCCAGCGCGTCCTGGAAATCGAGCAGGCCCTGCTGATCCAGCCCGCCCAGCAGCATGATATTCTCGGCGTGGTAATCGCGCAGCACGGTCACGCCGGGGCGCTGCGCCGGCAGCAACGGGGCCAGCACCTGTTCCCACGCCGCCTGGAACCCGGCCACATCGACATAGATCGCCCGCGCCGGGCAGAACCATTCGATGAACAGGCGCACCTCGCGCATGTATTCGGCCATGCCATAGGCGGTAAACGGGCCGGCCGGCAGCTGCGCCAGTTGCACCAGCGTATCGATCGCGGCGCGATAGACGGCGTCTTCGTCCTGCGGCCAGGCGTCGACATATTCGCGCATGCGCGTGTCGCCAAAATCTTCGAGCAGGACCCAGCCCTCGCCCGCTTCCTCGGCGAGGATTTCCGGCGCGCGCAGGCCATTGCCATCGAGCCAGCGCGCCGCGCGCAGGAACGGCTGCGGGTCTTCCTGCGGGGGCGGCGCATGCATCAGCATCGCGCTCTGCTCGCCCCGGCGCACGCGGAAATAGCGGCGGAAAGAGGCGTCGCCCGGCAAGGGTTCGATTCTTGCGCCCGTCCAGCCCGCGCGGGCCAGGAAAGCATCGATTCCGGCAGGAAGAGTGCTGGTCATGGCAGCCGCTCTAACCACCCCTTGCCGGCCAAGACAATGGCCTGCCGCCCGTTTTCCGCGATTTCCAGACGCAGCGTGAGGCAATCGGGCTCGTGCCCGAAACCACCGGCGTGATCGGGCCATTCGGCAATCAGCACGGCGCCCTGGCGATAGTCGTCAAGCCCGATCTCGTCGGCCTCGGCCGGGTCTTCCAGGCGATAGAAATCGGCATGGACCACGGCCAGGCGCACCTGGGGCGGATCATAGGTTTCGATGATGGTAAAGCTGGGCGACGGCACATCGCCGGCATAGCCCAAGGCGCGCAGCAATTCGCGCGCCAGCGTGGTCTTGCCCACGCCCAGCGTGCCTTCCAGCGCGAGGACGTCGCCGGGGCGCAGCTTTGCCGCAATACGGGTGGCAAGCGCCTGGGTGGCAGCGATATCGGGAAGCGGGATCGGGGTCATAAGGTGTTGCGCTCAAGGGAAGCGGGACCCCGGATCGCGTCCGGGGTGACGGTAACGAGGGAATAACGTCTGTCATATTCCCGTCGCCCCGGACTTGATCCGGGGCCCTTCACGACGCTTGCGGTCACGGCAGCGTCACGATGGCACTGGTGCCCTCGCCCGGTTCAGACACCAGTTCGAAGCGGCCGCCATGGGCATCGATCAACTGGCGCACCAGCGGCAGGCCCAGCCCCTGGCGCCGTTCCGCCGTGCGGCCGTCGGCGGCGAGCTTCAAGCCCTCCATCGCGCGGGCCAGCGCCGCTGCATCCATGCCGCGGCCATTGTCGGAAATCACCACGCGCAGATCGCGCGCACCGCGCGTGCATTCCACCAGGATGCGCCCACCGGTGGGCGTGGCGGCAATGGCATTGTCGATCAATTGGCCAAACACGCGGCGCAACCGGCGCGCATCACCGGTCACCTTGCCCACCGCCTGGCTGCCCCGCAGGTCCAGCGCCAGGCCGGCTGCGCTGATCCGCTCGGCGCGCTCGCGCACCACGGCGGCCAGCAAGGGGAACACGTCCACCGCATCGCGCGCCAGCGGCAGCATGCCGGCCTCGCTCTGCGACAGGTCGAGGACGTTCTCGATCTGCTCGCCCAACCGCTCGACGGACGAGAGGATCGCTGCAACATAATCGCGCGCCTGCGGCGTCAATTCCCCAGCCAGCCCGCTTTGCAGCATTTCGGCAAAGCCGCCGATCGAATTCAGGGGATTGCGGAATTCATAGCTCATGTTGGCAATGAAGCGCGTCTTGACCGCGTCCGCCTCGGTCAGCGCGGCATTGCGTTCGCGCAGCGCGGCCTCGGCCTTTTGCGAATCCGTGATGTCGAGCACGGTGAGCAGGCCATTGCCATCGGGCAACGGCACGCCGGCAAATTCCAGGTGGCGCCCATCGGCGAGTGACAGGCGGCCGCTGGTCTGCTTGCGCTCCAGCGTGGCGGCCTGGATCACCTGGCCGATCATGCCGACTTGCGCCGGGCGCTTGAGCAGGCCGGCCAGCCGCGTGAGCAGCAGATCGGCGCGCGGATGGCTGCCGAGGAACTCCTCGTCCAGCCGCCAATCCTGGATAAAGCGCCGGTTCCACAGTTGCAGGCGGCTGTCTGGCCCGAACACCGCCAGCGATTCAAACAGGTTGTCGAACGTGGCGGTGCGGGTGCGCAACAGCGTGTCGCGCGTGGCAGAAAGCTGCAACTGCTCGGTCTGGTCTTCAAAGATCAGCAGCAGCCCGCCATCGGGCATCGGCTGGCCGACCACGCGCAGATGCGTGCCATCGTGCAGGTGCCAGGGCTCTTCGCGCGGCTCGCGCGCCAGGAACCAGGCCTGGCGCTCGCGCCGCCATTGGGGAAAATCGCGCACTTCGGGCAGCTTGCCGCCATCGCGCAGGCGATCGAGCACGCGATCGAACGGCGGCGTATCGTTGACCCAGGCGGGGCTGATGCCAAAGATGCGCAGGAACGGCTGGTTGGCAAAGACCAGGTTGCGACCTGCGTCGAACTGCGCGATCGCGGCCGACAGCGTATCGAGCATCTGGCGCTGGGCATCACGGAAGCGGCGGAACTGGCGGGTCAATTCCTCCATCTGCTCGATATCGACGGCATAGCCGGCCACGCCTTCGCTCGCGATCGGCAGGTCGCTGACCCGCATGGTACGGCGCTGGCCGTTGACCGTGGCAGAGACCACCCGCTCGGCCGGACGGCGCTGGGCAAAGACATCGGCGGCAATGTGCGCCGCGCTCAGGCCGTCCACCGGCTCGACCAGTTCGATGCCATGCTCCACCACGGCTGCCGCACTGGGCGCACCCACGGCGCGCACATAGGCGGTGTTGACCAGCCGCAGGCGCATGGCCGCATCGCGAAACCACATCGGCAGGGGCGCGGCTTCGATCAGGCCGGCGAGCCCGGAAAAATCGGCATGGGCCTGCTCTGCCTCGGCCCGCAGGGCGCGGATCTCGGCCACGCTGTCGGTCGCGTCGAAAAACCACAGCAGCGCGGCGCCGCCCGGTGCGATCTGCGGATCGGCCAGGCTGCCGCGCACCGCCAGGGCGGTTACCCCGCCGCGCGGAACCAGCGAAAGGGCAAGCGGCGCCCCGGTCTTTTGCGTATGACGCACCGCATCGGCCAGTGTCGCCAGGCTTTGTGCATCGAGCCCGCGCCCTTCGCCGCCGTCAAGCTCGGTCAGATAGCCCGGCATGGCATCGAGCCCCATCCAGCCGGCCAGGCGCGAGGCGCCCTCGATCCGACCATCGGCGCGCACCAGCAGCGGCAGGGCGGGCGCTTCATCGACCATCCGGGTCAACTTGCGGGCCAGCCGCTCGGCATGTTCGGCGCGGCGCATGCGCGCCCGCGCGGCCAGCACGGCCCATCCAGCTGCAAGTGTCCAGCCTGCCAGCAGCAGCGCCACGGCAACGGTCACGGCAACAGCGGCAGGCGAATGAGACAGCATCACCCCTTGGCTAGGCTGCAAGCGGGCGAAATACAACCGCAACCCGCGCGAATTTCGCCCGATTCCGCGCAAGGACCCACGCAGCAAAACGCCCCGCATCCCAGGGGATACAGGGCGCTTGCAACCATGCCCGGCATGCCGCCGGTCACGGATTTGGGATCAATAGCGATAGTGATCCGGCTTGAACGGACCCTGCGGGGTCACGCCGATATAGCTCGCCTGCTTGTCGCTCAGCTTGGTGAGCTTCACGCCCAGCTTTTCGAGGTGCAGCGCCGCGACCTTTTCATCCAGATGCTTGGGCAGCACATAGACGTCGTTCTTGTACTGATCGGCCTTGGTGAACAGTTCGATCTGGGCCAGCGTCTGGTTGGTGAAGCTGGCGCTCATCACGAAGCTGGGGTGGCCGGTGGCGCAGCCCAGGTTCACGAGGCGGCCCTTGGCGAGGATGATGATCTGCTTGCCGTCGGGGAATTCGACCAGGTCGGTGCCGGGCTTCACTTCGGTCCATTTGTAGTTCGACAGGGCCGAAATCTGGATTTCGCTGTCGAAGTGGCCGATGTTGCACACGATGCTCATCGGCTTCATCGCCTTCATGTGCTCGGCGGTGATCACGTCTTCGTTGCCGGTGGCAGTGACGAAGATGTCGGCGCGGGTGACGGCTTCTTCCATCGTCACCACTTCATAGCCTTCCATCGCCGCCTGCAGCGCGCAGATCGGATCGACTTCGGTGACCATCACGCGGGCGCCGCCGTTGCGCAGCGATGCGGCCGAACCCTTGCCCACGTCGCCGAAGCCGGCAACGCACGCCACCTTGCCGGCCAGCATCACGTCGGTGGCGCGGCGGATCGCGTCAACCAGCGATTCCTTGCAGCCATAGAGGTTGTCGAACTTCGACTTGGTCACCGAATCGTTCACGTTGATCGCGGGGAACGGCAGCTTGCCGTCCTTGGCGATCTGGTACAGGCGGTGAACCCCGGTGGTGGTTTCTTCCGAAACGCCCTTGATGGCCTTGACGCTCTCCGTCAGGTAGCCAGGCTTGGCCTTGAGGAACGCCTTGAGCGCGCGGCAGAATTCAATTTCTTCGGCGTTGCTGGGCTCGAACAGATCTTCGCCCGCTTCCACGCGTGCGCCCCACAGCGCAAACATGGTGGCATCGCCACCATCGTCGAGGATCATGTTGGCGGTTTCATCGCCCCAATCGAAGATGCGGCCGACATAGTCCCAGTAGTCAGCCAGGCTTTCGCCCTTCACGGCGAACACCGGAATGCCCGCAGCGGCGATCGCGGCGGCGGCATGGTCCTGCGTCGAAAAGATGTTGCAGGTGGCCCAGCGCACATCGGCGCCCAGGGCAACCAGCGTCTCGATCAGCACGGCGGTCTGGATCGTCATGTGCAGCGAGCCGGTGATGCGCGCGCCCTTCAAGGGCTGCGACGCGCCGAATTCCTGGCGCAGGGCCATGAGGCCGGGCATTTCGGTTTCGGCAATGGCGATTTCCGCGCGGCCGAAATCGGCCAGGCCGAGATCGGCGATGACATAGTCCTTGTTCGCTTCGAGCGCGCTGGCCACGAGGCATCTCCGTACAAAAGGGCGTCTGAACACAAAATAGACCTGCCAGAGGCAGGCCGCTGATGCGCCGCTCTTAGCCGCTCCGTCTGCACAGGGCAACGTTAATATAAAGAAGTCTTTATATCGGCATTCCTACCGATGCCGGCAAACGCGCGGCGGTAGGTGCCGTCCCCTATCGCCACCCGGCAACGCGAAATTACCCACGCCCTGCCGCGCGCGGCGGTTGCACGCCCCTGCCCTGCGCCTATATCCCCAACCGGCCGCCACTCCCTCGTGGCGGGTGACAATGAAAGGAATTTGGGGATGACGATCACCGTTGGCGAAACCGTGCCCGATGTGAAGCTGGTCAAGGCCACGCAGGACGGCCCCGAAGCCGTCCAGTCGGCAGAATACTTCAAGGGCAAGCGCGTCGCCCTGTTTTCGGTGCCGGGCGCCTTCACCCCCACCTGCTCGGCCCGCCATCTGCCCGGCTATGTCGACAAGGCCGCCGAACTCAAGGCCAAGGGCATCGATGAAATCGCCTGCACCGCGGTCAACGATCCGTTCGTGATGAAGGCATGGGGCGAAGCCAGCGGCTCGCCCGAGGTAACGATGCTGGCCGATGGCAATGGCGATTTCGCCAAGGCGCTGGGCCTGACCATGGACGGCACCGGGTTTGGCCTGGGCCTGCGCGGCCAGCGTTTTGCCGCCGTGATCAATGATGGCGTGGTCGAACAGCTCCACGTCGAAGCGCCGGGTGACTTCAAGGTCAGCGCCGCGGAATACGTGCTCGAAAAGCTTTGAGCTGATACCGGCGCGCCGGCTGCCTCCACCATGGGGCAGTCGGCGCAGCCAGCCATCAATAGCCCATCAGGCTCATCACTTCCTTGCGGCTGCGCGGATCATCCAGGAAGCAGCCGAGCAGCCGGCTCGTCACCATGCCCACGCCCGGCGTGCGCACGCCGCGGCCGGTCATGCAGCCATGCTGCGCCTCGATCACCACGGCCACGCCCTGCGGGTGGAGGTGATCCCAGATGCATTGCGCCACTTCGGCGGTCAGCCGCTCCTGGATCTGCAACCGCCGGGCATAGCCGTGCAGCACGCGCGCCAGCTTGGAAATGCCCACCACCCGCTTTTGCGGCAGATAGGCGATCGATGCCTTGCCGGTGATCGGCGCCATGTGGTGTTCGCAGTGCGATTGGAACGGAATGTCCTTGAGCACGACGATCTCGTCATAGCCGCCCACCTCGGCAAAGGTGCGCGTGAGATGGACCGCGGGATCTTCGGCATAGCCCTGGCAATATTCCAGCCAGGCCCGCGCCACGCGCTTGGGCGTATCGATCAGGCCTTCGCGCGCCGGATCGTCCCCGGCCCATTCGATCAGGGTGCGGATCGCCTGCTGCACATGGGGCGGCACCGGCACCTTGCCGCGCGCGGTATCTTCGTCGTCGCCATGATCGTGGCCGCAGCCCGGCAAATTGGTCATCGTGGTCCCGTCCTCAATGCCCGGGCACGGTGGCCCTGGCGTCAATGCTGTGCCGCGTCGCCGCGCCGGCGCCGCAACTTTGCCAGCTTCCTGCCCAGGCCGCCGCGCCACAGGCGCCCGCGCTGGTAGAACGCCAGCATTTCCTCGGGGCGCTCGGGATCGAGCGCTTCGGAATCGGCCAGGGCCTGTTCGGCCTCGGTCAGTGGCCGGGGCACGAACGGCCGCAAGTGCCGTCCGCCCGCCTTGGCCGACTCAGCCGCCAGCGCAGCCATGCTGCCGCCATCGGTCAAGGCAGCCGCTACCTGCTCTTCGGCCAGTCCGCAATGCTCTGCCAGCAGCGAATGGCGCAAGGCGCGGATTGCCGGCGTGGCGTGGTCGTTGCCCGGGCGCCCGGCATCGATGAACACGTCGCACTCGCTGTCCAGCCCCATCGACCGGTTGTTCATGTTGGCAGAGCCGATGCGCAGCACCTGGTCGTCCACGATCATCAGCTTGGCATGGACATAGATCGGCGTGCCGCCCTTGGTGAACGGATGCCAGATCGAAAAGCGTCCATGCGGATCGTGGCATTTCACCGCCTCGAACAGTTGGATGCGCGCCAGGTCCATCGCCGCCTGCTCCAGCCATCCGTCAGACGCCTGCGGCATCACCAGCACGACTTCGGGCGCATCTGGCGCGTCGAGCCGCGCGGCCAGCGCCTCGGCGACGCGGCGCGAGGCGAAATACTGGTTTTCGGCATAGATGAAGTGCTTGGCTGCGGCGATCTGGCGGCAGAACAGCGCCTCGATCTCGCGCACTTCGGCAATATTGGCATAGGGCGAGCGCGTGCGCGCGATGCCCACTTCCACATCGGTGAACTGCGCCACGATGCCATTAGGCCACGCGCTTTCCGCCTGTGGTAGGCAGGGCTCGAGACGGCGCCCACCGGCCTGGTGCCAGCGGGTGCGGCCAAATTCGCCAAGCGCGGCCGCCACCGGCCCTTCCAGCAGCATCGTGCAATCGTGCCATGGGCCATAGGGCTGGCCACCGGGGCGCCGCCGGCGGGGATCATCGTCAATATGATCGCGGGTGTCCCAGCGGTCACCGGCCATGTCGATGCCGCCGCATACCGCAAAGCAATCGTCGATCACCGCGATCTTCTGGTGATGGCTGCAGCCAATGGGATGAGCCGCATCCAGCTTGTAACCGATGCGCGGATGGCGCCACCAGCGGAACAGGTCAACCACCATCGATCCGCGCATCAGCGCCTTGAGCGCGCCGAAATTCCATTTCAGCACCAGCACTTCCAGCCCGCGGCGGCGGTTGGCCAGCCATACCACGAAGGCGCCCAGCCGCGCCGGCGCCACGCGCTTGCGCGGCAGGTTCCACCACCGCCGTCCGTCGCCGATCAGGATGCGCGTATCGAAATCCCAGCCGATCAAGTGGATGCGCTGGCGCGCCGCCAGCATGGCATCGCGCATCAGGGCAAAGTAATCGGCCGCATCGACCACGGCATGGGCGCGGGTTGCACGGGCATAGCGCCACACCCCCTCCTCTACCCCTTCCTCGCTGCCGAGATGAACGACGGAATCGGACGGCGCAACGCCGGACGCGAGATCGCGTGGCCCCTCTGGTGCATTCATACCCGCGCAACGCCGGGGCGGCGCAGAGGTTCCACCCTGTTTCAAACCATCGCGCTTGCCCCGCTTGGGCCGCGCGAAGTTATTGGTTCGTCACGGCTTCCTGTCGAGGGATGACGAGTTCATCGGGATGGGCCACGTTGAGATCGGCGCGCAGCAGTTCACCGACCAGGTCGGGATCGGCATGCTTGGGATCGAGCAGGTTGACCCGGTTTTGCAGGCGATCACGCTCTGCCGAAAGTTGCGCCACTTCCTTTTGCCGCTGCTCCAGGGTGTGGGCATTTTCGCTCCACGCCAAGAGCCCGCTCGGCCCCGCCACGGCCCAGGCACCGATCAGCAGCAGCGCGATCAGCGCCAGCGACTCGGTCACGCTGTTGCGAGGCAGTTTGAGGTTGGGACGACGCCGCTTCATAGCGTCAAGAAGAATCACATTTGGCCAGGCAATGCAAGCGGATCGCGACGGAAAAACCGCAGAATTTCGCGGCATCCGGCAATGGCCCTGCCGCCCCCTCGCCAGCCGCTGCGCGGGCCTGCGTTAACCACCGCAGCCCCTGCCGTTGCGGCACGATGCCTGCCGCTGCGTAGCAATGCGTTGGAAAATTTCGCGAGACATTAACCGGTCGGCAGCACTTGCCGATGCATGATCGCCACCGGGGTGTGGTGCGTGACAGCGCCACGGCAACGGGAAGGTTCAGGTTTCGATCATGCAATTCGGGTGGTTGCATCAGTGCTGGAAGCGGGTTTGCGGCATCGGCAGCCCGCGCCGTGCGCCTGCGCAGGCGCCAGGGTTCCTCGGGCGGCTGGCGACAGACCGCGCGGGCAACGCGCTTGCCATCGTCACGCTCACCGCGTTCATGGTCATCACCCTGGCGGGCCTCGGCATGGACATGTCGCGCGCCTATCTCACCAAGACCAGCCTGCAAAATGCCTGCGACGCCGGCGTGCTTGCCGGGCGCAAGGCCATGGCGGCATCGGGCGTCTATGGCTCGGCCGAACAGGCCCGCGCCAACAAGATGTTCAATTTCAACTTCAAGGAAGGCGCCACCGAGGCTTCCACGGGCGTCCTCACCAGTTCGGCTGACACCACCGGCCACGTCAACGGCACTGCCACCACGACGATGCCGACCACGCTGATGCAGTTGTTCGGCTATGGCACCCTGCCGATCAGTGTGCAGTGCAGCGCCGAACTGCAGATGGCCAATGCCGACGTCATGTTCGTGCTCGACACCACCGGCTCGATGGCGTGCGACGTGTCGGGGAACAACTGCAACAGTGGCTCGACGTCCAAGATCGTCGGCCTGCGCAATGCGATCACGTCGTTCTACACCACCGTGGCCGGCGCCGTGACCGACAAGACCAACACCCGCATTCGCTTCGGCTTCGTGCCCTATGCCATGACCGTCAACGCTTCGGGCTTGCTGACGTCGGGCGCCATGCCCAGCAACTATTTCGTCGACAGTTCGCCCTATGTCACCAAGCTGGTGCAGTTCAGCACTTCGCCAACCTATATCGGCACGACCGGATCGCCCACGGCGACGACCGAGACCTATGGGTCCAACATCACCTCGGCCAACTGCACCAACTATGGCAAGAACACCTACCCCACCGGGTCTGGCGGCACCCCGCTGACCAGCGGCACCGCGCCATCCAACGTCACCACCACGAGCTATTCCTACAAGTCGTGGACCCAGAAATCGGGTAGCGGTACGTCAGCGTTGGGCACCTGCGTGCGCAACAAGTCGGTGACCGTCACCACCTACCAGACGCGCTACCTCGCCACCAGTTATCGCTATACCCAAAGCACGGTGAACGTCTCGGCTTTCAAGGGCTTTGGCGCAGTAAACCTGGCAACCGGCATCACGCTCTACAACGGCAGCAACACATCGAGCGCCTCGTATGTCTCGGTGCAGCCGCCGGCGGCCAATCCCTATTTCAACATTCGCGATCTGGCCACGGGCACCAGCGCCACCGGCACGGTGGGCAACATCAGCACGAGCAGCTATACGTGGAGCGGCTGCCTGGAAGAGCGCGGCACCGTCAACCAGCTGTCGATGTCGCCCATTCCCGCTGGCGCCTATGACATGGACGTGACCAGCGCGCCGATCACCGACGGCTCCAACGATGCCACGCGGTGGAAGCCCTATCTCGAAAGCCTGGAGTTCTACCTCAACGGCTATTCGATCCCGCTCAGCACCACGACCGCGATGTCGAACCAGACGGGCTATTGCCCGCAGCCGATGCTGCCCTTTACCACGGTGGATACCACCGCACCCAAAACCGTGCCATCCTGGCTCAGCAGCTACGTCAACGCGCTGGTGCCCAATGGCGGCACCTATCACGACATCGGCATGATCTGGGGTGCGCGCCTGGGCAATCCCAACGGCATCTTTGCCAGCATCGTCAATGCCGGCAACCTGCCCTCGGTCAGCCGTCACATCATCTTCATGACCGACGGCACGATGGAAAACTATCCGGCCAACTACACCGCCTGGGGCCAGACGATGTACGATGGCCGCGATGCGCCCACGTCAACCTCGGCGGCCAACCTCGTCAACTATCACAACAACCGCTTCCTGGCGGCCTGCACCTTGGCCAAGAACATGGGCTACACCATCTGGGTGATCGGCTTTGGCCAGACGCTGACGCCGCAAATGCAGGCCTGCGCCACCACGACCGACAAGGCGTTCTATGCGTCGAACACCTCCACGCTGACGAACACCTTCCAGTACATCGCCGGCCAGGTGGCCGACCTGCGGTTGAACAAGTGATCGCGCGCCGCGCCCTCTCTCGCCTGGCTGCCTTGCGCCGCGACAGCGCGGGCGTGACGGCGCTGGAGTTTGCATTGGCCGCGCCGCTGCTGCTGATGATCATGGTCGTGCTGATCGAACTGGGCATGTCCTATTATGTCCAGGCCGTGCTGGTCGGCACCGTCGATGCTGCTGGGCGCGCCTCTTCGATGCAGAGCGCGCAGACCACCACCAGCACCATCGACAGCCAGGTGACGACACGCATCCACCATGTGATCCCCTGGGCCAACGTGACATTCAAGCGCCAGAACTACACTGACTTTTCCAATGTCGGCGAACCGGAAGACTATACCGACAGCAACAAGAACGGGCAGTACGACCTGGGCGAATGCTTCATCGATGCCAACGGCAACGGGGTGTGGGATGCCGATATGGGGGAAAGCGGCCTCGGCAGCGCCAATGACGTCGTGGTCTATACCGTGACCGTGACCTATACCCCGCTGTTCGGCTTTTCTTCGATGTTCGGCCTGCCTGCGAACATGACCGCAAGCACGCGAACGATCATGCGCAACCAGCCCTTCGCCACGCAAACCACCCGCACGTTGACCAAGATATGCTGAAAGCTCTGTCCCTTACGCGCCTGTTGCGCCGGCTTGGCCAGGATCGCAGCGCCGTCACCATCGTCGAGCTGGGCGTCAGCCTGCCGTTCCTCATGGTGATTGCCATGGGTTCGCTGGAAATGGTCAACCTGGCAATCCTGCATGTGCGCCTCAACCAGTTGGCGATCGCTGTCGCTGACAATGCTTCGCGCGCCAAGCAATCAGTGGTCGGCGGCGCTCCGCTGTTCCGGGAATACGACGTCAACCAGGTATTCACTGGCGCCGAGCTGTCGGCAACCGACCTCAACTTTCCCGCCAACGGCCGCGTGATCCTGTCCAGCCTCGAGGTAAACAAGCTGGGCGGCCAGTATATTCACTGGCAGCGCTGCTGGGGCAACACCGCCTATGTCTCGCGCTACGGCGTCGAAGGGACCGGTGCCAATACCACCTCGTTTGCCGGAATGGGCCAGCCGGGCAGCGTGATCACGGTGGAATCGCCCTATGCGATCATGTTCGTGGAAGTGGCCTATAGCTACAAGCCCATGTTCTTCGGCACGATCTTCAAGCCCACCGTCATCCGCAAGGATGCCGCGATGTATGTGCGCGACGATCGCGACCTGACTGGCGGCAGTGGCTCAACCGATGGTGTTGCCCCGACCTCGGGAATCACGCCCGCCAAGTGCTGAGCGTGCATCGACCTGCGCTTGCGGCAGGGGCGCCGGAATGCCAAGACCCGCGGCCATGTCGCTGACGATCGTCCATGCCGCCGAACCGACCCCTGCCCAGCGCGAAGCGATCCTCGCGCCACTGCGCGTGTACAATGTGCGCGAAGGTGGTGATCCGGGGCTGTCGTCCCTCGCCCTGATGCTGACCGATGGCAATGGCGTCGAAGTCGGCGGCCTGTGGGGCAAGATTTCCTACGACTGGCTGTTCATCGAATTGCTCGCCGTGCCTGACGCGCACCGTGGCGAGGGCCATGGCGAAGCCTTGATGCGCCAGGCCGAAGCGCATGCCCGAGCGCAGGGCTGCGTGGGCATCTGGCTCGATACCTATGCATTCCAAGCGCCGCGCTTTTACGAAAAGCTCGGCTATGCCGTGTTCGGCCAACTGGATGATCATCCGCGCGGGCAAAGCCGCTTCTTTCTGCAAAAGCGGCTCTAGGCAACGTTTCCTGCACGATTGCCGACGTACACACACGGTGATCAGCCTGATGGCTGAGGGGGAAGTGCTGGCCCATGTTCAAGACGCTCGTCAAAACCGGCCGCAACACCGGCCACGCCCTGCGCATGATCGGCGCCTTCGGCTCGGCCATCCTGTGGGGGGTAAGCGCCTGGCAATTGCAGGATGCCGGGGCGTTCGGCGTAGGGCAATCGGCGGTGATCGGCGTCTGGGCCCTTGCCGCCGCATCGGCGCTGGGCGGCCTGATTTCGTTGCGCCGCCTGCTGCAACCGGGGCAAACCCGGCCGCGCACTGCCGCCGCGCCTCATCTGGCAGACCTGCCCGCAGACCCTGATTTCGATCCCGACGCCATCATCGCGCGCCATCTGGCGCAGCGCGCGGCCGCGCCGCCGCCGATCGAGGACAACGCCGCCCCACCCGCACCACCGCGCCCGGTATTCGGCCGCAAGGGCATAGGCAGCCCGCGCTGATCGCGGGCGCAAAAAAGCCGGCCCCTGGCAGGACCGGCCTGGTGATGGTGCGCCCGACGGGATTCGAACCCATGGCCCCCAGATTAGGAATCTGGTGCTCTATCCTGCTGAGCTACGGGCGCCCGCGCCTCTCTTAGGGGCGTGGCTGCGGCAAGGCAATGTGCGTTTGCGCCGCCCTGCCCGCATGGGCCAGGCCCGTGGTCAGTTCGCTTCGCCCGGCGGCACCACGGGGATCAGCAGCGGGGCAACGGCAATGCCCTCGTCCAGCAATTCCTGCGCCTCTTGCGCGGTGGCCTGGCCGTGGATCGGTGCCACGTCCTTGTCGCCATAGTGCATGGCGCGGGCATCATCGGCAAAGGAATCGCCCACCCACGTCGATGACTTGATCGCTTCTGCCTGCGCCAGCGCCACCGCGCGCAGCATCGCCACTGCCTCTGGCGGCAGCTTGGGCAGCAGGGCAGCGGCCGGGCCGGCGGCCTTGGCCGGCGCCACGGCTCCACCACCCGTCGCGGCGGGTACGCTGTCCACTGCCGCTGGCACCGGCAAGGCAGGCGCCTGGTTGCCCTTGCGCCCCACGGCCGGGGCCATCACGGCCTTGACCACATCGCCACTGCCGCACACCGGGCATGACACCAGCCCGCGCTCCTGCTGGCGGGCATAATCGGCCGACGAGGCGAACCAGCCTTCAAAACGGTGCTGGCCGCCGGTGCATTGCAGATCGAAGACAATCATGATCCGCGCGATATGGGCACGGGGCGCTTGTTGGCAAGACTGGGCAGTTGCTGGCGCACCGCGGCAAGGCGCCCCAGGTCTATTTCCGCAAGCGCAAGGCCGGCATTGCCGCCCATGTCGAGCAGCACGTCTCCCCAGGGATCGACCACCAGGCTGTGGCCATAGGTTTCGCGGCCGTCTTCGTGCCGGCCTGTCTGCGCCGCGCTGATCACGAAAGCGCTGGCTTCCACGGCCCGCGCGCGCTGCATCAGGTGCCAGTGCGCGCTGCCCGTTGGCACAGTGAACGCGGCAGGGATGGCGATGCAATCGCAGCGCGCCTGGCCCAGCGCCTCGAACAAGGCCGGGAAGCGGATGTCATAGCAGATCGCCAGGCCCAGGCGGCCGACCGGGGTTTCGACCGTGACCACGGCATCGCCGGGACGATAGGCGGCCGATTCGCGCCAGGTTTCACCCGTGGCGAGGTCCACGTCGAACATGTGCATCTTGTCATAGCGGGCAACGATCTGCCCGCCTGCGTCGATCACGAAGGCGCGGTTGGCCCAGCGCGCGTCGCCGCCCTCCGCCGGCTGGTCCGGCCGGATTGCGAGCGAGCCCAGATGCACCCAGATGCCGTGGCGCGCCGCCGCCTCTTGCGCGGCAGCCAGCACCGGGTTGGCCGCTTCGGCCACGATATGCGGCGTCGCGCGGGCGCGGTCGCGGTCGATCAGCCCGGCCATTTCCGGGGTGAACAGCATGGCTGCCCCTTCCCCGGCGGCGCGGGCGGCCGCATCGGCAATGGTGGCGGCATTGACCAGCGGATCGATGCCGCTGGTCATCTGCAACAGCGCCACCCGCACCGGCGCGGCCGTGTTTGTGTCCGAGTTCAGGCTCAAGTTCCGGCCCAACCTCAGGCCAAGCCGAGCAGCGCGTCGAGCTTGCCGGCGCGATCGAGCGCCTGGAGATCGTCGCTGCCGCCCAGCGCCTGATCGTTGACGAAAATCTGTGGCACGGTGGCGGCACCGGGTGCCCGCTCGACCATTTCGGCGCGCTTGGGGCCACCCATGGTCACGTCGTATTCTTCATAGGCCACGCCCTTTTCGTCGAGCAGGGCCTTGGCCCGCACGCAATAGGGGCAACCCCACTTGGTATAGATTTCGACCTTGGGGCTTGGGGACTGGGTCATGTTCGCTCCGATGAAATTGGTGAAACCGGGGGCCTTGAAATGCGCGGTGCAGCCCACACATGATCGTTTGTGACGTGCGCCGCAAGACGGGCACGCCATGTTAAACCCGCCCCAGCGCCGGAGTTTCCCGGGCCGGGGCATGTGCAGATTGCTCTGATTGAGGATATTGCCATGAACCGTTTCGATTTCACCCCCTATCGCCGCACCACCGTGGGTTTCGATCGCCTGTTCGATCTGCTCGAACGCCAGGCCCGCGCCAATGCCGGCGACAACTATCCGCCCTTCAACATCGAGCGCCAGGGTGACGATGCCTATCGCATCACGCTGGCGGTGGCCGGTTTCAAGCCGGAAGACCTCGATATCACCGCGCAGCAGAACCTGTTGGTGGTCAAGGGCAGCAAGGCCGATCTGACCGACAAGCAGTACCTGCACCTGGGCATTGCCAACCGCAGCTTCGAACGCCGCTTCGAACTCGCCGATTTCGTGCGGGTGAGCGCGGCCGACCTTTCCGATGGCCTGCTGACCATCGACCTGGTGCGCGAAGTGCCCGAAGCGATGAAGCCCAAGAAGGTGCTGATCGGCAACCAGAAGGCCCTGTCGGTGGTGGAAGGTGGCGACGCCAGCGCGGCCGCCTGATCCATTGACCTGAGGAAACGCGAAGGGGGGGGGGGGGGCCGCCCCCCCCCCCCCCCAAAAAAATAAAAAAATTTATTTTATAAAAACACCCCCCCCC
>CAYXUN010000024.1:0-14282 GCA_964468165.1 uncultured Novosphingobium sp. | reverse complement strand
GGTTCGGGTCCCACCACCCCCCGACCCCCTCCTATAAAGAGGAGGGGGAGGACAGGGTTAAGCCCCCTCCTCTTTAGAGGAGGGGGTTGGGGGTGGTGCGAAACCTTGTGCTACGCCAGGATCAAACCAGCCGCGCCTGCTTCACCGCTGCGGCGATGAAGCTCTTGAACAGCGGGTGCGGGTCGAACGGGCGGCTCTTGAGTTCGGGGTGGAACTGCACGCCGATGAACCACGGATGGTCCGGCCGCTCGACGATTTCAGGCAGCAGGCCATCGGGCGACATGCCCGAAAAGCGCAGGCCGCCCTGCTCCAGTGCATCGCGATAGGCGACGTTCACTTCATAGCGGTGGCGGTGCCGTTCGCTGATCGTCGTGGCGTCATAGATGCTCGACACGTGGCTGTTGCCAGCCAGGTGGGCTTCATAGGCGCCCAGGCGCATGGTGCCGCCGAGATCGCCACCGGCTTCGCGCTTTTCCAGGCCTTCGGCGGTCATCCATTCGGTGATGATGCCCACCACCGGTTCCTTGGTCGGGCCGAATTCGGTGGAAGACGCCTCGGCGATGCCCGCCGTGTTGCGCGCGCCCTCGATGCAGGCCATCTGCATGCCCAGGCAAATGCCGAAGAACGGCACTTCCCGCTCGCGGGCAAAGCGCACGCTGGCGATCTTGCCTTCCGAGCCACGCTCGCCAAAGCCGCCGGGCACCAGGATGCCATGCATGGGTTCGAGATGCGCGGCGATTTCGCTGTCTTCGCGCTCGAACAGTTCGGCATCGATCCAGCGCACGTTGACCTTGACGCGGTTGGCCATGCCACCATGGGCCAGCGCCTCGTTCAACGACTTGTAGGCGTCCTGCAGGCCGACATACTTGCCTACCACGCCGATCGTCACTTCGCCTTCCGGGTTCTGGTGGCGATCGACGATGTCGTCCCAGCGCGCCAGATCCGGTTCGGGGGCAGTCATGCCGAAATGGCGCAGCACTTCGGCGTCGAGCCCTTCGGCGTGATACTGCAGCGGCACGGCATAGATGCTGTTGGCGTCAAGCGCCGGGATCACCGCCGATTTGCGCACGTTGCAGAACTGCGCGATCTTGGCGCGCTCGCCATCGGGCAGCGGCTTTTCACAGCGGCACAGCAGGATGTCGGGCTGGATGCCCAGGCCGGTCAGCTCGCGCACGGAATGCTGGGTCGGCTTGGTCTTCAGCTCGCCAGCCGCCGCGATATAGGGCACCAGCGTCACGTGGACGAAGCAGGTCTGGTCGCGGTCCAGCTCGTTGTGCAGCTGGCGCAGCGCCTCGATGAACGGCAGGCCTTCGATATCGCCCACCGTGCCGCCGATTTCGCACAGCACGAAATCGAGGTCTTCGGTTTCGGCCTGGGCAAAGTCCTTGATCGCGTCGGTCACGTGCGGAATCACCTGCACGGTTGCGCCGAGGTAATCGCCGCGGCGTTCCTTGGCGATGATGTCGCGATAGATGCGGCCCGAGGTGATATTGTCGGCCTGGCGGGCCGAAACCCCGGTGAAACGCTCGTAATGGCCAAGGTCAAGGTCGGTCTCGGCGCCGTCGTCGGTCACGAAGACTTCGCCGTGCTGATACGGGCTCATCGTGCCCGGATCGACGTTGAGATAGGGGTCGAACTTGCGGATCCGCACTCGATAGCCACGTGCCTGGAGCAGCGCCGCGAGGCTTGCCGCCATGAGACCTTTGCCGAGCGAGGAGACCACGCCGCCGGTGATGAAAATGTACCGCGCCATGGGAGTTGGGCCTTAGCGTCAGAAGGGAGGGGAGCGCAAGCAGAACCAACGCCAAACAGCGTGGCAATCCACAGGCGCAAGGGCGAACCGCAATACCACCGATGCCCGTTGCGGGCACGCGCAGGCATCACGAAAGGGACCGCACAAACAAAACCGGCGCCCCCGCCTGTGCGGCGGGAACGCCTGGCTTCATGCTTGCACAGGGTTACTGCTTGGCGGCACCACCCAGCGGATCGGCCGGCGCAGCAGGGGCTGCCGCCGAAGGATCAGCCGCCGGGGCAGCGGGTGCGACCGGCTGCTGGGCCTGGCCGGCCAGCGGATCGGCCGTGCGCTGGAGCGAGGTGTCGAGCGTGCGGCTACCACCGGCGTTCACGGCCATGGCCGCCAGCACGATGCTCAGCCCGACGAACAGAACCGCCAGGATCGAGGTGACACGCGTGAGGAAATCGGCCGCGCCGCGCGCCGACATGAAGCCGGCCGGGCTGCCGCCCACGCCCAGGCCGCCGCCTTCGGACTTCTGGATGAGAATCACGCCAACCAGGGCGGCAGCCACCAGCGCCTGGATAACGGTGAGGAAGATAAAGAGCGACATGAGGTTCCGCCTGAAACTGTTGCGGCGCACTTAGGGCGCCGGGCGCCCTTGCGCAAGGGGCCGAATTTTGCGCTCAGCCTTCGCCGGCGCCAGCGGCTGCGACGATCGGCAGGAAGGCATCGGCCGTCAGGCTTGCCCCGCCAACCAGAGCCCCGCCCACCTCGGGCGCAGCCAGCAATGCAGCGGCATTGCCGGCATTGACCGACCCACCATAGAGGATGCGCGGGCGTGCGCCAGCTTCGTCATAGGCGGCATGAAGCCGCGCGCGCACGGCGGCGTGCATGGCAATCACATCCTCGACATCGGCCACCCGGCCGGTGCCGATCGCCCATACCGGTTCATAGGCAACGGCCAGCTTGCCACCGGCAACGGCCTCGAGCGCCGCCTCGCCCTGCGGCAGGGAATGATCGACCTGGCTGGCCACCACATCTTCGGCGCGGCCGGCGTCGCGCTCTTCCAGCGTTTCGCCAACGCAGATGATCACGCCCAGCCCGGCCGCCAGCGCGGCATCGGCCTTGGCGCGGACCAGGGCGTTGCTTTCGCCATGGTCGCGGCGGCGCTCGCTGTGGCCCAGGATCACGAAATCGGCGCCGATGTCGGCCAGCATGGCGGCCGAAACGTCACCGGTGTGGGCGCCCTTGGCCTCGGTATGGCAATCCTGGCCGCCGACGCCGATGCCGGTGACGGCCTCGCGCAGCAGGCCGATCAGCGGGAACGGCGGCGCCAGGGCGATATCCACCTGCGGATGGCGGGCAGCAGCGCGGTCGATCGCGCGCGCCTCGGCCAGCATGGCCCGGCTGCCGTTCATCTTCCAGTTGCCGACGATATATGGTCGTTGCGCCATGGCTGGCTTTGATCCCTCGTTCTATGTGCCCCGCCGAAAATCGGGATTGCCGCGCCGGTTGATGTGCGATGGCGCGTTGTCAGGTCCGATTCCGTGCCAACCCCCTTGCCTGCAATTGCCCCGCCAGCGCAAGGCCCCCGCGATGAAGTGCTAGGCTGGCATGTGCCCTGCCAGAGGCATTGCGGGATCGGTTCAAGCCTCCTAAGGCAGGCCAATCCAAATCATCAGGCGGATTTGATCGCATCCCATGCTCTCGCTGTTTCGTAAACTGATCCATTCCCGCATCGGCGCGCTTTTCGCCCTGGTGTTCATCGGTCTTCTTGCCCTGGCCTTTGCCGGCGCCGACGTGAGCGGCCTTCGCGTCGGCCAGTCTGCGGATGGCGAGGCAGCAGCCAAGGTCGGCCATGCCAAGGTTGGCGTGGACGAGCTGGGCAAGACCATCACCACCGCGTTCGAGCAGGAGCGCGAGCAGAACCCGACGCTGACGATGCGCCAGTTCCTCGCCCAGGGCGTGATGAACGATGCGCTGTCGGGCCTGGCCGATCGCGCCGCGATGCAGGAATGGGCCGCCAAGAACGGCATGGGCGTCAGCGATCGCCTGGTCGACAGCGAAATCGCCAAGCAGCCCGCGTTCCAGGGCCCCGATGGCAAGTTCAGCGACGCGGTCTATCGCGCGTTCCTCGCCCAGCGCGGGATGACCGATGCCGCCGTGCGCAAGTCGATCACGCAGAGTCTGATCGCCCGCCAGGTGCTGTCACCGGTGGCGCCGGGCGCCGCCATGCCGGCCTCGGCCGTGGCGCGCTATGCCGCGATGCTCAAGGAAAAGCGCGAGGGCGACATTGCCTTCCTGCCCAGCATCGCCTTTGCCGGCAAGGACAAGCCGAGCGATGCCGTGCTGGCCACCTATTACAAGGCCAACGCCGCGCGCTATCAGCAGCCCGAACGCCGCACCGTGCGCTATGCCGTGATCGACGAAGCGAGCCTGCCCAATGTGCCCGCCCCCAGCGACGCTGACATTGCCGCCCGTTACAAGGCCAAGGCCGATGTCTATGCCGCCAGCGAAACCCGCACGATAACCCAGGTTGTCGTGCCGACCGAGCAGGCAGCCCAGGCGCTGGCCGCGCAGGTCTCTGCCGGCACCAGCATCGAGGCCGCTGCCCGCGCCAAGGGCCTTGCTGCCAGCAAGATCGCCGATCTCACGCGTGACAAGCTCGCCGCGCAAAGCTCTCCCGCCGTCGCCGATGCCGTCTTCGCCGCCGCCCAGGGCAAGGTGGCAACACCGGCCAAGAGCGGCCTTGGCTGGCACGTCATCCGCGTCGATGCCATCGTCAAGAAGCCCGGCAAGACGCTGGAGCAGGCCCGCCCCGAACTGGTGGCGGAACTGACCACCGAAAAGCGCCATGCCGCGCTGCTCGATCTCTCTTCCCGCCTCGAAGAGCAGTTCGAAAACCACACTGGCCTGGCTGACGTGGCCAAGGCCCAGGGCGTCACGCTGACCACCACCCCTGCCCTCACCGCCGATGGCAGCGTGTTTGGCCAGCCCGGACAAAAGGCCCCGGCCGATGTTGCCGCGCTGCTGCAGGGCGCCTTTGCGCTGGAGCATGAAGGCGAAGCCCAGGTGGCGCCGCTTGCCGATGGCAAGCGCATCGCGATCTTCGACGTGGGCCAGATCATGCCTGCCGCCCCCGCGCCGCTCGACCAGATCAAGGATCAGGTCATGCGCGACTATGCCACCGAGCAGGGCGCGGCCAAGGCCAAGGATGCCTCGGCCAAGGTGCTTGCCGCCATGGCCAAGGGCACGTCGCTGGCCGACGCACTCAAGGGCGTGGGCGTGACCCTGCCGCCCGCGCAGCCGGTGGCGATCACGCGCGAACAGCTTGCGGCCATGCAGCAAAGCGGCCGCCAGCTGCCCCCGCCGCTGGTGCTGCTGTTCGCCATGTCCAAGGGCACTTCCAAGCCGCTCGCCGCGCCGGGCAATGCCGGGTTCTACGTGGTCTCGCTCAAGACCGTGACGCCCGGCGTGATCCCTGCGGGCGATCCGTTCCTGGCGCAGGCGGGCAAGCAGTTCGGCCTCGATATGGGCCGCGAAGTGGCCGAGGAACTGCGCACCGCGATCCGCAACCAGGTGGGCGTGACCCGCAACGAAACCGCGCTGCGTGCGCTCAATGCCAAGCTTGTCGGTAACCAGTAAGACCATGACCACGATCCTGTCGCGTCCTGCGCCAACCGGCGCCCAGCCCGAAAACAGCGCGGCGGCCCTCGCCGCGCTGGCGGCCGGAAAGCCGGCGCTGGTCTGGCGCAAGCTGATTGCCGACAGCGAAACCCCGGTCAGCGCCGCGCGCAAGCTGTTCCAGGCGGAACGCGGCGATTTCCTGCTGGAATCGGTCCAGGGCGGCGAAGTGCGCGGCCGCTACAGCCTGGTCGGGCTCGATCCCGATCTGGTGTTCCGCGCCACGGGCGAAACCGCGCAGATCAATTCTGCCTGGCAGACCGACCGCGCCGCCTTCGCCGCGCTGCCGGGCAACAGCCTGGCGGAACTGCGCGCGCTGGTCGAACGCTGCCGGATCGACGTGCCCGAAGGCCTGCCGCCGACGCTGGCCTGCCTGGTGGGCTATTTCGGCTATGAAACCATCGGCCTGGTAGAAAAGCTGCCCCGCGCCGAACAAAGCGCGCTCGAACTGCCCGACATGCTGTTCGTGCGGCCGACCGTGCTCCTGGTGTTCGATCGCCTGACTGACGAACTCACCGCCGTGGCCCCGGTATGGGCCGAAGGCGGCGCGCCGCAAGCCCTTGTCGATCTTGCCGCCGATCGCATCGATGCCGCGCTGGCGCGCCTGCAAGGCCCCCTGCCCGCAGATCCGCGCCTGGCGCAAGCGATCGACCTGGCGCGCGAGCCGCAGATGGCACCCGAACGCTATGGCCAGATGGTGGCGCGGGCGCGCGACTACATCACCGCGGGCGATATCTTCCAGGTGGTGCTGGCGCAGCGCTTCACCGCGCCGTTCCCCTTGCCACCCATGGCGCTCTATCGCGCGCTGCGGCGGATCAACCCCTCGCCGTTCCTCTATTTCCTCGATCTGCCCGGCTTTGCCCTGATCGGATCAAGCCCGGAAATCCTCGTGCGCATCCGCGATGGCGAAGTGACCATCCGCCCGATCGCCGGCACCCGCCCGCGCGGCGCCACCCCGGCCGAAGACCGCGCCAACGAGGAAAGCCTGCTGGCCGATCCCAAGGAACGCGCCGAACACCTCATGCTGCTCGACCTGGGCCGCAACGACGTGGGCCGCGTGGCCGCCGCCGGCACCGTCAAGGTCACCGAAAGCTATACGATCGAACGCTATAGCCACGTCATGCACATCGTCTCCAACGTGGTCGGCGAGCTTGATGCCAAGCGGGCGGATTCGGTCGATGCCCTGCTCGCCGGTTTCCCCGCCGGCACCGTCAGCGGCGCCCCCAAGGTGCGCGCGTGCGAGATCATTGCCGAACTCGAACCCGAAACGCGCGGCGCCTATGCCGGTGGCGTCGGCTATTTCGCCCCCGATGGCTCGGTCGATAGCTGTATCGTGCTGCGCACTGCCGTGCTCAAGGATGGCGTGATGCACGTCCAGGCCGGTGCCGGCATCGTGGCCGACAGCGACCCCGCCGCCGAGCAGCGCGAATGCGAACACAAGTCCGGCGCCCTCTTCGCCGCCGCGCGCGAGGCGATCCGCGTCGCGGCCGAGCCGGCGTTCGGGCAATAGGGATTAGGCCATGATCCTCGTCATCGACAATTACGACAGCTTCACCTGGAACCTCGTCCACTATCTGATGGAACTGGGCGCAGAAGTGAACGTGGTGCGCAATGATGCGCTGACCGCCGCCGAGGCGTTGGCGTCGGGCGCCAAGGGCTTCCTGCTCTCGCCCGGCCCCTGCACGCCCAACGAGGCGGGCGTCAGCCTCGATCTCGTCGGTGCGGCGGCGCAGGCGGGCATGCCGCTGCTCGGCGTGTGCCTGGGCCACCAATCCATCGGCCAGTATTTCGGCGGCAAGGTGGTGCGCGGCGGGCTGATGCACGGCAAGACCTCGCCGGTTACCCACGATGGCACCGGCGTCTTTGCCGGGCTGCCCTCGCCTTTCACGGCCACGCGCTATCACTCGCTGGTGGTGGAAGACGTGCCCGAATGCCTGATCGTCAACGCGCGGTCGGATGATGGCCACACCATGGGCTTTCGCCACGCCAGCCTGCCTATCCACGGCGTGCAGTTCCATCCTGAAAGCATCGCGACCGAGCATGGCCACGCGATGATCGCCAATTTCCTGGCGCTGTGCGGGATCGCTGCGCGGATGCCGGCATGATGCCGTTGCCCCCGGTCGGGGAAATCCCGCTCGATCAGGACGAAGCCGAAGCTGCCTTTGCCGCCATTCTCGATGGCCGGGTAGATGACGAGGCGACCATCGCTTTCCTCGTCGCGCTGTCCGATCGTGGCGAAAGCGCCAGCGAGATTGCCGGCGCGGCCCAGGCCATGCGCGCGCGCATGATCAGCGTCGCCGCACCGGAAAACGCCATCGACGTGTGCGGCACCGGTGGCGACGGGCACCACACGCTCAACGTGTCGACCGCAGTCAGCCTGGTGGTTGCCGCCTGCGGCGTGCCGGTGGCCAAGCACGGCAACCGCGCCGCCAGCTCCAAGGCCGGCGCTGCTGATACGCTGGAGGCGCTGGGCCTCAACCTTGATCGCGCGGTCGAAACGGCCGAGGAAACCCTCGCCGACCTTGGCATCTGCTTCCTGTTTGCCGGCAAGCACCACCCTGCCATGGGCCGGATCATGCCGATCCGCCGCGCCATCGGCCGCCGCACGATCTTCAACCTGATGGGCCCGCTCGCCAATCCCGCCGGCGTGCAGCGCCAGCTGGTCGGCATCGCCCGCCCCGCCTATGTGCCGATCTACGCCGATGCCCTGGCACGGCTGGGCACCGCGCGCTCGTTCGTGGTTTCGGGCGATGAAGGCCTTGACGAACTGAGCCTGGCCGGCGGCAATGAAGTGGCCGACGTGCATGGTGGCGCGATCCTTATGCACCGCATCGCCCCGGGTGATGCTGGCCTGGCCACCGCCCCGGTCGATGCCATTCGCGGCGGCGACGCTGCCTACAACGCCGCCGCGCTCAAGGCGCTGCTCGATGGCCAGCCTGGCCCCTATCGCGATGCCGTGCTGTTCAATGCCGCCGCCGCACTGATGGTCGCCGGGGATGTCACCGATTGGCACGAAGGCGTTGAAGAAGCTGCCGAAACCATCGACAAGGGCCTGGCCCTTGGCCTGCTGCGTTGCTGGATCGACGCGCTGAAGTAAGGCTCTGTGCACATGACCGACAAGCTTACCGAAATCTGCAACACCAAGCGCACCGAAGTGGCCCAGCGCAAGGCCGCCACGTCGCTCGCTGACCTTGCCGCCCGCGCCGCCACGCAAACCGCGCCGCGCGGGTTCGAAGCGGCCCTGCGCGCGCGCGCGGCCAGCGGCGTTGCCCTGATTGGCGAAATCAAGAAGGCCAGCCCGGCCAAGGGCCTGCTCCGCGCCGATTTTCAGCCGGCCGACCATGCCCGCGCCTATGAAGCGGGCGGCGCGGCCTGCCTCTCCATCCTTACCGACGCGCCCTATTTCCAGGGGCATGAAGACTATCTCGTCTCCGCCCGCGCCGCCTGTGCGCTGCCGGTGCTGCGCAAGGATTTCATGGTCGATCCCTGGCAGGTGGCAGAAGCCCGCGCGATCGGCGCCGATGCCATCCTGATCATCGTCGCCGCGCTCGACGATGCCCAGATGGCCGAGATCGAAGCCGCCGCGCGCGAACAGGGCATGGACGTGCTCGTCGAAGTGCATGACGAGGCCGAAATGGAGCGCGCCGCGCGGCTGCATTCCCGCCTGATCGGGGTGAACAACCGCGATCTCAAGCGCTTCGTCACCGATATTACCAATACCGAGCGCCTGGCGCCGCTCGCGCCCGCCGGTACGCTGCTGGTGGCCGAAAGCGGCATCAACACCCACGCCGATCTCGTGCGCCTGTCCGCCTGCGGCGCGCGCACGTTCCTGGTGGGCGAAAGTCTGATGCGCGAGGCAGACGTGGCCGCCGCCACCCAGGCGCTGTTGCAGGGCTGAGGGCCGCTTGCCGCCCCAGCCGCGCAAGCTGTGGTTCGACGGCGGCTGCCGGCCCAATCCCGGCCGCATGGAAATCGCCATCGTCACCCGCGGCCGCACCTGGCTGCTCCCCGATTGCGGCCTGGGTGACAGCAACCGCGCCGAATGGCTCGCCCTGCTCGGCGCGATGGACCTCGCCCGCCAGCTCGGCGAAACCGATGTGGTGCTCTGCGGCGATTCCGCTTTCGTGATCGACCAGATCGCCGGCCGCACCGCCGCCCACCCCGCCACGGCCGATTGCCTGGTGGCCTATCGGAACGGCCTCGTTTCGTTTTCGCGGGTGCGGCTGCGCCATGTTGGCCGCGCGCAGAACCTTGCCGGCATTGCCTTGGAATACCGCCGCGCCGGCCTTGCCCCGCCACAACCGCTGGCCGATGAACAGGGCTTGCGCCTTTTCCCTCGCATGGCATGAGCAGAAGATGACACAGCTTACCCATCTCGATGCCCAGGGCCATGCGCGCATGGTCGATGTCGGCGCCAAGCCCGCCACGCAGCGCGTGGCCGTGGCGCGGGGCATGATCCGCATGTCGGCCACGGCACTGGCCGCGATCCGCGATGGCACCGTGCCCAAGGGCGATGTCCTGGCCACTGCCCGCATCGCCGGGATCATGGCCGCCAAGAAAACCGGCGAGTTGATCCCGCTGTGCCACCCCCTATCGCTCGATGCGGTGGCAGTCGAATTCGGCTTTGTCGATGGCGGGGTGGAATGCACCGCCACCGCCTCGCTCACCGCCAAGACCGGCGTGGAAATGGAAGCGATGACAGCCGCTTGCGTGGCATTGTTGACAATCTACGACATGGCCAAGGCCGTGGACAAGGGCATGGTGATCGAGGCCGTGCGCCTGGTCGCCAAGCGCGGCGGCAAATCGGGCGATTGGTCCGCGCCATGAACGCCCCGCCGCGTCAGCCACCCCTGCCGCTCGAACAGGCGCAGGCCCGGCTCATCGCCCTCGCCCCGCGCCTGCCGATCGAACATCGCGCCACGACAGAGGCGCTGGGCCACTATCTCGCCGCGCCGCTCGTCGCCGCGCGCACGCAGCCGGCCACCGCGCTTTCGGCGATGGATGGCTATGCCCTGCGCAGCGCCGATCTGCCCGGGCCCTGGACCGTGGCGGGCGAAAGCGCCGCCGGCCATCCCTATCCCGGCACGGTCGCCCCCGGCCAGGCCGTGCGGATCAGCACCGGCGCGGCCATGCCCGCCGGCGCCGATTGCGTGCTGCTGCAGGAAGACTGCACGCGCGATGGCGCGGCACTCGCCCTCACCGGCACACCGCCGCAGCCGCCATCGCGCCACATTCGCCCGGCGGGCATGGATTTTGCCGCGCAAGACCCGCTGCTGCCCACCGGCACGCGGCTGGGCGCAGCGCAGATCGCGCTGGCCATCGCCGCCGGGCACGGCCACCTGCCGGTATGCCGCCGCCTGCGCCTTGCCGTGATCGACAGCGGCGACGAACTGGCCCCCGCTGGCCACGCCCTGCAAAGCCATCAGATCCCGGCCAGCAACGGCCCGATGCTCGCCGCCATGGCCGCTGCCCTGCCGGTGGACGTACAACGCATCGGCCCGGTTCCCGATCGGCTAGATGCCCTGGCCGCCGCACTCGATAGCGTGCGCGAGGCGGATATCATCGTCACCAGCGGCGGCGCCTCGGTCGGTGATCACGATCTGGTTCGCCCGGCGCTGGAGGCAGTGGGCGCGCGCATCGATTTCTGGCGCGTGGCGATCAAGCCGGGCAAGCCGCTGCTGGTCGGGCAACGCAGCGCCACGGGCCACGCTGCGCCGCAAGTGATCCTCGGCCTGCCCGGCAACCCGGCTTCCGCCTATGTCACCGCGCAGCTGTTCATGCTGCCACTGCTGCGCGCCGCCCTGGGCGCTGCCCAGCCGCTGCCGCGCGCACTGCACATGCCGCTGGCCCAGCCGATGCCGGCGGGCGGCGGGCGCACCGAATTCCTGCGCGGCCATTGGGACGGCGTGTCCGTCACGCTCGATCCCCTGCAGGATTCCGGTGCGATCGCCTCCATCGCCCGCGCCAATTGCCTGGTCCAGCGTGCGGCGGGCGCGGCGATGCAACCGGAAGGGAGCAAGGTGCCGATCTATCTGCTCGAATTTGGCGGATTTGCTTGACGGGTTCGGTTTGGTTGCTTATTCGTTCCGCATTCGTTCGCCATAGGAGACTTGCGGATGCTCACGCGCAAGCAGCACGAACTGCTCTCGTTCATCCAGACGCGCCTTGATGATTCCGGCATCTCGCCTTCGTTTGAAGAAATGAAGGAAGCGCTCGATCTCAAGTCCAAGTCTGGCGTGCACCGCCTGATCTCCGCGCTGGAAGAACGCGGCTTCATCCGCCGCCTGCCCAACCGCGCCCGCGCGCTCGAAGTGATCCGGGAACCGGAAAGCCTCGCGACCAAGGCCGCCGCGCGCACCCCCGCGCCGCGCCCGGCCACCCCTGCGTCCACCACCCCGCGCCCGGCACCGGTCGCCGCGAACGACGTGATCGAAATCCCGCTCCACGGCCGCATCGCCGCCGGCGCCCCGATCGAGGCGCTGGAAAGTTCGGCCATGCTGCCCGTGCCCGCCGCCCTGCTCGGCTCTGGCGAACACTATGCACTGGAAGTGTCTGGCGATTCGATGGTCGACGCCGGCATCCTCGACGGCGACTACGCCCTCGTGCGCCGCACCAACACCGCGCGCGACGGCGAAATCGTCGTCGCCCTGGTCCGTGGCGAGGAAGCCACCCTCAAATACCTCCACCACGAAAAAGGCCGCATCCGCCTCGACCCCGCCAACGCCGCCTACAACCCGCAATTCTACGCGCCCGACGAGGTGGAAGTGCAAGGCAAGCTGGCGGGGCTGTTACGACGGTATCATTGAGGTTGTGCTTGAGGGACTGCGCGCTGGATATGCATCGGCGTGCAGGCCCTTCAACGCGCTATTGTTAAACTCGATTGCTCCACTGGGCAGCGGTTAACCTCCCCAGCCAGCCTCGCTCTGCGCAGGTTTCCTTGCGCCGGGTCGATAATCCGTAATGTCTTTGCGTGGGACAAACGCGCCCTTCCCATGCCGCCGCTTTAACGTCTGCGTTCGTCATAAGCCGACGTTGAACCCTTGTCCAAGCGGCGTTGCTGTGACTAAATTGGCACCGAGGACTCAACGTTGGCCCAAAACGCCAACGTCGCCGCAAGCATAGATTACGTTCACGTCGGCGGAAGGGTTCCGATAGATTTAAGATGCTCGAGATAGGCAGCAACTATCCCAGCATATTCATCATCATCTTTGAGATGGTTGTCATATAGGGTTTTGAGGATCGCGGACTTGTAGGCCGGTTCGGCCAAGTTATACGCCATCACCATGCCGTCGATGAAGTTCATCCTTTCGCGACGGCGCTCCAGTAGCTTTCCACGAGTTAGCTTCAAAACCTGCTCCGTGGCATAGCCTCGCTGGCTATCCGGCCGCGGACTTACGACCTCCCTCATAAACAAGAAGTGCTCGCGCGGGTTGTCGGTATAGGGATCGATTAGTCCATCCTGTGAGTTAGCAGGATCGTCCGAATAATAGTCTCCTTTGTTAGTGTTGCAAATGTCGCAGGCGAGTGTGAGATTGGACCATTCGTAAGATTTGGCAGGGACTTTAGATTTTGGGATAATGTGCTCGATGTCACCGTATGCGATGTGAGGAACCTTGCTCTCGCAGTAGGCGCATTTGTCCGAGGTTTCTGTTAGAATGGCTTCTTTGATTTCGGGGTGGCGATAGCGCGCTTTCATCGCGTCGGTCGGCTTTTCACCGGCGGCAAGGACAGCTACAAGTTCGTCACGCCACGTATCGCCGTTTGCCGCAAGGACGGCCGGCACAGACCCTTTAGCAAGCGCTCTCATTGCCGTCTCGTCAGCGCGGACACTGCGACTGGGTAGCTTGAGATCAGGCCTTCCTCCTCAAACTGGTTGTAAAGCTGTCTCAGAGCATTTTCGTCAAGCGAGCGGCCTCGGTATTCCGCGACAATGGAGTTAACGCGATCTTCCGCCCAATCAGGGATCGTCGTCGTAATACCGAGCACATCTCGGAGTATCTCGCTCGCAGTCCCAGCCTTATTCACCGTGTCGAGACGTTCGGCAATCACGCGTGAGCCCATCAATCCCAAAACTGATTTATCGTCATCAGCGTCGGTACTGAGCAATTCGGTATCGGCATATCGAAGGACGTAAACCGATGAATCCCGCATGGCGGAAATAATAAACGGACTGTGGGTTACGACGATTATTTGGCACCCGGGGAAGGCTTCCAGAATGCTCGGCAAAAAAGATTTCTGCATTGATGGGTGAAGATGGTTTTCGGGTTCATCGAATGTTATAACGAACTCCGCCACTGATTTCGAAAAAAAGTAGAGCTGCCACGCGACTTCAAAGAGCTTAATCACGCCGCCCGAAGCGGCATCGATCAGAAAGTCACCTGAATTTGTTGAAAGCAAAACCTCTGGAGAACGGATAATCAGGCGATTAAATCCGAGTGATCGAGGTAGGACCTTTTTCAGGATAGCCTCAAATTCGCCGAACAACGCGACTAGTTCCGGCACCGGTTCCATGGTGCTATTGCCATGACCGAATATGCTCATCTGGATCAGCGTCATTTTTATGTGATGCAGGCTTCCTTGTTGCACCTGTCCACTCTGAAAGTAACTAATGTACTCGTTATTGAGTATATTGCCAATTTGATTGACCTGCGGCGGTGTTGCCGGAAATTGGACTACGCCGCGATAGATGTTCGGTGGCCGATGAGAGTCAATGTGCACGCCAGGTACACCCTGCTGGCTGTCAATATTAATGCCGTAGTGGAGCCCTTGTTGGCGGGGCAGGCGCAATGGTGACTTGTGCCCGCTTATCCCGGCTTATTCATGAGCCCGCTGCACTGGGGCGTGCCGGGTTTGATGTGTCGGT
>CAYXUN010000023.1:45390-52879 GCA_964468165.1 uncultured Novosphingobium sp. | reverse complement strand
CCCCCCCCCCCCCGCGCGCCCCCCCCCCCCCCCCCCCCCCCCCCCCCCCCCCCCCGCCGCTGCTCCGGGCAGGACCTGCAGCCGGTTGTCGGTTGTCGGTTGTCGGTTCTCAATATCGGCCCGAGAAAGGCAAGAACGGCTGTTCTTTCCAGCTTCGGTCAACACGGCGGTAGGTCAGCCGCCGGCAGCGAAATGCGTTCCAGGTCCAAATCAGCGGCTCAAAGCCGTGCCACCAATCGGCGTCAATGTCGCCGCAACGCCCTTCAAAGCAAAGCTTATGGCGCGCGTCATAGAGTCGAAACTCCATCGGCAAACTGTCGCCCTCGTTCGTGCCGGCATAGGCGATGCTTCCTTCGGCATCTTCACCGACCCCGGCAAGGGAAGTGCCCATATGATCGGATGTGATAATCCAGCGCATGATATAATTCCTTGTGAGGGTGGCGCCCGCCGCAGGGACGGGCGCGAATGATGGGAAAGGGTGGCGACCTATGCGGCCGCCCGGCGATGCTGCCGCGCGGCAAGCCGCTTGCTGGCGGTGTGATAGTGGCCGTTGTCCAGTTCTATGCCGGTCCAGTCGCGCCCGAGTTGCTGGGCTGCCGCAAGGGTCGAACCGCTACCGCTGAATGGGTCCAGGACAAGGTCGCCCGGCTGCGTGAAAGCCTCGATCAATGGCGCCAGTGCTTCAACCGGCTTCTGCGTGGGGTGCAGGCGGTTCCCGCTGTAAGGAAAATCGAGCACATCGGGGATAGGCCGTGTCGGACGGACGGGATTGCCCTTTGCCAACAAATAGGCTTGCTCATGTTCATAGCGAAGGAAGCGGGCCGATGACGCATAACGCTTGCGGAAAACAAGATGGCCGACGATGCGGAAGCCTGCCGCCTTCCATGCATCCATGAACAAATCGACTTTGTTCCAGCCATAGAAGGAAACCGCAAAGCCGCCATCCTTCAAGACGCGGTGCATTTCCCGAAACGCCGGACGCAGCCACCGGCCGTTATCGTCATTGGCGACCTTGCGCCCCTGGCGGTCCCGGTAGCGGGTCACATAGGGCGGATCGGTCAGGATGAAATCCACCGTGCCGCTATCGAAAGCCTGCATCACTTCAATGCAATCACCGTTGAAGATCACATCGCGGGGAGCCTGTGCCTTGCTGGTCATATCTCAAATCCTTTGGTTCTGAAGTTCAGCGAAGCGGAATGCCGCGCCTGAACTTCTGCCCGGCGGCGAGCCAAGGGTAGCAACGGGGCAAGGGCGGCCGGGGCGGAGGGGAATCACCCGCCTGCACAAGCGAAGCGCGGAAGGTGGGGATACCGCCCCGGACGGTTCCACTTACCTTGACCGGCGCGAGGACTACGTCCTTAGCAACGATCGCGCCGCCTTGGCGGCGCGAAAAGCAAATGACAGCCGGGATTACCGGCGCGGCCTTCAGGCCGATCCCTGCTCGATCCCCCCAGACCGCTATCCTGCGAGGCACAAAAAAACCCGATGGCGTGGGGCGCCATCGGGTGCTGTCCGCCTTACAGGTCGCGGTAGGCTGCAACCTCATCGCTGAGGTAGGGGATGTATCCGTGGGCGCGTGCCAGTTCGCGCGCTTCCCACTTCCGTTCCCATTCCGGCTTGGCCTGCTCGGCGGCCATCTTCCGGTCGGCCCTGGCCTTGTTGATCCTGCGAATCTTTGCCCAATCCTTTTTCATGTCTGCCTCCTGTGTGCTGGCGTTGCTGATGCATCAGGCAGGCTTTGGCGGGCGACGCGGGCAAGCTGAAAAACGGAGGGTCCGCTTGCGGAAACCGTAGGCGCTGGCGCCGGTTTTCTGCTTGGTGGCTATGCCACTTCCCGCATGAGGCGCCCGGCAAAGCCAGATGCGCTAATCAGCAACCAGCCCGGGAGGGAGATGAACGGATTTTCGGGCAAAGCGGGATCGGCAAGGCTAGGGCCATAGTGGAAAACACGCCGGGCAAGGTAGGAATGGGGGCAGAAGTGGGACGCTTCCCCTGCACTTTGCGCGCATGGATGCCTCCGTCGACCAGGATGCGGAGTCCTGGGCTTACCGTTATCTGGCTGGGCGGGCGCCTGTAGCGAGTATGGCATCGTCCGGTGGCAGGCCGATGCAATGGCTGGTGCGGTTTCGCACGGCGCAGATCCTTTATGGAAAACTGGAAGCGCCCCGCCATTGCTGGCGGGACGCTTCCGCGGTCAGTCGACCTTCAGCTCGAACTTGCCCGTTGTCTCGGTCGAGACAAGCCGGAGATGAACGTCCGGCGCCAGGACCGGATTGAGTTTGAGCGAAGCGTAGGGCTTCTGGTCCTTGGTGGCCTTGAGCCAGCCCACACCGAATTCCACGCGTTCATCGTCGGCGGCAACGATGCGATAGTCGGGCGACTTGTCGCTTGCCTTGTCGCCGATCCGAAGGATTTCCACCTTCTCGCTGAGACCGAAAAAGCGGATTTCGCCGTGAAAGCCGCGATCGGTCGCTTTGAAGTTTCCGCAGATCATGTCGTCAGTCCTTTCTTGACTCGGGACCGCGCCCTTCGCGGCCTCGTGGCGTGTCGAAGATCGGGGACGTTCGGCTGCGCACCGCTTGCGGCCTATGGACGGCCAAAGGGCCGCTTTTTTGCTTCGCGCTGCAAAGCCGAAGGCGGCGGAAAAAAGCTGCCCGGCGCCGTTGCGCCGCCAGGTGGACACGATCAGATCAAGCCACGAGGGAGGCCGCGAGGGTCGGTCGGGCAGGCAGGACGGGAGACAATGCTGCACCCGGTATTTCAGCGGACCCAGCAGCGATGGCTGGGTTATGGCTTTCGCGTCGGCGTGGCAGGATTCACGGGCGAGCGAACAGCGCGGTGAATAGGCGCTCGGCTTCGGCCATGCCGTCGTCGGTCAGATGCACCGACTTTGCCTTGCGCGCAGGATCGGAGATCAGCCCGCGTTCGTGCAGTCGATCCATCGCGCTCCAGTCGAAGCCTTTCCAGGCCGTGCCGGTGGTGCTGAGGTTGAGCCATAGCAGGGCAAGCACCGCCTCGTCGATTCTGTCGGTGTCGGTGTCGGTGTCCGTCCGCGAGTCCATGCGCGGGAGGATAGCAAACCGGGCTGCACACGGCATCCACGATCCCGCCGTGAGCACTTATCTTTGCTACGCTACACTTCGCTATTTCCGCCTTGCGCCGCCGTGCGCCGAATCCCGCCGCCGTTGCTACGGGTCCGGCATGTATGCGCCCGAGGGCGATTTTGCTGGATTCCCGAGAGATGCGCGGCAGCTTGAGCAATATGGGACTCTCTCGCAAACGTCGCCGCCGCGCACCCCGCGGCTGGTCGGAAGGGCTGGAAGACCTGCACGATTACATGCAGCCGCAGCCGACGCGCGCGTCGGCGCGCAAGAATGCCGCCAGCGCGCCGATCGTCGTTACCGACGACTGGCCCGAGCAGGTTCCCATCGGCGATGCCGAGTTGCGCGTCATCGAAGGCGCTTTTCGTGAGGAGCTGGACGCCCTGTTCGGGCCGCTCCCCTAAAACGGCCAATGGAAAGGGGTTGAAATGTTCGTCAAAGTGACGTACATTGTAGCGGAAATGGATAAGTCAGGAGTCGGTCCCATGCCGCGCAAACAAGCCGTAGCGGAGTCCGCCAGAGCCAATCGCGTCGAGCGGCTCGGCTTCCGTATTGACGAAGAAACGAAGGATTTGATCGAGCGGGCAGCTCACCTCACGCGGCGCAAGGTCAGCGACTTTTGCGTGACAGCGCTAGCCGACACGGCGCGGCGAACGATCGCCGAGCATGAAACGCTCGTGCTGTCGGATCGCGACCGCGCGGCGTTCTTCGATGCGCTCATCAATCCGCCCGAGCCCAGCGAGCGGCTGATCCGCGCTCTCCAGGAGCACCGGCGCCGGGTTGCGTCCTGATCATGACGGCGCATGCGGATTTGCAGGTCGAGCCGCTGGGGCCGCATCACGACCGCGAGGGATTTTCCTGCGGCATCGACAGTCTCGATCGATATTTGCGGAGGCAGGCGGGCCAGGACATGCGCCGCCGCTCGGCTGGTGTGTTCGTTCTCGCCGAGCGTGCAAATCCCGGCGTGGTTCTCGGCTATTACACGCTTAGTCAGGCCAACATCGCGCAGGGCGACATTCCGGCAGCGGCGCGAAAGCATGTCCCGCGTTACCCGCTCGTCGCCGCGACGCTGATCGGCCAGCTCGCGGTGTCGCAAGCGAGGCAGGGCGAACGCCTTGGGGCGATCCTGATCGCCGATGCCGTCGAGCGCGTCTGGGCGACGGCCGCGACAGCTGGCTCGTCGATACTCGTCGTGGACGCCATCAATGATCGCGCGGCAGCCTTCTACGAAGGCAATGGCTTCGTGCGCCTGCCAGATTCCCAACGCCTCGTGCTGCCGATGCACACTATTCAAAGATTGGTCGAACGATGACGAACGCTGCTCTCGCCCCCTCGGAAACCGGAGCCGTGCAACCGGCGCTGCGGGCCGCGCTCTACCTGCGCGTCTCGTCGCCGCGTTCGGCCGAGAGCGATCTGTCGATCCCGGACCAGCGCCGCCAGACGTCGAGCTATTGCCACTCGAACGGCTGGGAAGTCGCGGCCGAGTTTGTCGAGCCGGGGGTTTCGGGCACAGACGATCGCCGTCCCGCCTTCCAGGAAATGATCGACGCGGCGCTGGAAAGGCCGTCGCCCTTCGACGTGATCGTGGTCCATAGCTTCTCGCGCTTTTTCCGCGATCAATTCCAGTTCGAGTTCTACCTCCGCAAGCTGGCGAAGAACGGCGTGCAGCTCGTCTCCATCACGCAGATTCTCGGCGATGATCCGATGAGCGAGATGATGCGGAAAATCATGACGCTGTTCGACGAATATCAGTCGAAGGAGAACGGCAAGCATACGCTGCGCGCGATGAACGAAAACGCCCGGCAGGGTTTCTGGAATGGCGCCCGTCCTCCGATCGGCTATCGCGCGGTCGCGGCCGAGCAGCGCGGCGCGAAGATCAAGAAAAAGCTGGAGATCGATCCGCTCCACGCCGAAACGGTGCGCCGCATTTTCCGGCTGGCGCTGGAAGGCGCGGATGGGCGCGGGCCGATCGGGGTCATGGCGATCGCGTGCTGGCTCAATGAGAATAATATCCGCACGCGCTATGGCGGTCGGTGGGGCAAGGGCATGGTCCATCAGGTGCTGACGCGGACCACCTATATCGGCGAGCACCGCTTCAACACCTATGACGTGAAGAAGGGGCGCGCGAAGCCGGAGACCGAGCACGCCATCATGGAGGTGCCGCCGATCATAACGGTGGCGGAGTTCGAGGCCGTGCAGCGATCCTTGAAAGCGCGCAGCCCGAAGATGATGCCGCCGCGGGCGGTGGGCGGATCGACGCTCTTGACGGGCATCTGCTTCTGCGCCTGTTGCGGTGGCGCGATGACGCTGCGCACCGGCACCAGCCGGAGTGGGCAGGAGTATCGCTACTACACCTGCGCGACCAAGGCGACGAAAGGGAAGACGGGATGCCCCGGCGTCTCGCTTCCGATGGATCGGCTGAACGAGGCGGTGATCGAGCACCTGGAGAAGCGGCTGCTCGATCCCGCGCGCCTTGAAGTGCTGATGGACCAGCTTATTGCCCGACGCGACGAATGGGTGACCGAGCGCCGCCAGCACGTCGCCGAGATGGAACGGCGCGCGACTGAGGTCGAGACCAAGCTTTCCCGGCTCTATGAAGCGATCGAGAATGGATTGGTCGATATGGGCGATCCGTCGCTCAAGGCGCGGATTGCCGAGCTGACCACCATCCGCGACCAGGCCAGAGGCGATGCCGAGCGCGCGGTCGCACACATTGAGCGGATCAGCCCGGAGATCACGGTCGAGAGCCTTCACGCCTTCGCGCTGGTCGCCAAACGCAAGCTCCGCCACGACGATGGCTCCTATGCGCGAAACCATATTCGGGCGGTGGCCCAGCGGGTCGAGGTCCACAGCAAGACGGATGTGCGAATCTGCGGCACGCGCACCGAGTTGCTGCGCACCCTCACCGCCGTCTCTGGCGTAGAGGCGGCGGTGCTAGGGACTCGGGCTTTTGGACCGAAATGGTGCCCAGGAGAGGACTCGAACCTCCACGCCCTTTCGAGCGCCGCCACCTGAAGACGGTGCGTCTACCAATTCCGCCACCTGGGCACTTTCTCTTCGGTGGGTGCTGTTGGGCACTCGCCGTCGGTGGAGGGGCCAATACGGGTGAGGCCGGGGGGTGTCAACACGGGTTTTGTCATTTTCATGGCATCTTTTTTTCCACAGCCGGCAATTTTCCGCTTGGCCGGGCACTGTGGTTGATCCGGGGCATTGAACGGCTGGCCCTGGCTGTGCCAAGGCGCGATGAAACATGGTGTGGAGCGGCCGGCGCGCCGCTTCTTCTCGCAAACCGACCAAGGTGGAACAGGCAAGGCTATGGGCAACGTGCGCGATCTGGAAGACAAGCTGGTGGTGCTGGTGGGTGGCAGCGGCTTTTTCGGCAGCCATCTTGCGCAAGAATTGCTGGAGCGCGGCGCGCGTCTGCGCGTGTGCAGCCGGCATGTCGAGCGCGGCTATGCGATCAAGGCGCTGGGCAACCTGGGCCAGGTGCAGTTCCTGCGCGTGAACGTGCAGAACGAACGCTCGCTGGCGGCCGCGTTCCTGGGTGCCGATGCGGTGGTCAACCTGGTCGGCGCGTTCAAGGGTGATCTCGATGCCGTTCAGGGCCGCGGCGCGGGCCGCGTGGCGGCGCTGGCCAAGGATGCCGGCGCGCAGGCGTTCGTGCATGTCTCGGCCATCGGCGCCGATGCCGGCTCGCCGGTCGCCTATGCCCGCACCAAGGCCGAAGGCGAAGCGGCGGTGGCAGCGGCCTTCCCCGGCGCGGTGGTGGTGCGCCCGTCGGTGCTGTTCGGGCCCGACGACGCGTTCCTCAACCTGTTTGGCAAGGTGATCAGCCAGTTCCCGGTGGTGCCGGTGTTCGGCCCCGAAGGGCGCCTGCAGCCGGTGTTCGTCGATGACGCGGCCTGCGCCATCGCCACGATCCTGGGCGATTTCCCCGCCCAGGCCGGCAAGACATTCGAACTGGCCGGCCCCGAAGTGCTGACGATGATGGAGATCAACCAGCGCATCGCCAAGGCGCAGGGGCGCAAGCCCGTGCTGGTGCCGGTGGGCGATGCCATGGCCGGCCTGTTTGCCAGCCTGCCGGGCACGCCGCTGTCGCGCGATCAGCTGGCGCTGCTTCAGGCCGGCAGCGTGGCGAGCGGTACTCTGCCGGGCCTCGCCGAGCTGGGCCTGCGCGCACGGCCGCTGGGCCTGTTCCTCGATCGCTGGATGCTGCGCTATCGCAAGGCGGGGCGGTTTGGCGTGAAAAGCCTGGGGTGATTGCGGGGGGCAGTTGGCCTTTTCGGTGAGCTCAGGACAGGCCCTTCGACAGGCTCAGGGCGAACGGGGGTGTTTTGCACGACCCCGTCGCCCAGCGCCAGGCGCACCCCCCCACGGGGTCACAACGG
>CAYXUN010000023.1:14290-45380 GCA_964468165.1 uncultured Novosphingobium sp. | reverse complement strand
CGCCCCGCCCGTGCGACCGGCTCCGGCCTACGGTTTTTTTTTGCCCCCCCCGTTCCGCCTGGCGCCTGGCGAAGCCCCCTAGGCGTTCACATCGGCATAGTGGGCCGGTGGCTGGATCACGTCCATCCGTTCCGACAGGAGCGGGCGAAAGCTCGGCCGGCTCTTGAACACGGCGTACCAGTCGCGCGCCTGCTCGTGGCCGTTCCAGTCGATCCCGCCCAGGTAATCGGCCACGGAAAGCTGCGCTGCGGCAGCGAGGTCAGCCAGGCTCATGGTCGATCCGGCCAGCCACGGGCGATTGTCGATCAGGTGATCGATATAATAGAGGTGGTCGTGCGCCAGGCGCAGCGCCTCGCGCAGCATGCGCGAATCGGGTGACTGGCGATAGACCAGCCGCTTCTTCATCCGCTCTTCGAGCAGGGGCATGGTCACGTCGGCGAAGAAGTTCTCGTCGAACAGCGCCACCAGCCGGCGGATCTCGGCGCGGTTGGTGGCCGTGCCGTTGATCATCGGGTTCTTGTCGTTGGTCTCTTCCAGATATTCGCAGATCGCCCGGCTATCGACCAGGGTGATGCCACGTCCTTCGTCGCGCAGCACCGGGGTGCGCACGGCGGGATTCAGCTTCTGGAATTCCTCGCGATAGTCCCAGGGATTTTCGCGAACCAATTCATAAGGGATGCCCTTTTCCGCCATGAGCAGCCGGACCTTGCGGCTGAACGGGCAAAGGGGAAACTGATAAAGCTGCCACATGCCCCTTCCATGGACGAGGGGCACGGGCCAAGTCCAGCGCCGCCATCATGCCGGGGTGCAATTTTTGCTCCTAATGAAACATGCGCATGCGGTCGCGCAGCACGTCGAGGCCGATCTGCTCGATCGCCGTGATCGGGCAATCGGCCTCCAGCAGCCTGGCCAGCGAGCGTTGCTTCTGCGCGATCAGGTCGATCGCCTGCAGCACGTCCATGTGCCGCGCGGCCACGTCCAGGTCGGTGCACAGGCGCCCGCCCAGGTCTTCCACTTCCAGCGCCAGTTCCTCCAGCACCACGGCGATGCGCTGATGCGTGGCATCGCGCAGGCTGGCCGCGTCCGGCGCGGACGGGACCGGGCCAGGTGCGGGTGGGGGCGGGGCATCGAAAGGCACGAAGCCTTCGTTCTCGACCGTGTGCGCCGCCTCGGCGCGGGCCGTGGTGCCGGCCCCGCGGGGGGCGGGGTCGGGCTCGGGCCAAAGGTCGGTCGTGTCGATAGGCATCGCAATGGCTCTCCGCAGCGTCGCGTCAGGTGGTCTTGGTTCAGGCCGCTTCGGCCATCGAATCGCTGTCGGCCAGCGCCGCCAGGTTCAGCACCATGACCATCTTGTCTTCGATCGCGGCCAGGCCATCGAGGAACGGGACCACCGTATCGCTGCCCGAGGCCGGCGGCGGGGGCTGCATCGCTTCATCGGGCACGGTCACGATGTCGCTGACCGAATCGACGATCCAGCCGCCGATCTGGCTGCCCAGCTGGGTAACGATGATGGCATGGCGCGGGGTCGGCTCGGTGGCGCGCCAGCCCAGCCGTGCGGCCAGGTCCACCACCGGCAGCACGGTGCCGCGCAGGTTGACCACGCCGGCCACATAGTGCGGCACGCGCGGCAGCCGCGTGGTTGGCGTCCAGGCGCGGATTTCGCGGATGGCCATGATATCGAGGCCAAACACCTGGCCTTCCACTTCGAAGGTGATCAGTTCGCGGATCATTGCTTGTCTCCCTTCAGGACGGCGATGGCCATGGCTTAGTGCGACACGCGGCGCACGGCCGCGACCAGCTTGGCCGGGTCGAACGGCTTGACGATCCAGCCGGTGGCGCCGGCGGCGCGGGCCCGGGCCTTCTTTTCTTCCGAGCTTTCGGTGGTCAGCACCAGGATCGGGCGATCACGGTGGCGGCTGCCTTCGCGCAGGCGCTCGATCAGGCCAAAGCCATCCAGCCTTGGCATGTTGATGTCGGTGATCACCACGTCGACTTCGTTGAGGGCCAGCCAGTCGAGCGCGGCGATGCCGTCCTCGGCCTGCGAGACATCGAAGCCTTGCGAGGTGAGTGCGTGGTTGAGCAGGGCCCGCATCGACGGGCTGTCGTCTACGGTCAGGATCCGGGTGGTAGTGGTCATGCCTGGACTCGCTTTTCCATTCAGAACAGTTCGACATCGCCCAGCGATTTGGCCGGACGCGCAGTGGGTTGCACAGGTGGCGCGAGCCGGTCTTCCACCGTGCGGAGGCGGACCTGGCCCGATGCCGGGCGGAAATCGACACGCCGCGCCTGGGTCCCGCCAAGGTCTTCGCGCAGCAGCGCGATGCCTTCGTTGGCGAGGAACTTGCGCGCGAACTCGGCATTGACCGAGCCGATCTTCATCATGTTGCGGTTGACGTTGGCCCCGCCATAGAGGTGCGCCTTGAGCTTTGACTTGCGCGCGCCCTTGGCCAGCATCTCGTTGACCAGCAGTTCCATGAGGTAGAGGCCGTAGTGTTCGTCCACTGCGGTGTCATAGCCGGCGGGCGGCTCTGCCAGCAGGAAGTGGTTCATGCCGCCCACGCGGGCTTCGGGATCGAACAGGCAGGTGGCCACGCAACTGCCCAGCACGGTCGAATATTCCAGGCTCTTGTCGGCGCTGGCCAGGGCCTGTCCCTGCATCACGGTGATCCGCTCCAGGCCGCTGGGGTTGGGTAGGATGGGTTTGTGAAACATGGCTCAGGCCGCCTTGCTGAATGCGTGGCGGGCGATGTGCCCGATCGGCGCCACCACCTTGGCCGCGCCCAGCGAAATCGCGGCGCGCGGCATGCCAAAGACGGTGCAGGTCGCCTCGTCCTGGGCAATCGTGCGCGCGCCCTTCTGGGCCATGGCCAAAAGGCCCTTGGCCCCGTCAGAGCCCATGCCGGTCAACAGGATGCCCACGGCCTGGGCACCGACCACTTCGGCGACCGAGGAAAACAGCACGTCGACCGAGGGCAGGTGGCCCGATACCGCCTCGCCCCGGCGCAGCTTGGCATGCAGGCTGGTGGTGCCGCCGATGCCGAGGTGGCGATCATCGCCCGGTGCGAGATAGACGTTGCCCTCGCGCAGCGGCATGTCGGGCTCGGCCAGCTGGATGCGCGGCGGGCAGTTCTGGTCGAGCGTGCGCGCCACGGCCGGGGCAAAGCGTTCGTTGATGTGCTGCACGATCAGCGTGGGCGGGCAATCGGCCGGGAAATCCGACAGGAGGATCTGCAGCGCCTCCACCCCGCCAGTGGAGGAGCCGATGGCGATGAGGCGCGGGCGATCGGCGATCGACAGCCGCGCCTGGCTGGCGATGCGGCTGGTCGGCACGGCCGGCGCCGGCGCACCGCGCGGGGCAAAGCGCACTTTGGATGCGCTGCGGATCATGTTCGCCAGGCGGCCGCTGTCTTCCAGCGTCATGCCCTGGCCCATCTCGCTCTTGGCGTAGCAATCGACCGCCCCCAGCGCCAGCGCGCGGGCGGTGGTATCGTTGCCCTGCTGGGTGGCGCCTGACACGATGATCACCGGCGTCGGGCGCAGCTGCATGATCTTTTCCAGGAAATCCAGGCCGTTCATGCCCGGCATTTCCACGTCGAGCGTGACCACGTCGGGGTCGAGCTCGCGGATCATCTGGCGCCCTTCGGCGGCGTTGGCGGCGGCGGCCACCACTTCGATATCCGGCTCTTTCGACAGCCGGTTCATGAGGATGGCCCGCATCGTGGGCGAATCCTCGACAATCACCACGCGGATCGTCATGCCGCCCTCCTCGAATAGATCGTTGGTCCCATGTTCGCCAGTTCTTCCAGAGCCGGGCCGGTGACCCGCTCGCTGTGGCCGATATAGAGGTGGCCGCCGCGCACGAGCTTTTCGGCAAAGCGCGCCACGAGCCGTTCCTTGGTTGGATTGTCGAAATAGATCATCACGTTGCGGCAAAAGATCACGTCAAAGGCGCCGGCCATGGGCCAATCGCCCAGCAGGTTCAGATGGCGAAAGCGCAGCAGTGCCTGTGCCTCGGGCGCGATCGTGGCGTCCTGGCCATCGGGCACGGTCCAGGCGCGGCGCAGCGCTTCGGGCACGGGCTTGAGGTCTTCCTGGCGATAGCGCGCGGCCTGGGCCTTGGTGATGGCGTGGGTGGCGATGTCGCTTGCCAGGATGCGGATATCGCGCCGTGCCAGCTTGAGCCCTTCGCTGCGATCCGGGCCAAGCAGGGTCATCACCAGCGACCAGATTTCCTCGCCGCTGGAGCAGCCGGCCGACCAGATACGCACTTTGCCGCCGCGATCGAGCTGTTCGATCAGGTGGGGCCGCACGACCTGGGCGAAATGCTCGAAATGGTGTGCCTCGCGATAGAAGAACGTGTGGTTGGTGGTCAGCGCGCAGATTGCCTTGGTGCGTTCGGCCGCATCCTCGCGAATTCGCAAAACATAGGCGCCAAACGTCTGGCAGCCCGAATCCCGCACCAGCGGCGCCAGGCGCGAGTAGACCAGCATGGCCTTGCCCGGCGGCAGCACGATGCCCGCCTCGCGATGGGCGATCTCGCTCACCGCCTGGAAATCGGCGGCATCGTAGACCCCCGGGCTGACGCCGGGCAGGCTCACGTCGAAGGCGGCGTGCACGCTCATGCCGCTTCTGCCAGCCCGTGCGGGTGCGACAGGTCCATTTGGCCATGTTCGGCCAGGCTGCGCGCGACCAGGCCATCGACATCGACGATCAGCGCCACGCGGCCATCGCCCAGGATGGTGGCGCCCGCCACGCCCTCGACCGAGCGGTAGTGGGTATCCAGGCTCTTGATCACCACCTGGCGCTGATCGACGATCGAATCCACCAGCAGCGCGGCGCGGCCGGCGCCTTCGGTTTCCACCACGATCAGCACGCCATCCTGCGGCGCTTCCACCGCGCCATAGGCGCCCACTGCCACGTGCAGCGGCACCACCGGAATGAAGCGGCCGCGCACGTTCATCATCGCGCGGTTGGAGCCCAGGCCTTTGACGTCTTCCACCGCCGGGCGCAGCGATTCGACCACGTTGGCCAGGGGGACCACCAGCGTCTGGTCGCCCACGTTGACCACCATGCCGTCGGAAATGGCGAGCGTGAGCGGCAGGGTCAGCGTAAACGTGGTGCCCACGCCCTGTTCGGATTCGATGGTGATGCGCCCGCCCAGGTCCTTCACGTTCTGGCGCACCACATCCATGCCCACCCCGCGCCCGGAAATGTTGGACACGGTCTGCGCGGTGGAAAAACCGGGGGCAAAGATCAGCGCATCGATCTCTTCCTTGGACAGCTGGGCATCGGGCGCAACCAGGCCCTTTTCGATGGCCTTGGCCAGCACGCGTTCGCGGTTGATGCCGCGCCCGTCGTCGGCAATGCGGATCAGGATACGGCCAGAGCGGTGCTCGGCCGAAAGCGTCAGCGTGCCTTCGGCGCTCTTGCCGGCGGCAAGCCGCTCCTCGGGCTTTTCGATGCCATGGTCCACCGCGTTGCGGATCAGGTGGGTCAGCGGTTCACCCAGCCGCTCGATCACGGTCTTGTCCAGCTCGGTGCTTTCGCCCGAGACTTCCAGGCGCACGTGCTTGCCGGTGCTGGCGGAAAGTTCGCGCATGATGCGCGGCACGCGGCTGAACACCGAGCCGATCGGCTGGGCGCGGATCGCCATGGCGCTTTCCTGGATATCGCGCGTCAGGCCATCGAGCACGGCGATTTCCTCGCTCGCGGCCAGGCCCTCGCTCGACAGGCGCTGCGCCATCATCGCCTGGGCGATGACCAGCTCGCCCACGGCATCGATCAGCTTGTCGAGCTTGGACAGCTCGATGCGGATCGACTGGCCGGGCGCAGGCGGGGCTGGCGGCGTGGCAGCCGCAGCTGCGGCGGCCGGCGCGGCCGGCGGTGCAACCGGTGCCGGCGGCGCGCTGGGCGGGGTGGCAGGGTCTGCGGCCACGGGCGGCGCGGGTTGCGCGGCGGCCGGTTGCGGCGCGGGCGCGGGGGCCGGCACCGCCATCGATACCGGCGGCGGCGCAGCAGCGGCTGGCGCGGGCACTGCCGCTGCCGGCAGGCGCACCGCCGGCATGGTGGCTTCGCTGCCGATGACGATTTCGCAATCGTCGCCCACAAAATCGAAAATGTCGCGCACGCTCGCTTCGTCAACGCTGCCGGGCATGCGGAATGTCCAGCCGAGATAGCCCATGCCGGGATCGAGCACGTCAAGGTGCGGCACCGCGCCGATATCGCATTCCACGCAGGCGCCGCCCAGCTCCAGCACTTCGCGCAGCATCAGCATCGGCTCGCTGCCGTTGCGCATGGCGCCGGCATGGGGGCGGATCTTGACGATCCATCCGGCCGGGGTGGCGTCGTTGTCCCCGGCGCTTTGCGCCGCGCCTTCTGCCTGGTCGCTGGCCGCCATGGCGCCGGCGATGCTGTCGAGCATCGAATCGAAATCGAGGCCCATGTCGTCAAACCCGGCGTCGTCGCTGCTGCTCGCGGTGGCGGGTGCAGGTTCGGGTTCGGGCTGCGGCGCGGGTTCATGCGCGGCAGCCGGCGCGGCGCCAGCGTTGGCGGCCATCGCGGCGGTCAGTTCGGCCTGGAGCGCGGCATCGTCAGGCGTGTCGCCCTGGCCGCGCGCGGCCATGACATGGTCGCTCAGCGTATCGAGCGCGCGCAGCAGCAGGTCGATCAGCGGCTCGGTGATCGCCACGGTGCCATCGCGCACGTCTGACAGCAGCGTCTCGAACGTGTGGGTATAGGCCTGCAACGCGATGAAGCCAAAGGCGCCGGCGCCACCCTTGATCGAGTGGACGCCGCGGAACACGGCGTTGACGGTATCGGCGTCCTGCGTGCCTTGCTTGCACGCGGCCAGGCCCTGCTCGGCCGCAGCCAGCGATTCCTCGCACTCGGCAAAGAAGATCGCCTGGATTTCTTCCGCGTTCATGCGTGCGCTCCGTCAAAGAGTTCGGCTTCCAGCCCGATCTGGCGGGCAGCTTCGCGCAGGGCCGGCGAGGGTTCGATCACCGCGCCATCGCCGCTGCGCCGCGCGCTCACCAGAACCTGGAACATCGCCTGGCCCACGTGGGTGCAGGCCGTGCCATCGATCTGCAGCGGGCCGGTGCCCAGTGCCGCCACCAGTTCGGGCAGCAGCACCTCGGCAGCCGCCCGGTCGCAGCGGGGTGGCAGAGTGATCGTGGGCATCGCGTCGGTTTCCCCTCGATAGCGCAATGACGTGAAAGTCAGCTTTCTGGCGGCCGCTGCGTGGGGCGAATCGGCCGTTGCCAAGGGTTTGGCGCGGGCCGTGGGCAACACGGTGGCGGGTGGTCGACACAGGCTTAGCGGGAATGGGGAAAGGCGCGCTTTCCGGGCTCTTAGGGTGAGATACCTAGGGGCGCGGATGGAATTTGCACCGGGCTCGCTGGCTATGGATGGGCTTGCAGATGGCGCCGTGTCAGTGGCGCCCAGACGAAGGTTTCATGATCCATGCACGAAGCTCGCGTTCTTGTGGTGGACGATTCGGCGGCGATGCGCGCGCTGTTTTCGGACATCCTCGACCAGACCAAGAATGTTGTCGTCGTCGGCGCAGCCGCCAATGCGGCAGACGCGCGCGAACGCATTGCGGATCTCAAACCCAACGTGATCACGCTCGACGTGGAAATGCCGGGGATGAGCGGGATCGAGTTCCTGGAAGAGATCATGGGCAGCAACCCGCTGCCGGTGGTGATGCTCTCCAGCCTGACCCAGGCGGGCACCGAAACCTCGCTCAAGGCGTTCGAGCTGGGCGCGGTGGAATGCTTTCCCAAGCCGCTCAAAGCCACGCCCGAACAGTTTGCCAAGACCGTGGGCAAGCTGGGCAAGATCGTGCTCGCCGCGGCCAATTCCAACGTGCGTGATCGCTCCAAGCAGCAGGCCAAGCGCGAGGCAGCCGCTGCCGACGCGGCCAAGTTTGCCTGGAACGGACGCTTCGTGGCGTTCAGCGCCTCGATGGGCGGGATCGACGCGCTGACCACGATCCTGTCGCAATGGCCCGACGAATGCCCGCCCACGGTGATCTGCCTTCAGGCCGAACCGATGCTGGCCGAAACCTTCATCAAGCGGCTGGATACCGATCTGGGCTGCAGCGTGAAGATCGCCCGCGATGGCGCAGCCCTTGCCCAGGGCACGATCCACATTGCCGCCGATCCCGATCGCCACGTGGTGATCGAGCCGGGCCAGCCGCCCAAGATTCGCCTGATGGAGCGCGAGCCGGTGGAGGGCTCGCGCCCTTCGGCCAACCTGCTCTATGGCTCGATCGCGCGCGCCGGCATTCCGGCAGTGGGCGCGCTGCTTACCGGCATGGGCAACGATGGCGCCAAGGGTTTGAAGCTGCTGCACGACAGCGGCATGGACACGATCGTGCAGGACCCCAAGAGCGCTCTGGTCAGCGAGGCCCCGGCCGCCGCGATCGAGATCGGCGCGGCGGGTCGCCAGATCGCGCTCGATGATCTGGGCGCAGCGGTGATCGGCCTGTGCAACCAGAGCTGAGCAGGACACCACCCATGCAAAGGCCCGGTGGCGCTGCGGCGTCACCGGGCCTTTGCTGTCACGTCATTGCCAGGGCTGCGGGGGATCAGTGGCCCATCATGGCCTGGCGGATTTCCAGGAAATCCTTGCGGATGGTGTCCATCTTGGCCCCGTCGAAGCGCAGCGCGCTATCAAGCACGGTGCGCCGGGCAGACTGGTAGAGCTGGATCAGGGCCGGGCCGGTGGGCGTCTGGCTGTCCACGCCCATCTGCAGCGCGGTCAGCGCCGAGACGGCGCGGGTCAGCGCGGCGCTCTTGGCGGCATTGTCGCCGGTCTTTTCGGCATATATTGCCCGGCCGAGCGAGCCGGCCACCTGTTCCAGACACAGGTCGACCAATTGGCGCGGATTGGCGCCATGCACGCGCGCTTCGAAATCGACGCGGCGATAGGCTTCACCCGGATCACGGTTGTAGCGCATGTCAGAACCCGTTGCCCCTCTGGTTGTTCACGCTGCTGGCGTGGACGGTCACGCTCATGTTGCTGGCTGTAGTGCGCGGGCGTCAGCCGCTCTTGTTGTTCCACGCGGTGATCTGGTTGGTCAGGAACGTCAGCGTCGATTGCGAATCCGAAACCTTGGTGGCGAGTGCGGCATAGCGCGTGAGCAACTGGCTGCGCAGCGTGGCCTGCTGGTTCTGCAGATCGGTCAACTGCGTGGTCAGCGTCGCCTGCTTGGTGCCCAGCGAGGTGATCACCCCGCCCAGCGAACCCGGATCGGTGGTCGAGGCCACCGAGCGCGAGATCGAATCGAACGTGGCATAGACGCCGTAGAGGCCGTTGGTGAACATGGCCGCGACGCCATCGGGGTTCTTGCTCAGCGCATTGCCGAGCACCGCGGTATCGAGGCCGAACGTGCCATCGCGGTTGATCTTGAGGCCCAGGTCGCTCAGCGTGCTGGGCTGGCCATTGGCGGCATTGGGCATCACCACCTTGCTGGCCAGCGTGGTCAGCGTCTGGCGCAGCGCGCGCGCGCCGGGATTGTTGTTGAGCGAGCCATTGGTGGGATCGGTATCCGACGTCAGCGTGCTGACCACCTGGTTCAGCGCATCGACCAGATCGGTCATCGCCGTCTGGATCGCGCCCGATGGATCGGAAAAGGTGATCGTGGTCGGCGCGCCGGTGTTGGTGCCGGTGAGCTTGAGCGTCAGGCCCGGCGCCGCATCGGTGATGGTGTTCGACGTGGCGGTGCGCGCCACGCCATCGAGCGTATAGGCCGCATCGGTGGCGGTGGACTTGAGCCGGGTGGCATCGCCCGCCGGCGTCCAGGCGAGGGCCGCCAGCGTGGTATCGCCAGCGGCCGGCGTGGTTTCGATCTGAAAGCCGTTGGCCGCGCCATCGGCGCCCTTGATCACCAGCTGCGCGCCGCTCGCCCCGGTGGCGACATAGGCCGAAACCCCCGCGCCCGACGCGTTGATCTTTTGCGCCAGGGTCGAGAGCGTATCGCTGCTGGTCAGCGTGATATCGACCTGCGACCGGCTGGAATCGGCCGTGAACGCGCCGCCTGCCACGGTGCCAAAGCGCAGCGTGAACGTGCCCGTTCCCACCGCGCTGGCGGTTGATGCCATGGCGGGGCTGACCAGCGTCTGTCCCTTGGCCAGCTGGGTCACTTCCAGGGTGGAGGTGCCGCTGCCGGTGAGCGTGCCCTTGCTCACCGTGGCCACGCTGCTGTTGGTGATCGTCGGGGTGACGGCCAGATCGCCGGTGCGCACCCGGTCGCCCAGCGAACTGGCCAGCGAGCTGATCATCGACTTGAGCGTCGAGGCATCGGAAATCTGCGTGGCGACCTTGCTCTGCTTGGCCGTGACCGCATCGATCCGCGCGGCATATTGCGCGGCGGAAAGCTGGTCGGCCAGGCCCGAGCTGTCGATCGTGCTGGCGCCCAGCGACGCCAGCAGCTTGGCCGTCGCCGAAGACGACGAAGTGGTCGAGGTGCTGGTCGACGCCGAAGTCGACGATGTCGATGAGGTCGTGGTCATACGTTCAAGAACGTCCGGCGGTTGAGGAGTTTAAGGGCGTTACACAGCGCCTTGCGCGGTTGCCGTCAGGCCACCGCTTCGGGCCGGCCATCGGCGTCGAAGCGCAGGGCGACGGGCACGTTGACCATCGGCGCGGGCGGAGTATCGCCGCGCTTCAACGACATCACGAACGCCAGGATCGCGGCGATCGGGCCATAGAGTTCCTCGCGGATCACCTGCCGCTCGCGCGTGGTGTAATAGACCGAGCGGGCAAGCGCGGGATATTCCAGCGTCGGCAGGGCCAGTTCGGCGGCCAGTTCGCGCATCGCCAGGGCCTTTTCCCCGCGCCCCTTGGCCAGCACGATCGGCGCGGGCGCCAGATCGGGATCATAGGCCAGCGCCACGGCAAAGTGGGTGGGATTGGTGATCACGAACTGCGCCTCGCGCATGGCCTTGTTGACGCCGGCCATGGCGATCTGGCGCTGGCGGCTGCGGATCGCCGATTTCTTTTCGGGGGAGCCTTCGCTTTCCTTGGTTTCGTCGCGAATGTCCTGAAGGCTCATGCGCAGGCGCAGGAAGCGGCGCACGAACTGCACCGGAAAATCGATGAGGGCGATCACCACCAGGCCCGAGGCGAGCAGGACCAGCAGCGACAGCATCGCGTCCCAGGCATAGCCCAGCTGCCCGGCCAGCGCGCCCTGGGTGATCTGCCCGCCGCCCAGGCCGACCAGCGCCATCAGCCGCCCGCGCATCCAGAAAAAGGCCATGGCCCCCAGCAGCGTCACTTTGGCCAGGCCCTTGCCCAGCTCGATCAGCCCCTGGATGCCGAACATGCGCGCCAGCCCCTTGGCGGGATCGAGCCGCGACCCCTTTGGCGCCAGATTCCCCGCGTTCCACCGGCCAGCCGAAAACGCCAGCTGCGAGACCAGCGCCACCGCGATCAGCCCCACGCCGAGCACCAGCACCGGCGGCAGCACGTCGATCAGCGCGCGGGCCATGCGCTGGCCCGGGTCGAAGTGATCCAGGCTGTCGCGATCCCAGGAAAAGCCGCTGCGCGTTACCTGGCCCAACTGGCCGAGCAGCCAGGGCCCGGCCAGCCACAGCCAGGCGATCCCGGCAAAGATCCCGGCCGCCGTGCCCAACTCGCGCGAGCGCAGCACGTCGCCATTCTTGGCCGCGTCGCGCTTGCGCTTTTCGGTGGGGGCAAATGTCTTTTCGCCGCTGCCTTCGCCCTCTGCCATGGCCGGTACGCTCCTATTTCACCAGCAGTGCCTGGGCCTGGCCCAGGCCCAGGGCGACCAGATCGGTCAGCGCATCATCAAGCAGCGGGGCCGAGGCGATCAGCGCGGCAATGCCGCCGAGCACGCCCATCGGCAGGCCCAGGGCAAAGATGTTGAGGCTGGGCGCCGAGCGCGCCAGCACGCCAAAGGTCAGTTGCACCAGCAAGAGCAGCAGCACCACCGGCAGGGCGATGGCGAGGGCTGACACGAACATCTGCGTGCCGAACCCGGCGATCAGGCCCATGCGATCGGGGGTGAACCAGCCGCCGCCGGGGGGAAACGCGCGATAGCTGTCCACCAGCAGCGAAAACCATTGCAGGTGGGCGCCCAGGCCAAGGAAGATCACGGTGAGCAGCACCGAGAAATACTGTCCCAGCGCCGGCGAGTGCGCGCCCGACACCGGATCGGCGGCGGTGGCAATGCTCATGCCCATGCTGGCCCCGATCATTTCGGCCGCGATCATCGGCGCGGCAAAGGCGAATTGCAGCACGAAGCCCAGCGCCAGGCCGATCACCACCTCGCCCGCCGTGGCAAGCAGGCCGGGCAGCGAAAACAGCGCGGCGGGCGCCGGGATCGTGGTCCAGTTGCACAGCATGACCGCCAGGCCGCCGGCCAGCACCACGCGCACCTGCATCGGCACCTGCTGGCTGCCGAACAGCGGCACGGCAAACAGCGCCGCGCCGCAGCGCGTCATCAGGAACAGCATCCGCCAGAATTCGGTTTCCAGCGCGCCGAATCCGAAATTCATCGCGATCATGCCTACTGCCCCGTCGCGGCGATCTGGGCGAACACGTCGGTCATGAAATCGGCAATCAGCCCGAGCATCGCCCCGCCCAGCAGCACCAGGATCAGCGCGGTCACCGCCAGCTTGGGCACGAAAGTCAGGGTCTGTTCGTTGACCGAGGTGGCGGCCTGGATGATGCCCACCACCAGGCCGACGGCCAGGCTGGCGAGCAACACCGGCGCTGCCACCAGCGCGGTGGTCCACAGCATGCGATCGGCAAGCGCGAGCAGGGAAGACATGTCGTCCATGAGACCTGCGCTCCTAGCCGAAGCTCGACGCCAGGCTGCCCATCAGCAGCGCCCAGCCATCGACCAGCACGAACAACAGGATCTTGAACGGCAGCGACACCACCGTGGGTGACATCATCATCATCCCCAGGCTCATCAGCACCGAAGAGACCACCAGGTCGATCACCAGGAACGGCAGGAACAGCATGAAGCCGATCTGGAACGCGGTCTTCAGTTCGCTGGTCACGAACGCGGGCAGCAGGATCGAAAAGGGAATGTCGCGCGTGGCCTGGTAATGTGGCGCCTTGGCCATGTCGGTGAACATCAGCAGGTCACGCTCACGCGTTTGCCGCACCATGAAGGCGTGGAATTCCATGCCCGCCGTGCCGATCGCCTGCTCGGCATTGATCTGCCCGGTCGAATAGGGCTGGATCGCATTGGCGTTCACCTTGTCGAGCGTGGGTGCCATCACGAACAGCGAGAGAAACAGCGACAGCCCGATGAGGATCTGGTTGGGCGGCGATTGCTGCAGGCCCAGTGCGGTGCGCAGGATCGAGAGCACGACCAGGATGCGGGTAAAGCTGGTCATCATCAGGATCAGCGAGGGCAGGATCGTGAGCAGCCCCATGATGAGCAGCAGCTGCAACGACAGCGACAGGCTGCCCTGCGACTGCGCCCCGGCAATCTGGCTGAACGCGCGGTCCAGCGCGCCGGGAATGGGGGTGTGCCGGGGGGCGCGCGGGGCGAGGGCGGGGGTGGGGAGCAGCAGCAGGGTCAGCGTGAGGCTTCGCACCACCCCCCGGCCCCCTCCTCTGAAGAGGAGGGGGAGAGAGGGCTGATAAGCCCCCTCCTCTTCAGAGGAGGGGGTTTGGGGGTGGTGCAAAGCCATGCGCCACATCGCCCTCACGCCACATCCTCCCGCTTGCGCGCCGGCGCTTCGGCCAGGCGCACCAGGCCGTTCTTAGAGGTGGACACCAGGATCTCGCGATCGTGGAATGCGATCACCGCCAGGCGCAGCTTGGGCGAAAGCATCTGCGTTTCGACGATCTTGACCGCGCGGCTGCCGGTGGAGGTGCCGAACTTGCCTTCAAACCGCTTGGCAAGGCGCAGCGAGCCCCAGGCCATGCCGGCGATCAGCGGCAGCACGACCATCAGCTTGAGAATGTACCACAGCATCACGCCGCATCCTTGCGCGGGGCGTTTTCGCTGCCGGCCAGTTCCACGATGCGCAGGCCGAAGCGATCACCCTGGGCGACCACTTCGCCGCGCGCGATCAGCTTGCCGTTGACCATCACGTCGAGCAGTTCATCGGTCAGCCGGTCGAGCATGACCACGCTTTCCTCGTTCAACGCCAGCACGTCCTTGAGCTTCATCTCGGTGCGGCCCAGTTCGACGGTAAGGCGCACATCGACATCCTTGAGGAAATCGAAACCGCGCGGTTGAAACGACATTGTGAAACCCCCCAATTGAAATCCTAGAAAATCTGCGAAAGCTGCACGGCCAGGCGATCGTCCACCGCGCCCACCGTGCCATGGCCGATGGTGTGGCCGGCCACGCGCAAGGGCACGGCCCGCGCCACCGGCACCGGCAGGATCTGGCCCACTTCCAGCGCGGAAATCGCCGCCAGCGGCACCCGCATGTCGACCAGCACGGCGCTGAGCGGCAGCGGCACATCGGCAAAGGGCGCGCCGCGCGGATCGGCCGGGGCGTGCTCGCTGCTGGCGGGCGGACGCTCGCCATTGGCAAACAGCGCGGCCAGCGTGTCGTAGGGAAAGGCCATTTCGATCGCCCAGGCCGGGCGGCCGGGCTCGGTGATGGAAAAGACCAGCGCCACGATATGCTCGTCGTTGCCGAACGGGGCGAGGTGATCGATATTGCCCTCGCGGCGCAGCGGGCGGATCACGTCGGCGCTATCGGCGCCCAGCGCGCTGGCCAGGCACCCGGCCAGCATGGCTTCCAGGCGGTGCACCATGAGTTCGGCCGACAGCGGCAGCTCGCGCGGCAATTGCTGCGGCGCCACGCCTGCCCCGCCAAACGCGCGATCGACCAGCCGCAGCACCACTTCGCCCGCCACCATGCCCAGGATGCGGTCATTGCCCGCGCCCGCGCCAAACAGCGTATAGGCCCCCAGGTTGCGGTGGCCCATCACCTGCATCGTGGCATAATCGGAATAGACGGTGCGTTCGGGACGGCTGCATTCCACCAGGGGTTCATCGCCGCCCAGCAACCCGGCCAGCGCGCTGCCCAATTCGCGCGCCAGCTTTTCGGCCGTGCGGCTGAGCGCCGTGACCAGGTCGGCCTGGCTCGCTCCGGGGCGCAGCAGTTGCGGGCAGTGGCTTGCCACTACCCGTTCTGCCACGAATTCCCGTTCAGGCTTCATCGTCTTGCTTCCCCGTTGCCCGTAAAATGCCCGTCACCCGCAAACTTGCGGCTCACTGCACGATGAATTGCTTGAAATAGACCGCATCCACCCCGCCAAAGCCTTCGGTGTCGGTCAGCACCTTGTTGATTGCGGCAGTCATGCGCTGTTGCAGGCGCTGCTTGCCCTGGGTGGTTTCCACGTCGGTATCGGGCGTGTCGGCCAGGACGGTGAGCAGGGCCGAACGGATCGCCAGCTCGTGCTTCTTCATCCACATCACCACGCGATAATCGCGGCGCGTCGATGCCGCGATCGAGGCCTGGACCAGGTGGTCGCTGTCCTTGAGGTTCGAGGTGAAATCGTCGGAAAACGAATAGTAGACGGTGCGGTATTCGCTGCCGCCTTCGCCTTCCACTTCCTTGGCCCCGCCTTCGCCCTCGCCGCCTTCCTTGGCGACGGGGGCATAGGGGTCTTCCTCACCCTTGCGGATCAGCTTGGGCTTGTTGTCTTCGTGGATGACCACTTGCGGCCCACCCAGGATGTGCATGGCAAACAGGGCATAGACCCCGCCGCCACCCAGGACGAGCGTGGCCACGACCACGCCGATGAGAACCACCAGACCGCCCTTTTTCTTCTTGGGCGCGTCCTTGTCCTTTTCCTTCTTGTCGCTCATGCCGGTTCCTTGATCGTCAGATGGCCAGGGGATTCACGCGCGCGATCACGCGTAGACGCCGCCCTGGGCCGTGTCGGGCTCGTCGCTCCGGTCCGGTCCGCGGCGGGCGGCAAGGCCCGCGCTGTCCGGCGCCGCGGCGCGTTGCGGCTGGCGGGGATCGCCACCCTGGCCCTGTGAAGGGGTTTGTGATTGCGACTGGCCGGCAAAGGCCTGGCCGGTGTTGTTCTGGCCGGTGCTGTTCTGGCCCGCGCCATTGGCATTGGCCGCGTTCTGGTTGGTGCCATTGCCGGCCTCGGCGCGGCTGGCGGCCAGCACGGCGGGGGCAAAGCCGGGATCGGCGCTGGCCATGGTCACGGTCAGGCCATCGTCCTTTTGCCGGAACTGCAGATCGATCCGCCCGAACGTGCCGTGGGCCAGCGTGGCCGCCACCGTCGCGCCCTGGCCATCCTGGCGCGCCCGCGCCACGGCATCGACCAGCGCGGCAACCTGCGCGCCGGGAATGGTGGCGGCAGGCGCCGTATCGGCGATGGCCGGCGCTGCCATCGGCTGCGGCGCGGCCACGGCCAGGGCGGAAAGGGACAGCGGCGGCATGGCACCGACGCCGGACGGCGCCTGCGGCATTGCGGCCGTCTCGGCTTCGGCCGGCGGTGTTGGCTGGGCTGAAATCGCCTGCTGCGGCTGGCGCGCGGCCAGCACCTGTTGCGTTGCGATCGGCGCGGTAGGACCAGCCGGTGCTGCGGCGTGCGCGATCGTGGTCATGACCGGGGCAGGCGCCAAGGCAGGCACGGCGACTTGCGGCACCAGTGCCAGCGGTTCAGCCACCGTGGCGGCTGGCGCAGTGCGATCGGCCGGGGCAAGCGGCAGCGGTGTCGCCAGCCCGGCCGGCATCGCGGCGGGTGTCGGCGCTTCGGGGCGCAGCTGCCCGGTCTGGGGCAGGGCCACCTGAAGGGCCATCGGCTTGGGCGCGGCTGGTTGCGCAACGGCCGGCTGCACCGGCCGTGCTGGTGCCGCGGCCTGCTCTGGCGCGGGGATGGCCGGCGCGGCAGCCAGCACGATCGGGGCAGGAATGCTGGCCAGGGCCAGGCTGGCCGCAGCCGGAGTCGCGACAGGATCGGTGGGGATTGCATCACCGGATGCCGCCGATGCGGCAGGCGCCGCCGTGTCGTCTGCCGCCGCATCTTCGGCATCAGCATCGGTATCGGCCGTGCCGGCGTGGCGCAGGGCCAGCAGGCTGGCCATGGCGCGAGGTGCGGCCACCGGCATCGCGGCGGGCGGCGTTGCCTGCGGCACGGTGGGCGTCTGATCCGGCGTGACGGTCGGTGCTGCGCCGTGCGCAGCGGCTGGCGTGGGTGCAGACGGCAGCACCTGCGCCGGTGCCGACATGGGTGCAGGCACGGTGACAGCGGCAGGTTGGCCTGCCGCCGGCATGGCGGTGATCGGTGTAGCGGGGATCGGCGCTGCAGTCATCGGCGCGACCACCGGCGCAGGGCTGGCCGCCACGGCGGGCGTCGCAGCCATGGCCGCAGCCGCAACCACGACGGGAGCGGGCGCGGTGGGCAGGGCCGCCTTGCCGTTTGCCGGCAAGATCTTGCCGGTTTCGGGCAACAGGCTTGCCGTGGCAGGCAGCGGCAGTTCTGCCGGGGCGCCTGGCGCGCGCAGCTCGGCCGGCGTGGCAGCAGGGGTGGGCACGGCGGCAGGCGGGGCATCTGCCGTGTCGAGAAGCGCCGCAAATCCGGTGGTTTCGCCCGGCTGGGCCAGGCCCGTGGCGATCGATGCCGCTGCGCCTGCCATGGTGGCAGGGGCGGATGATGCGGCAAGTGGGGCGGCAATCGATACCATCGCGGTACAAGCTCCTGGGCGATACGCCCACGGTTAATTCAAGAGCCGTGCCAATCGCGCGAATGCGGCATAGGGATGGTTTCGGATGCGGGGTCTTCACGGTTGCGCGATGCGTCGAGCGGCGTGCCGGCCTGGGCGCGCACCCGCGCCAGGGCTTGCGCCTCGGCAGCGATGCGATCGGCCACGGCGGCGCGGCGGCGCTCGGCCGCGGCCACATCGGCGGCGCGGGCATCGGCAATGCGGCGGGCCGTGTCGATTTCGCCGGCAGTGCTGCGGGCAATGCGCTCAAGCCCGGCACGAAACGCGCCAAGATGGGCCAATGCGGCGCCGTCATCGGCATCGGTGCGCGCGGCATAGCTTTCCGCCAGAGTGCCGGTGCGCTCGGCCAGGTGCTGCAATTGCGCCAGCGTGCCTTCGGCCTGGCCGGCGGCCAGCATGGCCTGGCGATGGCCGATCTCGCGCAGCTTTTCCAGCCGGCGCAGCCGCACCAGCCGCTGGTTGCGGGCCTTGATCGTCATGGCGCGCTCAGCCGCCCAGCAACTGGGTCAATTGGTTAATGCAGCTGTCCAACGGCACGATTTCCTGCGCGGGCTGCATCAGGAAATCGGCCAGCGCGCCGTGCATCGCAATCGCCTGGTCCAGCTGCGGATCGGCCCCCTGGCGATAGGCGCCCATCAGCACCAGATCGCGGTTGGCCTCGTACGCCGCGATCAAGGCGCGGAACTGCCGCGCCAGGGCCTGGTGCTGCGGGCTGGTGATGTCGGTCATCACGCGGCTCAACGAGGCGGGAATGTCGATCGCGGGATAATGCCCGCGCTGCGCCAGATCGCGCGACAGTACGATGTGGCCATCGAGGATCGAGCGGGCGGTATCGACCACCGGATCGTCCTGGTTGTCGCCATCGGCCAGCACGGTGTAGAGCCCGGTGATCGAGCCGCCGCTGGCCGCCGAATTGCCGGCGCGCTCCACCAGCTTGGTGATCGTCGCCAGCGCCGAAGGGGGATAGCCGCGCGCCGCGCCCGGCTCGCCCAGCAGCAGCGCGATTTCGCGCCCGGCGTGGGCCACGCGCGTCAGGCTGTCCATGATCAGCAGCACGCGCCGCCCCTGGGCGCGGAAGTATTCGGCGAGGGCCGTGGCCATCATCGCCCCGCGAATGCGCAGGTTGGGGGCATGGTCGGCCGGCACGGCGATCACCGCGCTGTGCGCGCGCTTGCTGCCCGCCATGTGCCGCTCGACAAAGTCGGACACTTCGCGGGCGCGCTCGCCGATCAGGCCAACGATGACGATTTCGGCCTGGGCGCCATGGGCGACCATGTCGAGCAGGACAGATTTGCCCACGCCCGATCCGGCCATGATGCCGATGCGCTGGCCCACGCCGAACGTGGTCAGGGCATTGAGCGCGCGCACCCCGGTATCGAACGATTGCCGCACCGGGCTGCGATCGAGCGCGCCGGCGCGCACCCCGCCGGCCGGCCATTCGGCATGGGCGGCGAGCGGCGGACCGCCATCGATGGGGTGGCCTTCGCCATCCACCGCGCGACCCAGGAACGCCTCGCCCACCGGCACCATGCCCGGCCGCCCTTCGGGCCGGACATAGGCACCCGGGCGCAACAGCACCGGATCGCCCAGCAGCATCATCAGGCTGCGGCCATTGCGAAAGCCGATCACCTCTGCCGCCAGGTCGCCGCGCCCATGCGCGATGCGACATTGCGTGCCGATCGGCACCGACAGGCCCGACACTTCCAGCAGCCCGCCATCGCAGGCGCTGAGGCGGCCATAGCGGCGCGGGGCAAGATCGGGGTGGGCACCGGCGAGCCGCGCAAGCAGCGGCAGCGCGGGATGCAGCCCGCCGGTCTGGCGATCGAGACTGCTGCCATCGGCTGGCGGCATCAGCATTGCCGCAGTGCCTCTTCCACCGCGCGGCGCCATTGCAGCGGGCCATCTTCCACCCCGCCCAGCGCGCCATCGACGCGCACGGCGCCGCGTTCGAGGCTGGAATCGGGTTCGCAGTGCCAGTCTTCGGGCAAGTGGTGGCCCACCAGTGCCAGGTCCTCGGGGTGGAGGCGGATCACGCGGGCATCTTCGGCGCGGGCCAGCATCTGCGCGGCGCGGCGCACGCGCTGCTCCAGCGCGGCGGGATCGATCGCGGCATCGGCCAGCACCGCCTCGCACAGCGCGAGCACGGTCTGGCGCAGCCGCTGCTCCAGCGCATCGATCTGCGCGGCGTCCATGGCGCGCAAGGCGCTTTCGATGCGGTGGCGCGCGGCGTCCTGGGCGGCGGCATCGGCCTGCGCCTGCGCCAAGGCGGCAGCCTGGCCGGCGGCAAAGCCTTCGGTGCGGGCAAGCTCGATCGGGTCTTCGCGCTCGGGTTCGGGCATCGCGGCAAATTCGGCCTTGGGTGGCACCGGCGGAATGCGGGCAAAGCGCGGGTCCAGCGTGAAGCCCTGCGACTGCGCCGGCACCGCGCCCCAGGCGCGCAGCGTGCGCCCCGGCTCGGGAATGCGCAGCACGTCAGACATAGTCATCGTCACCCGAACCGAACACGATCACCCCTTCGGCCGAAAGGCGCCGGGCGGCAGTGATCATGGCCTTCTGCGCCTCGGTCACTTCTGCGCGCTTGAGCCGGCCGCGCGCGGCGATCTCGTCGCGCACGCCATCGGCGGCGCGGCTCGACATGGCGCGGAAGAACACCTCGCGCTGCGGTTCCTCGATGCCCTTGAGCGCGGCGATCAGCGTGTCGCTGTCCACCTCGCGCAGCATGGCGCCCATCGACTGCGCATCCAGCACATAGAGATGCTCGAACTTGAACATCTCGTTCTCGATTTCCTTGGCCAGAGCTTTGTCCATCTTGGTGAGTTCGGGCATGACCCGCTTCTCGACCGCCTTGGCCGCCGCGTTGATGATCTCGGCCGCCTCGCGCGGGCCACCCATCGTCAGGGCCGAACGGCTGTGGATCGCCACGATGCGGCGGGTCAGCACTTCTTCCAGCATGCGCAGCGCCTCGGCCGAGACCTTGCCCAGCGTGGCGATGCGGTGGACCACCTGGGTCTGGATGGTTTCGGGCAGGCCATGCAGCACGGCGGCGGCCACTTCCGGGTCGATCTGCACCAGCAGCACGGCGATCGCCTGGGGATGTTCGCCCCGCACCAGCGGGATCAGCACTTCGGGGTTGAGCCAGCGCGCCAGTTCCAGCGCCGAGGTATCCTGCGCCGCTTCGGGCGCGATGCGGTGCATCAGGTTGTCGGCCTTCACCTCGCCCACCGCGCGCGTCATCAGATCGCGCACCTGGCCCACGCGATCGTGCGCGGTCAGGCCCAGCCGCTCGGTCCGCTCGACAAAGCCGGTGATCGACTGGGCAATGGCCACCGGGCCGATCTCGCCCAGCGCGCACATCTTCTCGCCCAGCAGGCGCAGTTCCTTGGGATCGAGCTGCGCCAGCAGATCGGCCGCCTGCTGGTCTTCCAGCAGCATGACCATGACGGCGGCGAGTTCAGGATCGGTCATGCTGCCCAAACCCTCTGCCATGTCGCTGTCCATGTTATGAGGCGCCTTCTTCGCTCGGTTCCTTCAGCATCTGGCGCAGCACGGCCACGGCGCTGTCGGGCTTTTCCTGGACCAGGCGCTGGGCCAGGCCCACCTGGCGGCTGAGCAGTTCGGTATCGATCGCGCCGCTTTCATCTTGCGCGGGCGCCAGCATCGGCTTGATCATGCCGGTGGTCGGGCCAGGGCCGATCGAGCGGCTGGGGCGTGGGGCGTTGGGATCGGCCGCGGCCTCGGCGCGCGGGGCGCTGGCCTCCTCGGCGTCCTCGTCGTCGTCATCGCTGGCGGCGGCCTTGCCCTTCTTGCGGGCGTCCTTGCCCTTGGCCGCTGCACTGCCATCGCGGCGCAGCGCCTTGATCAGCGGGCGCACGCCCAGCAGCAGCGTCAGCAGCACCGCCACCAGCGCCACGCCATTGCGCACCGCCATGGCAAACCAGGGCTGTTCATAGAACTTGGGCGGGGTGATGTCGGCCGGGTTGAATGCGCGCACCGCCACGGCCACCTGGTCGCCGCGCGTGGGATCGGCGCCCACCGCCGCGCTCACCAGCTGCTTGATCTGGTCGATCTCGGCGGGCTTGGCCTTGGCCAGCACTGCCGAAGACAGCGCCACCGCCACGGTCAGGCGGCGGATCTTGCCCGGCGTGTTGTTGGTCACCGCCACTTCGCGGCCCAGTTCATAGGTTTTCGAAGACGAGCTTTCGCCATTGCTGGGCGCCGCGCCCGAGGGGCTGGGCGAGGGCGTGCCCTGCGGCGCACCAACCGCTGCCGAAGTGGGCGCGGGCGGGGTGTTGGACAGGACACCCGGCACGCCCACCGCGCCCGGCCCGCTGGTCTGCGAGGCCGATTGCTGCTCGGTGCGCAACGCGCCCTGCTTGTCATAGCTTTCGCGGGCAGAAGTGACCTGGTCCATGTCCAGATCGACCTGCACCTCGCTGGAAAAATTGCCTTCGCCCAGCATCGGGGTAAGCAGCTGGGAAATCTGCTCGCGCAGCTTGTCTTCCAGCCGGCCCTGGATTTCCAGGCGATCGGCATCGCCCGGCTTGTCGGCCGAGAGCAGGCGCCCGTGCTGGTCGATCACCTTGACCGCATCGACCGAGAGTTCCGGCACCGATCCGGCCACCAGGTTGACGATCGCCGAAACCTGGCTGGTGGCCAGTTGCCGCCCCTTGGCCAGGCGCACCATGACCGAGGCAGAGGGCGCCGCGGTATCGCGCACGAAGACCGACTTTTCCGGCTGGGCGAGGTGCACGCGCACTGCCTCCACCCCGTCGATCTGCATGATGGTCAGTTCCAGCTCGCGCTCGCGCGCGGCCTGCAGCCGCTGCCCTTCCAGGGTGCGGCTTGCCCCCATCGGCAGCTTGTCGATCATCTGCTCGCCGGTTTCGGGCGTGGCCACCGCGCCATCGGATGCCGCGACCATGCGCGCCTTGTAGAGGTCGTTTTCCCCCACGGTGATCGCGCCGGTGGAATTGTCGATGTGATAGGCGATCGCCGCCTTGTCGAGCGCGGCCGTTACCTGCGCGCGCTCGGCGTCCGACAGGTCGGAATAGAGCATGCGCTGCGGCGCGGGCGCCATGGTCAGCCACAATAGCCCGGTCAGCCCGGCGGCGGTAATGCCACCGAACCAGGGCAGCATGCGGCGCAGCGGCGGCTGGCGCAGGAATGCGCCCATCCGCGCGGGCAGGGCGCCCCCGGCCGGATCGGTCAACGGGGCGAGAAGCGAGGGTGGCGGGCTGCCACCGGCCCCCACGGGAACCAGGTCGGCCATCTATCAGACCCCCATCCGCATGATGTCCTGGTAGGCGGTCAACAGCTTGTTGCGCACCTGCAGCGTGGCTTCAAAGGCAACGCCGGCTTCCTGGCGCGCCAGCATCACCTTGGCGACATCGACCGTCTCGCCCTTTTCATAGGCAGCGCTGATACCGTCGGCCTTGGCCTGGCTGGCATTGACCGTGTCGAGCGCCGATTTGAGCGCGTCGGTAAAGCCGCCTGATGGTGAGTTGGTTTCGGCCGGAACCGCGCTTTCTGGCGTGCGGATCTGTTGCAGCAGGTGCGAGCGATCGATGATCTGCTGGCGCATGGCCATGATCTGCTGGATGCCGCCCCCGGCGCCTATACCGTTGATCGCGCTCATCGCCGGCCTCCCGCCACGGCGATGCCGGCTTCACGGAAGCTGGCCAGGCGATAGCGCAGCGTGCGTTCGGAAATGCCCAGCTGGCGCGCCGCTTCCACGCGGCTGCCGCCGCAGGCTTCCAGCGTGGCCAGGATCGCGCGCGCTTCGGAAAGCTGGACGATGTTCGACAGCTTGCCGGCCTGGGGCGCGCGCACGTCGGCCAGGGCCGCATCGTTGGCCGCGCTGCGCGCCGGGCGATCGAACACGATATGTTCGGGGCCGATCTCGGCCTGGTCGCCGGCCAGCAGCAGGGCGCGGCGCACCACGTTTTCCAGCTCGCGCACGTTGCCCGGCCAGCCGTGGCAGCCCAGCATGGCCAGCGCTGCGTCCGAGAGCCAGGGCAGCGGCCGGTCGGCCGGGGCGTGGCGCATCATCAGGGCAAAGGCGAGCGGCGCGATATCGTCGGGCCGCTCGGCCAGCGCGCGCAGCGTCAGCGGGAAAACGTTGAGCCGGTAATAGAGATCGGCGCGGAACCGCCCCTCTTCCACCTCTGACGGCAGGTCGCGGTTGGCGCAGGCAATGATGCGCACGTCCACCTTGACCGGCTGGGTTGCGCCCAGAGGCACCACTTCGCCTTCCTGCAGCGCGCGCAGCAGCTTGGCCTGGAGCGAGAGCGGCATTTCGGCGATTTCATCCAGCAGCAGCGTGCCGCCATGGGCTGCGCGGAAAAAGCCTTCGCCGGCCGCGCTGGCGCCGGTGAACGCGCCCTTCTGGTGGCCGAACAGCAGCGCTTCCAGCATGGTTTCGGGCATGGCAGCGCAGTTGACGCCGATGAACGGCTTGTCGTGGCGGGGGCTGGCGGCGTGGATGAACCGGCTCAACACTTCCTTGCCGGTGCCGGTGGGGCCGTTGATCAGCACGGGAATTTCGCTGACGGCGAGGCGCTCGGCCAAGGCCAGGATCGAGAGGGTTTCGGGATCGGCGGCAATCGGCATGCCAGGCGCGGTGGCGCAGGCGATGATCGCGGCCAGCGCGCTTTCCGACAGCGGATCGGCATAGCGCACCACGTGGCGCTTGCCATTGGCCATGCGCGCCAGCGCCGGCTGCGCCGCGCGTTCCAGCACCACTGCCGGGCGGCGCGGATCGAGCGCGCCCACATCGGTCGAATCGGCCAGCACGGGCAGCGGGCCCATGCCCGGCGTATTGAGCACCGCTGCAGCGCGCATGATCAGCGCGCCGTGGCGCGCCTGCGCCTGCCCGCTTATCGGCAATCTGTCGCCGCAATCGCTGTTCATCACTTTGACCCCCGTCTTAACCATATCCACGACGCTGTTTTTCGCGCGAAACCGTCAAATGGTGTGAAACTTTAAGATCAGCGGCCGTGCTAAGTGAAAACACGTATATGGCGGCCCCGGAAAACCGCCGGCCGGCAAGATTTTGCCCTTAAATTGCCGCCCATCCTGCCGGTCTTTGCCGTGCAGCCGGTCAATCCCTGGACTGGCAGCGATTGGGGTCTATCCCGAATAATCGGAGAAACATCATGGCGGTAATCAACACCAACGTCAGCGCCATCAAGGCGGCCAACGCTTCCAACTCGGCAAGCAAGCTGGCTGCAACCGCGATGGAACGGCTGTCGACCGGCAAGCGAATCAACAGTGCCAAGGACGATGCGGCGGGCCTCGCCATTTCCACGACCATGACTGCGCAGATCACCGGGATGTCGCAGGGCGTGCGCAACGCCAACGACGGCATCTCGATGGCGCAGACGGCCGAAGGCGCGCTCAGCGAAGTGACCAACATGCTGCAGCGCGTGCGCGAACTGGCTGTTCAGTCGAAGTCGGACACCTATCAGCAGTCTGACCGCGACGCGATGCAGTCGGAAGTCTCGAACCTCACTGCCCAGATTTCCGACGTACTCAACAACACCGAATTCAACGGCAACAAGGTGTTCAAGGTCGCCAGCGGCACCGCAGCCACCGACGGCAGCGACGACGTGAAGAGCTCGATCCAGACCGGTGCCAACACCACCGACACGGTCGACCTCGTCAGCAAGGCGTTCTCGGGCGTCAACCTGTTCGGCGGCACCGACACCGCGTACAGCGCCACCTCGACCACCCAGGCGCTCGATGTGTCCGACACCGGCAAGGCTTCGACCACGATGGACAACGTCGATGCCGCGCTCAAGGAAGTGAACGCCACGCGCGCCACGCTGGGTGCCGGCCAGAACCGCCTCAGCTCGGTGGTCAACAACCTGAACGACAACATCACCAACCTGTCGGATGCCCGCTCGCGTATCCAGGACACCGACTATTCGGCCGAAACCACCCAGATGGCCAAGGCCCAGATCCTGGCCCAGGCGTCGACCGCGATGATCTCGCAGGCCAACCAGAATCAGCAGAACGTGCTGACGCTGCTGCGCTGATCCCAGCTGCCAATACCCGGTTCTCCACGGTGCCGGCGATTCCCCTGGGGATCGCCGGCCATCGTCGTTGGGGCAATCAAACCTCGGGCTGGCAGGTCTTCGGCTGGTGCAGCAGGCCGTGGGCAAAGATGCGTGCGGCATGGGCGGCGTGGCGGCGAATCGTTTCCGCGTCGGGCGCCGGCATCACGCCCACCGCCACGCGCATGTGCAGCTTGCCCCGCACCATGCCCAGGAACTGGTCGGCTGCCAGGCGCGGATCGGGCAGGGCCAGGCCGCGCTGGCCGGCCACGCGTTGCAGCACGGCGGCGAGGGTGCTGCCGGCGATTTCGGGCCCGCAGCGGAAGAACATCTCTGCCGCTTCGTGGAATTGCACCCCATCGGCATGGACCATGCGATAGACATCGATCGAGCGCTGGCTGCACAGCCCGGACAGGAAGCGCGTGCCGAAATCGGTAAGGATGCCCTCAAGGTCATCCGATTCGGTTTCCGCCAGTTCCTGAAGCGAGGCCATCACCGCGCCGCAGCCGCGCATCAGCACCGCTTCAAACAACTGCTCCTTCGACGGAAAATACTTGTAGAGCGTGGCCTTTGACCCGCCCAGCTCGGCCGCGATGGCTGACATCGAGGTGGCGCCATAGCCGGTCTGCGTGAACACCTGCGTGGCCACGGACAGGATATGTTCCCGCCGCTCATCGGGCGAACAGCGTTTGAGTCTGCAATTTGATGGGCTAGTGACCATTCCGTACACATAGCTGTTGACAGGCGCAGTGCAAGGGCGCAGTTGAAGGTTAGTGACCGATCCGTACACGGTCGTCCCGTTCCCGATTGCGCAAAGGCCCTGCATGACTGCCTCCCCCGCCGGTCTTTCCAACCGCGCGTCAGCCCTGTTTTTCGCCGCGTTGTCTCCCGCCGCGATCCGGCCGTTCTGGCGGGCGCCGCTGGTGGGTGGCCTGGCCATGGCGGGCCTGCTGGCCGGCTGCGCCCCTGTTCCCGATCTTGGCCAGAAGCCGGCGCTGCGCCAGGCAAGCGCCAGCGATCTGGCGCTGCCGGCGGCAGAGCCGGCGCAGGCCGCGTCGTCGGCCGATTGGCCCGCGGCCGATTGGTGGCAGGCGCTGCGCGATCCGCAGCTGTCCGCCCTGATTGCCGAAGGCGTGGCCAATTCCCCCACGCTGGCCCAGGCCGACGCCCGCCTGCGCGCCGCGCGCGGTCTCGCCCAGGCCAGCGGGGCGGCGCTGCTGCCCGGCCTTTCCGCCAGCGCCAGCGCGGCCGAAGCCAAGCAGAGCTACAACAACGGCATTCCGCCTGCCTTCGTGCCGCACGGGTGGAATGATACCGGCGCGGCCTCGCTCAGCCTCAGCTACGAACTCGATTTCTTTGGCAAGAACCGCGCTGCCCTGCGCGCCGCCACGTCAGACGCGCAGGCCGCCGGGTATGAAGCGCAGGCCGCGCGCCTTGCCATCGCCACCGGCGTTGCCGATGCCTATGCCACCCTGGCCCGCGCCGCGGCCGCGCGCGATGTGCGGGCCCAGGCGCTGCAACTGCGCGAGGATACCGCCCAGCTCGTGCGCCAGCGCGTGGTCAATGGCCTCGATACCCGCGCCGAACAGCGCCAGGCCGAAGCCGGCATCCCCGTCGCCCGCGCCGATCTGGTCGCGGCGGACGAGGCGATTGCCCTGGCGCGGCACGCGCTGGCCGTGCTGGTCGGCGCGCCGCCCGCGCGCGGCGATGCGATCGCCCTGCCACAGCTGGCTACGCTTGCACCGCAGGGCCTGCCCGCCAACCTGGCGCTCGATCTGGTTGGCCGCCGTGCCGATATCGCGGCCGCGCGGGCGCGGGCAGAGGCTGCCGCGGCGCGAATCCGCGTGGCCCATGCCGCGTTCTATCCCAACGTCAACCTGATGGGCTTCATCGGTGTCCAGGCGCTGGGCCTGGGCAACCTGACGGCCAGCGGGTCGGATGCCGGATCGATCGGCCCGGCGATCAGCCTGCCGCTGTTTTCGGGCGGGCGCATCGCCGGCACCTATCGCCAGGCGCGCGCCAGCTATGACGAGGCGGTGGCGAGCTATGACGATACGCTGCTCAAGGCGCTGCGCGATGTTGCCGATGCCGCCGCCACGCGGCAGTCGGTCGCTGCGCAACTCGCCCAGCTGCAACAGGCGGTGGCCGCGTCTGACGATGCCTATCGCATCGCCCGCCGCCGGTATGAAGCTGGCCTGTCCACCTATCTGTCGGTGCTGTCGGCGCAGGATGCCCTGCTCGCCAACCGCCGCCTGCTCGCCGATCTCCAGGCACGCACGCTGTCTGCCCATGTCGCGCTGGTGCGCGCGCTGGGCGGCGGTTTCCGTGCCGGTTGACCGCGGCGCCCACACGCTTCCCGTTCTTCCCTCTCTTTCCCTGATGCCGAGACACCCCGCCCATGGCTGATATCGACCCCAAGTTTTCCGGCACGGCCGACGCCGATGGCGATGCCGATGCCGCGCGCAAGGCCAAGCGCAAGCGTGGCTTCCTGCTGTTTGCCGGCGCGCTGGCGCTGGTGGCCGCCGGCTTTGGCCTGTATGAATGGATCGAGGGCGGGCGCTATGTCGATACCGACAACGCCTATGTCGCGGCCGAAGTGGCGCAGGTTACGCCGCTGGTGGCGGGCCCGGTGCTGCGCGTGGCGGTGAACGACACGCAAGTGGTGCGCAAGGGTGATGTCCTGGTGGAACTCGATCCCACCGACGCCAAGATCGCCCTGGCCGCGGCCGAGGCGGACTATGCCGATGCCCTGCGCAAGGTGCGCCAGACCATTGCCACAGGCACGGCGCTGTCTGCCCAGGTGGGCGAGCGGCAGGCCGATATCGCCCGCATGACCGCGCAGGTCCAGGTCGCCACGGCCGATGTCCAGCGCGCCGAAATCGATCTCAAGCGGCGCCAGTCGCTGGTGGGCGATGGCGCGGTGTCGGGCGAGGAACTGACGACCGCGCGCAATGCCTATGCCTCTGCGCAGGGCCAGCTTGCCGCCGCCCGCGCCAGCCTGGCCGCTGCCCAGGCGGCACGCGGCACCGCCAATGGCCAGCAGGCAGCCAACGCCGCGCTGGTCACCGGCACCACGCCCGAAACCAATCCGCAGGTGCTGGCGGCCAAGGCCCGGCTCGACAAGGCGCGCATCGATCTGGCGCGCACCGTGATCCGCGCGCCGGTCAGCGGCGTGGTCACCCAGCGCACCGTGCAGGTGGGGCAAAGCGTGGCCGTGGGCAGCCCGATCATGACCATCGTGCCGGTGGGCCAGGCCCACGTCGATGCCAATTTCAAGGAAAGCCAGCTGGCCCACGTGCGCCCTGGCCAGCCGGTCACGCTTACGTCCGATCTCTATGGCGATGATGTGGTCTATCACGGCCGCGTCGTGGGCTTTTCCGGCGGCACCGGCTCGTCGATGGCGGTGATCCCGGCGCAGAATGCCACGGGAAACTGGATCAAGGTGGTGCAGCGCCTGCCGGTGCGTGTCGAACTCGATCCGCACGAATTGGGCGCCCATCCGCTGCGGATCGGCCTGTCGATGACCGCCACGATCGACACCCGCCCGGAAAAGGATGGCGGCGCGGCGAAGGGCGGCAACTGACATGGCCGGCGGACCGCCCATGGCCTTTGGCGGCGATGGCCCGCCGCCGCTGAAAGGCGCGCGGCTGGCGCTGGGCGGGTTTGCCCTGGCGCTGTCCAACTTCGTCGTCGTGCTCGATATCACCATTGCCAACGTCTCGGTGCCGCACATTTCCGGCAGCCTGGCGGTTTCACCCACGCAGGGCACCTGGGTCTTGACCTCCTATGCCGTGGCCGAGGCGATCTGCGTGCCCTTGACCGGCTGGCTCGCCCGCACCTTTGGCGCGGTGCGCGTATTCCTCATGGCGCTGACCGGCTTTGGCATCTTTTCCATGCTGTGCGGCATATCGGGCAGCCTTTCCGCGCTGATCGCGTTCCGCGTATGCCAGGGGCTGTGCGGCGGGCCGATCATGCCGATGACGCAAACCCTGCTGATGCGGGTGTTTCCCCGCGAACGGGGCGGCGCGGCGCTGGGGCTGTGGGCGATGACCACGGTGGTCGCGCCGATCGCCGGGCCGATCTGCGGCGGGTTCATTTCCGATAACTGGTCGTGGCACTGGCTGTTCTTCATCAACATTCCGCTGGCGCTGTTCTGCCTGGCGGTGGCCTGGCGCCTGGTGCGCCCGTTCGAAACGCCCACGCAATCCTCCCCGATCGATTACATCGGCCTGGGGCTGATGGTGCTGTGGGTCGGTGCGTTGCAGATCATGCTCGACAAGGGGCGCGAGGAAGACTGGTTTTCCAGCAGCTTCATCGTCACGCTCGCGATCGTGGCGGTCATCAGCTTCATCGCTTTCCTGATCTGGGAACTGACCGAGAAATACCCGATCATCGATCTTTCGGTGTTCCGCAACCGTGGCTTTGCCGTGGCGGTGGTGACGCAGAGCGTGGCCTATGGCGCGTTCTTCACCTTCATCGTCCTCATCCCGATGTTCCTGCAGACCAACCTCAACTACACCGCCACCTGGGCTGGCCTGGCGATGGGCTGGGTGGGCGTGCTGGCGGTGGTGTTCTCGCCGATCGTGGCGCGGCTGGTGGGCAAGGTGGATACCCGCGCGCTGATCTGCTTTGGCGTGTCGTGGCTGGGCATGGTCGCAGCGCTGCGCACGGTGTGGGTAACCGACATGGGCTATTGGACCATCGCCTTTCCGCAGATGATCCAGGGGCTGGGCATGCCGTTCTTCTTCGTCGGCTCCACCGCGCTCGCCATGGCCTCGGTCCGCCCCGATCAGACCGCATCGGGCGCGGGCATCCAGAACTTCATGCGCACGATGGCGGGGGCCTTTGCCACCTCGATGTCGACCACGCTGTGGGAACACCAGACCAAGGTCAACCGCGCGGAACTGGTGGGGCTGGTGCACCCGCCGATGCATACCGGCCTGCCGGTCGCCCAGGCGCGCATGGCGCTAAGCCAGCTCGTCCAGACCGAAGCGGTGACGCTCGCCACGCGCCAGGTATTCCTGCTGTGCACGGCGATCTTCTTCGTGGCGGCCTGCATGATCTGGCTGGCCCCCAAGCCGGGCCAGAAAAAGGGATAAGGTGGGCTGGCCGGGCATTGCCCAGAATGTCATCCGACGTCGCGCACATGCCGGCATGTTTCGCACAGAGGAACTCTCTGCGCCTCGCCGCGAACTGATTTGATCGGGAAGGGCAGCCGGCAATGGCGGGAATCGCCCAGTTGCGGGCACTATGATCTGGCAGAACAGTGGGACCCCCCGGGGCCCAAACCCGGGGGGGGGTCGTGCCCACAAAATATTAATAAAAAAAAATCACCCCCACCC
>CAYXUN010000023.1:8698-14280 GCA_964468165.1 uncultured Novosphingobium sp. | reverse complement strand
ACGTTAAGAGACGAACATTTGTATGAAATCTCGTCACCCCGGACTTGATCCGGGGTCCCGCTTGATGCCTCCCGGCAGGCCGACGGTAAGCGGCAACGAACCACCCCTTCCAGCCTATTCCCTCGTCATTCCCGCGAAGCCGGGAATCCAGGTGTGGGCTGGCGGCAAAGACCGGGCGGATGTCCTTCACGCGCCGCAGTCCCTGGTTCCCGCCTGCGCGGGAATGACAAGGTTGGAGATGGCAAAGGCACCTGTCCAGGCCAAAGCGATCTTGCCTTCGTGTCTTCGCGGCTTCGTGTGAACCAGATATAGCACCGTGCACGGCTCGCGACACGCTCGGCACCGCGAGCCGTTCAATCCAGCAGCAGGATCGACATACGGCGGTTGCTCGGGTCGTTGGGGCTGTCGGGAACCAGGGGTTCGCGGTCGGCCACGCCCTCGATCCGCTGGAAGCGGGCCTCGCCCACGCCGTTGCGCATCAGGGCCTGGCGCGTGGCTTCGGCGCGGCCGGCCGATAGCGACCAGTTGTTGGCCGGGTCTCCGGGCTTCCATTGCAGCGCGTCGGTATGGCCGCGCACGGTCAAGCCGCCGGGCTCGGGCGCGATGGCCTGGCCGATCGCCCGGATCAGTTCCAGCGCATCGGGCGTCAGGATCGTGGTGCCCAGGCGGAACATCGAGAAGTGTGCATCGTCAAGCATGTCGATGCGGATGCCCTCGGGCGTCATCGTCATGTGCACCTGCTTGGCCAGCTGGCGCAGCTTTTCATTGGCATCCAGCTTTTCCTTCAGCCGCTGCTGCATCACCTGGGTGCGCTTCATCTTCGATCCGCCATCCTTGGGGCCGCCGGTGGCGTCGCGCGGGATCGTCAGCGTGCGCGTGCCGGTCTGCCCGGCGCGGTGGGCATAGTTATCGGCATCGGTCAGCGACGAGCCGCCCAGCAGCCCGTCAGACCCGGCGCTGCCCTTGCGCGTCTTGACCAGGGTGGGGGTGAAATAGTCGGCAATGCCCTTGCGCTGTTTTTCGGTGGTGGCGCCCAGCAGCCACATCAGCAGGAAGAACGCCATCATCGCGGTCACGAAATCGGCATAGGCCACTTTCCAGGCCCCGCCATGATGGCCGCCGGCCACCACGGTGATCTTCTTGACGATGATCGGCTTGGGCGCTTCCTTGCCCTTGGGCGGCTTGGCCATGGCAATGCCTCCTGATCAGCGGCCGCGCAGCGCGTCGAGCAGTTCCGACAGGCCGGGACGGAAGGCATGGCCCAGGCCCGAACGCGCGCTTTCCACCACCAGCGGCTGCGGCCAGCCATGCAGCGATGACACGATCACCTGCTTGACCGCCTGGTAGATCATCGCATCCTGATCGAGCACCTGTTTGAGCCGGCCAGCCAGCGGCGCCACGATGCCATAGGCCAGCAACACCCCCATGAACGTGCCGACCAGAGCCGAACCGATCATCGCGCCCAGCACCGTGGGCGGCTTGTCGATCGAGCCCATGGTCTTGACCACGCCCAGCACGGCGGCAACGATGCCCAGCGCGGGTAGTGCGTCGGCCAGGCCCTGCAGGGCGTGCTGCGCTTCTTCCTGTTCGTGGAAGTGGGTTTTCATCGCGTGGTCCATCACGTCTTCCACGGCATGCACTTCCAGCGTGCCGGAAGACACGACGATCAGGGTCAGCGTGTCGCAGATCAGCGAAACCAGCGCAGTATGGGCCAGGATGCGCGGATATTCGGCAAACAGCGCCGAACTCTTGGGATCGGCCACGTGGCTTTCCAGCGCCACCGGCCCATCGCTGCGCAGGATCTTCATCAGCTTGGCGCAGAGCACGATGGCATCGACATGGTCCTGCTTGTTGTGCTTGGGGCCCTTGAACACCTTGCCCAGGCCCGCGCCGATGCCTTTCAGCTCGTGCATCGAGTTGCCGGTGATCGTGGCGCCCCGCGCCGCGCCGCCGATGATCAGCATTTCGTGGGGTATGGCTTCGGCCACCGGGCCGATCGCGCCGCCGGTGATGATGAAGCCGCCAAAGACCATGGCGAGCAGGACGACGATGCCGATACCAGCAAACATGAAGCGGTGACCCTGTCGATAAACCGTGAAAGCCGGCGCTATCGCCCGGCCGTTGCTGCAATGCAGAACGGCACGGGCGCGCGCGCTTTCAGGACATCATGGTAAAGAGCGAGAGGCCCGAGATCTTGGTGAAGCTGGCCTGGCTGGCCTGCAGCACCGTGGCCAGCTCCTGCAGCCGGGTATAGGCGGTGGGAATGTCGGTGGCGCCCAGCGTGCTCTGGTCCTGGCTGCGCGCTTCGCCCATCGTCGTCTGCCGCTCGGTATTGAGATCGATCCACGACAGGCGCGCGCCCACCACGGTCTGTCCGGTAGATACCGCGGTCATCGCATCATCGAGCGTGGTGAGCGCGGCATTGGCCGCAGACTGCGCGCCGCTGCCGCCCGCACTGATCGCGTCGGTCAGGCTCTTGAGCGCGGCAAAGACATCGCTGCTGGTGCCGCCGGACGAGAAATTGAGGAATTCCGGGCCGGTCAGGCTGCGCTTCACGCTTTGCCCGTCGCCCAGCTCCAGCGTGCCGGCGCTGCCGCTGCCGACATAGCTGACCACGCCGGTGGCCGCGTTCACGCTATAGGCGTTGCCCGCGGCATCGCCGCCGAACAGCGCATTGCCCGCGCTGTCACGCGAGTTGGCGAGCGAGACCAGGTTGTTGCGCAGTTCGGCCAGTTCCTGGCCGATGCTGGTGCGCTGGTCGTTGGACAGCGTGCCGGTGGCGGCCTGGTTGGCCAGCTGGCGGGCGCGTTGCAGTGTGTTGATCATCTCGGTCATTGCCGAGTCCGTCAGGTTGAGGTCGGCCGTGGCGCGGTTGGCCGCGCCGGCGTCGACCTTGGCGATGGCGTCCTGGCGTTGCAGGTTGCGCAGGCGCGAGGCGGTCAGCGGATCGTCTGACGAGGCGGTCAGCCGGTTGCCGCTGGAGATCTGCGTCTGCACCTGCTCCATCTGGGCGCGCAGCCCGTTGAGATCGAGCGCGGAGCGATCATAGAACGCGGACGTCGTGGTCGAGATGCTGGAAGACATGGGCGACCTACTTGATCGAGAGGATGGTGTCGAACAGGTTGCCGGCAACCTGCATCACCCGGCCCGAGGCCTGGAAGGCCTGCTGGAACCGGGTCAGGTTGATGGCTTCGGTGTCGAGATCGACCCCGGCCTGGGCGGAAAGCGCGGTCTTGGCCGCATCGGAAATGGTCTTGAGCGCGTCGCGCGTGGTGGTGCGCGCCTGCACCGTGGCAGAGGCCTGATAGATCAGCGTGTCCATCGTGCCGGCCGGATCGGCGCTGGTCAGCGCATTGCGCAGCGCGGTGAGGTTGCTCGTATCGCGGCTGTTGGCGGCAGCGCCCGCGGCCGCTGTGGCGATCGCGCCGCCATTGGTGGTGGCCAGCTGCATGCTGCCCGCGCCCGTGCCGGAAAACAGCGCGGCCCCGGTCGATCCATTCAGCGCGGCGCCATTGCCCTGCGCGGTGTTGACAGTGTCGATCACGCTCTTGGCCAGCGTATCGAGCTGGCCGTGCACATCGGCCAGGCTCGCCAGCACCTGCTGCTGCCCGGCCAGCGAGCCGCCCGACAGGGTGAGCGCGCCGCCGTTGACGGTAAAGCCGATCGTGCCATCGGCCGCGGTGGTCACTGCCAGCGCCTGCGCGGTGGCGCCGGTTACCAGCGGCGCGCCCGATGCGCCGCCCAGCGTCACGTCAACCGCGCCGTTGCTGGCAAAGCTGGTGGCGATATCGGCATAGCCCGCCAGCTTTTCGAGCAGCATGTCGCGCTGGTCGAGCAGGCCGGTGCGATCGCTGCTGGCATCGGCCATGCGCGCCAGCCGGGCGTTGACCTTGGCCAGTTCGGCCGACATCGTGTTGATCTGGTTCACACCATCGCTGGCCCCGCCCTGCTGGCCCTTGGCCACGGCATCGAGCTGGTTGGACGCGATGTTGAAGCTGTTGGCCATGGTCTGCGCCGCCGCGATGACCGAGGCGCGCAACGGCGTATCGGTGGGGCTTTGCGCCAGTTGCGTCAGGGCGGTTTCAAAGCCGGTGATCGCCGAATAGACCCCCGGTGCCTCCAGCGCGGACTGGATATCGGTGAGCCCGCCCACTTCGGTATCGGCCCGCGCGGTATCGGCGCCGGTGCGCCGCACTTCGGCCTGGCGAAAGGCATCGGCATTGCGGATGACCCCGGTCACCCGCACGCCCGACAGCGACACGTCGCGGTTGCCCGCGACATAGCCGGGCGTCATCACCTCTTCGGTCGAGACCGTGCGCCGCACATAGCCATCGGTGCCGGCATTGGCGATGTTCTGGGCGGTCACGTCCAGCTGGGTGCGGGCGGCGCGGGTGGCGCTGCGCGCGATCGAGAGCAGGTCGGTGGTCATGGCCCTCAGGCTCCCCCACCGGTTTTGGGCGTGGCCCCGGGCGCTTGGGCGGCTGCGCTGGCCAGCTGGCCTTCCAGCCGGGTGGCCAGGCCCAGCGTGCCGGCCTTGGCGGCAATCTCGGCAAAGCGTTCGTCGCGCATCTGGGTAAAGGTATCGTCCTGCTTCTTGCCGAACAGATCGTCGCCGCCCAGGTCGGTGCTGCGCGCGGTGCTCAGCATCTGGCGCAGGAACATCGCCTCGAAACCTTGCGCCGCCTTGCGCAGCGCGGCGCGATCAGCGCCGCTGGCCGGGCCACTGGCGACAGGTGCGCCCGAAACGGCGCCGGTGCTTGTCGATGCAGAGGTCATCAGATCACCACCATTTCGGCCTTGAGGGCGCCGGCCTGCTTGAGCGCTTCCAGGATCGCCACCAGATCGGACGGCGAAACCCCCAATTTGTTAAGGGCATTGACCAGCGAAGAGAGCGAGGCACCGGGCTTGAACAGTGCCACGTGGTTGCCTTGTTCCTCCACGCTGATCTGGCTGCTGGGCACCACGGCGGTCTGGCCGTTGGAAAAGGGGCCGGGCTGCGACACGCGCGGTTTCTCGTCCACCTTGATCACCAGCTTGCCGTGGCTGATCGCGGCGGGGGACAGGCGCACCGCACTGTTGATCACCACCGTGCCGGTGCGGCTGTTGACGATCACCTTGGCGGCGGCTTCGGCCGGGCTCACCTCGATCGCCTCGATCGCGGCCATGGCGCTGGCGCGGGCGTCGGTGCCGCTCGGCAGGTGCAGCGCCAGGGTTACGCCGTCTTCCACGCTGGCCGTGCCGGGAAAGCGGGTGTTGATCGCATCGCGCACCCGGGCGGCGTTGAGGAAATCGGCGTCGAACAGGTTCCAGCGCAGCACCTCGTTGCGATCGAACCCGGTATCGACCGCGCGTTCCACCGTGGCGCCTTCGGCAATGCGCCCGACCGTCGGCACATTGACGGTCAGCTGCGATCCGTCCTTGGCGGTAATGCCCAGGCCGCCGACCGCCAGGTTGCCCTGCGCCATGGCATAGATCTGCCCATCGGCACCATAGAGCGGCGCCACGACCACCCCCCCCCCCCCCCCCCACAAAGGCAATCACAAAAACGAAAAAGTAAAAAACAAGAGCTGGCCAGGCTTGGA
>CAYXUN010000023.1:0-8688 GCA_964468165.1 uncultured Novosphingobium sp. | reverse complement strand
GCCCATCGGCACCATAGAGCGGCGCCAGGACCAGCGCCCCGCCGCGCAGCGACTTGGCCTTGCCGATCGTCGATACGGTCACGTCGATGCGCTGGCCTGGCTTGGAAAAGGCCGGCAGATCGGCCGTGATCATCACGGCCGCGGCATTTTTGAGGCCCGGCGCCACCCCGGCGGGCAATTGCACGCCCAGCCGGCCCGAAACCCCGCGCATCGCCTGGGTCAGGTATTCCAGGTTGTCGTCACCCGTGCCCGCCAGGCCCACGACGATGCCATAGCCAGTGAGCTGGTTCGAGCGCACGCCCTGGAACTCGCCCAGATCGCGCACCCGCTCGGCATGGGCGGCGGTGCCCAGCACCGGCAGCGCGGTCAGCGCGGCGGCCACCATCACCAGCCACAGGCCGGGGCGCACCGCCAGCAGGCCGCGCCGCCACAGCGGGCGCAGGGCCAGCCCGGCCAGCGCCGCAGCGGCCAGATCGAACGCGATGGGAGAAGCGATGGACATTGCGGGTTCCCTAGAACGGGCTGACAAGGTTGAAGAACTTGGTCAGCCAGCCCTGGCGGGCGGCACGGCTGACATCGCCGTTGCCGGCATAGGTGATCCGCGCATCGGCCACCTGGCCCGACTGGACGCGGTTGGTCGTGTCGATATCCGCCAGGCGCACGATGCCCGACAGCTGCACCCATTCCTGCCCCTGGCTCAGCGTCAGGCGCTTTTCGCCCTTGACCAGGGCGGTGCCGTTGGGGCGCACCTGGGCGATCGTCACCGAAACCTCGCCACCCAGCGTGCTGGTCTGCGAGGCGTTGCCCTGGCCGGAAAAGGCGCTGGCGCCCGAATTGTTGATGCCGTTCTGCGACAGGATCGACAGCGGCCCCTTGTTGGGCGGGGTGAACGTGAACGAGGAAGACTTGCCCGTCTTGCTCGCCGCCGATTTCGACGTGGTCAGCTGTTCGGCCAGCACGATCACCAGGCTGTCGCCCACGGCATGGGCGCGCGCGCCCTCGACCAGCCCGGCATAGCCATTGGCAAGGTTGAGGATGCTGCCATCGGCGGGCTTGGCCGGGCTTTCGGGCGGCAGCGCCGGTTCGAAGCCGGCAGCCGGGCGGTTGCGCGCCTTGGCGGGCTGGGCCGTCACCAGCATGCCCGCGGTGATCATCGCCGGCACCACCAGCATGGCCATCAGGCGCAGGCCCAGCCCCTGGCGCGGGGCAGGCCCACGGCCACGCTCGGCATGCAGCGCCTGGTCGAACAGGGGATCGAACGGAGAGTTCATGGGGCTGAGTGCTTTCCCGCCTTACAGCGTCTGGTTGGCGTTCTTGAGCATCTCGTCGATCGCCGAGATCATCTTGGAATTGATCTCGTAGGCGCGCTGGCACTCGATCATGTCGACCAGCTCTTCCACCACGTTGACGTTCGATGCTTCCAGGTAGCCCTGCTGGATATGGCCGCGCCCGGCGTCCCCGGCATTGCCCACCTGCGCCGCGCCGCTGGCGCCGGTTTCCACCAGGAAGTTGTCGCCCAGCGCCTTGAGGCCCTGCGGATTGGCAAAGCTGGCAATGGTGATCTGGCCCAGCGTGGTGGCCTCGGTCGCGCCGGGCAGGGTGGCCGTCACCGTGCCGTCCTGCGCCACGGTGATGGCACTGGCCCCCTCGGGCACGGTGATCGCCGGTTGCAACGGATAGCCTTGCGAGGTCACCAGCGTGCCTTCGGCCGAGCGGCTGAAATTGCCTGCGCGGGTATAGGCGAGCTGGCCGCCCGGCAGCGTCACCTGGAAAAAGCCATCGCCATCGAGCGCCAGGTCAAGCGCGTTGCCGGTGCTTTGCAGCTGGCCCTGGCTTTCCATCCGCGCCGTGCCCTGCAGCGCCACGCCCGTGCCCAGGTTGAGCCCGGTGGCATAGGCGGTCTCGTTGGAAGACTGCTGCCCGGCGACGCGCGCGTCCTGATAGGCCAGCGTCGAAAAGTTGGCGCGGTCGCGCTTGAAGCCGGTGGTGCTCACGTTCGCCAGGTTGTTGGCGATCACCCGCATCCGCGTGTCCTGGGCTTCCAGGCCGGTGCGGGCAACGTGAAGGGCGGAACTGGGCATGGCAGGATCTCTCCGAAAGGGATTGTCAGGTGTTGAGGCGCATCAGCGCGGCCGATTTCTCGTCCACTTCGCGCGCGGTGGAGGCGACCTTGGTGCGCATGTCGAACAGGCGCTGTGCCTCCACCATTTCGACCAGCACTTGCGTGGGATCGACGTTGGACTGCTCCAGCGCGCCCGGGGTCAGGCGGGCTTCCTCGTCTTGCGGCAAGGTGCCCATGGCATTGTTCGCGCCGGTCACGTGAAACAGCCCGTCCAGCCCCTTGCCCACCTGGCTGCCCTGGGTGGAAACCAGCTTGATCCGCGCCACGGCCTGGGGCGGGGTGGACGGGTTCTGCGGATCACCGGCCAGCACCGTGCCATCAGGCGCGATGGTCACGATCGTGCCGGTCGGCACGGTGATCGGCCCCCCGTCGCCTATCACCGGCCGCCCGTCGCCGTTCTGCAGCACGCCATCGGTGGTGATCGTCAGGTCGCCGCGCCGGGTATAGGCCTCGCTGCCATCCTGCGCCTGCACAGCCAGCATGGTGTCCCCGCTCAATGCCACGTCGAGCGGGTTGTTGGTGGCCATGGTGGCGCCCTGCTTCATGCTGGCGCCCTGGACATAGCCTTGCGTCATCGCGCGGGCTTCCAGCGATGGGCCCTTGAGCGTGACCGGCGTGGCGCTGAGCATTTCCTGGCGAAAGCCGATGGTCTGGGCATTGGCCATGTTGCTGGCGATCACCCGCTCGCGCACCATCGATCCGGTCATGCCGGAATAGGCGGTATAGATCAGCCGGTCCATGGCCGCGTCCCTCCCTCAAGCCTTAGCTGCGCAGGTTGAGAATGGCCTGGGTGGCCTGGGTGGCGGTGTCGATCGCCTTGGCATTGGCCTGGTAGGCGCGCTGGGCCACGATCAGGCCAACCAGCTCGTCCGACACCTCGACGTTGGAGCGTTCGAGATAGCCCGACATCAGCTTGCCATACTGGCCATTGGTCGGCTCGCCATAGTTGGCCGTGCCCGACAGGTTGGTGGCGGTCCAATCGGCTGAGCCCTGCTGGCGCAGGCCCTGCGGATTGAGGAACGTGGCCAGGCCGATCTTGCCGATCACGGTGTTGGACCCATCGGCATAGCTGGCCGCGACATTGCCGTTCTCACCCACGGTCAGCCCGGCAAATTGCGATCCGGCAGCATTGGTGACCGGCACCAGCGTGTCCTGCAGCGTCGTGCTGGTGGCAGTGCCCGTGGCATCGGTCGGATACATCTGCACGCGGTTGCCCTGCGCGTCGGTGACATAGCCGCCGGCATCCATCTGGAATGCGCCGTTGCGGGTGTACATCGTCTGCCCGGTGGTGGGCGACTTGATGGTGAAGAACCCGTCGCCGCTCACCGCCACGTCGAGCGAGGAGCCGGTGGAATCGAGCGCGCCCTGCTTGAAGTTCTGGGTGATCGCCTCGACCTTGGCGCCGATGCCCTCGATCAGGCGCGGGTTGGTGAATGCCGTGCCGGCAACCACGTCGGCAAAGCTCACCGTGCTTTTCTTGAAGCCGTTGGTTTCCGAGTTGGCGATGTTGTTGCTGACGACGTTGAGATCGGTCTGGGCATTCTTGATGCCGTTGAGCGAAGTATAGAACGACATGGCGTGCTTTCCTGTCGGTTGGGGAGGGGGATCAGGCGGCGGTGGTGGCCGTGGTGGCTGCCGTGGCTGCTGTGGCCGGCGTTCCGGCCGCAGCCTGGGCCGCGCCGATCGCGGCGAGTTGCTGCGAAATGGTCTTGAGCGTGGCGGCGACATCGGCGTTTGACGCGCTGGCCGTGTTCAGCTTGTCGAGCTTGTCGGAGATCGCGCTCAGCGTGGAGTTCATCTCGGTCGAGTTCGACAGCGACGAGAACTGCGCCAGCTGTGCCACCATCTGGGTGTTGTCCACCGGCGAGGTGGGGTCCTGGTTCTGCAACTGCGCGGTCAGCATCTTGAGGAAATCGGTGGCGCCAAGGCTGGCCCAGCCGGTCTTGCCAGAGGCCGCTGACGTGCCCGTGGCGCTGGTCGATGCAACGGTGGTCATGTCACTTCATCCTCATCGTATCGAGCATCAGCTGCTTGGCGGTCTGCATCGCCTCCACCACGTTCTGGTATTGGCGGCTGGCTTCCATCATCTCGACCATCTCGGCGTTTTCATCGACCGGGGCGCCCCACACGTCGCCATTGGCATCGGCCAGGGGATTGTCGGGATCGTGGGTGCGCACGGCGGTGGTATCGGTGCGATAGACGCCCTGGACCTTGACCGTGGCGAGGCCGGACCGCGCATCGAGTTCCTCGGCAAAGACCGGGCGCAGCGGGCGATAGGCCTGCGCTTCGCTGCCGGCCACGTTGCCGGCATTGGCAAGGTTCGATGCCGCCGCGTTCATCCGCACCAGCTGGGCCGACATCGCGCGGCCGGTCACGCCGAACAGGGTGAGGGGGGTGTTGCCGTTGCCCGCCATGGTCATTCGCCCTTGATCGCGCGGGTCACTTCGCCCACGCGGCCGCGGATGAATTCCAGCGTGGCGGAATAGCCCACCGCGTTTTCGGCAAAGGCGGTCTGCTCGGTGGCCATTTCCACCGTGTTGTCATCCAGGCTGGGCATCACCGGCACGCGATAGAGCGTGGCGCCGGCCTCGGCCTGGCTTTCGCTCGCCCCGGCGAGGCGCGCCTTGAGCGCGGCTGCGAAATCGATGTCGCGCGCCTTGTAGCCCGGGGTGGCGGCATTGGCGATGTTGGAAGACAGCAGCCCCAGGCGCGTGGCGCGCAGTTCCAGCGCGGCGCCATGGATGCCGAACAGGCTGTCGGATGATGCACTCTGGCTCATCGGCGGTGCTCTCGCTTTCCTTGGGCAAACGAATGATGCCGATGGTGCAGCAAGGGGCGTGCCAACTGCGCGCTAGCCCCGGAATCGGGCATGGCGGCAGCCGCCCGGCGGGCCTGGCGCGGCAAGGCTTTGCCGAAAGGCGGCAAGCCGGGCTGCCGCCCCCTGAAACCCGCGCGCGCGCTGCCGTTCTTCGCGCCAGGATTTCGCGAAAGACCAAGGCCCATGGATTTAACCCACCTGCTGGATGCCCAATCGGCCGTGATCGTGGTTGGCGGCACGCTGGCCGGCACCGTGCTGCGCTGTGGCTGGCATGACAGCCTCACCGCCCTGCGCGCCGTGGGCGGCCTGCTGCGCCCCGGGTTCAACGCGGCGGCGATGCGGGCCGAACTCGCGCACGAGGTGGCGCTGATCCGCCGCGACGGGGTGATCCGCGCCAACCCGCGGCGCCTGGCCGATCGTGAATTTGATTCCGCCACCAGCGCGCTGGTGCGCACCCGCTCGCTCGACGGGTTGGTGGAGCAGCACGAAGCCTGGCGCCGCGCGCGCCTGCGCCGCGCCACCACGGCCGCGCGCACCCTGGCCCAGGCGGCCGATCTTTCGCCGGTGTTCGGTCTGGCCGGAACGCTCGTCGCGCTCAGCCAGCTCAAGGTGGAAAGCCTCGCCCACGGCAATTTCATCGGCGCCATCGCCATGTCGGTGCTGACTACCCTCTATGGCCTGCTGCTGGCGCATATCGTCATGGGGCCGCTTGGCCGCGCGGTAGAGCGTGCCTCCCAGGCCGAGGAGGAAGCCCGCGCCGAGGTGATGACCTGGCTGACCCAGCAGGTCGGGCCGGCCTGTCCCGATCGCCACCGCGTCACGCCGCTGGCGCCCCACGGCGTCACGTTGCCGCGCAGGGCGGCAAATGCCGATGGCTTGCCGGCTAGCACGGGGCTGCCGCCCCACGATCCGCGCGAAACGGCATGATCACGCGGCCCGGGCAGACCGGATGGCAGACCATCCTGGCCGATCTTGCGCTGATCCTGTTCATGATCTGCGCCTCGGCCCTGTCCGTCGCCGAAGGTCCGGCGTCGCCCGCCGCCAAGGCCGAAGCCGCCCCGCTGCGCGCCAAGCCTGCACCCGCGGTTGCCGCTCGCCCCGTCGCCCCCTCGCAGCAGGCAGAGCCGGTGGGCGTGTGGCGCGATGGGCCGGGCGCACCGCCGCTGGGGCAATGGCTCGGTGACCAGGCAGCCGATCCGCGCCTGCGCCTGTCGATCGTGGTGCGCTATGCCACAGGGCCCGGTGGGCGCGAGGCGGCGCTGGACCAGGCCGCCAGCCTGGCGCGCAGTGCCGGCCAACGTGCCGCCAGCGCGCGGTTGGTGGTGGAACCGGGCGCGCAGCCGGGCGCCAGCGTCACGCTGGGCTATGATCAAGAGGGCTGAATGGCATGGCTCTTGCTGAAATGCGGGCAAGACGCCTCCCGCTTCAGGAAATTGCCATGTTCGCTGCCCCCACCCGGCCTGTTTTTGCCGCCCTTCTTGCCGGCGCGCTTGCCGCCTCGTTTGCCGCTGCCTCCGCTGCGCAGGCGCAGGTGGCGCGCGCGCCCGAGACGCGCTTTGCCGATATGACGGCTATCGACCAGGCCGTGGCGCAGTTCACCGGCCGCAGCATCGGTGTGCCCGGCGGCGCGGCGCAGCCGGTCGACCGGCGGCTGCGTCTGGTTGCCTGCACCGCGCCGCTCGCGCTGGGCTGGCGTGCCGGCGCGCATGACAGCGTGCTGGTGCGCTGTCCGGATGCGGGCGGTTGGCGGCTGTACGTGCCGGTGGTTGCCGCCGTGGCCGACGTTCCGGCCGGCCCTGCCGCCGCGCCGGCCGTGCAACGCGGCGAAGGCGTGACCATTGCCATGGTCGGCGATGGCTTCTCGGTGGAACAGGCGGGCGAAGCGCTGGACCCCGGCCCGATCGGCGGCTGGATTCGCGTGCGGACCGGCGCCAAGACCGACGCGCTGCGCGGGCGCATCGTGCGGCCCGGCATGGTTGAAGTGCCGGTCGATTGAACCGGCGCGCACCCCTGCAATTTCACTAAGGCAGATTGACCCGGCAAAAATCCGCCGCATGGCCTTAAACTCTGCGGAGCGATGCCGTTCTTCCCGGCATAACCCCCGAGGAGCTCGACCATGTCCAACATCGAAATCGGACCGTCGCGGCCGGTTGGTGCGGTCCAGGTCAAGATTGCCGCGCCCGATGTGCCGCCCCAGGCGACCGATCCCACCGCGGCAGCCGTGGCCCCAGCCGCCCCCGCAGCCCAGGCCAGCGCCGCCACCGCCGCTGCCACTGTTGCCACCAGCGATGCCACCCGCGCTGGCGAGGTGCCGGTCAGCAGCGACCGCGTCGCCCAGATTCGCCGCGCCATCGCAGAGGGCCACTACCCGGTGATTCCCGCCCGGATCGCCGATGCCATGATTGCCGCCGGCATGCTGCTGAGGACCCCCCAATGACCGCTGACGCACCGATTTGCCACCCCACCGATCTCGCCCGCGCGCTGGGCCAGATGATTGCCGTGCTCAATGAGGAACGCCAGGCGCTGGCCGGCCTCGACATGGATGCGATCATGGGGTGCGCGGTCGGCAAGGCGGACCTGTGCAGCCGCCTGGAAACGGTGGCGAGCGAGGCGATCGACGAGGAATGCCGCGGCATGGTCGATGCCGCGCGCCGCCTCAACGAGGCCAACCGCCGCGTGCGCAACCTGATCGCCGCCAACGTGGCGGCGCGGCTCGATGCCCTGACCGGAACCCCCGCGCTCTATCGCGCCCACGCCGGCCAGGTGCGCGCGCACCATGCCCGCACCGCGCGCGTGCGCTGATCCCAACCGGCAAATTTCGTCTCGCGCTGCGTGCCGCTGCCCTTGCCGGGCCGGCCCGCAGCGCTTTTTTGTGCGCGGCAAAGCGCTGAATCCGGCATCCTTTCTTCGCACTTCGGAAAACTGGCACAACCCTTGCTGAACTCTCCTTGTCGCGGCGCGCCATCGTCTGGCTTTCGCCGCAAGCACAAGGATGTGGGCCTTGAGTTCAGTGCAAAACTCTGCCGGCAGCATTGCCGATCCGGCAACCGGCGCGATCATGGGCGGCAGCGCGCCACAGGGCGGGGCGGTCCACGCCGCCATTGCGCGCGCGGCCAATGCCACCGGCGTGGACTTTGGCTATCTGCTCGCCCAGGCGCGGCTCGAATCCGGGCTTGATCCCCATGCCCGCGCCCGCACGTCTAGCGCGACCGGGCTCTACCAGTTCACCGGGCAGACCTGGCTTGGCACCTTGGCGCGTCACGGCGCCGATCACGGGCTGGATTGGGCAGGAGACGCCGTGGGCAGCGCCGCCAGCGATCCCGCGCTGCGCAGCCGCCTGCTGGCCCTGCGCCACGACCCGCAGCTGTCGGCGCTGATGGCCGGAGACCTCGCCAACGACAACCGCGCGGCGCTCGCCACCACGCTCGGCCGCGATCCCGACAATGCCGAACTCTACCTCGCCCATTTCCTCGGTGCCGATGGCGCCGGGCGCTTCCTGGCCGGCCTGGCCGCCGATCCCGATGCCAGCGCGGCGGCACTGCTGCCCAAGGCGGCCGCTGCCAACCGCGCGATCTTCTTTTCCGCCAGCGGCGCGCCGCGCTCGCTTTCGGGCGTGATGGACCTGCTGCGCAGCCGGCTCGAGGCTGCCGGCAGCGGCAGCGCGCTGCCGCCCCTCTCGGGCCCAAGGGCGATGGCCCCCACCCCCAAAGGCGATCCCGCTGCGCTCGGACTGACGGGCGAGCCACTC
>CAYXUN010000022.1:41247-55583 GCA_964468165.1 uncultured Novosphingobium sp. | reverse complement strand
CGCCACTCCCGCCAACCCTCTCACCCGCCGCGGTGAATAAGACAGGCTAGAGCGGCTCAGGCTGGAGATTGAGGAGCAAATCCACCATGGCATTGCGCCCCCCAGAATTTGGCAAGATGCTGTCATCGCGTGGAATGATGTAGCTGCTAGGCAAATTTCCGAGAAAACGAAAACCCGTTACCTCGTTAGCCTCAAGCAATGCGGTCCATTTCTCGAGGACAAGATACTTGATCGCATTGATGCCGCCAGCTTGCGGGAGATGATTAAGGCGCGCAGGGAGCAAGGAACCTCTAATGCAACAATCCGGCGTGATCTGACGGCGGTTTCTGCGGTTCTTGCCCATGCGCAAGATGAAGGGTGGATCGAGCAGAACGCTGCTCTCGCCGTTAATCGGCGGCGCATTCCTGAGCGGAGATCTCCGATCCTTCTGCCGACAGATGCCTCCATTGCGGCCATGCTTGCCGCCGTTCCTCCAAAGCTGGCCGACATCACAAGTTTCGCTATTGAGACGGGGATGCGTCAGGATGAGATTGTGCAACTCGACTGGAGCTGTATCAGTTTTACTCGGCGCGTGGCGACGATCCATAAGACGAAGGGCAGCAAGCTCCGCACAGTCCCTTTGAATGATGCGGCGCTAGCCATTTTGGAGCGCCAGCCCAAGGCGTTAAAATCCCAGATTGTGTTCTGGACTGGCGATGGGGCGACCATCGGATGGGTCTCCAACGTGTTCGCGAAGTGGTCACGAAAACTGTCACAGCGAAAGCCGGATTTTGTCCGCTTCAGATTCCACGATTTGCGGCATCTTTTTGCCGTCAGATATCTGCAGAATGGCGGAAGTATCTATATTCTTCAGGGGATTATGGGGCACACCAGTGTGAAGACTACAGAGATCTATCTGGCCTATCTCACGCCCGAACAGCAATTGATCGCCAAGAACGGGTAGTCACACCGGTGGTCACAAAAGTGGTCACAGATACAACGGTTATCCAGCGAAAAGCGAAAGGGGCTTTACCCTCAATGTCGAAAAAACAACCAACAATCAGAATGTTGGCGGAGACGCCGGGATTCGAACCCGGGGTGCCCCAGTTAGGGCACGACGGTTTAGCAAACCGTTGGTTTCAGCCACTCACCCACGTCTCCGGATCGCAGCGGCGAGGGCGGCCTATAACGGGGGTTGTGGGGCGGGGCAAGCGCTGTCTTGTGATTTTTCCCCAGGCTGGCGCAGGGGCTGTGGACAGCTTTTGCGTGGCGGTGTCGTGCCGCCATTGCGGGCGGCTGGCGTGGTGCGTGGCCGGTTGGGCGCAATTTCGACTCGGCTCATCGCCCGTTCATTGTCGTGGGGCGAACCTGTGGCGGATGGAAACAATCGGATTGCCGTGGCGCCGCCTTGGCGCCATGTCCAACCATTATCCAGCCGGGTCACTGTCGCAATCGGCGTTCGCAGTTAGGGGACGGGAAACAAGATGAAGCGTGCCATCCATTATCGCCTGGCCCTGGGGCTGGCGGGACTTTCCCTGCTGGCTGCCCCGCTGGCCCAGGCGCAGGTCCAGACGATCGATCCCAATTCGGCGATCGACAGCGATCTGGCGCCCCAGCCTGGCACCACGCCTGCCGCACCCCGCGCTACGCCGGTGCAGCCGGCCCCCGCCACGCCGACGCCCTACACTCCAACACCCTACACGCCGCCGCCAGCCACCCCGCCGGCAAGCGGCGCGCCCTATGCCAGCCCTGCGCCGATGGGAGCGACGCCGCCGCCGGCCGGCACTGCCGGCGCCCAGCCGGGCGCGGCCGGTCAATCGTGGCATGAAGACGATCTGATCGGTGCGGCCGAGGGCGTGTTTGGCAAGGGCGCCAAGGGCCTGGCCATGATGATCCGCGACATCCTGAAGAAGCAGGGTGAGCCGGTGGGCTATATCACCGGGCGTGAAGCCGGCGGCGCGCTGGTGGTCGGGCTGCGCTATGGCTCGGGCACGCTGCACCACAAGGTGGAGGGCGACATGCCGGTCTATTGGACCGGGCCTTCGGTGGGATTCGATGCCGGGGCCAATGCCGGCAATACCTTCGTGCTGGTCTATAACCTCTATGACACGGCCGACATGTATCACCGCTTTGGCGCGGGCGAGGGGCAGGCCTATCTGATCGGTGGCTTCAATGTCAGCTATCTGCGCCGCGGCGATGTCGTGCTGATCCCGGTGCGCATGGGCGCGGGCCTGCGCCTGGGCATCAACGCAGGCTACATGAAGTTCAGCCGCAAGCAGACGTGGATGCCGTTCTAAAGGGGATGCCGTTCTGATCGTCCGGCGCCTTGGCGCGGCCGGGTGCAAACCCTCTTGCGCCGGGGCGCCGGCGGCGGCATGGGGGCGGCGTTCCTTTCAGTCAGCCGTGAAAGAAAATCCCCATGCTCGAAAACCTGGCTCCGCAACCGGCCGATGCCTTGCTGGCGCTGATCAAGCTGCACAATGCCGATCCGCGCGATACCAAGATCGACCTTGGCGTGGGCGTCTATCGCACCGCCGATGGCGCAACCCCGGTGTTCAAGGCGATCAAGGCCGCCGAAGCCAAGCTGCTCAACGAGCAGGACTCCAAGGCCTATCTTGGCCCTGAAGGCGACATGGGCTTTGTCAACGCGCTGATTCCCTATGTGTTTGGCGCCGATTTCGATGCCGCCAAGGTGGATGGCATGCAGGCCCCGGGCGGCACCGGCGCGGTGCGGCTGGCGATCGAAGTGGCCAAGCGCGCGGGCGTGAAGCGCGTGTGGATGGGTACTCCGTCGTGGCCCAACCACGCCCAGATCGTTGCGGCCGCCGGGCTCGAACTCAAGACCTTCAAGCACACTGCCGCTGATGGCACGGCCGATCTGGCCGCGCTCAAGGCCGCGCTGGAAGAGGCCGAGGCAAGCGACCTGGTGCTGCTGCATGGCTGCTGCCACAACCCGACGGGCGTGGATTACACCCCGGCGCAGTGGGACGAGATCGCCCCGCTGCTGGCGGCCAAGGGCGTGCTGCCGCTGATCGACCTGGCCTATCAGGGTCTGGGCGAAGGCATGGACGCCGACGCCTATGGCCTGCGCAAGGTGCTGGCCGCCGTGCCGGAGGCGCTGGTCGCCTATTCGTGCGACAAGAACTTTGGCCTCTATCGCGATCGCGTTGGCGCCTTCTACGCCGTGACGGCAGACAAGGACGCCCTGGCCAAGGCGATGTCGAACGGTGCGACCATTGCCCGCGCTTCGTGGTCGATGCCGCCCGATCATGGTGCGGCCGCGGTGCGCCTGGTCCTGTCGGATGCCGAACTGACCAAGCTGTGGCTGGCCGAGCTGGACGAAATGCGCGACCGCATGCGCTGGGTGCGTGACCAGCTGGCCGCGGCCGGCCAGGTTGGCCCCATCGCCATGAACGTGCTGGGCACGCAGAACGGCCTGTTCTCCATGCTGCCGCTGTCGAGCGAGCAGATCCTGACGATCCGCGAGCGCCACGGCGTCTATATGGCCGGCACCGGCCGCATCAACATTGCCGGCCTTACCACCGGCAATATTGCCCAGTTCATCGAAGCCCTGCGCGACGTCGCCACGGCCTGATGCAACCGATGGCGGGCCGGGATGCTGCGACACAACTGTGGCAGCGTCTCGGCCTGCGCATTCCCCTGATCCAGGCGCCGATGGCGGGGGTTTCCACCCCGGCGCTGGCCGCGGCGGTGTCCAATGCCGGCGGGCTGGGCTCGATCGCGGTGGGCGCCACCGATGCGGCCGGCGCGCGGGCGATGATCGCAGCCCTGCGCGCTGCCACTGGCGCTGCATTCAACGTCAATGTTTTCGTCCATGCCACGCCGCGCGTCGATAGGGCGCGGGAGGCGGCCTGGTGCGCGGCGCTGGCGCCGCAATTCGCTGCGTTCGGGGCGCAGCCGCCGGAAGCGCTGGCCACCATCTATCGCAGCTTTGCCGATGATGCGGCCATGCAGGCGCTGTTGGTCGAGCTGGCGCCACCGATGGTCAGCTTTCATTTCGGACTGCCGGCCGCCGACGTGCTGGCGGCCCTGCGTGGCGCAGGGTGCGTGCTGGCGGCCACGGCCACCAACCTGGCCGAGGCCCGCGCGATTGCCGACGCGGGGCTTGACCTGATCATTGCGCAGGGATGGGAGGCCGGCGGGCATCGCGGGATGTTCGATCCTGCAGCGCCCGATGCCAGGCTGCCGACGCAGGACTTGGTGCGTGCCGTGCGCCGCGAAACCGTGCTGCCGGTGGTGGCAGCGGGCGGTATCATGACCGGGCAGGGCATGCGCGCGGCGTTGGCCGATGGCGCGATGGCGGCGCAACTTGGCACGGCATTCATTGGCTGCCCGGAAAGCGCGGCGCGGCCGGGCTATCGTGCCGCACTCCTGGCCGCGCGCGACACGGTCATGACCAGCGCCATTTCCGGCCGTCCCGCGCGGTGCCTGGCCAACCGCTTCACCGCGCTGGGCACCCTGCCACCGGTGCCCGACTATCCCCGCGCCTATGCCGCCGGCAAGGCGCTGGATGCCGCCGCCCTGGCGCACGGTGAAGAAGGCTTTGGCGCGCAATGGGCCGGCGCCGGCGTGGCCCAGGCGCGCGCCATGCCGGCCGCAGACCTGGTGGCGCAACTGGTGCGCGAGATGGCTCAGGCCTGACGCGACAGGCTTTGCATGCGCTGCAGATAGCGGGCCAGGACATCGATCTCGAGGTTGACATGGCGCCCGGGCGCGAACTGGCCCAGCGTGGTGATCTGTGCGGTGTGGGGAATGATGTTGAGCGCGAAATGGCAGGTGCCGTCGCTCTGATCGGCCACCTCGTTCACCGTCAGCGAGACGCCATCGACGGTGATCGAGCCCTTGGCCGCGATATAGGGCGCAAGGGCCGGCGGGGCGGCGATGATCACCCGCAGGCTGCCACCTTCGGGGGTGATGCTGACGATCTGGCCCAGGGCATCGACATGGCCGGTCACGATGTGCCCGCCCAGTTCGTCACCCAGCCGCAGCGCCGGCTCCAGGTTGATCGGCGCGCCGGCCTGCCACTGTGCGGGGGCAGTGCGGCTGATGGTTTCGCCCGAAACGTCGACGGCAAACCAGGCCTCGCCGGGGACGCCGCCCTTTTCCACCACGGTCAGGCACACGCCCGAGCAGGCGATGGAAGCGCCGATGGCGATGCGTGCCGGGTCCATCGCGCAGGAAATCGTCACATGCTTGTCGCCCTTGTCGGCAATGGCAATCACGTTGCCCACTTCGGTGACGATCCCGGTAAACATGGCGCTTGGCTTTCCTTATGCGTTAGCGGCGGCGGTGGTAGACGGTGAGGGTGTCGCTGCCAAGCCGGCACGCGGCGCCCATGTCCCATCGGCCATGCGCGGCGGCGAGGGTTTCCAGCCCGAGGTCAGCCACTGCGGCAAGGCCGGGGCCGACCAGGATCGGCGCGCGATAGAGCAGCAGGCGATCGACCATGTCGGCTTTGAGGAACGCGGCGGCAGCGCCTGCGCCCCCTTCGACGAACAGCCACTGTGCATCACCAAAGGCCCCGGGCGCGGCAATATCGGCCACGGCGCACCAGCCCTTTGGCGCGGAGCCGCGCGTCAAGACCCAGCGCTGCGGGCTGCGCGCTTCGAGTCCCGGCAGCCGCACATCGAGCCGGGGGGCATCGGCGCGCAGCGTGCCGCCGCCAACCAGGATCGCGTCGGCGCGGGCCCGCTCGGCATGGCCATGGGCGCGCGCCTCTGGCCCGGTGATCCACTGGCTTTGCCCGTTGGCAAGCGCGATCGCGCCATCGAGCGTCAGGGCAAGCTTGAGGGTAACATGCGGGCGAGCGGCCGTGGTGCGCAGCAGAAAGCCGGCCAGCGCCGCCGCACAGGGCGCCGATGGCACGAGATCGCTGGCAATGCCCGCTGCGCGCAACCGCGCGATTCCAGCCCCGGCGGTGCGCGGATCGGGGTCAGTCAGCCCCACCACCACCCGCGCCGGACGCGCTGCAACCAGCAGATCGGCGCAGGCCGGCCCGCGGGTGGAGGTGTGGGCGCAGGGTTCCAGGCTCACATAGACCGTGGCGCCGCGCGCATCGCCACCGAGCGAGGCCAGCGCCATCGCTTCGGCATGGGGGCGGCCACCGACCTGGGTCCAGCCGCGCGCGATCACGCGGCCGGCGCGCACGATCACGCAGCCCACGGCGGGGTTGGGCGCGCTCAGCGGGCGGCCACGGGCAGAGAGCGCGGCGGCCGTTGCCAGCCAGCGCGCATCGTCCTCAGGGCTTGGTGGCATCAGGCGCGGGCGTGGGCGCGGTCGGCACCGGCTTGCCGGTGATCTGGCGATAGAGCGCGGCGTTCTTTTCGGCCTCGGCCTTCTTTTCGGCGGCCCGTTCCTTGGTGCCGTCGTCATACATCTTTTGCGTATCGATGCCGGTTGCCGCGCCCACGGCCTTGTACATCTTGCGGATGTCTTCCTGGCGCTGCTCTTCGGCGGCTTCCTCGGCGTCGGCCTTTTTCTGCGCGGCGATGTTGCCCTTGATGATATCGGCATCGCTGCGATCGGCGCGCCAGGATTCGAAATAGATGATCGTCGGCGGACGGGGCAGGCCGCGGCCTTCCTGCTGGGTCATCAGATAGAAGATGCCCCCTGTCACCAGCCCGGCCAGAATCAGCGCGCGCGTGCGATATTCGCTGGGCGCGCCAAGCACCTGCCAGAAATCCTGCACCGCACGCAGCGGGGAGACATTGCGGAAAAAGCCTTTCATCGCGCTTCAGATAGGGATCAGAACGGCGGAAGGCAAATGAGTCTGGGGTTTCGCCGGTGCGCTTTACCCGAACAGGCGATAAAGCCCGCGCCCTTCGGCCTTGAGCCAGCGATTGGCGGCCGTGACGCTGCCTTCGAACAGCTGGGCAAGCAGAGCGTGGAACGCCGGGCTGTGGTCGAAATGGACAAGGTGCGCCACCTCGTGCGCCACGACCGAGCGGCGCACGGCATCAGGCGCCATGATCAGGCGCCAGTTGATGCGGATCGTGCCGTCAGACGCGCAACTGCCCCAGCGCCGCTTGGCACTCGACAGCCCGAGCGGCGGCACGGCCACCCCGGCGCGCGCGCAATAGTGCGCCAGGTCTGCGGTGCACAGCCGCAGGGCCTCTGCCGCCAGCCAGCGCTGCACGCGTGCGGGCAGTTGCTCCACCGGGCCGCCCACCAGCAAGGCGCCATCGTCCACCACCGGGCGGCGCGGGTTGCGGGTGTCCCACGAGACGGTGAGCACGTCGCCGCGAAAGGGCAGGGCGCAGCCCGGCGCCAGATCGAGCGGCGGCGGCAGGCGATCGAGCTGGGCGGCGAGCCAGTCGGCGCGCTCGCGCACAAAGGCCAGGGCATCGGCCGTGCGCGCCCAGGTCGGCATCGAGACGCGCGCGGCGCTGCCATCGGGCGCCAGGCGCAAGGTCATCCGCCGGGCCTGGCGCAGGCGGCGCACTTCCACGGCAAGGGGCCGGCCGGCCACGGTCACCACCGGCGCTTGCTGGGCCGCTTCCGGTTCGGCAGCGCGGCGCAGCCAGTCGATCACGGCAGGCGAAAGCCCATCGGCGCGCGCGGGCTGCCGGCCGCATCGCCGCCATCCCATTCGACATCGCTGACGATGTGGTTTTCCAGGGGGCCGGCCACCACTTCGCTGATCACTTTGCCCACCACCGAAACGCCGGCGCGGTGCACGGCCTGGCGATCGCCGCTTTCCAGATAGTGCCAGGCAGGCAGCGGCTCGCCCGCGGCGCGCAGGCGATAGGCGCAGGTTGCCGGCAGCCAGGCCACTTGCGCCACCAGGCGCGGGGTCAGCCGCAGGCAATCGGGCACCATCGCGCGGCGGTGGCGATAATCGCTGCAGCGCGCGGTCTTGGTGTCGAGCAGGCGGCAGGCCACGTTGGTGTGATAGACCTCGCCGGTGTCTTCGTCTTCCAGCTTGTGCAGGCAGCACTTGCCGCAGCCATCGCACAGCGCTTCCCATTCATCGCGCGAAAGGGTCTCGATCGGGCGGTCCCAGAAGCGATCCTGCGGCGCGCCGGTATCGGGGGGCGTGGCCATGGCTTCAGCGCACCCAGCGCGCCAGTTCGGCGGCCACGGCCTCGCCGTTCTGTTCCACCGGCAGCAGGGCGATCGGCTTGCCATCGGGCCCCATCAGATAGGCCGCGCGGCTGTGGTCCATCAGATAGGCCTGCGGCGCGGCACCCTTGGGCGCGGCGCGCTTCTGGTAATAGACGGCAAATTCCTTGGCCACGGCGGCGATCTGGTCGGCACTGCCGGTCAGCCCGACCAGTTCCTTGCCGAAATTGCCGGTGAACTGCGCCAGCACCTGCGGCGTATCGCGGGCCGGATCGATCGAGACGAAGATCGGCACCAGGCGTGCGGCCTTGTCCGGGTGGGCCTTGGCAAAGGCGTGATAGCCCTGCATCAGGTTGGCCGTGTCGAGCGGGCAGACATCGGGGCAATAGGTATAGCCGAAATAGAAAACGGTGTATTTGCCGGCAAAATCGGCGGCATGCACGGTCTTGCCCGCTTCGTTCACCAGGGTGAAGTCGCCGCCCAGCTGCGCCCCGGCCAGCGGCGCATCCGATGCCGGCGCGGCGTTGTTGCAGGCTGCCAGTGGCAGGGTGAGAGCGGTGGCCAGCGCCAGTGCCGACAGGCACTTGCGGGCAATAATCGGCAAGAACGAGGGGTGATCCATGGCGTGGCGGTTCATGCTCTGCTAACAGCGCGCTTGCAAGGGCCACGTGCACCGGGCCACGCCAGAGGAGGAATGCAGCCGTGTCGATCAAGAGGGCCAATTCGCGCCGCATCGCTCTTGCCCTGTGCGCCCTGGCGCCTGCTGCGGTGCTGCTGCCGGCCGGCCCGGCGCTGGCCCAGTTCTCCGAAAGCTACAAGTTCCTCGATGCCGTGCGCAAGAAGGACGGCGAAAAGGTGAACGAGGCGCTGCAAAATCCTGCCAGCCAGATCGTCAACACCAAGGACGTGTCGACCGGCGAAACCGCGCTGCATATCGTCACGCAGCGGCGCGACCTGCTGTGGATGCAGTTCCTGGTGGGCAAGGGTGCCAACGTCAACGCGCGCGACAACAAGGGCGTCACCCCGCTGGTGGTTGCCGCCAACCTCAATTTCCTGGAAGGCGTGGACTTCCTGATTTCGGTGGGCGCGCGGGTGGATGATCCCAACAACACCGGCGAAACCCCGCTGATCACTGCGGTTCACGGCCACAACCTGGCCATGGTGCGCGCGCTGCTCAAGGCCGGGGCCAACCCCGATCGGCCCGACAATTCCGGCCGTTCGGCGCGCGACTATGCCACGCTCGACCACGCCGAGGCGATTTCCGACGAGCTTGAGGCCGCCGCCAAGAAGCGCCAGACCGGCAAGGCGGCGCAAACCTATGGCCCCACGTTCTGATCCATGCTGCGTTGATGTTCCAACCCGGAGACTTGCCATGATCGCCATGCCCGATGCGGCCACGCTGGAAACGCTCGATCTCGATCAGCTGCGCATCGAACTCGCGCCGCTGGTGGCCGAGGCGGCCATGTTCGACGGGTGGACCGGCGCGGCGGTCGACAGTGCTGCGCTCGCCGTCGGGCTCGATCCGGCGGTGGCGCGCCTCGCCTATGGCGTGGGCGAAAGCGGCGCGGCAATGACCATGATCGCCGCGTGGATCGCGCGGATCGATGCGGACATGGCCCGTGCCCTGCCAGCCAGCGAGCTGGCCACGGTCAAGATTCGCGAGCGTATCCGCCGCCTGGTGCAATTCCGCCTCGATGCGCTGTCGGGCATGGAAGAGGCGCTGCGCCGCGCCCTGATCGAGATGGCCCGCCCGCGCAACAGTGCGCAGACGCTCAAGCTGGGCTGGCACAGCGCGGACGCGATGTGGCGCCTCGCGGGCGATACGGCCACCGACCTCAACCATTACAGCAAGCGGGCGACGCTGGCCGCGCTCTACGCCGCCACGCTGGCCGTCTTTGCCGAGGACCGCAGCGAGGACCATGCCGACACGCGCGCGTTCCTCGATCGCCGGATCGAGGGGGTGATGCGCTTTGAAAAGCTCAAAGCGGGCCTGTTCAAGCGGGAGGGCGAGCGGTTCAGCCCGGTGCGCCTGCTCGGCCGGCTGCGCTATCCCGCCCGCTGACCCGCCCGCCGACCCGTTCGCGTGCCGCCAGGCCGTTTGCTGAATTGATCGCGATCAATCTTCTTGCGAACGACTTGCATAAGCGGCTGGGCTATGGCAGCGGGGCTGCTGTGACGCTCGATGAACTACCGCTGGGCCACGATGCCCGAATCGCCTCGGTCGATTGGGCCGCGCTCGTGCCTGAAGAGGCGCAGCGCCTGCGCGCGCTGGGCTTTGACGAAGGGGCGCAGGTGCGCCTGGCCTATCGCGGGGTGTTCCTGGGCCGCGATCCCCTGGCGATCGAGATCGGGCGGATGACCGTGGCCCTGCGCCGCATCCATGCCCGGGCGATGCGCGTGGAAGAGCTGGCAGCATGAGCAGGGGCCCGTTCGTTGCCGCGCTGGTGGGCAATCCCAATGCGGGAAAATCCGCGCTGTTCAATGCGCTCACCGGTGCGCGCCAGAAGATCGCCAACTATCCGGGCGTCACGGTGGAGCGCAAGGCCGGGCGCCTGCTGCTGCCCAGTGGCGAGCCAGTCGAGCTGGTCGATCTGCCCGGTTCCTATGGCTTTGCCGCCACCAGCCCTGACGAGGAAGTGACCCGCAAGGTCATCATGGGCGAGCAGGTGGGCCAGGTGCGCCCCGACGTACTGGTCATCGTGCTCGATGCCTCCAACCTGGAACAGCACCTGGTCTTTGCCCAGGAAGTGCTGGAACTGGGCCGGCCCACGGTGGTCGCGCTCAACATGGTCGATCTGGCCGCGCGCGCCGGGTTGACGATAGATCCCGCCGCGCTCGCCGCCGAACTGGGCGTGCCGGTGATCGAAACCGTGGCGGTGCGGCGCAAGGGACTGGCCGAGCTGGCGGCGGCCATCGCCGTGGCGCGCGACACGGCCGCTGGCGATGAAGCCCCGGCGGCGCGCGTGCATGTGACGCTGCCTGAACGCCGGCTGCTGGCGCGGCAGATGGCGCAAGGCGCCACGCTTTCCGAAACCGCGCGCCATCGCATCCATGCGCGCATGGACCGGCTGCTGCTGCATCCCTGGCTGGGGCCGCCGGTGCTCTTTGCCCTGCTGTTCGTGGTGTTCCAGGCCGTGTTTACCTGGGCCAAGCCGTTTCAGGACGCGCTGGATGGCGCCGCCTCTGCCCTGCAGGACCTGGTGCGCAGCGAATTGCCGGCCTCGTTGCTGCGCGATCTGCTGACCGACGGGATCATCGGCGGGGTGGGCGCCGTGATCGTGTTCCTGCCGCAGATCCTCATCCTGTTCTTCTTCATCCTGGTGATGGAGGCGACCGGCTACATGGCGCGCGCCGCGTTCCTGATGGACCGCATGATGGCCGGCGTGGGCCTGTCCGGGCGCAGTTTCATCCCGCTGCTGTCAAGCTTTGCCTGCGCCATTCCCGGCATCATGGCCACGCGCAGCATCACCGATCCCAAGGACCGCCTGACCACGATCCTGATCGCCCCGCTGATGACCTGTTCGGCGCGGCTGCCGGTCTATGCCGTGATCATCGCCGCGTTCATTCCCAACACGCGGGTGCTGCCGGGCGTGGGCCTGCAAGGGCTGGTGCTGTTCGGCCTCTACGTTGCCGGTATCGTCGGCGCCATGGTCGTGGCGCTGGTGCTGCGCCGCTCGATCACCAAGGGCGCCGCCTCGGGCTTCATCATGGAATTGCCCAAGTATCAGCTGCCCACGGTCAAGGACCTGGCGCTGGGCCTGTGGCAGCGCGCCTGGGTCTTCCTGCGCCGCGCCGGCACGATGATCTTCACCGTGACCGTGGTCCTCTGGCTGCTGCTCAACTTTCCGCGGGCCGAGCCGGGCAAGAGCCAGGTCGATGCCTCGATCGCCGGGCACATCGCCAATGGCTTGGCCGTCGTGGTGGAGCCGATCGGTTTCAACCGTGATATCGCGCTGGCGCTGATCCCGTCGATGGCCGCGCGCGAAGTGGCGGTGTCCTCGCTCGCCACCAGCTATGCCGTGGACAACAGCGACGAGGATGCGCAGGGCCGTGCCCTGGGTGACGAGCTCAAGCACCACTGGAGCCTGGCGACCGCGTTGGCGTTCCTGGCGTGGTTCGTCTTTGCGCCGCAGTGCATGTCGACCATTGCCGTTACCCGGCGCGAAACCAACGGCTGGAAGTGGCCGGGCTTCATGCTGGGCTATCTCTTCGCGCTGGCCTATGCCTTTGCCGGGATCACCTATTGGACGGCGGTGGCCTTCGGTCTGGGGTAGTTTCCCCGCCTTTCTTGTGCGACAGACTCGCACAGCAAGTTCGGGATGCGCTAACGTTCGCGCCTGAATTCCATAGGGACGAGATTCGATGGCAGGCAGCGTCAACAAAGTCATTCTGATCGGCAATCTTGGGGCCGATCCCGAGATCAAGTCCTTCCAGAACGGCGGCAAGATCGCCAACCTGCGCATTGCCACGTCGGAAAACTGGAAAGACCGCAACACCGGCGAACGCAAGGAGCGCACCGAGTGGCACAGCGTCGTGATCAACGGCGATGGCCTGATCGGCGTGGTCGAACGCTTCCTGCGCAAGGGCAGCAAGGTCTATATCGAAGGGCAGCTGCGCACCCGCAAGTGGCAGGACCAGAACGGCAATGACCGTTACAGCACCGAAGTGGTCGTGGCCGGCATCGGCGGCGCGCTGACGATGCTCGACGGCCCGCAGGGCGGTGCTGGTGGCGGCGGCGGTGGTGGTCAGCGCTCTGGCGGTGGCGGCTGGAACGATGGCGGCTCGAGCAGCGGCGGTTCGCGCGGTGGCGGCAGCGGCGGCTTTGGCGGCGGCTCGTCCTCGGGCGGCGGCAGCACCTGGAACCAGGGCGGCGGCGGTGGCTTTGCCGACGATCTCGACGACGATATTCCGTTCTGATCGCGCGATCTGCGTAAGATAATCGGCCCCCTCCCTGGTTCAGGGCGGGGGCTTTTTCATGCCGGCATCAACGGCCGCAGGCGTCGTAATAGCCGGCGCGGCAATCGGCCACTGCCTGACGCCAGGCGGCCAGGTCGCGCTGGTATTGCGCCTGCGCCTGGGCATAGCCGCCATCATCGCCATCGCCATAGCCCGCGCCATAGCCGCTGTCCTGGCTGCGTCCGGCCTGCTGGCGGTATTCGCGCGCCCAGCGGGCATCGCGCTGGCGCACATAGTCCAGCTGGGCCTGGTTCATGCGGCGGATCGCCTCGTGGTCGCGCATCCGCGCGGCGCTGCTGCGCATCGACGGATCGGCCGGATCATCGGCGCGTGCGGCACCTGGCAGCGCCACGGCGATCAGCGCCGCAGCCAGTAGTGGATTGACCCTCATCTTCTTGTCCCTTTGCGTATCCCGGCAAAGGCATAGCAAGGCGGGATACCGGCGGGCAGAGCGCTTGCGACGAATGGTTCCGCAGCTTGTCTCAGGTTCCGCGCGTGTCGCCGTAGAGGTGGATGTGCAGACGGTCGGTCATGCGCCAGCCCTGCCCCAGGGCGCGTGCGGACAGCCACGTCTCGCGGCGGCGCAGGGTTTCGCTGTCGATGCCTTCGGGCATCACGAACAGCCGGTCGCCGGGGATGGCGTAGGCGGCCTGGAGCATGGCGACTTCGTCGCAATCGGCCGGGCTGGCCACCACGAACTTGAAGAACGCGCGCGGTTCGGCCGCCCAGGCGGCCAGCCGCTCGGGGATCAGCGCCAGTTCCGCAGGGTTGCCCGAATGCGCCAGCTTGGGCGAAACGTTGAACTGGTCGATCAGCGGATCGATCGCGGGCGAGGGGGCAACCGTGCCGTTGGTCTCGATCTCGACATGCAGGCCAGGCCGCGCCTGCTTGAGCGCAGCCAGCACGCGGGCCAGCGCGGCGGCCTGCAACAGCGGCTCGCCCCCGGTCACCACCAGGCGGTCCTGCGGAAAGGCCAGCAGGCGGGCGATCACGTCGTCTTCCTGCAGGATCAACTGGTTGCTGCTGCGCTCGAACGCCTGGTCATCGCGGTGCGGGCGATTGTCGCCGGTAAACCGCCAGGTATAGGCCGTGTCGCACCACTGGCAGGCCAAGTTGCAGCGCGAGAGGCGAATGAACAGCGACGGCCGCCCGGCCGAGGGCCCTTCGCCCTGGAGGGAGGCGAAGATTTCCGGCTCGCCCGGCGTGGTGGTGGCAAGGGCGATGGTCATGAGCGTTGCGGGTGGCCGGCGCCCCCCCCCCCCCCCCCCCCCCCCCCCCACACCCCGGGGGGGCGCGGGCCCGCCCCCCCAGCCCCCACC
>CAYXUN010000022.1:40264-41237 GCA_964468165.1 uncultured Novosphingobium sp. | reverse complement strand
TCTTTTTTTGGTGGGGGTGGCGGCTTTGCTTTCCCCCCCTTCTTTTTTTGGGGGGGGGTTGGGGGTTGGTGCGAGGCACAGCACTTCGGTTGGTCAGCCCAACCGCGCCAAAGCAGCAGCCAGGCGCTCGCTTTCCGCGCTATGGTGGGCGTGGTCGGCGCGGGCCTTTTCTACCGCTTCGGGCTTGGCGCGTTCGACGAACGAGGGGTTGCCCAGGCGTCCTTCGAGAGCCTTGGCTTCCTTTTGCGCGGCGGCCAGGGCCTTTTCCAGGCGGGCCTTTTCCGCAGCGATGTCGATGATCCCGTCAAGCGGCACGACCAGCGTGGCATCGCCCGCCACGATCTGCATGGCAGCGCCCGCCGGCGCCGGGGCAAAGTGGATCGCCGAAAGGCGCGCCAGGCGTTCGATCGCGGCCGGGTTGGCAGCGATGATCGCGGCGGTGCGCTCGCTTGGCGCAGCCAGATAGGCATCGAGCCGGGCGCCGGGCGCGATGCCCAGTTCGTTCTTGGCGGTGCGCAGCGCGGAAACCAGTGCGATCAGCCATTCGACTTCGGCCTTGGCATCGGCGTCGATGCTGGCCTGCGGCGCGGGCCAGCGGGCGACGATCAGTTCGTTGTCGCGCGCGCCAAGCGCGTGCCACAGTTCCTCGGTCACGAAGGGCATTCACGGATGGAGCATGACCAGGATCTGGTCGAGCACCCAGCCGGCGACGGCGCGGGTTTCCGCGTCGAACGATCCCTTGATCAATTCGATGTACCAGTCGCAGAACGTGTCCCACACGAAGTGATAGATCGCGTTGGCGGCGGCATCGAAGCGCAGGTCGGCCATCGCCTGGTCGAGCGCGGCGACGGTTTCGACCACTTCGCCCACGATCCAGCGGTTGACCGCGCTGGTTGCCTGCGGGGCTTCCAGCGTGGTGGAGGCGGCAATGCCGTTGGCCTGCGGGCCTTGCTGCTTTGCAGCTAGGCCTGCG
>CAYXUN010000022.1:0-40254 GCA_964468165.1 uncultured Novosphingobium sp. | reverse complement strand
TGCAGGCAGCGGGGTCGTAGGCGGGATCGCGGGTGCAGCCATTGGCCTCGCAGAAGCGCGCGGCGTTCCACAGCTTGGTGGCGAAGTTGCGGTAGCCCTCCACCCGCTTCTCATCCATCTTCACGTCGCGGCCCTGGCTTTCCATCGCCGCCATGAAGAAGCGCAGCGCGTCGGCGCCGTACTTGTCGATCAGGCCGAGCGGATCGACCACGTTGCCCTTGGACTTGGACATCTTCTGCCCATCGGCCGCGCGCACGAGTCCGTGCAGATAGAGCCGCTTCCACGGCACTTCGTTCATGAAGTGCAGGCCCTGCATGGCCATGCGCGCATCCCAGAAGAACAGGATGTCAAAGCCCGAAACCAGCAGGTCATTGGGATAGTGGCGCTGCACCAGCGTGGCATCGTCGGGCCAGCCCAGCGTGGCGAAAGGCCACAGGGCGGACGAGAACCAGGTGTCGAGCACGTCTTCGTCGCGGGTCAGCGGCTTGTTGCCGGCAAGGGCCTGCGCCTCTTCCTCGGTTTCGGCGACATAGGCCTTGCCGTCGGCGTCATACCACGCCGGAATGCGGTGGCCCCACCACAGCTGGCGCGAGACGCACCAGGGCTGGATGTTTTCCATCCAGTTGAAGAAGGTCTTTTCCCACGACTTGGGCACGATCTCGATGGCGCCGGAACGGACTGCCTCGATCGGCTTGCGGGCCAGGAATTCGGCGTTCACATACCATTGGTCGGTCAGCCAGGGTTCGATCACCACGCCGCCGCGATCACCATAGGGCGTCTGGATCGTGCGCGGCTCGGCATCGTGCTCGGTTTCGTTGCCGTCCTTGTCCTTGATGACATGGGGCACGAGCAGGCCTTGCGCCTTCAGTGCCTCGACCACGGCCTTGCGCGCGTCAAAGCGATCGAGGCCGACGAACGCCTCGGGGATCAGGCCATCGGCGGTCTGCACCACCTTGGCTTCGGCATCGAGCATGTTGAGCATGTCGCGCGCTTCGATCCCGGCGCGCTTGCCCACTTCGAAGTCGTTGAAATCGTGCCCCGGCGTGATCTTCACAGCGCCCGTGCCCAGCGCCGGATCGGCGTGCTCGTCGGCCACGATCGCAATGCGCCGGCCGGTCAGCGGCAGCACGACATGCTTGCCGATCACGCTCTTGTAGCGTTCGTCATCCGGGTGCACCGCCACGGCCATGTCGGCCAGCATGGTTTCCGGGCGCGTGGTGGCAACCACGATGTGATCGGCGCCGCTGTCGAGCGTCACGCCATCGGCCAGGGGATAGCGGAAGCGCCAGAAGTGGCCCTGCACTTCGCGCGTTTCCACTTCGAGGTCGGAAATCGCGGTCTTGAGCTTGGGGTCCCAGTTGACCAGCCGCTTGTCACGATAGATCAGGCCCTGGTTATAAAGGTCGACGAAGACCTTGACCACGGCGCGGGTGAAGTGCGGGTCCATGGTGAACTGCTCGCGGCTCCAGTCCATCGAGCAGCCCAGGCGGCGCAGCTGGCGGGTGATCGTGCCGCCGCTTTCCGCCTTCCATTCCCACACCTTGTCCACGAACTGCTCGCGCGTGTAGTTGGTGCGCTTGTCCTGGGCGGCTTCCAGCTGGCGTTCCACCACCATCTGCGTGGCGATGCCGGCATGGTCGGTGCCCACCACCCACAGCGCATCCTTGCCCTTGAGGCGTTCGTGGCGGATCACGATGTCCTGCAGCGTGTTGTCCAGCGCGTGGCCGATGTGGAGCGAGCCGGTTACGTTGGGCGGCGGATTGACGATGGTGAACGGGGTGGCATCGGGGCGTTCCGGGCGGAACAGGCCGTTGCCTTCCCAATGGCCATACCAGCGCGCCTCGATAGCGCCCGGCTCGAACGTCTTGGCCAGCTGTTCCTGGCCCGATTCCTGCTGCGTGGTGGTCTCGCTCATGGCTGGCGCCTTGCCAGTTGCCGCCCGCTATCGCAAGCGCGTGCAGGAACAGAAAAGTCGCTTCATGCGTTCCGCCGCACGTGATGCACTTGTCGCCCCCTCCATTTTCGCCCATGACGTGGGCAGGATGAGAGCCTTAGCCGATTTCACGATAGAGCCGGGCCAGGGCGGTGGCGGCAATGTGCTGCATTTCAGCGGCCCGATGGTGGTATCTTCCCTGGGTCTGGTCGACCGGCGCCTGCGCCAGATCGCCGACGCGGTGGACGAGATTGATGTCAGCGACGTGGAGCGGATGGACACCGTTGGCGCGTGGACAGTGTGGCGCCTGTCGCAGCAGCTGGACGCCAAGATCGTCAATTGCCGTGACGAGGCCGAACGCCTGATCAACGCGATCAGCAAGACCGACGAAAACCGCGAAAGCATCCGTGCCCCGCGCCTGCCCTTGATCGAACGCGTGCCCGATGAAGTGGGCAAGCTGGTCATCGCACTGGGGGTGGGGTTCCTCCAGATCATCGGCTTCCTGGGCCAGGCGATTTCGGCCGTGGGCATGACCCTGCGCCATCCGCGCCGCTTTCGCGGGCTCGCCCTGGTGCACCAGATGGAACTGGTGGGCGTCAACGCGCTCGGCATCGTCGGGCTGATGAGCTTTCTCGTCGGCGTGGTGATCGCGCAGCAGGGCGCGGTGCAGCTGCAGCAGTTTGGCGCGGAAATCTATACGATCAACCTCGTCGGCCGGTTGACCCTGCGCGAATTGGGCATTCTGATGACCGCGATCATGGTCGCCGGGCGATCGGGTTCGGCCTTTGCCGCGCAGCTGGGCACGATGAAGCTGACCGAGGAAGTGGACGCCATGCGCACGATCGGCGTTTCGCCGACCGAGGCGCTGGTGCTGCCGCGCATCCTGGCAACGATGATCATGCTGCCCCTGCTGGGCATCTATTCCTCGGTGCTGGGCATCATCGGCGGGGCGTTTCTCGGCTCGGTGTCGCTGGGCATCCCGTTCCTCACCTTCCTGGCGCGCATCCAGGAAGTGGTGCCGATCCACGACGTGTGGGTGGGGCTGGTCAAGGGACCGGTGTTCGGCCTGATCGTCGCGCTCGCCGGCTGCTACCAGGGCATGCAGGTCAAGACGAACGCCGAAGAGGTCGGTACGCGCACCACCTCTGCCGTGGTTCTGGCGATCTTTACCGTGATCGTGCTCGACGCTTTCTTTGCGGTGTTCTTCACCAAGATCGGCTGGGGGTGAGCCATGCATGAGCCCCAGGCGCACCTGGCGCCGATCCCCGATGAATTCGAAGGCGACTACCCGATCCGCGTGCGCGGGCTGGTCAACCGCTTTGACGACCATGTCATTCACGACGGGCTCGATCTCGACGTAAAGCGGGGCGAGATCATCGGCGTGGTGGGTGGCTCGGGCACCGGCAAGTCGGTGCTGATGCGCTCGATCATCGGCCTGCAGATCCCGCAGGAAGGCTCGATCGAAGTGCTCGGCCGCTCGATCACCGACGCGCGTGACGATGACGACATCGATATCCGCAGCCAGTGGGGCGTGCTGTTCCAGGGCGGCGCGCTGTTTTCCACGCTGACCGTGGCGGAAAACGTCGAAGTGCCGCTGCGCGAATTCTATCCCGAGATCACCGACGAGCTGCGCCACGAAATCGCGCGCTACAAGGTGCTGCTGTCGGGCCTGCCGGCCAACGCCACCAGCAAGTATCCGTCAGAGCTGTCGGGCGGGATGAAGAAGCGCGCCGGCCTGGCGCGCGCGCTGGCGCTCGATCCGGAACTGCTGTTTCTGGACGAGCCGACCGCCGGGCTCGACCCGATCGGCGCTGCTGCGTTCGATACGCTGATCCGCAGCCTGCAGGAAACCCTGGGGCTGACCGTGTTCCTGATCACCCACGATCTCGATACGCTCTATGAAATCTGCGATCGGGTGGCGGTGCTCGCCGACAAGAAGGTGATTGCCGTGGGCACGATCCCCGAACTGCTGGCGCTGGATCACCCGTGGATCCAGGAATATTTCAACGGACCGCGCGGCCGGGCGGCCAAGGATGCGCAAGATCGCGAAGCGGCCCATGTGGTAAAACCCAATCCCGAGGCGGCCACCTCCGCGATGGAACAGGAATAAGCGATGGAAACGCGGGCAAACCATATCTGGGTCGGGGCCGTCACGCTGCTGCTGCTGATCGGCGCGGCGGTGCTCACCATCTGGATCGCGCGGCTCAACCAGAACGCGCAGAACGAATACGACATCTTCTTCAAGCAGTCGGTCGATGGCCTGGCCAAGGGATCGGAAGTGTCGTTTTCGGGCGTTCCCTCGGGCCAGGTCAAGGATATCGAGCTGTGGGAGAAAGACCCTGAGTTCGTGCGCGTGCGCATTGCCATCGACAAGCGCGTGCCGATCCTGATGGGCACCACTGCCAGCATCCAGGGCAGCTTTACCGGCGTTTCCACGATCCAGCTGGCTGGCGCCGTCAAGGGTGCGCCGCCGATCGACCAGCCTGGGCCGGAAGGCGCGCCCGTGATCCCGACCAAGCGTTCGGGCCTGGGCGAAATCCTGTCCAACGCCCCGCTCCTGCTCGAGCGCCTGGCCACCCTGACCGAGCGCCTGACCATGGTGCTGTCGGACAAGAACCAGAAGTCGATCGAGAACATCCTGGCGCATACCGACAAGATGACCGCCAACCTGGCCGATGCCTCGCCGCAGGTGCAGCGCACCTTGGCCGAGCTGCAATCGACGCTGCGTCAGGCGACCTATACGCTCTCAGCTTTTGAAAAGGTTGCCGGTTCGGCCGACAACCTGCTCAACGACCAGGGCAATGGCCTGGCCAAGCAGCTGCGCGATACGCTCAAGTCTGCCCAAGCCGCGGCCGATGCGCTGGGCGATACGGCCAAGTCTGCACAGCCCGGGCTCAAGCGGTTTGACGAGCAGACGTTGCCGGCGGCCGATGCGGCGCTGCGTGATCTGCAGGCCACCACCCGTTCCTTGCGCGAATTGACCGATCGCATCAACGATCGCGGCGTCAGCAGCGTGGTCGGCAGCCCCAAGCTGCCCGACTACAAGCACTGATCGTTGCGCCATAGATCTCCACTGGGGGAATTTGACATGCCGTTTCGCCCGCTCATCCCCGCTTCGCGCCCGGCCCTTGGTGCGCTGCTGGTGGCCGCAATCAGCCTGTCGGGCTGTGTCAGCATCGGCGGCAAGGCGCCCGCCACGCTGCTGGCGCTCAGCTCTGATGCCACGGTTCCGGCGGGGCAGGGCGCCTCGGGCACGCTGGCCAAGTCTGTCGTGGTGATGGAGCCTTCGGCCGATGCGCGGGTCGCCGTGCTGCGGGTGCCGGTGCAGATCGATGCCAGCAATGTGGCCTATCTCAAGAAGACGCAGTGGGTCGAACGCCCGGCGCGGCAGTTGCAGCACCTGATTGCCGAAACCCTGCGCGCCAAGGGCGGCCGCCTGGTGGTGGAAAGCGATATCGACCAGTGGCAGCAGCGCCTCTCGGGGCGCCTGCTGGCGATGGGGTATGACTTGCCCACGCACAGCGCCGTGGTCCGCTTTGACGCGGTCAAGGAAGCGCCCGGCGGGCAGATCGAAACCCGCCGGTTCGAAGCGCGCGTGCCCAACGTTAACGATGATGCCGCCGCCATCGGCCCGGCGCTGAACCAGGCCGCCAATGACTTGGCGCGCCAGGTGGTCGACTGGCTGGGTTGACCAGCCTGGCGCGGCTTTCGCTAACCGTGCTTGCGGCCTGAACCCGATTTCTTGCCGCCGCCGTCCTGCTTGTTGACGGTGGCCCAGGCGCGCGCTTCGGCTTCCTTGGGCGCTACGCCGCGCGCTTCATAGCTTTCCTCGATGTGCTCGGCCTTGCGCTTCTGCTTGTCGGTATAGGCGTCCTTGCTCCCCTGCGGCATCGTCATTCTCCTTGGCCCAAGTCATTGGCACTGCCTGCCACTTGGTGATCAAGGGGTGGCATGCCCGATGGTTCCGCAAATTTGCGCCAATTGATCTATCGCACCGACAGCCCCGCAATGGCGTGGCACAGCCGGCCTTACCCAAGGGGGATCGCGCGATAGTCCGCCGCGCGGCGTTCCTTCCGGGGCGTTTGACCCATGCGTCCAAGGAGGCTCGATCGATGCAACCCACCTTTTCCCGCCTGATCCTGGCCGGTGCCATGGCCTGTGCCGCCGTGCCGCTGGCGCCTGCGCCGGCCAGCGCCGCGGCGCATGCCGGATCGGCCGATGCCCAGGCCCTGCTGTCGCGCGCCGTGGCCGAGGTAAACGGCGTTGGCGCGCCCAAGGCCTTTGCCGAATTCAACGATCCCACCGGGCCGTTCCACACCCGCGAGCTCTATGTCTTCGTGTTCAGCATGACCGGCCGCTATGAAGCGTCGGGTGCCGATCCCAAGCTGGTGGGCAGCGATGCCAGCGGCATGACCGATGCCGAAGGTCGCCCGCTGGTGCAGGACATGATCGCCCTGGCCAAGGCCAAGGGCGGCGGCCGGGTCGACTATGTCTGGCTCAACCGCGTCGACAACCGGGTGGAGCACAAGCGCTCGCTGGTCCAGCGCGTGGGCGACCACATCGTTGGCGTGGGGTACTATGCCGGCTGATAACCGGGGCTAAGCGGGGTTGGCCGCGTGCGGGGCACGTTTGGCCGCCTGACGGGTTTGACATCCACGGCCCCGCCGCGTTCATCGCGTGGCGGGGTGTCGATGAAGGATGTCAACGCCCGTGTTTCAGGAAAGCCAGTCGTTTGCCGATACCCGCGCCCGTACCTCGCGCGCGATCGGCCTGGCCCGTGTGCTGTGCATCCTGGGGATTGTCTATGTCCACGCCTGGACCGGGCTCTATGGCCCGGCGCTGACCGCGCTCGACCACACACCGCAGGGCCTGTTGCGCTGGGGCCTGATCGAATTGCTGGCGCGCTCGTCGGTGCCGCTGCTCAGCCTGGTGTCGGGCTGGCTGGTGGGCCCGTCGCTGGCGCGGCGCGGGGCGCGGGCGTTCCTTGCCGGCAAGGCGCGCACCGTGGTGGTGCCGATGCTGGCATGGAATGCCATTGCCATCATGGTGGTATCGGGCGCTGCCTACCTCGGCTGGCTCTATGCGCCGCAGCCCACGTCGTGGGGCTGGCTGGCCAACGAGTTGACCGGCCTTGCCCACCCCAACGAGATCAACGTGCAGATGCCGTTCCTGCGCGATCTGTTCATCTGCCTGCTCGCCGCGCCGCTGCTGGTGCGGCAGCGTGATCGCACGCTTGTCGTGGTGGCGGTTGCCGCCCTGGCATGGAGTCTGGCACCGCCGGTGTTCCCGCTGTTGCAGCGCCCGTCGATCCTGGGCTTCTTCGTGCTGGGCATGCTGGTGCGCCGGCACGATGCGGCGGCACGGATCGCGGGCGCGCCGCTGGCGCTGATCCTGGCGCCCTATCTGGCGCTGTCAGGCGTGAAGATCTGGCTGGAACTCTATGGCGAAGCGCAGGGGCTTGCTTCGCCCTTGCTGATGGCGGTGGTGGACCTGGCGATGCGCGGCGCCACGGCGCTGTGCTTCTGGGCGCTGGCCTGGCGCCTGGCCGGCACGCGCGCCGGGGGCGTGCTGCTGCGGCTGGAGCCGGCGATGTTCCTGCTGTTCTGCTGCCACCTGATCCTGATCTGGTGCGCCGGCCCGGCCATTGGCCGCCTGACCGGCCCGCTGGGGGCGCCGGCCTATCCGCTGTTCCTGTTGACCCAGCCATTGCTGGCGCTGGGCGCCACGCTCTTGCTGGGCAGGGTGCTCGTGGCCATCAGCCCGCCGCTGGCGCAATGGCTCAGCGGCGGGCGTCTGGCCTTGCGGCGTTAGTCTTCGTCTTCGTCTTCGAGCAGGCCTTCTTCCTCTTCCTCCCAGCCCTTTTCGTCCTCTTCTTCCTCGTCTTCCTCCAGCGCATCGATCAGCGCCTGGGCAAACATCGGGATGTCATCGGGCTTGCGGCTGGTGATGAGGTTGCCGTCGATCGCCACGGCCTGGTCCACCACATCGGCCCCGGCGTTTTCCAGGTCGGTGCGGATCGAGGGCCAGCCGGTTACCGTGCGGCCATCGACGATGTCGGCCTCCACCAGCAGCCAGGGGCCGTGGCAGATCGCCGCGATCGGCTTGTCCATGTCGTCGAATTCCTCGACCAGCTCGATCACGCGGGATTCGAGCCGCAGCGCATCGGGGTTCATCTGGCCGCCGGGCAGCAGCAGGGCGTCGAAATCATCGGCTTCCACGGCATCGAGGCGCATGTCCACCTTGACGCTTTCGCCCCAGTCGGTGTGGTTCCAGCCCTTGATCGAGCCGGTCTTGGGGCTGGCCACGGTGGTTTCGATGCCGGCTGCTTCCAGCGCCTTTTTCGGTTCAAGCAGTTCGGATTGTTCAAAGCCGTCGGTGGCTAGGATCAGCACGCGTTTGGCCATGGTCATTCTCCGTCAAATCGGGGGGATACTTGCCCACAATGGCCCGCCGTGATGACAGTTCCGGAGGTTTCGTTTTGTTCACGGTATTGCTACACGGATTCGGCCATGGCCGATGATTTCAAAGATCCGTTCGACGCTATCGTCGATGCCCCCTTCGACTCCGCCCTGTCGGAGCGTTACCTGGTCTATGCGCTGTCCACGATCACGGCGCGATCGCTGCCCGATCTGCGCGATGGTTTGAAGCCGGTGCACCGCCGCCTGCTCTGGGCAATGCGGCAGTTGAAGCTCGATCCCAATGGCGCGTTCAAGAAATCGGCGCGCGTGGTGGGCGATGTCATCGGCAAGTATCACCCCCATGGCGATGCCAGCGTCTATGACGCGATGGTGCGCCTCGCCCAGGACTTTGCGCTGCGCTATCCGCTGGTCGAAGGGCAGGGCAATTTCGGCAATATCGACGGCGATAATGCCGCCGCCTATCGCTATACCGAAGCGCGGCTGACCGCGACTGCGATCCGCCTGATGGCCGGGCTCGACGAAGGCACCGTCGATTTCGTGCCGACCTACAATGGCGAGGAGCAGGAGCCGGAAATCTTTCCCGGGCTGTTCCCCAACCTGCTCGCCAATGGCGCCAGCGGCATCGCCGTGGGCATGGCCACCAATATTCCCAGCCACAACGTGGCCGAGATCGTCGATGCCACGCTTTTGCTGATCGACAATCCCCATGCCGAACATGCCCAGTTGATGGAGGTGTTCCACGGCCCCGATTTCCCCACCGGCGGCGTGGTGGTCGATAGCCCGGCGATGATTTCGACCGCCTATGAAACCGGGCGCGGTTCGATCCGCGTGCGCGGGCGCTTTTCGGCCGGGCGGGCGGAAGATGGCACCTGGGAAGACAGCGGGATCGAGCGGCTGGGCAGTGGCCAGTGGCAGCTGGTCATCTCCGAAATCCCCTACATGGTGCAGAAGGGCAAGCTGATCGAACAGATCGCGGCCCTGATCGCCGACAAGAAACTGCCGATCCTGGAAGACGTGCGCGATGAAAGCGACGAGCAGATCCGCATCGTGCTCGTGCCCAAGAGCCGCAATGTCGATCCCGAGCTGCTCAAGGAATCGCTCTACCGGCTGACCGACCTGGAAACGCGTTTCGGCCTCAACCTCAACGTGCTGGATTCGCAGCGCACGCCGGGTGTGCTCGGCCTCAAACTGCTGTTGCAGGAATGGGTGGTCAGCCAGATCGACATCATGCTGCGCCGCACGCAGCACCGGTTGGACAAGATCGCCGCGCGGCTCGAACTGCTCGAAGGCTATATCATTGCCTATCTCAACCTCGACCGGATCATCGAGATCATCCGCACCGAGGACGAACCCAAGCCGGTGATGATGGCCGAGTTCGGCCTGACCGATCGCCAGGCCGAAGCCATCCTCAACATGCGCCTGCGCAGCCTGCGCAAGCTCGAAGAAATGGAACTGCGCCGCGAGCGTGACGCCCTGCTGGCCGAGCAGGACGACCTCAACAAGCTGCTGGAAAGCCCGGCGCGCCAGCGCACCCGGCTCAAGCGCGATCTCAACGCGCTGCGCAAGGAATATGGCCCGGAGACCGCGCTCGGCCGCCGCCGCACCACGATTGCCGAAGCCGCGCCCACGCGCGAATTCTCGATGGATGCGATGATCGAGAAAGAGCCGGTCACCGTGGTGCTTTCGGCGCGCGGCTGGATTCGCGCCGCCAAGGGGCATTTGCCGCTCGATGCCGAGTTCAAGTTCAAGGAAGGCGATGGCCCGGCCTGGGTCTTGCACGCGCAGACCACCGACAAGCTGCTGGTCGCGCTCGACAACGGGCGGTTCTACACGCTTGGCGCCGACAAGCTCCCCGGTGCGCGCGGCTTTGGCGAGCCGATCCGCACCATGGTCGATATCGATCCCGAGGCGCATATCATGGCCTTGGTGGTCTATCGCCCCAAGGGCCAGCTGCTGCTTGCCGCCAATACCGGGCGTGGCTTTGCCGCCGAGATGGACGAGCTGCTGGCCGAAACCCGCAAGGGGCGCGGCGTGGTATCGACCAAGCCGGGGGTCAGCCTCAAGATCGTGCGCGAGATCGCGCCCGAACATGATCACGTTGCCGTGGTGGGTGAAAACCGCAAGCTGGTGATCTTTGCCCTGTCGGAAGTGCCGATCCTGGCCAAGGGGCAGGGGGTGACGCTGCAACGCTATCGCGATGGCGGCTTGTCCGACGCGATCACGCTCAAGCTGGAAGACGGCCTGACCTGGGCCATGGGCGGCGAAACCGGCCGCACCCGCGTCGAAAAGGACCTCCTCCCCTGGAAGGTCGCCCGCGGCGCCGCCGGGCGTCTGCCGCCCGTTGGCTTCCCGCGGGATAATACCTTCTAGAGATCAGCCCCTCCACCACCGCTTCGCGGCGGTCCCCCTCCCCGTCGGTGACGGGGAGGATCGATCCCGCCACATCGGCTTCAGTGGCGCTTGCCGAAAAGCGTGGCGGCGGCATTCATTGGTGCCATGAACACCGTCCAGAAGGCCCGCCGCCTGCGCCGCGCGATGTCGCTGCCCGAAGTGCTGCTATGGCAGGCGCTGCGACGGCGCCAGGGTGGCGTGAAACTGCGCCGGCAGCATCCGATCGGGCCTTACATCCTCGATTTCTGGTGCCCGGCCGCCCGTCTCGCCATCGAAGTGGACGGTCAGGCGCACGACATGGGCGAGCGGACGCGGCACGATATGCGCCGAGATGCCTGGCTTTCCGCACAAGGCGTGGCGGTGCTGCGCTTGCCGGCGGTTGAGGTCTTGCGCGATCCGACAGGCACCGCTTAGGCCATCGCGCACACTTGCCAAGCGCGGATGACACAGTTCCTCCCCATGCAATGGGGAGGTGGCAGGCCGCAGGCCTGACGGAGGGGCGCCTTTCGCTGATCAGGCCCCGCCCTGGTCACGCGCCGCTTCGACCAGCCAGTCGTGGAATTTGACCAGGCCGGGGTGATCGCGCCAGTCGGGGCGCAGGACGAGGTAGTATTGCCCCTCGTCAACCAGCGCGGTGGCAAATGGGGTGACCAGCGCGCCTGATTGCAGTTCCGGTTCGATCAGGAAGCGGGGGAGCAGGGCGGCGCCCGATCCGGCGGCGGCGGCCTGGGCCAGCATCAGGAAGTGTTCGAAGTTGGCGCCCTTGAGCGGTGGCAGGCCATCGATGCCGGCGAGGGCGAACCAGCGGTTCCAGGCGTTGCGGCGCGAAATCTGGAACAGCAAGGGCTTGCCCAGGAGATCGGCGGGCGCATGCACCGCTTCTGCCGCCAGCCACGATGGCGCGCAGGCCACCACCGCCTGCTCGGTAAACAGCGGCACCATTTCAGCATCGTCCCAATCGGCCGCGCCGAAGTGGATCGCGGCATCGAACCGCTCTTCGCGCAAGTCGAACGGGAACGAGCGGGCGGCAAAGTTCACCGTGAGTTCGGGGTGTCGCGCGGTCAGCCCGGGCAGGCGCGGGGCCAGCCAGCGCATGCCGAAGCTGGGCAGGGTGGCGATGGTCAGGTCGCGGCGGCTGCCGCGATCCATCGCCTTGGCGGTTGCCATGCGGATGCGGCGCAGTGCCGGCTCGATATCCTCGGCATAGGCGCGCCCCGCCTCGTTGAGCGTGACGCGGCGGCCATGGCGTTGAAACAGCGGGGTTTGCAGGCTTTCTTCGAGCAGCGCGATCTGCCGGCTCACCGCGCTTTGCGTCAGGCCGAGATGCTCGCCGGCACGGGAAAAGCCGCCTTCGCGCGCAGCGGCCACGAAGCAGGCCAGCGCGGTCATGGAGGGAAGCTCGCGGCGTGATTCACTCATTCCAAAACCCGATCAACAGATGATGCTTACCCGTTTTGATACGCGGCTTTCCTATCATAAATTGCGGCTTGAGACGATATTAGATCGAAAGAGCGCATGATGCAGAACTTGGCAACCATCGAACAAACCGGTGCTGCGGATCTTGTTGAAAATGTCCTGGGCCATGCCGCCGCGGCAAAGATTCGTGCGTTGGCTGCTCCGATGGTGCCCACTGGTGGTCATGCCCCGGTCAACGGTGTCGACGCCTTGCGCTTTGCCGAGGCGCTCAATCTCGTGCTCTTTGCCGATCTCTTGCAGCGCGTGCCCGAGGGCGCCGAATATGTGGACGAATGCGTCGCCCAAGGGCGCCGCATCGTGCTCGATCACGGTGCGCTGCGTACCGTTCTGCTGCCGCAGGGCGCGCGCTGTGCCATGCCGCAGGGGGTGGAAGCGTTCCGCCGCGTGCTCGAACCGCTCGGCTATGTCGAAGTGGGCATCTATCCGCTGCCGCGCCTCAAGATGACCGGCCATGTCTGGTGCCACGCCACGCTGCCCGAAACCATGCCGCAGTTCTTTGTCAGCGAACTGCACGTCGACCAGTTCTCGCCCGCCTTCGCCAAGGCGGCGGTGCGCGTGTTCGGCCCGGCGCTCGATCGCCTCGATGCCACGACGGCGCAGGTGCTGTCGCGGTTTGCCGCTGGTGGCAGCGTGCCGCACGACGATGCCGTGGCCGCGCTCAAGGTCGTCATGGGCCTGTTCGATCGCCAGCACCCCGTGCCGTTCGAAAGCGACTATGACATTCTGCGCGCCGAAAGCGCCGAGGCCGCCTGGATCGCCACCGAAGGCAATGCCTTCAACCACGTGACCGATCGCGTTGCCGATGTCGAGGCGACCGCGCAGGGCGAGCGCGTGGCCGGCCGCAGCATCAAGGACAAGGTGGAAGTGTCCGCCTCGGGCCGGGTGCGGCAGACCGCGCTGCGTGCGGCCCAGGTCAAGCGTTCGTTCCGGGCCGAGGATGGCACGCTGACGGCGCAGACCGTGCCAGGTTCGTTCTTCGAGTTCATCACGCGCCGGGCCGATCCGGCCACGGGCAAGCTCGACCTCACGTTCGATAGCGGCAATGCCACCGGCATCTTCAAGATGACGGCCGCCGCCTGACAGTTTGCCAGCGCGCCATGGCGCGCGGGTGGTCCATTCATAACAACAACACCAGTTCCGCATCTCGATTGCGGGGAGAAATCGTCATGTCTCAAGCCCTGATGCCGCTCTATGCCCGTGCCCAGATCGAAGTGGAGCGTGGTGAAGGTGTGTGGCTGGAAGCGCGCGACGGCCGCCGCTTCCTCGATTGCGTGGCGGGCATCGCCACCTGCAGCCTGGGCCATGCCCATCCCACGCTGGTTGCCGCGCTCACCGCGCAGGCGCACAAGCTGTGGCATGTTTCCAATATCTTCCGCATTCCCGGGCAGGAAGAACTGGCGGAAAAGCTGACCGGCGCCACGTTTGCCGATCTGGTCTATTTCGCCAATTCCGGCACCGAGGCGGTCGAGGCCGCGCTCAAGACCGCGCGTCGCTATCACTATGCCAAGGGCAATCCCGAGCGGATCGACGTGATCGGCTTTGCCGGGTCGTTCCACGGGCGCACCTATGCGGCGATCAACGCCTCGGGCAATCCCACCTATCTCGAAGGGTTTGGTCCGCGCCTGCCCGGCTTCCACCAGATGTCGGTGGATGACCTGCCCGCGCTTGCCGAAGCGATTGCCCGCCCCACCACGGCGGCGGTGATCGTCGAGCCGGTGCAGGGCGAAGGCGGCGCGCGTGCGCTGTCTGGCGAATTCCTGCTGGAACTGCGCCGCCTGACGCGTGAGCACGGCGTGCTGCTGATCCACGATGAAGTGCAAAGCGGCATGGGCCGCACCGGCAAGCTGTTTGCCCACCAGTGGTTCCCCGGCGCAGAGCCCGACATCATGGCGATTGCCAAGGCGCTGGGCGGCGGTTTCCCGATCGGCGCCTGCCTGACCACCGCCGAGGCGGCGAGCGGCATGGTCACCGGGGTGCACGGCACGACGTTTGGCGGCAATCCGCTGGCCATGGCGGTGGGCCTGGCCGTGTTCGACGTGATTGCGCAGGACGCTGCCCTGGCGCATGTTGGCGCGATGTCAGATCGCTTTTATTCCGGCTTTGCCGCCCTGGCGGCGCGCTATCCCGATCAGATCGTGGAAACGCGCGGCAAGGGCCTGCTCATGGGGCTCAAGCTCCATGCCAACAACCGCGAGGTCATGGCCCTGGCGCGCGAGCATGGCCTGCTGGTGGCCGGCGGCGGCGAAAACTGCGTGCGCATGCTGCCCTCGCTGTTGATCACGGCAGACGAAGTGGATGAAGCGCTGTCCCGCCTCGATGCCACGCTGGCCGATGCCCGCGCACGCGGCTGGGGCCAGGTGGACGCAGCCAGCGTGGTGGCCGCCTGATGCTGGTGGTGCGGCCGGCCGGGCCGGCTGATATCGATGCGCTGCTCGATCTGGCGTTTCTTTCGGGCAAGGGCTTTACCAGCCTGCCCGAAGACCGCGCCGTGCTGGCCGAGCGGGTGGCGCTTTCCGCGCAAAGCTTTGCGCGGGAGGTGTCGCCGCAGCATGCCTGGTACACGCTGATGCTCGAAGACACCGAGACCGGCGTGATCGAGGGCGTGGCCGGGATCAAGGGGGCAGTCGGGCTCGACCGGCCGCACTTTTCGTTCCGGGTGATGACCCTGGCGCAATATTCGTCGGCCACCGGCACGCGGTTCGATCACCAGGCGCTGGTCTTGGTCAACGAATGCACCGGGTCGTCGGAAGTCGGATCGCTGTTCCTGCGCCCGCGCAAGCGGCAGGGCGGGGCGGGATCGCTGTTGGCCCGGGCGCGCTATGCGCTGATCGGCGCCAACCGCGATCTGTTTGCCGCCACGATCATGGCCGAACTGCGCGGCTGGTTCGACGAGCGCGATGAAAGCCCGTTCTGGCACGGCATTGCCGCCAAGTTCTTTCGCCTGCCTTTCGAAGACGCCGATCGCATGATCACCGCCACCGACGGGCAGTTCATCCTCGATCTGGCGCCGCGCCATCCGATCTACCTGGAACTGGTCGATCCTGCCGCGCGCGAGGCGATTGCCAAGGTCCACCGCCACGGCGCACGCGCGCTGGCGATGCTTGAAGACGAAGGCTTTACCCGCTCGGGCCTGATCGACATCTTTGACGGTGGCCCGACCGTGACAGCGCCGCGCGACCAGATCCGCACCGTCCGCAATGCCCAGACCCTGCCGGCGGCAGCCGGCGTGGTGGAGCCGGCGGCCGACGAGCGGCTGCATCTGGTGGCAGTGCCTGGGCTTGCCACGTTCCGCGCCACGCTGACCCCGGCCCGCATCACCGATGATGCCCTGGTCGTTCCCGAAGCAACCCTGGTCGCCTTGGGCATCCGCCCGGGCGATGCCCTGATCGTGAGTTGATTGCCGTGACCCAAAGGCTCCAGTCGTTCGATCCAGCCCATGGCCGCGTAGTGTGGGAAGGCGAAGTGGCAGACGAGGCGGCCTGCGCCGCCGCGCTGGCCAAGGCGCATGCTGCATTCCCGGCGTGGGCACGCACCCCGTTGGAAGAGCGCGTGGCGATTGCCCAGCGCTATGCCACGCTGGTCAAGGCCAGCCCGGCGCTGGCCGAGCTGATTTCCGCCGAAACCGGCAAGCTGCTGTGGGAAACGCGCACCGAGCAGGCCTCCATGGCCGGCAAGGTGGCGGTGTCGATCGCGGCACAGGCCGAACGCACCGGTTCGCGCAGCGCGGAGATGCCGTTTGGCAGCGCCACCCTGCGCCATCGCCCGCATGGCGTGATGGCCGTGCTGGGCCCCTACAATTTCCCGGGCCACCTGCCCAATGGACACATCGTGCCGGCGCTGCTGGCAGGCAATACCGTGGTGTTCAAGCCTTCGGAACTGACGCCGGCCACCGGCGCTGCCATGGTTGGCCTGTGGCGTGAAGCCGGGTTGCCCGAAGGCGTGCTCAACATCGTCCAGGGCGGGCGCGAAACCGGCGAGGCGCTGCTCAAGGGCCGGATCGACGGGCTGCTGTTCACCGGCTCGGCCGCGGCCGGGCAGATCTTCCGCCGCCAGTTTGCCGATCGCCCCGATGTGATCCTGGCGCTGGAACTCGGCGGCAACAATCCGCTGGTCGCCTGGGACGGCGATCCGGCGGCGGTGGCCAGCCTGATCGTCCATTCGGCTTTCGTCACCAGCGGGCAGCGCTGCTCGTGCGCGCGGCGCCTGATCCTGCCCGAGGGGGCATGGGGCGATGCGGTGATCGCGGCGCTGGTCGATCTGGCGCAGCGCCTGCCGATTGCGGCGTGGGACGAGCCGGGCGAGGCTTTCATGGGCCCGCTGGTGGGCGATGCCCAGGCGCGCAGCGCGCGGGCGGCGGTGGCCGACCTGGTGGCGGCAGGCGCCCGGCCGATCCTGGCCGAAGCGCGGCAGGAGGGGCGGCGCGAAGCGTTCTTTGCGCCGGTGATCCTTGATGTGACCGGCCTTGCCGTGCCCGATCGCGAAGTTTTCGCACCCGTCCTGAGCGTGCGGCGCGTGGCCGATTTTGCCGCGGCCCTGGCCAGTGCCAACGACACCGCGTTCGGCCTTTCCGCCGGGCTGGTGTCAGCCGATGCCGCGCTGTGGGACGAATTCCGTCTGATGGTGCGCGCCGGTGTGGTCAACTGGAATCGCCCCACCACGGGCGCTGCGGCCAACATGCCGTTCGGCGGGCTGGGTGACAGCGGCAACCACCGGCCCAGCGCCTACTACGCCGCGGATTACTGCGCCTGGCCAATGGCCAGTTTCGAGGCGCCGACGATCGCGGCGCAACCGGTGCCGGGCATTCCGTCATGATTTGATAAAGGTGCCGAAAATTTTCGGCACCTTTTTTTCGATCTTGCGTTATCTGCGCTAACGATGACCCATCAAACTGAATCGAGCGGCCAGGTTCCTGCCGAGCAGGCGGAAGCCTTTGCTGTTGATCTCAGCAATTGCGATCGTGAACCGATCCATATCTTGGGCATCATTCAGCCCTTTGGCTTTCTGGTTGCCATCACGCCCGATTGGATGGTTGCCCGGGTCTCTGAAAACATTGAACAGTTTACCGGCATGGCGGCGCACGACGTGCTGGGCCAGCCGCTGACGCATCTGCTTGACCGCGAGGCGATCCACACCATCCGCAACCGCCTGACCACGTTGCGCGGTGCCGACGCGGTAGAGCGGATTTTTGCGCTGCCGTTGCTGGCCGATCGTCCACCCTTCGACGTGGCGATCCATTTTGCCGGCCGCGAGATCGTGATCGAGGCAGAGCCGGCGGCGCTGGAGCCGATCGAGGCGACCTCGGTGGTGCGCAGCATGATCGGCCGGCTGCAACAGGTCGAAGGGCTGCCGGCGTTCTTGCGGGAAGGCGCGCGCCAGGTACGGGCAATTACCGGGTTTGACCGGGTCATGGTCTATCGCTTCGACGCGCAGGAATCGGGCGAGGTCGTCGCCGAATCCGCGCGCCATGGCATCGACAGCTTCCTGGGGCTGCACTACCCCGCCAGCGATATTCCCGCGCAGGCGCGCAAGCTCTATCTGCGCAACACGTTTCGGGTGATCGCCGATGTCGGGTCGACGCCGGTGCCGCTGGTGCCGCAGCGCGATCCCGATGGCCTGCTGCTCGACCAGTCGCTTTCGGTGCTGCGCGCGGTATCGCCGATCCATATCGAATATTTGCACAACATGGGCGTGTGCGCCTCGCTGGCGATCTCGAGCGTGGGGGGGGGCAAGCTCGGGGCGCTGTTTGCCTGCCATCACTATTCCCCGCGCCTGCCCAGCATGGCCGCACGCAGCGCGGCGGAACTGTTTGGCCAGATGTTCTCGCTCATGCTCGACGCGCGCGAGAATGCCCAGGCGCGCGAGTACGAAGCGCGCGGCCGCGCCGTCACCGACCGCTTGCTGGCAACCGTGGCGCAGGACAACGACCTGCTCGACAATCCGCAATGGCTGGCCGACGTGATCGGCGATGCCATTCCCGCCGATGGCATTGGCGTGCATGTGCGCGGGCAAACCTCGCTGGTGGGGCTGACCCCCAACGACGACCAGTTCGACAGCATCGTGCGCCTGCTCAACCGTGTCTCTTCCGGGCAGGTCTTTGCCACTGAGACGATTGCCAAGATGCTGACAGCGGCGGCCGATCACGCCGATGTCGCGGCCGGCATGCTGGCCATTCCGCTGTCGCGCGAGCCGCGTGACTATATCGTGCTGTTCCGGGCTGAACGCCTGCGCGAGGTGCGCTGGGGCGGCAAGCCGGAAAAGGAAATGGTGCACGGCCCCAATGGCCCGCGCCTGACCCCGCGCAAGAGTTTCGAGGCCTGGGCACAACTGGTCAAGGGCACGTCACAGCCGTTTACCCCGGCCGAGCGCCGCGTGGCCGAAGCGCTGCGCGTGGGCATGCTGGAAGTGCTGGTGCGCCTGGCGGAAACCGCCGGGGCGGAGCGCGCCCGTGCTTCTGAGCGACAGGAACTGCTGATCGCCGAACTCAACCACCGCGTGCGCAATATTCTCTCGCTGATCCGCGGCCTGATCGCGCAGACCCGCGACGGTGCGGCTGACGTGACCGGGTTCATCTCGACGCTCGATGATCGCATCCGCTCGCTGGCCCGCGCGCATGACCAGATCACGGCCGATCGCTGGGGGCCGGCGCGGCTGGCCGACCTGGTAGAGGTCGAAGCCGGTGCCTATCTGCGCGCGCAATCCGAACGCGTGGTGGCGCAGGGCGAAAACGTGCTGCTCTATCCCACCGCTTACGTCACGATCGCCCTGGTCATCCACGAATTGATGACCAATGCCGTGAAATACGGCGCCCTCGCCGGCCAGGGCAAGGTGCACATTTCCTGGGAACGCGATGCCAGCGGTGGTCTCGTGCTGGATTGGCTGGAAACGGATGGCCCGCCGGTGGCGTCGCCCACCCGGCGTGGCTTTGGCAGCACGATCATCGAACGCTCGATCCCCTATGACCTGGGCGGAACGGCCACCATTGCCTATGACGTATCCGGTGTGCACGCCCGCTTTACCCTGCCCGAACACTGCGTGGCAGGCGTAACCGCGGCGCGGCATAGCGGGCCCACGCCGATCAGCCTGGGGGGTGCAACCACGCCGCTCGACGGCTGCAACGTGCTGCTGGTGGAAGATAGCATGATCATCGCCCTCGATGGCGAAGACGCGCTGCGCGAATTAGGCGCCGAATCGGTCAGCACGGCCCCCACCGTGCGCGACGCGCTGCGCTTGCTGGAACGGCAGGCTTTCGCCTTTGCCCTGCTGGATTTCAACCTGGGGGTTGATACCAGCGCACCGATCGCCGATCGCCTGACCGAACTGGGCGTGCCCTTTGCCTTTGCCACCGGCTATGGCGAAGGCATCGGCAACGAACGCTGGCCCGGCGTGCCGGTGATCAACAAGCCCTATGGCCTCAAGGAATTGCGCGTGGCCGTGGGCCAGGCCCAGGCCTAAGCCTTGCGACAATCACCCCACGCGGACACTTGACCGGCAGGGGCGGGGAGGGGCACACCCCCGCCATGCGGCGCACGGGGCGCTGCAACCGGGAGAAGATACGCCCATGTTCAGCCACCTGATGATCGGCACGAACGATATCGACCGTGCCAAGACGTTTTACGATGCCACCTTTGCCGCCTTCGGCGGGCCCAAGGGCATCATCGATCCCAAGGGGCGGCTGGTCTATCTGCACAACGGCGGCATCTTCATCCTGACCAAGCCGATCGACGGCGAACCCGCCACATGCGCCAATGGCTTTACCGTGGGCTTTGCGATGACCCCGGAACAGGCTGATGCGTGGCACGCCGCCGGCATCGCCCATGGCGGCAGCACCTGCGAAGACCCGCCGGGCGTGCGCAAGGGCAGCCCGTTCTACCTGGCCTATCTGCGCGATCCCGATGGTCACAAGATCTGCGCGCTGCACAACTATGGCGCCGTGCAATGACCCTGGAAACGGTTTCCACCACCAAGGCCCATGGTGGCGTGCTGGGCGTGTACAAGCACGCCTCGGCCGCCACGGCCACGCCGATGACCTTTTCGGTGTTCGTGCCGCCCCAGGCGCAGGCCGGCGCCAAGCTGCCGGTGCTGCTCTATCTTTCGGGCCTGACCTGCACCCACGCCAACGTGACGGACAAGGGCGAGTATCGCCGCCTTTGCGCCGAACTCGGGCTGGTGTTCGTGGCGCCCGATACCTCGCCGCGTGGCGATGACGTGGCTGACGATCCCGCTGGCGCCTATGACTTTGGCCTGGGTGCAGGCTTCTACGTCAACGCCACGCAGGAACCCTATGCGGCGCATTACCGCATGTGGGACTATGTCTCGCAGGAACTGCCGGCCCTGCTCGCCGCGCATTTCCCGGTTGATATCGCCCGCATGGGCATCACCGGCCATTCGATGGGTGGCCATGGCGCGCTGACGCTGGGGCTGACCTATCCCGAAACGTTCAAGTCGCTGTCGGCCTTTGCGCCGATCGTGGCGCCTGGGCAGGTGCCCTGGGGGCACAAGGCGCTTGGCGGCTATCTGGGTGACGATCGCGCCGCCTGGCGCGCACACGATGCGACGGCCTTGGTGGAAGATGGCAAGCGCCCCGCCGGGCCGATCCTGATCGACCAGGGCGATGCCGACGGCTTCCTCGCCGAACAGCTGCGCCCCGATATCTTTGCCACGGCTTGCGAAGCGGCTGGCGTCGACCTCACGCTGCGCATGCAGCCGGGCTATGACCACAGCTACACGTTCATTTCCACGTTCATGGACGATCACCTGCGCTGGCACGCCGCGCGGCTGTAAATTGTCCGGCAACCCCCTCGCCATCGGCCGATGGCGAGGGGGCAAGCGCTTTACTTGCGCACGTCCTTGGCCACGGCGTCGAGCACGCCATTGGCAAACTTGGCCTCGCGCGCGTCGAAAAAGGCGTGGGCCACGTCGAGGTATTCGCTGATCACCGTGCCCACGGCAATGTCGGTGCGGGCCAGCAGTTCATAGGTGCCGCAGCGCAGGATCTGCAGCATGGTCTTGTCGAGGCGGGCCAGCGACCAGCCCTGGGCGAGGCGGCCCTGGATCAGCCCATCGACTTCCTCGCGGCGGGCGATCACGCCCTTGACCACGTCATCGAAGAATTCCACGTCGGCCGCGGCATATTCCACGTCCTCGATTTCCGCGCCCAGCCGGTGCTGGTGGAACTCGTCAAGCAGGAAGCGCAGCTCGGTGCCTTCCATATCCACCTGGTAAAGCGCCTGGACAGCGGCAAGCCGCGCGGCAGAGCGGGCCTGGCCCTTGCTATTCGTCATATTCCCAATCTCAGTTCGATCGAGCGGGCGTGGGCGGAAAGCCCCTCCGCGTCGGCAAGCGCGATGGCCGCCGGGCCGACCGCGCCGATGGAAGCATCGCTCACTGCAATGAAGCTGGTGCGCTTCATGAAGTCGAGCACGGAAAGCCCCGAGGAAAACCGCGCACGGCGCCCGGTAGGCAGCACGTGGTTGGGCCCGGCAACATAGTCGCCGATCGCCTCGGGCGTCATGCGGCCCAGGAATACCGAGCCGGCATGGCGGATCTGCGCAAACAGCGCATCGGGATCGTCGGTGGCGATCTCGACATGCTCGGCCGCCAGGGCATTGGCCAGCGCCGGCGCTTCGTCGAGCGAGCCGACCACGATCACCGTACCATGCGCGTCCCAGCTGGCCTTGGCCACGCGGGCGGTGGGCAGCATGGCGATTTCCACGCCCACCATGTCGATCACCTGGTCGGCAAAGGCGGCATCGTCGGTGATCAGGATCGATTGCGCGGCCGGGTCGTGTTCGGCCTGGCTCAGCAGGTCGGCGGCGATCCACTGCGGATCGTTCTTGGCATCGGCGATGACCAGGATTTCCGATGGCCCGGCCACCATGTCGATCCCCACCACGCCATAAAGCTGGCGCTTGGCCTCGGCCACCCAGGCATTGCCGGGGCCGGTGATCACGTCCACCGGGCGGATCGTCTTGGTGCCATAGGCCAGCGCGGCCACGGCCTGCGCCCCGCCCATGCGCCACACTTCGTCCACCCCGGCCAGATGCGCGGCGGCCAGGACCAGCGGGTTGATTTCCCCCTTGGGCGTGGGCGTCGTCACCACGAGGCGCTCCACCCCGGCCACCTTGGCGGGAATGGCGTTCATCAGCAGCGAGGAGGGATAGGCGGCACGGCCGCCCGGCACATAGAGCCCGGCACCGTCCACCGCGCGCCACTTGGCCCCCAGGCGCACGCCGGCCGCGTCGGTATAGTCGCGGTCCTGCGGCAGTTGGGCCTCGTGATAGGTGCGGATGCGCTGTGCCGCCAGTTCCAGCGCGGCGCGCAGATCGGGGGCCAGGGCATCGAACGCCTCGCGGCAGGTGGCCGCATCGATGCGCCAGCCATCGCCCTGCGGCAGGTGGCCATCGAAGCGCTGGGTATATTCGGCCAGGGCTTCATCGCCGCGCAGGCGCACGTCTTCGATGATCGTCTGCACATCGCGGCTGACGTTCTCGTCGCTTTCGCGGCGGTCCTTTACCAGCCGGGCAAAGCGCGTGGCGAAATCGGCATCGGTCGTCTTGAGGCGAAGCATCAGGCGGCGGCCTTTCGTGCGGCAACTTGCGTGCGGAACGCATCGACCAGCGCGCCCAGGCGGGCGCTGTCGGTCTTGAGCGCGGCGCGGTTGACGATCAGCCGCGCCGAAATCTGCATGATCTGGCTGGTTTCCACCAGGCCGTTTTCCTTGAGCGTGCGGCCCGATGAGACGAGATCGACGATGCGGCTGGCCAGGCCCAGCGACGGCGCCAGTTCCATCGCGCCATTGAGCTTCACCACTTCGGCCTGCACGCCCATCTTTTCGAAATGGCGGCGGGTGAGGTTGGGATACTTGGTGGCCACCCGGGCATGGCTTTCGCGCTGCCAATCGCCCTGGCCCAGGCCACCGACCGGCTCTGCCACCGACAGGCGGCAATGCCCGATATCGAGATCGACCGGGGCATAGAGATCGGCATAGTCGAATTCGTCGATCACGTCTGATCCCACGATGCCCGCCTGCGCAGCGCCATGGGCCACGAACGTGGCGACGTCGAACGCGCGCACGCGGATCAGCGTCACGTCGGGCCGGCTGGTGGCAAAAGACAATGCGCGCGAGGACTTGTCGAAGAACGCGGCCTCGGGCACCACGCCTGCTTGTTCGAGCAAGGGCAGCGCTTCATCGAGAATGCGGCCCTTGGGCAGGGCGAAAACGAGCGGGGTGGCGGTGGTCATGACGCCTTCGCCCCTATGGCAAGCGCAGGAAAAGGGCAACCTCATGGCGTCGATCATGGATATCGCTTCTGTCGAACAGGCGATTGCCTGGCAGGCCGACCACGCCACCGCCAACGGCGCCCCGGCCACGGGGCGCGTGGTGCGGGCCCAGTTGCCCTTGTTGACATCGGGCGGCGCGGTGGGCGCGCGCATGGCGGCCTGGCCGGGCAAGCCATTGGAAGACGCACTGCCGCTGCGCCTGGCCGGCGGTCTGCACAACCTGGTGCTGACCGGGGCCGACATACGGCTGGCGGCGGTCTATCGCGGGGAATTGACCGACCAGGCCGCCATCGATGCGCTGGTTGCCGATCTGGCAGATCGCTTTGCCACCCGCCTGCTGCCCTGGCTCGACGGCCCGCCCCAGACCAACGAAGCGGGGCGTTCGGCCTCGATCATGGCCGGGCTCCTGTGGCTTTCGGCACGGGTGGGCCCGCGCTTCGTGCTGCATGAGTTGGGCGCGAGCGCCGGGGTCAACACCATGATGGATCGCTTTGCCTTCGATCTGGGCGGGACGCGGGCCGGCCCGGCCGATTCGCCGCTGCATCTGGCGCCCGAATGGCGCGGCACCGGGCGGCCGCCGCACGTTCCCGTCGAGGTGCTGGCGATTGCCGGATGCGATCGCGCGCCGATCGATCTGGCCGATCCGGCGCAGGCGCTGCGGCTCAAGAGCTATGTCTGGGCCGAGGTGACCGAGCGGATCGCGCGGCTGGACGCGGCCATTGCCCTGGCGCAGGCACGGCGGCCCGATCTGGTGGCGATGGATGCGGCCGACTATGTCGATGCCGTGCTGGCCGCGCCGCAGCCGGAAGACAGCACGCGGGTGATCTATCATTCCATCGTCTGGCAATATCTGCCGCCCGCCACGCAGGCCCGCATCACCGCCGCGATGGAAGCGGCGGGGCAGCGCGCCACACCGGGGCAGCGCCTGGCCTGGGTGTCTCTCGAAACCGATCGCGCCACGTTCCGCCATCAATTGACCGTGCGGGTGTGGCCCGATGGTGGGGCGCCGGAATGCCTGGCCGCCGCCCATGCCCATGGCGCCTGGGTGGAATGGCTTCAGCCCTGATCCTCGGCCAGCGCGCTGCCATGATGATGGTATGATGCCCATTCCCACGCGGCCACCACCAGCAGCGCCACGACCGTGGCGCCAACGAACACCGGGGCGGGCAGGGCAAAGCCAAGGCTGAGCGCTGCCAGAACGACCAGCAGGCCGCCGCCGACCCAGTGCGACAATGGGAAATTGCCGTGCGGGCTGGACGGCCGCTTGAACAGCCCGGTGCCGGCCAGAAACACCAGCAACCCGCCGGCCTGCGTCGCCACCAGCGGTAGCCTGGCGGTCGCCAGCGGTGCATCGAGCAACAGCGCGTCGGCGACGGCGGTGATCACGATCCCGCCCACGATCGGCATGTGCAGATAGGTATAGACGCTGCGCGCCACGCGGCCGGGCTGGGCATGCTGGGCAATGTGCCGCGCGCCGCGTTCGGCGCCGAGATCGAAATAGATCCACCACATCAACGCCGACCCGGCAAAGGCCAGCACGAAGGCCAGGGTGCGCGCCAGGGTGGCGGTTTCCTGGGCAAAGCTGGTGCCGGTCACCACCACGCCTTCACCCAGCGCGATGATGATGAACAGGGCGCAGCGTTCGGCCAGGTGGCTGCCCGAAATGTCCCAGTCTTCCGGCCGCGAGCGGCCCATGCCTGGCACGACAAAGCCCAGGAAAGGGCCGCCATAGTCGATCGCCAGGGCCAGTGCCCAAAGCGCGAGCCGGAAGAGCGGCGCATCGACCAGTGCGCCGGCCAGCCATAGCGGCGCGGATGCCACGAACCACAGGGTAATGCGGATCATGTTGCGCGCGCCGCCACTGCGCCAGCGTTCCTGCCGGCTCTTGGCCATGGCCCAGGCGACAAAGCCGCTGCGCCCGATCTGCACCAGGCAATAGCAGGCGGCAAACAGCATGGCATCGCCGCCGCCGCCGGCATCGAACGCGCGCGGCATCGCCACGGCCAGCCCCAGGCTGGCCAGCATGGACAGCAGCAGCATGATCCGCACCGGGCCCCGCTCGGGATTGGTCCAGTTCGCTGCCCATGCCGTGAACACCCAGGCCCACCACACGGCGAGGAACAGGACCAGCGCCTCGGCCAGGCCGGCCGCGCCCATGTGGTGCAGCACGTGATGGGAAAGCTGGGTTACGGCAAAGACATAGACCAGGTCGAAAAACAGCTCGAGATAGCTGACCGGGGCATGGCCGCCCTCGTGATTGCGCAAGAGCGTGTTGGGCGCCGGCACGCCATCGGTCTCCGCCTTGGGCGCGGGCTTGCCGGCCTCGGCGATCGCTTCGGCGTCTTGCCGTGCCTCCTCGCTCATTCGCCGGGCGCGCGGGCGCGAATCGCCAGGGCGTGAACCCGCTGGCCGGGCAGATCGCCCAGGGCCTGGTTGACCAGGCGCTGGCGTTGCAGGCGCGACAGGCCGGCAAAGGCCGCGCTTTCGATCTCCACCGTAAAGTGCGATTCGCCGGTGCCGTCATCACCCAGATGGCCGCTGTGGCTGGCCGAATCGTTGATCACCGCCAGATGCGTGGGGGCAAGGGCGTCCACAAGTTTACGTTCAATTTCCTGGGCGATCGGGCCGGTCATCTCTTTCCTTTCGGGTTGGCACGCACCATGTGCAATGGCGTGAAGCATGACAAGTTCCATGGCCGCGTCACGGATACCGGGCGCCTGTGCAGTGCCCCGGGGTGCGATGCGCCGGGGGAATTCCGTGCGCCCGGCGTACGCCCATCCGGCTTTGATGGGCCGGGGGATTACCGCTGGTTCTGCCTCGATCATATCCGCGCGTTCAACGCCGGCTATGATTTCTTCGACGGCATGAGCGCCGATGAAATCATGGCGGCACAATCGCCGCTGGCCGGGTGGGACACCCACACCCGCGCGTTCCGTCCCGACGCCGGCATCGACCAGGCGCCGCGCTGGGCCGATTTTGCCGACCCGCTCGAGGCGATCGCGCAGCGCGCCCGCGCCCGCAAGATGGATCACCAGGCGGCCCAGGATGCTGCCCGGCGCGGCCTGTCCCCGGAAGACCGCACCGCGTACGAGGCGCTGGGCCTGGGCTTTGACGCCGACCGGCATACCCTGCGCCGCCGCTATGCCGATCTGGTGCGGCGCTATCACCCTGATCACAACGGCGGCGACCGCAGCCTGGAAGACAAGCTGCAACGCGTGGTTGCCGCCTATGACCACCTGCGGCAATCGGCTGCGTTTCGCTAGGTTTGCTGCCTGACGCCAGCTGGGCCGGCCCAGGTCAATCCGGCGCCTGGTGGGCCACTTCGATCAGCGACGGGCCGCCGGCCACCGGCGTGAGCCAGACGGCGAGATCGGCCGCGATCAGGAATGCCATGCCCAGCATCAGCGCTGGGCGCTTGCGCTCGCCACGGCGCCAGAAAAATACCGCGCCACCGATCAGCGCCACGGTGGCGAGCACCAGCAGGGAAAGAACCGTATCCATCATGGGGTTTAGCTGAACAGTCCCTTGGCCAGGCCGGCAATGTCGTTGAGCGGGTTGCCATCGCCATCCTTGTCGAGGAACTTGCTGACCTGGCCCAGCGCATCGGGATGATCCCCCAGGATCGTGGCGAATTGCGACAGCGCGCCTTCGCCACCGATATGGCCGACGATCTGCTGGAGCAGGCCGGCATCGAGCCCGGTATTGGCCGCGGCGGTTTCGATCGTATCGCCCTTGGCCTGATGCCCGGCGGCCAGGGCAGCGATGGCGGTTTCGGCCTGAGCAGGGTCGATGCCCAGCTTTGCCGCCAGGTTCTTCACGTCCACCGCGCTGCTCACTTGGCCCAGGATGCTGTCGAACACACTCATCGCTTTGGTCCCTCTGCTCGGCACGCCAAGACGGCGGCGCCTGGCGCAGCGATAGCGCGCCCTGCCGCCCGGTTGCCAGAAAAAACGCCCTGCCGTGGCAAGCCATGGCAGGGCGCAAGCGTGCTTTGCAGCCGGGGTACAAGGCCCCAGTGCAGGGCGATCAGATCGCGACGGTATCGTCGGCGATGATGTGGCTGAGCGTGAGGGCCTGCTGATGGCCCAGGCTGTCGTTGAGGATGAAGGTGGTGCCGTCGAAACCGCTGGTGTTGACGAAATAGCTGCCGGCGTCGGGGTGCGCCTTGAGATAGGCCGCCAGCCTGTTCACATCATCCTGCGAATCGATATAGGCAGAGCCGGTGCCCTTCACCGTCAGGCCGATGGCGTTGAAGATGCTGTCGAACCCGGTGATGCGCACCACGTCGTGGTCGGCAAAGTTGAGATCTTCGACCGTCACCCACTGATAGACGCTGTTGACGCCATGGCCGCCGGTGAAGGCGAACGAGGAAAACCCTTCGCCCGAGCGGAACACGAACTGGTCAGCGCCCGCGCCGCCGGTCAGCGAATCCTTGCCGCCGCCGCCCTTGAGAATGTCGTTGCCGTTGCCGCCATAGATCGCATCGTTGCCGCCGCCGCCATAGAGCACGTCGTTGCCGTCGCCGCCGCTGATGATGTTCTTGCCCGAACCGCCGGTGACAACGTCGTCGCCCGCCCCGGCGTTGACGATGTTGTTGCCCTTGGGTGCGGCGATGGTGTCGTTGCCGCTGGTGCCATTGATCACTGCCATGTTCATTCTCCTTAATTCCACCGCGCGGCGGAAAGTTGATCCACAAGTATGCTGCGAGGATACTGTGTGGTCGGGAAGAACAGAGGCGTTCCTCGGCCACCCAAGTCGTGATTGCGACCAGACTTGTATTATGGGTAATTGTCCAACCACCCTGGCTGGCAGGGTGTGAATCGCTGCCCACCCTGTGCCTTTATAACGCTATATTGCGGTGCAACGTGCCCGGGTTTCCCATTCATATTGGCGCTTTTACCCAGTGACAGCGCGAAGACCGGTTCAATCTGGATCATGTTTGGATTTGCCTGGCTCCCCGCGTCAGCCCCAGGTTGAGCCAGGGGAAACGGTGGCGGTCTCTGGCGACGGCCGCGCCTTGCCATCGAACCACTGGGTGAGTGCGGCGCGACATGGTTCGTCGATGCGGATGAGCACCAGCCAGGCCGCCAGCAGCAGGGGCGGGACCAAGGCAAGGCCCCAGGCGCCCAGCGCTTCGCCGTGCAGCATGCGCTTGGCCGCGCCCGCCACGATGGCGAGCAGGGGCACGTGGATGCCGTAAAGCGGGTAGGAAATGCGGCCCAGCCAGGTGCCGCCCGGCATGGCGCGATGGCTGCCGGCGGCCACTGCCACCACCAGCACGCAGGGCAGAAACGCCATGGCCATGAACAGCGTCCATGGCAGGTGCTGCACCGGCAGCGCCAAGGCATAAACCAGCGCAAGCGCGGCCAAGGTTGCTGCGGCGCGGTTCATCACCGGCAGCGCGTGGCGCAAGCGGTGGAGCAGCAGGCCGCAGCCGAACCCGAAGCAGACCCTGGCCAGGCCGCCATCCAGCGAACTGGCCTGCCAGCCCAGATCGAGCGTGCCATGGCGCAGCGCGCAGGCAACCAGCGCCAACCCTGCGAGCGCGACGCCGGCCGCAAGTACTGCCGTGCTCCGCCGCACCAGGAAGGCTGCCCAGGCGAGGTTGGCGAGGATTTCGAAGAACAGCGACCACAGCGGGCCATTGGCCGGGAACAGTTCCCACCCCGTCGCCGCGCCGTGCCACAGCTTGGGCAGGATCAGCAGGTTGAGCGCATTGGCCAGCAGCACCTGGTCCAGCGGATCGGACCGATCGGGGGAAACCAGGAGGCGGGCGACGAGATAGAGCCCGCCCAACCCGGCGCCCAGCACCGCCACTGGCGCCATGCGCACCAGCCGCCGCCGGGCAAAGCCGGCCCAGTCCATCAGGGGCGTGCGGTCCGGTCCATGGGCAATCAGGCGCGCCTCATAGGCTTCGGCCAGGACAAAGCCGCTGAGCATGAAAAAGAAATCGACGGCAAGATAGCCGTTGGGAAACACCTGGATGCCGGTGGCCCGCGTGCCGATGTGGAACAGGCACACCGCCAGCGCCGCGATGCCGCGCATTTCATCGAGCAGGGCATAGCGCCCGCCCCGCCGGGCCTGCTGCGTGGCAGTGTTCATGCGCCAGTGTCCCCGTTGCCAATGGGCGCGGCCCGCTGGCGTCTCTGCCCGAATTGGTGCGCCGCGATGTCGCGGTGCACCGCAGGGGCAGGGCATGCGCGATCGTGACTAACGCATGATTAACCAAACTATCGGCGGGGACTCATACGGATTACTGCTTAGTGAAAACCGTATTGTGCGCTGCGGGGCAGAATATCGTTTGCTGCCAGCCGCCTATTCCGGCCGGGCGCGCAGCGTGGCCAGCCGGGCGGCACCCTCTGCCCCATAGATCTGCGGCACATCGCGGCCGCCGTAAAACCCGTCGAACGCAGGGATGCCATCAGGCAGCGCGATCCAGGGCAGCCGGCTGCGCACATAGATGTGCACGTCGGGCGGGCAGAGCGCGGGCGAATCGAGCGTGCCGGCGCGCACGAAGGCGGCCTTTGGCCCCAGGCTGCCATAGTGGCTCCACACCGCTGTCTGGCACGCCGTGCAGCGCATGATCGTCTGCCCGCGCCCGCTGTGCGTTGGCACGGCAACCGGTGCCACATGGCCGGCCAACAGCGTGAGGCACTCCGTTTCGATTACGGCATTGATGGCAAAGGCGCTGCCGCTCAGCACCTGACACTCGTGGCAATGGCAACAATGCACCACATAGGGCGCCTGCGCGATAGCATAGCGTGCCGCGCCGCAACGGCATCCACCGGTGGCAAAGGGATCGATCGGCGCCGCATGGGCCGGCGGTTTGGCGTCATCCATGCTGTGCATCCTTGCGCAGGGAGGCTCGGGGCATCACTCGGCCGATTTACGCGAGACCAGCCCGAAAAACGCGCCGGCAGGATCGCGTGCCTGGACCATCAGATCGTCGCCGGGCACTTCGTGCACCTCGCTTTCCAGCGTGCCGCCCAGCGCCCCCACGGCTTGCGCGGCCGTGTGCACGTCTGCCACGCGGAAATAGGTGCGCCAGCCGATTGGCGCATCGGCAGTGGGGCGGGCCATCATCGCGCCCACGCGGCCTTGCAACGGGTGCGCGATAAACTGGTAATCACCCAGCGGGGCCATCGGCATCGCCTCGGGATAGGCAAAGCCGAAATGCCGCGCATAGAAAGCGCGCGCAGCGGGCAGGTCAGTGGTAAACAGCTCGTTCCAGGTCACCGCCTGGGCGATGTCCATGGCAAAAACCGGCGGCGGTGGCGTAGTCTGCCCCGGCGGTGGCGTCGGATCAATCAGATAGAATGGCGCGCCCCATGGATCGGCCACCATGGCAAAGGTGCCTTCGGCAATGGTCGTTGCTGGCATCAATACCCGCCCGCCATCGTCAGCGATCGCCGCGAGGGTGGCCGGCACGCTGTCGACCATCAGATAGGGCAGCCAGGCTGGCCGCGCGCCGGCCGCGATCATCTCTGGCCGCAACACCAGCATGCCGCCCTGGCCCGCGCCATCGGCACGATGGATATGGCGGTAATCGATCGCGGCGGTTTCGTGGCCGGGCGAGGGATCATCGATCCGCCAGCCGATCACGCCTTGGTAGAATGCGCGCACCACATCGGGCGCGTCGGTCATCACTTCGTACCACACGAACAGGCCTTGGGGCATGCTGGCATCCCTCCTGCAGGTTAGCCGGTCGATCGCGGCCCGCGCATCGTTCTGTCGATTCGCGCGTTATGGCCGGCAGCATAGCAGCTTGGCCGCCCAGGCCCACCGCGCGTGGGCCCGCCCGGCGTAAATGCAAGCCGGGCCAAAAGCGCATGCCAAAGCATGTTGCAGCGCGGCGCCCGCGCGGATAGGCAGGTAATTGATGAGCGACACTTCCAATCTCGTGGGCCACGCTGGCACCACCACCGTCCTGCCCGCGCCCGATACCCAGGTTTCGGTGCGCGAGGTGTTTGGCATCGACATCGACATGACGGTGCCGGCCTTTTCCGCCGCCGACGAGCGCGTGCCCGATACCGACGACAACTATGTCTTCGATCCCGATACCACGCTCGCGATCCTGGCCGGCTTTGCCTACAACCGCCGCGTCATGGTGCAGGGCTATCACGGCACCGGCAAATCGACCCATATCGAGCAGGTGGCCGCGCGCCTGAAATGGCCGTGCGTGCGCATCAACCTCGATGCGCATATCAGCCGTATCGACCTGATCGGCCGCGATGCCATCGTGCTGCGCGATGGCCTGCAGGTGACAGAATTCCGCGAAGGCCTGCTGCCCTGGGCGCTGCAGACGCCGACGGCGCTGGTGTTCGACGAATACGATGCCGGCCGCCCCGACGTGATGTTCGTGATCCAGCGCGTGCTGGAAACCGAAGGCAAGCTCACCCTGCTCGACCAGAACCGGGTGATTCGCCCCAACCCGTTCTTCCGCCTGTTCGCCACGGCCAATACCGTGGGCCTGGGCGATACCTCGGGCCTCTATCACGGCACGCAGGCGATCAACCAGGGCCAGATGGACCGCTGGAACCTTGTCGTCGCGCTCAACTACCTGCCCGCGGAAACCGAAATCGACGTGGTTTCGAAGAAGGTACAGGGCCTCGATGCGCAAGTGATCGCGCAGATGGTCCGCGTGGCCGACCTGACCCGCAAGGGCTTCATGGCGGGCGACATTTCCACGGTGATGAGCCCGCGCACCGTGATCAGCTGGGCGCAGAACAGCCAGATCTTCAACGACGTCGGCTTTGCCTTCCGCCTCTCGTTCCTCAACAAGTGCGACGAGGCCGAGCGCGTGCTGGTGGCCGAATACTATCAGCGCGTGTTCGCCAAGGACCTGCCCGAAAGCGTCGCGCACAAGGCGTGATAGTCAGGGCCCTTCGACAGGCTCAGGGCGAACGGATGCAGCCGAGGTTGACATCCGTTCGCCCTGAGCTTGTCGAAGCCCCCTTCCGAAGCGTTCAATCCTCGCCGGGATAGACCGCCTTCACGAAATAGAGCCCCTCGGGCGGGGCATTGTGGCCCAGCTTCTGGCGATCGCGGGCGTGGAGTGCGGCCACCAGATCGGCGCGCGTCCAGTGGCCCTGGCCGATCAGGCCCAGGCATCCCACCATCGATCGCACCTGGTGGTGCAGGAAGCTGCGCGCGGCCGCTTCGATGATCACCATGTCCCCCTCGCGGCGCACGTCGAGCCGGTCGAGCGTCTTGACCGGGCTGGCCGCCTGGCAATGGACCGAGCGGAACGTGGTGAAATCGTGTTTGCCCACCAGTTCCTGCGCGGCTTCGTGCATGGCGGCTGCATCCAGTGGCCGGGCGATGCGCCAGGCGCGGCCGGCATCGAGCGTGAGCGGCGCGCGCCGGTTGGCGATGCGATATTCATAGGCACGGCCAAGGCACGAAAAGCGCGCGTGCCAGTCTTCGGGCACGGTCTGGCAAGCGAGCACGGCGATCGGATCGGGCTTCAACCGGGCGTTGAGTGCCTCTGACAGGCGAAACGGATCGAACGCCCGTTCCACATCGATATGGGCGCGCATGGCAAGCGCGTGCACACCGGTATCGGTGCGGCCGGCGGCATGCAGGATGACGGGATGGCCCACCACGCTTTGCGCCGCTTCTTCCACCGCTTGCTGCACGGATGGGCCATGCGCCTGGCGTTGCAGGCCCATGAACGGGCCACCATCGAATTCCAGGGTGAGGGCATAGCGCGGCATCAGGCGAGCACCGTGCCCGCCGGAATGGCGCGGCCGCGCAACAGGGCGGCGGTGTCCATCGCCGGGCGGCCGGCGCGCTGCACGATGAGCGGGCGAATGGCGCCTTGCCCGCAGGCGATCGTCAGCCCATCGTCCAGCACGGTGCCGGGCGTGCCGGCAGCATCATCGGCCACCTGCGCCGCCAGCACGCGATAGCGTTCGCCATCCAGTTCGAAAAAGGCACCGGGGGCAGGGGCAAAGGCGCGCACCTGGCGCTCCACCTGTTCGGCCGGCGCGGAGAAATCGAGGCGGCTTTCCGCCTTGTCGATCTTGGCGGCATAGGTCACGCCCGCGTCGGGCTGAACCTCTGGCGTGAAGCTGGCCAGATCGGCCAGCACGCGCACCATCAGGTCGGCGCCCAGCGTGGCGAGTTCGGCGGTCAGTTCGCCAGCGGTCTTGCCTGCCACGGGCGTGGCCACGGTCGCCAGCATCGGCCCGGTATCCAGTCCGCGTTCCATCTGCATGATCGTGATGCCGGTGTGCACGTCGCCTGCCAGGATGGCACGCTGCACCGGTGCCGCCCCGCGCCAGCGTGGCAGCAGCGAGCCATGCACGTTGAGACAGCCCTGCGCCGGGGCTGCCAGGATCGCCGCCGGCAGGATCAGGCCATAGGCCGCCACCACGGCCACATCGGCGCCATGCGCGGCGAAGGCTGCCTGCTCTTCCGCGCCCTTGAGGCTGATGGGCGTCAGCACGGGCAGGCCATGCCGCTCTGCCGCCAGATGCACGGGCGAGGGCTGCAACTTTTTGCCCCGGCCGGCCGGGCGCGGCGGCTGGCTGTAGACCGCCACCACATCGTGGCCAGCGGCCACCAGCGCATCAAGCGTGGGCACGGCAAATTCGGGTGTGCCCATGAAGACAACGCGCATGGTGCAATGGGTCCTTTTCCAATCCTGCGCGCGGCCCTATCTGTCGCGCCATGGCATCGCAAGAGATCGAGGCGCTGGCGAGCGCACTGGCCCGTCTGCCCGGCCTTGGCCCCCGCTCGGCGCGGCGGGCTGTGCTTTGGCTCATCAAGCGGCGTGAAAGCGCGTTGCCGCAACTGCTGGCCGCGCTCGACACCGTGCGCCAGAACCTGGTGGAATGCCAGACCTGCGGCAATGTGGACACCACTGATCCGTGCGGGATCTGTGCCGATCCGCGCCGCGATGCACGGGCGCTGTGCGTGGTGGAGGATGTGGCAGACCTTTGGGCGCTTGATCGCGCACGGCTGTTCACCGGGCGCTATCATGTGCTGGGCGGCCGGCTTTCCGCGCTGGAAGGGGTGCGCCCCGAAGACCTGACCATCGGCCGGTTGCTCGATCGCGTTCACGCCGGCGGGATTGATGAAGTGGTCCTGGCGATGAACGCCACGCTGGAGGGGCAGACCACCGCGCACTACATTGCCGAACGGCTGGAAGACCTGCCCGTGCGCGTGACGCAACTGGCGCATGGCCTGCCCGTGGGCGGGGAACTGGACTATATGGACGAGGGCACCCTGGCCCAGGCCCTGCGCGCGCGGCGGCCGGTTTGATTTGCGGGTATCGCGCTGGGCCCTTCGACGGGGGCAGTGGAAATTCCCTGCCGGAAACCCGTTCGGGCTGAGCTTGTCGAAGCCCCCTAGCGCCGAACTCAGCCGTCGAGCCTTGCCAGCACTTCATAGGCCAGCACGGCGCCAGCGACGGCGGCGTTGAGGCTGTCGGCGCGGCCCTTCATCGGCATGGTCACGCGCAGGTCACACGCCAGTTCATAGTCTTCGGGCAGCCCGCGCGATTCGTTGCCCACCATGACAAAGCATGGCGCAGCATAGGGCGCGCCGCGATAGGGCACGGCATCGCGCAACGATGCCGCAACCAACTGGCCGGTGCCGCTGCGCAGCCAGGGCAGGAATTCGTCCCAGCGCGCCTGGGCAAGGCGCTGGGTGAAGATGGCCCCCATGCTGGCGCGCACCGCCTCTACCGAAAAGGGATCGACGCAATCATCGATCAGGATCAGCCCGCCCGCGCCCACGGCATCGGCGGTGCGCAGCATCGTGCCCAGATTGCCGGGATCGCGCATGGCCTGCGCCACCAGCCAGAGCGGGGCGGACTGGCGATCGATCTGCGCCAGGCCGGTCTCCCATTCGGCAAAGACACCGGCCACGGCCTGCGGATTATCCTTGCCGGTCACCTTGGCGAGGATATCCACCGGCAACTCGATCACATCGCCCCCGGCGGCGGAAACCGCGCTTTCCAGGTCTGCCAACAGCGGGTGCGCCTCGCGCCCCTGGGCCATCAGCAGGATTTCGGGGAGGCGCCCGCCGGCGCGGGCATCGGTCAGCAGGCGCAGGCCTTCGGCCAGAAAGCGCTGCTCGCGCTTGCGGTGCTTCTTGTCGCGCAGGCTGCGGACGAATTTGACGGTGGGGTTGGAAAACCCGGTGATCGTGCGGCGGGACATGGGGCGGTCCATGCGTCAGCCAGCCGCGATGGGCAAGACTTTCAGTCTTCGCCAAACCCGTCCTTGACCAGGCCCGCCAGCTTGAGCAGCACCGAATCCGCCTCGCCCTCGGGGCCAGACACCACGACATCGATGCTGTCGCCCTTGGCTGCGCCCAGCATCATCAGACCCAGGATAGAGCCGCCGGCCGCCTCGGTGCCGTCCTTGAACACCTTCACGTCAACGCCGGAAGGCAGCTTGGCCACGGCATTGACGAACTTGGCACTGGCGCGGGCATGAAGGCCGCGCTGGTTGACGATGGTGACCGTCTCTCGGGCAACGTAGCTCTGGCTCGACATCGGCTTTCCTCTTCCCCTGCCCGTGGTTGTCGGGTGCGTCGCTTTTTCGGGAAACCCTTGGGGCGCGGGGTTTATGCGTCCTGGCCCAGGAATTCCGAAGCGATCGTGATATAGTTGCGGCCGGCATCGCGCGCGGCGGCCGTGGCATCGCGAACATTCATGCATCCGCGCGCCTTGGCAAGGCGGATCAGCATGGGCAGGTTGATCCCGGCGATCACTTCCACCCGGCCCGCCTGCATCAGCGAGATCGCGAGGTTGGAAGGCGTGCCGCCGAACAGATCGGTGAGGATGATGACGCCTTCGCCGCTATCGACGCGGCGAATGGCATCGGCGATCTCCTTGCGGCGACGCTCCATGTCGTCATTGGGGCCGATGCAGACGCCGATGACGTCCTGTTGTCGGCCCACGACATGTTCCATCGCATGGATGAATTCGTCGGCAAGGGCACCATGGGTGACGAGAATAAGGCCGATCATGAAGGGAACGGGCTCCGAAATACAGCCAGACAAGATGCCACGACCAAGCTTAACAGAGCCTTGGCGGGCACATGTGGGCTGCCAGAATGCTGGCATTCACAAGGCATGTCTTTCAGAACCGTCCCATCCCCCGAGCGCAGGATATTCGCTGCCCGCGCTATCGTTATCATTGGCATTGTCACTGGCATCATTGTCACACCTGAACCGCCTGTGCGCCTTCCAACAGGTTGGCGCCGCGGGCGGCGAGGTTGCGGTGCAACAATGTGGGTGAAAAACCCGAATTGCGCAAGCCTTGTGCGATCTCCTCGGCCATGAAGACCGAGCGATGGCGCCCGCCGGTACAGCCGAACGCAATGTGGACATAGGCCTTGCCCTGGGCCGCAAAGCGCGGGAGGAGCAGGCGCAAAAGCCCCAGAATCCGGTCGAAAGCCTCGGCAAAGGCAGGGTCGTTGCGGATGTAATCACCCACCGGGGCGTCCTTGCCGGTCATCGGCCGCAGCGTTTCATCCCAGTGCGGATTGTTGAGGAAACGCATGTCGAAAACCAGGTCGGCAAGCGGCGGGGTGCCGCGGGAAAAGCCGAAGCTGCTGATCGTGACCGTGGTGCGACTCGGTGAGATCGCACCGAACTGCTGGCGGATGGCCTGCTGCAGGTCGTTGGTGGTGAAATCGGTGGTGGATATCACCACGTCGGCCCAGCGGCGCAGTGGGGCCAGCAGGTCGCGCTCGGCAGCGATGCCGCTGGCGGCGGGCTTGTCCTCGCTCATCGGATGGCGGCGGCGGGTTTCGTTGTAGCGGCGCTCAAGCTCTGCCCCGCTGCAATCGAGAAACAGCGTGGTAACCGACAGGTTGGGCCGCGTGCTCAGCGCCTTGACCCGCTCAATGATCGTTTGCGGATCGAACCCGCGGGTGCGCGTGTCAAAGCCGATCGCCAGCGGGGTGCCGGCATCGATTCCACCGCTTTCGCTGCGGGCCTGGCCGGGTTCGGTTTCGAGCAGGCGATCGAGCAGGCGGATCGGAAAATTGTCGATCGCTTCCCAGCCGAGGTCTTCCAGCGTGCGCAGCGCGGTGGTCTTGCCTGCGCCGAGCAGGCCGGTGACCAGCAGGATGCGTTGCGGCGAATCCGGATCGGGCAGAGCGGGACTATCTGTGGCGACCATGCATGACCTTTTGCGCGCATTGGCGGGCAAAGAAAAGTGCGGTTACGTTGCGACTAGCCGCGATCGTGCCGGCGGCATGGCGCTCAGCCCAGGCCATAGTGTTCGAGCGCCAGCGTGGCGCGCAGCGCCAACATCGGCGTTTCGGGCCATAACTGCACCATCGGCACGACGATTCCGGCACGCTCTACGCTGCCTGCCGCATCGATGAAGCGCGGCGCTGCTGCGTCAAGGCGCAGCACCAGGGCCACGGGCGCCTGTGCCAGATGGGGAAAGCGCAGCAGCCCCAGGTTGCGCACCTCCAGCAGGCCGGCGATGCGGGGGTGGGGTTGGGCCAGCAACCGGGGCGCATGGCCTGGCGTGCTATCGGGTAGCAAGAGGAGCCCGTCATCGCCCACCAACTGCGCGCCGCGATCGATCAGGGCCAGCGCCAGGCTGGACTTGCCGCTGCCCGGTGGCCCCTCGATCATCACGGCGCGCCCGCCGATCGCCACTGCCGTCGCCTGGTGCGTCTGGCCCGCCGCGCTCATGCGCGCAGTTCCCCGGCATAGGGCAGGGTCAGGACCAGGCAGGCACCATGTGCGCCATCGGGGCGGTCGACGATCGCCAGGCGGCCATCGTGGGCCTCGGCAATGGTGCGGGCGATCGCCAGGCCCAGGCCGCTGTGCGCGCCGAACGCCTCTTCGGCCGGGCGCACCGAATGGAAACGCTCGAACACCTTGCCACGCTCGGCCTCGGGAATGCCGGGCCCTTCGTCGGTCACGCTCAGCATGACCCGCGCGTCTTCGCCTTCGCGCGGGCCTTGCGTCCACACTGCCACGTCCACCGCGCCGCCGGGCGGGGAAAACGACACGGCATTGTCGAGCAGGTTTTCCAGCACGCGCTCAAGCCGCATGGCATCGCCCAGCACGAGCGGGGCATAGGCGCCGGAATCGGGCTGGCGCAGGCGGATCACTGCGCCGCCGCGCGTTTCCCGCGCGCCGCGCGCCCCCACCACCTGCGCGGCAAGGCCGCCCAGGTCGAGCCGCACGAACGTGGCGCGGCTCAGCTCCGCATCGATCCGGCTGGCATCGGCGATTTCGGTGATCAGGCGGTCGATCCGCTGCACATCGTGCGTGGCAATCGCGGTGAGTTGCCGGCGCAGCGTGGCATCTTCCACGCGGTCGAGCGACTCGATCGCGCTGGCGAGGCTGGCCAGGGGGTTCTTGAGTTCATGGGCGACATCGGCGGCAAAGCTCTCCACCGCGTCGATGCGATGGCGCAGTGCCATGGTCATGTCGGAAAAGGCGCGGGCGAGCAGGCCGATCTCGTCGCCGCGATCGGGCAGGCGCGGCACCACCACTTCGCGATCACGGCCCAGCCGCACCCGCACCGCCGCGCGCACCAGCGCGCGCAGCGGCTGGACGATGGTGCGCGCCAGAAACAGCGAGAGCTGCACCGACAGCATCAGGGCAAGGCCGATGATGATCACCAGGGTCTGGCGCGCATCGCGCACCGCCTGGGTGATATCCACGGCATTGCGCATGGCGAGCAGCATCTGCCCATCGCTGTCGCTCCCCACGGGCGTGGCAGCGGTCAGCACCGGGGTGCGATCAGGGGCATAGCGCAGATAGACCTGGGTGGAATGGGCGGCGCGGGCGCGCACCACTTCGGGCCAGTTGCCGGCGCCCGGGTCGGCCGGTTCGACATAGCGTTCCACCGGAGGCGCGCCGACGATGAAATCCACCCCGCGATCGAGCAGGCGCGCGGCATGTTGGTACCAGGGCTCGCCGGTGGGATCGACCAGGGTGAAGCTGGGCGGCGCCAGGGCAAAGCTGTCTGCCACCAGGCGGCCCTGGCGATCATAGAGGCGCAGGCGCAGGCGCTGTTCCTCGCCAATGCGCACCAGCAGCGCCTTTTGCTGCGCCAGGCTGGCGCCATCGAGCGCATCGGCGGCAATTTCCGCCTCGGCCCGGGCCAGCTTGAAACGCTCCCCCAACAGCTGCGTGCGGTAGCTGTCGAGATAGAAGAAGCTGCCGGCCAGCAGCGCCAGCGCGATGACGTTGACCGCCAGGATACGGGCAGTGAGCGACAAGCCGCGCGGCCGCAGCGCACGCGGCACCAGCATGCGCGCGGTGCGCTCTGGCGCGGGAGTGGCAGGGGTGGCCGGCGTCATTCGTCGCTATAGCTATAGCCCGCGCCATAAAGCGTCTCGATCGCGGAAAACTGCGGATCGACGGCGCGGAACTTGCGGCGCAGGCGCTTGATATGGCTGTCGATCGTGCGATCATCGACAAAGACATCGTCGTGATAGGCCGCGTTCATCAGCTGGTCGCGGGTGCGCACCACGCCGGGGCGCACGGCCAGGGCCTCCAGGATGAGGAATTCGGTTACCGTCAGCGACACCAGCTTGTCGGCCCAGGTGCGACGCAGGCCGGAAACGGGCTGACCGGTCTCCATCTCTTGGCGGGCGGCGGCGGCCTCGGTGTTGCGTGCCCAGCTGACGAGCATCGACTTGGGCGGTCCGGCCGCGCCGAGCTTCGCCTCCAGGGCACCTTGGAACTTCTCCCACACGCGTGGAACCGCCGCGAAGACGGTGGGCTCGGCCTCGATGAGGTAGTCCTTGACCGCCTTGA
>CAYXUN010000021.1:50052-57120 GCA_964468165.1 uncultured Novosphingobium sp. | reverse complement strand
GCGTATTTATTCCCCCGCGGGGGGGGCGGGGGCGTGGGTTACGGCCGGGGGGGGGGCGGCCCCCACGCCCAATCCAAAGCCAAACGGAAACAGCGGATCGGCGCTGTCATCGCCCACCGCCGGGTTCTGCCGTTCCACCGCCGTCATCGTGCGCGGCAGTTCGAACGGCAGGCGCCCGCGTGCGGTTTCCTTGCCGGTCACCACGTCGAGCAGGCCCTCGTCGCTCACCCCGAAATTGCCCAGCACGGCCCGCGTCTTGGGCAGGATCTCGGTCAGGATCGCCGGGCGATCGAGGAACACGGCGAGCACCACCGGCACCTTGGCCGCCACTCGTGCCACGGCATCGTAATCGGCGTTGCCGGGGCGGAAATCGAGGCGGCCCTCGTTCTGGCGGCTGCCGAAGAAGTTGTTGGGGTGCAGCCGCTCGAACGGCGTGGTCGCCCGCATCAGCGCCACTTGCGCGTCCTGCGGGTTTTCTACCACCACCAGGCCATGGGCGCGGGCCTGTGCCGCGTCGATCCCGTTGAGATAGACGCGCGTGCCGGCCGCCAGCGGCAGGATCGCGCCTTCGTTGCGCAGCAGCACTTGCGCCTCGGCCTGGGCCTTGCGCCCTTCGGCCAGCGCGGCGGGCGTTACTACATCGCGCGCGGCGGCCGGATCGACCAGCGGGTTGTCGAACAGGCCCATCGCGAACTTGAGCGTCATGATCCGCGCCACGGCATCGTTGACGCGGGCGATCGGAATGGTGCCGGCCGCCACATCGCGGATGATCCATTCCGGCTCGGTCACCCCGCCGAACTGGTCGATCCCGGCGCGCGTAGCCTTGGCATAGCGCTGCGCCGGGGTCAGGTCTTCCACGCCCCACGGCATGGCGATCTCGTTGGGCGTCTGCGGCTGGGTCGGCGCGCGGCAGGCCTGGCTGCAATCGCGGGTGATGCCCCAGTCCGACAGGATCAGGCCCTTGAAACCATAGTCCTTGCGCAAGAGGCCGAGCAGCTGCGCATTGTAGCCGGCGGCCACCGGCTCAAGCGGCTTGCCGGCAACATGCGGCCCGGAGATGATATCGTACGTCGGCATCACGCCGGCCACGCCCGCGGCAAAGGCGCCCAGGAACGGGCGAATATGCGTCTTGAGCGTGGCATCGTCATGCACGGCCATGCGCCCGTAATAGTTGTGGCCGTCAAACCCCTGCGGATTGGCGCCGTAGCCCACCCAGTGCTTGACCACCGTGGCCACGCCATCGCGCGCCAGCATGTGGGCGTTGCCCTGGAAGCCGATGACATAGGCTTCCACCATGGTGCGGGCGAGATCGGCATTGGCCCCGAACGTGCCGGTGCCACGCGGCCAGCGCGGATCGGTAAACAGGTCAGCCTGGGGCGAAAGCGCCATGTGGATGCCGGTGGCACGGTATTCGCGGCGCGCCACATCGCCGAAATGGCGCATCAAGGCGGCATCGCCCAGCGCGGCAAAGCCCAGCGTTTCGGGCCATTGCGAATAGCCCTGCGCGGCCCCGCTGGCCCCCACCGTGGCCTGGAAATGGTGGCGCGGATCGGTGCTGATGGTCAGCGGGATGCCCAGCCGGGTCTGCGCCGCCAGTTGCTGGATCGCGTTGTTTTCCTGCGCCATGCGCTCGGGCGAGACGGCCAGGCGGGTGATGAAGCTGGTGATATGCTGGGTGGCGATGGCCTGCTGCGCGGCGGCGCGGTCATAGCCTTGCGAGGAGGCACCCACGGCGCTGTCGGGCGTGACCAAGGAGCCGTGCATCATCGCCCCGGCCTTTTCTGCCAGGCTCATCCGCCCGACCAGGTCGGCCACGCGCCGCGCCACGGGCAGGCGCCAATCCTCGTACGGATCGAGCCGGCCATTGCGGTTGAGATCGCGGAAGCGCAGCTTGCCCACGCTTAGCACCGGCCCGGCATCGGCCGGGATCACCGGCTGTTGCGGTGCGGCCTGCCGGGCCGGTGCTGCGGCGCCCATCGGATGTGGAGACGCCGCGAGGGACGCGGTGGAAAGCTGGGCAAGCAAGGGGGCGACAATCAGGGCAGCGGCTCGGTTCATCAATCGCAATTCCACTTTGCTTGATCAGGCGCTTTGGCGGCGCGTGTGCAGCCGCTGGTTCAGCCAGCGGCGGATCGGGCGGTCCCATGCTACATCGGCCAGCCACGCCACCGCCACCAGCAACGGCACCAGGGCAAGGCCGATCACCAGCATTCGCCCGGGCGTGGGATGGGCCTTGGCCACATAGTTCATCCACACGTAGAGGAAAGGGAAATGGGTGATGTAGATCGGGTATGACAGCCGCCCGCAGGCGCGCACCAGCCAGCCGGTGATCGGCCCGGCCACGGAATGGCAGCCGGCCACGATGATCGCGGGAAACAGCAGGATCACGCAAGCCGCCTCGTAAATGCCGTTGAGCTTGACCCCGCCCACCACCGGCCAGATCGGCAGCAGCATGGCGCCGACCATGATGGCCGAGAGCAGCGGCCAGCCCAGCCGGATGCGCGGCAGCCGGGCGCGCATGCGATAGAGCCACAGCCCGGTGACAAAGGGAAAGCACAGGCGCACCGGCGCCATCCACAGCGTTTCCCAATACGATCCCTGGTCCAGCGAACCCAGCGCAATGCCGCTGGCCGCCAAGCCCGCGCCGCTGATCACCGCCAGCACGCCCAGCGCGCGGGTGGACCAGTGACGCAGCACCAGGGCATAGGCCAGGTTGCCCAGGTATTCCTGCAACAGGCTCCAGCACGGGCCATTGAGCGGGTGGGTATCGGTCCAGCGATTGGGCAAGGGCCAGGTGGGGATCAGCGCCAGCCCCATGACCAGCGCCACCACCACGCGCGACAGCGCGATCGCCTGTTCCGGCGCGCCCAGCGGATCGAGCAGATAGCTGGCAAAGCCCAGCAGCACGCCCAGGATCACCAAGGGGTGCAACCGCACCAGGCGCAGGCGCAGGAACTGACCCACGCTCATCCGCGGCCACCGGTCATCATAGGCATAGCCGATGACAAAGCCCGACAGCGCAAAGAAGAAATCCACCGCCAGGGGCGCGTGGTGCAGCACCACCTTGTCACCCTGCCACAGCACGGTGATGCCCTGGATGTGGAACAGCACCACCATCATCGCCGCAGTGCCGCGCAGCCCGTCGAGTACGGCAAAATGCGCCTTGCCGGTGGCGGTCGTATCGACGTGGTCCTCGCTCATCGCGTGTCGTGTTCCCCGGCGGTATTCAGGCCAGCAGCGCTGGCGGCAGGATGACGGTGTTGAGCGAATCCGCCTCCATCGGCAAGGCCAGCGCCTTGTCGCCGATGCGATAGGTGACGGTCGAGGGCTGCGACACGGGATTGCTGGCGACCAGCACCAGCGTGCCGTCGGGATTGCGGAAGGCCAGCTGGTCGACATAGCCCAGGAAGCTATCGACCGGCACCATGCGCGCGCCGGGCCGCACATGCGCGGAAAGATGGCGCACCAGCCAGTAATCCTCGCCCATGCGGAACGTGCCGGCCTGGCTATCGACCACCAGCAGGCTGTTCTGCGGCCAGCCCCAGCCGCTCATCCCGCCTTCGGGCATGACCATGTTCCAATAGGTCCAGGCCGTGGCACCATGCTCGAAATAGCGCTTGATCGTCTGCCAGCCATAGCGGGCATAGCGCCAATCGTTGGTGCCCACGCCGCATTCCTGCTCCGATCCCCACAGCTCCAGCGCGGGATAGCGTTCGCGCAAGGCCGGCAGGGCATCCTTGCCCGCCCATTGCACGCCGATGCCCTTGATCGCGGCCGCCGCATCGGGATGGGCCATGACGCGGGCGAAAAGATCGATGTTGCCGCGCTCCAGCGTGCCGAAGAACACGCGCACGCCCACTTTGCCCATTTCCTGCGCCAGGAAGGGAATGAACCGCGCCAGCCCTTCCGGCGTCCAGCAGCAGCTGGGAAAGGGCTGCGCGGAATTGAATTCGTTCTGCGGCATCACCGTGTCGATGCGGATGCCGGCCTTGGCATATTCTTCCACATAGCGGCGGAAATAGCGGGCATAGGCCGCCAGCGTGCGATCATCGAGAAGGAAGGAATCGCGGCCTTCCTCGCCCCATTGCGCCGGGGTGATGCCGTTGGCGGGCTGCCCCGGCCAGGCCGGCGCCTGGGCATAGTGGCCGCCCTGCTTCATCCAGGTGGGCGGTGACCAGGGCGAGGCCCAGACCTTGAGATCGGGGCGCAGCGCCTGAGCCGCCTGGATGAACGGGATCAGCGTCTCGCGATCGTTAGCGATGGAGAAATGCGCCATGTCGTAATCGCCAGGCGTCTCGTCATAGCTGTACCACCCCCGCGAAATGTCGTTGGCGCCGATCGGCGTGCGGCAGTGGTTGAACGCGCAGCCATCATCGCCAAACAGCGCCGCCAGCGCGCGGGCGCGCTGCGCCTGTGGCAGCGCCGCCAGGGCCTGCCAGCCTTTTTCCGAAAAGGCACCGCCAAAGCCGGCAATCGTCTGGCGCGAGGTGTCGAGCCGCACTTGCGCGCCCACGGCAAAGGGATCGGCCGGCACGGCGCCGGGCGCAGGCAGGCTGCGCGCCTGCCATGGCCGCCCGGCAACGGTGGCGACCCAGGCTGCGCCCGATGGCGTGTTCGCGGCTGGCGCGGCAGCCCGTGCTGGCGGCGGCCAGGCCTGGCCACCAGCCCCAGCCCCCCCCCCTGCCCGAAAACCCCAGGGCGGGCAGGCCGTCCACCCCCGCCGCCGCCGCCCCCATTCCGATAAACGCCATGGCCTGGCGGCGATCCATCGCCTCAATCCTTCCAGCTGCGCGCGGGCAGCTTTACCGTCACCACCGGCCCGAGATCGGCCGCGCTGCGCCCCAGGGCAAAGCCATAGTCCCCGCCCGGCATGCTCCAGCGCCCGTCCTTCCAATCGGCCAGGAGGCGCGGATCGAAGGTTACCGTCGCGCTCTGGCTCGCGCCCGCGGCCAGGCTCAACCGCTTGAAGCCGACCAGGCGTTGCAGCGGCTGGCCATTGCGGCGCACGAGATAGACCTGCCCCACGTCATCGCCGGCGCGCTGCCCGGTATTAGCCAGGGTAAAGCTGGCAGACAGGCCCGAGACTTTCAGATCACGCGCGGCAAAGCTGGTGTAGCTCAGGCCAAAGCCGAACGGAAACAGCGGCTTGTATCCCTTGCGGGCAAACCAGCGATAGCCCACGTCCGACCCTTCGATGTCATAATCGGCGTGCAGCTGGTCCTTGCCCGGGGCGGGATCGCCGCCGAAATTGGGCTCCACCCAATCTGCGCCATCCAGCTTGGGCCGGGGCAGTTGATCGAGGCTGGCGGGAAACGTGACGGGCAGGCGCCCGCCCGGATTGGTATCGCCGAACAGCACCGACGCGATCGCCTCGCCGCCACGGGCGCCGGGATACCAGGCCTCCACCACGCCCGCCACCTTGTCGAGCCAGGGCATCATCACCGGTCCGCCGGTTTCCAGCACGACGATGGTGTTGGGATTGGCCGCCGCCACCGCGGCGATCAGCGCATCCTGGCCATCGGGCAGCGACAGGTCGGGCTGGTCGGCCCCTTCGGTGCGCCATTCGGTGGCAAACACGATCGCCACCTGGGCCTGCCGCGCCTTGGCCACGGCATCGGCGATATAGCGCCCGTCGCGGAACGTGATCGTGGCCTTGGGCGCCAGGGCCTGGATCGCCTTGAGCGGGCTGGAGCGGTGATAGCTTTGCTGCATCAGCGCGGCAAACGGCCCGTCTCCGCCAAGCGAGCGGGTGGCGGCTGGCCCCCCTTCGCCCATGACCAGGCTGGAGCCCGAGCCGGCCAGCACGCCGCTGTCGGCATAGCCGCCGATCACCGCGATGGAGGCGGCGGTCTTGGCCAGCGGCAGCGCGCCATTGTTCTTGAGCAGCACGATGCCCTGCCGCGCCACCTCTTCGGCCACCTGGCCATGGGCGGCAAAATCGATCGCGCCGCCCGGCTGCGCCGGATGCTTGTCGATGCCGGTGGCATAGATCGCGGTCAGCACGCGGCGGTTCATGTCATCGAGGCGGGCGGCATAGGCTTTGTCGGCCGCCGCCTTGGCCTTGAGCACGTCGGCAAAATAGAGCGCCTTGTCGAGCTCTGCGCCCGATTGCTGATCCAGCCCGTGGAGCGCTGCTTCAACGCCCGGCACCGCGCCCCAGTCTGACATGACAAAGCCCTTGTAGCCCCACGAACCCTTGAGCACCGTGTTGAGCGCCCAGTCGCTGGCGCAGGCCTGGGCGCCGCCGATGCGGTTGTAGGCACACATCACCGCGCCCGGCTGGCCCTTTTCGATGGCGATCTGGAACGCCAGCAGATCGCTCTCGCGCGCCGCGCCCTCGGCAATCTTGACGTCGACATACTTGCGCCCGGTTTCCTGGCCATTGAGCGCGAAGTGCTTGATCGTGGAAATGATGTGGTTCGACTGGATGCCGGCAATCGCCGCGCCCGCCAGATCGCCCGACAGCAGCGGGTCTTCCGCCAGGTATTCGAACGTGCGGCCATTGCGCGGATCGCGCATCAGGTTGACGCCGCCGGCCAGCAGCACGTTGAAGCCCTTGGCCCGCGCTTCTGCCCCGATCATCGCGCCGCCGCGATAGAGCAGGTCAGGGTTCCAGCTGGCCGCCTGGGCCAGGCCCGATGGCAGCGCGGTGGCGCCGTCCTTGCGCAAGCCGCCCACCCAGGCAACGCCCAGGCTGGCATCGGTTTCGGTCAGGGCCGGCACGCCCAGCCGCGGAATCCCGGCAACATAGCCAGCGCCGAAAATCGCACCCGCCGGAATCTTGGCCCCTGGCAGGAACGGCAGCGGCATCACGCCATGGGTCAGGATCACCTTGTCGTCGGCGCTCATCTTGGCAAGCGTGGCATCGGCGCGGGCCTGCGCCGCCGCCATGTCGACCGCGGGCGCCTGCTGCGCGCGGGCACCGCTGCCAAGCGCCAGGGCGGTGCAGCCGAGCACGAAGGGCAAATGGCGTTTCATCGCTGGGGTCCTTGCTGGAGCGAAAAGGAAAAAAGCGGGCCGCCCGCCCGCCCCAGGCGGCGCGCGGCCCGCCGCACGGTAGACACGTCG
>CAYXUN010000021.1:26920-50042 GCA_964468165.1 uncultured Novosphingobium sp. | reverse complement strand
GGGGGGGCGTGGGGGTACTAAAAAAAAAACCGGGGGCCCCCCCCCCCCCCCGGGGGGGGGGGCGCCCCGCAGCAGGGTAGACTGGTCTTAGAACTTGACCCCGGCGCGCACGCCAAAGGTGCGCGGATCGCTCATCGTCAGGCTGGTGGCGTTGCCGGTCACCAGCGAGACCTTGTTCTCGATGTTCTTGATGAACGCCGAGGCATACCAGGTGTCGTTCGGGGCATTGTAGGTCAGGCTTGCCTGGGTGCGCGAGCGCGACGGCGTCCACAGCTTGAGCCAGTAAGACCCGGTATCGCCGAACACCGTCACCGAATAGGCCGACGAATAGCGCGAATAGACCGAGGCCACGACATTGCCCGAACCCACCGGCACGGTGTAGTTCACCCCGCCATAAATGACGGTCGCGGGGGTGCGATCGAGCTTTTGCCCGGCATAGTTGATGGCGCAGGTGCCGTTCACCACGCCCGAGGGGCAGAACTGGGTATAATGCCCATCGGTAAGATCGACGCCGAGCGTGAGGTTCAAATCGCGGGTGGGGAAGAACTGCGTCTCGAATTCCCAGCCCAGCACGCGCGCCTTGCCCGCGTTGGTCGTCACCGTCTGGTTGGCGCCATTGATCGGGATCACCGCGCTCAGCTGCATGTTCTTGTAATCATACAGAAACAGGTTGGTGTCGATCTTCATCCACGGCGCCACGCGGCCGCGGAAGCCCAGTTCGTAATCGGTCAGGGTTTCCGGCTCGTAGTAGATGGCGTGCTGATCGCCATACTTGAGCGAGCCTGGCGTGCTGCCAGCGGTGGAATAATCGCAGCGTTCGCCTTGCGAGGTGACCAGCGACTGGCCGGCGCCCCCGGTGGAGCAGCCATCGCCAAAGCCGCCAACCTTGTAGCCGGTGGCGATCGAGCCATAGAGCAGGCCACCCAGCACATCGGCGTCAAAGCCCAGGCGCCAGGTCACCTTGCGGCCCTTGACCGAGGCATCGTTGACATAGCTGCGCCCGCTGCCGACCGTCGGGCCGCCCGGCGCTGCGGGCGTATTGGGATCGATGGAATATTGCCCACCCACCAGCGGCTGGCCGCCCAGCGTGTTGAGGTGCACGGTGTGGCCGTAGCGCGAGAGATCGTCGGCCGTATAGCGGATGCCCGCCGTGACGCGCAGCGCATCGGTCACCTTGTAGGTGCCCTGGGTGAACGCGCCCTTGGTGGACGAGATCGTGTGCTGCGGGAAGCCATAGATGAATGTGTTGCCAAACGCGAAGGGCACCAGGTTGTAGATGAAGAACGCGATCCGCGATTCCTCGCGGAAATAGTAGAGGCCGCCCTGGATCTTGAGCGGGCCATCGCCGCTCGACGCCAGGCGCAGTTCGTGGCTCTGCTGCGTGTAATCGCCGTTGAACGTGCCGGGCAGGTTGACGCCGCCCGAAAGCACGTTGCTGTTTTCCTTGGCTTCATACTGCCGGATCGAGCCCAGGTACGTCGCCTTCACCCCGCCGAAATCATAGTTGAACTCGCCATCGAGGTTATAGGCGATGTCATGCACGTTGGGCTTGTACGAGGACTGGTCCCCGCCGCCATACTGGTGCGCCGACAGCCCCGAGCTATAGGTCTGGCCATCGATCGGGTTCACATAGGTGAGCGGCGCATTGAAGTTGGCGCTGGCGAGCGGCGTGGTGAGCGACTGGCGGGTATCGCCGATCGGCGCCCAGACGGCATAGCGCCCGCCGCTGGGATTATTGCCCACCTGGTAGAAATTGCCGAACGGCACCGAGGAATCGCGCGATCCGGTCAGCCGCGAATAGCCGCCACGCAGCAGCAGTTCACCGCGATCGCCCAGCTTGAACAGGCCCTGCAGGCGGGCAGAAATATTGGTGCGGAACTTGTTGTTGTAATTGGGATCGTTGGCCAGGCCTTTGACGAAATTGTCGCGCGTGTCGAAATTGAGCGAGAGGCGGAACGCGGCCCAGTCGTTGACCGGCAGGTTGAACGCCGCATCGGCATTATAGGCGTTGTAATTGCCCACGCCGGCATTGGCTTCCACGCTGGCCCGCTCGAAATTGGGGCGCTTGGTGATCACGTTGATCACGCCGGCCGTGGTGTTGCGGCCATAGAGCGTGCCTTGCGGCCCCTTGAGCACTTCGACGTGGTCCACGTCCATGAAGCTCACGTCGGCCTGCTGCGGCCGCGCCAGATAGACGCCATCGGCCAGGAACGCGGCCGAAGGATTGCCCTTTTCGGTGCCGTCGGTGCTGGTCACGCCGCGAATGGTGATCTGCAGGCCATTGGTGCGGTCGATCGACAGACCGGGCACCTGGTCGCCCAGCGCCGTGGGGTTGGTCACGCCCTTGGACCGCAGGCCATCGCCGGTGATCGCGGTCAGCGCGATCGGCGTTTTCGAGAGCAGCGTCTTGTCGCGCGTGGCGGTGACGACGATATCGGGCATCGTCACGTCATCGCTGGCCGCCTTGGCCGCATCTTGCGCCGGTGCCGGTGCCGGTGCCGGCGCAGGCGTGCTCTGGGCATAGGCTGGCGCGGCCAGGGCCACCGCCGAAATCAGGCATGCTGTCTGGATCAGCTTCATGTCTTCCCTCCCTTTTTGTTCCCGCGTGCCGATGCGCCGCGGGATATGCTCCCGTTCGCGATCACGCCCTGCCTGGCTTGCGCGCGTGGCGCAGACAGGCACTGCCCGGGCAATGGCCGCATGCCGAATTGGGGAAGAAACGGGCCGCAAAGACCCAGCGCCCGAAGCCATGCTTCGAACCGCAATCGATATCCTCTCCATCGGCGGCAAGTTTTCGATCTTGCTTGGCCATGGTTTGAAATGAATCAGTCAGCGCTGTCAAGACTGCGCTGTCAGAATTTCGCGTGACCTACCGAAAGAAATAGCCATAATGGTTGACATGGAGAGGCACCCCAAGGCCAAAACGCCGCAATCCCCACCTGATCCCGCCGCCCTCGCCGGGGCCCCATCCCGCCCCGCTGGCGCCAGGGAACGCGCCACGATGGAGGACGTCGCCCGGCTTGCCGGGGTGTCGCTCAAAAGCGTGTCGCGCGTGGTTAACCGCGAACCGCATGTGTCAGACAGCCTGCGCGCCAAGGTCGAGGCGGCGATCTCGGCCCTCGCCTTCGTGCCCGACGCCGCGGCGCGGTCGCTCGCGGGATCGCGCACGTTCATCGTCGGACTGCTGTTCGACAACCCGAGTCCCAACTACACCATCAAGATCCAGTCAGGCGTCTATCGCGCCTGTGTCGAGCAGCAGTACCACCTGCGCATCGACAACATCGCCTCGGACCTGCCCCGCGCCGAGGTGGAGGCCCAGCTTGACGCGATCGTGCGCAACAGCCGCTGCGACGGGTTCATCCTTACCCCGCCGCTGACCGACAATGTCCAGGTCCTGGCGTTTCTGGAGCGGCGCGGCGTCCGCTATGCCCGCATTGCGCCCAACAGCGAACTGGGCCGCTCGCCCTGCGTGGCGATCGACGATGCCGCCGCCGGCGCCCTGGTCGCACGCAAGCTCTGGGCGCTGGGCCATCGCCGCCTGGGCGTGGTCACTGGCCCGCCCTTGCACCGCGCCGGCGATCGGCGCCGCACCGGCTTCCTCGCGGCGATCCGCCAGCTCGATCCCAATCTGGTGGTGGCAGAGGCCGATGGCCTGTTCTCGTTCGAAAGCGGCATTGCCGCCGGTACGGAGCTGCTCGCGCGCGACCCGCGCCCCACCGCGATCTTTGCCACCAACGATGATTCGGCCGCCGGTGTCATGGTCGCCTGTGCCCGCGCCGGGCTGCGCGTGCCGCACGATATCTCGCTGTGCGGCTTCGATGACAGCTGGGTGGCCAAGTCGGTCTGGCCCTATCTCACCACGATTTACCAGCCGATCGAGGAAATGGGCTATGCTGCGGCCAGCCTGCTGCTCGATCGCGGCGAGACCGGCGATCGCCAGGTCATGCTCGATTTCCATCTGGTCGAGCGCGATTCGCTGGCGCCGCCACCCTGAGGCAGCGGCGCCAGGCGAACCGGCCAGGCCTCAATCAAGCAGGTCGAAGCGGTCCGCGTTCATCACCTTGGTCCAGGCGGCGATGAAATCGGCCACGAACTTGTCCTCTGCATCCAGCCCGGCATAGACTTCGCACACCCCGCGCAGCTGGGCATTGGCCCCGAACACGAGATCGACGCGCGTGGCCGTCCAGCGCGGCGTGCCGCTGGCGCGGTCCTTGCCAACATAGGTTTCCGCAGCGTCCCCGGCCGGGGTCCAGGCCGTGGCCATGTCGAGCAGGTTGACCACGAAATCGTTGGTCAACTGGCCCGGCCGCGTGGTCAGCACGCCATGCGCCGCACCACCATGGTTGGCGCCCAGCACGCGCAGCCCGGCGACCAGCACGGTCATTTCCGCCACGCCCAGGCCGAGCAGCTGCGCCCGGTCGATCAGCAGTTCCTCGGCGTTCACGTCGGTTGGCCCGGCCAGATAGTTGCGGAAGCCATCGGCCTGCGGCTCCAGCCAGGCAAAGCTGTCGGCGTCGGTCTGCTCCGCCGTGGCATCGGTGCGCCCCGGCGTGAACGGCACCTCCACCGTGCGGCCGGCAGCCTTGGCCGCCAGCTCGATGCCCACGCCGCCGCCCAGCACGATCAGATCGGCGAGCGACACCTTCTTGCCACCACTGGCCGCGCCATCGAACTGCGCCTTGATGCCTTCGTAGGTGGCCAGCACGCGCGCCAGCTTCTCCGGCTCGTTCACCGCCCAGTGGCGCTGCGGCTCCAGCGCGATGCGGGCGCCATTGGCACCGCCGCGCCGGTCAGACCCGCGATAGGTGGCGGCAGAGGCCCAGGCCGTGCCGACGAGTTCGGCCACCGACAATCCCGAGCCGGCGATCGCGGTCTTGAGCGTGGCCACATCGGCCGCATCGATCAGCGGGTAATCGCGCGCCGGGATCGGGTCTTGCCAGATCAGGTCTTCGGCCGGCACGTCCGGCCCCAAATAGCGCGCCTTGGGGCCCATGTCGCGGTGGGTCAGCTTGAACCACGCGCGGGCAAAGCTGTCGGCAAAATAGGCCGGATCGGCACGAAAACGGTCCATCACCGCGCGATAGGCCGGGTCCATCTTCATCGCCATGTCGGCGGTGGTCATCATCGTGGGCACCTTGACGCCCGGCGTATGGGCCTTGGGCGCCAGGGTCTCTTCGGGGTTGCCCACCGGCTGCCACTGGTGCGCGCCGGCCGGGCTGCGCACCAGTTCGTAGTCGTGGTCGAGCAGCATGTCAAAATAGGTCATGTCCCACTGCGTGGGCGTGGGCGTCCACGATCCCTCGATGCCCGAGGTGATCGTGTCATCGCCCATCCCGGTGCCGTGGGTAGAGGTCCAGCCAAAGCCCATCTGGGCAATGTCGGCGCCTTCGGGTGCAGCGCCCACCAGCGCCGCATCGCCACCGCCATGGGCCTTGCCAAAGGTGTGCCCGCCCGCGGTCAACGCGGCGGTTTCGGTATCGTCCATGCCCATGCGGTGGAAGGTTTCGCGAATGTCGCGCGCCGAGGCCAGCGGATCGGGCACGCCACCGGGCCCTTCCGGGTTCACATAGATCAGCCCCATCTGGATCGCGGCGAGCGGCCCCTCGATCTTGAGGCCGGCCGCTTCGTCGATACGGGTCTGGTTCTGCGGGTCACCCACCCAGGTTTCTTCCATGCCCCAGAACACATCGAGGGCCGGCTCGTGAATATCCTCGCGTCCGCCGCCAAAGCCGAAGATCGGGCCACCCATCGATTCGATCGCCACGTTGCCGGCCATGATGAACAGGTCGGCCCAGCTCAGCGCCGCGCCATACTTGCGCTTGATCGGCCAAAGCAGGCGCCGTGCCTTGTCGAGGTTGCCGTTGTCGGGCCAGGAATTGAGCGGGGCAAACCGCTGCGACCCCGAAGACGAACCGCCACGCCCATCGCCGCTGCGATAGCTGCCGGCCGAATGCCACGCCATGCGGATGAAGAACGGGCCGTAATGGCCATAATCGGCCGGCCACCACGATTGGCTGTCGGTCATCAGGGCATGCAGATCGGCCTTTACCGCCGCGTAATCGAGGCCCTTGAACGCCGCGCGATAATCGAACCCCTGCGGATAGGGGCTGGCCGACTGGCCATGCTGCGCCAGGATCGCCAGCGGCAGGGCCTTGGGCCACCAGTCCTGGTTCGTCCGTCCCAGCAGGGGCCGCTTCTTGCCTTCGCCACCGCCCATCGGGCACTTCGTCGTTACCGCATCCATGTCACTCTCCATTGCTTGGCCGAATCCGGTATCGGCCGTGAGCAGGACGCGGCGATCCTGTCATGAAGCCATGACAGGAAAAAGCGCCTCTTGGTTCACTACGCCCATGTTTCAGATGGTTGCGGCCGTTGCGCGCACAGCGTCCAGAATTACCGCGGCCACCGCCTCGGGCTGCGACAGCAAGCTCAGGTGCCCGGCGGCAACTTCGGTGGTCTGCGCGTTCATCGCCGCAGCCAGTTCGCGCTCCAGCGCCACGCTGACGATGCGATCCTGCGCGGAAACGACATACCAGGTCGGGCGGGTCGTCCACGCGGCCTGCTCCACCTTGTCGCCAAAGGTGCTGGCGGCGAGCGGCGGCTGCGTGGCGCAGAGCACGCGCGCCTCGGTCTCGGGCAGGTCCTGCGCCACGTCCTCGATCCAGCCGGCCGCGCTCAGCGTCAGGAAACCGGCGCCATCGTCGATGATTTTGCCCAATGCCGGCGGGGCTTCATGGCGGCCCACCTGGTCGCCCACGGTTTCACCGGCCTTGGGCGCGAATGCGGCGACATAGACCAGCGCCTTGACCTTGGGATCGTTGCCGGCCTGGGTGATCACCGCCCCGCCCCAGCTATGGCCGACCAGCACCACCGGCCCGGCAACCGTCGCCAGCGTACGTGCGGTGGCGGCCACGTCATCGGCCAGTGAGGTCGTCGGGTTCTGCACCGCGACCACCGGCACGTCGGCCGCGAGCAACAGGGGGATGACGCGCTGCCAGCTCGATCCATCGGCCCAGGCGCCATGGACAAGAACGACGGTCGGCGTGGTGGGGGACGCGGTCATGATGGTTGGTTCCGATCAGGGGAGAGGGATGCCCGCAGGCCTGCAATGTTTTGCAAAACCATGCGGCCCGACAAACCCCCGATCGGGTGAATCTCAACGCCCCAACCGGGGCTTAGGCAAGCAGTCCAAAATCAGGCCCAGCTGGCGGCCAGCCGGTCCCAACTCGCCACCAGTGCCGGTTCCAGCGCCTGTCCGCCGCCCACCAGGCCCAGCCGGCGGCGGAAATCATAGCCGGCCAGCGGCACCGCCACCACGCCATCGCCAGCCAGGCTCACCGGCCCGGTGGTCACTGCCAAGCCTTGCCGCACCAGGTCCATGCAGCGTTCCTCGTTGGCGCTGCGCAGCAGGAAGTGCGGGCGCACGCCCTGGGCGGTAAAGAAGCGGCTGGTTTCGCCCAGGATCTCGCAGCTGCGCCGCGCCACCATGACATCGGCCGCCAGGTCCAGCGCGCTCACCATCGTGCGCGCCGCCAGCGCATGGCCCTGCGGCAGCAGCATGGCATAGCCTTCCTCCACCACTGCGCCTTCCGCCGGCGCGCCATGCAGCAGGGTGAGAATGGCATCGAGCTGCCCTTCGCCCAGCCGGCGGCGCAGATCGGCGTCGCTCCCTTCCAGCAGCACCAGCGGGCGCGTGCCTTGCATATCGCGCGCCAGCTGCACCAGCGCGCGGCCGGGCAGCGAGGCGAGCACGCCCAGCCGCAGCGGCGCGGCCAGGGGAGCCAGGTCCTGCGCCGGGGTTTCGGCCAGGCGGAACTCCCGCTCGATCGTGCGGGCGTGGGCGAGCAGGCGCGTGCCCGCCGCCGTCAGGCGGATCTGCTTGCGATCGCGCATCAGCAAGGGCGCGCCCACCAGCCGCTCCAGCTCAGCCAGGCCGGCCGACAGCGTCGGCTGGCTCAGGTTGAGCCGCCGCGCCGCCGCACTGATGCCGCCGGTTTCGACAATGGCCAGGAACTGGCGCAGGTGGTTGCGCTTCAACATAGGTTTTTTCTATGCATGTCCGCTGCGAAAATCAATTTCCTGCGTAGGCCCTGGCGGGGTATCATGGCCATCAGAAAACAGTGGGCGGGAAGAGGAGACAAAGCCGTGCGTGCAACCCCCGAACTCGATTTCGGCCTGGATGAAAACGCCCAGATGATCCGCGAGGCCGCCGGCCGCTTTGCCGACGAGCAGATCGCCCCGCTGGCCGCCGCGATCGACGCCGAAGACCGCTTCCCCCGCGAATTGTGGGAGCCGATGGGCGCGCTCGGCCTGCATGGCGTGACTGTCGAAGAAGAATTCGGCGGGCTGGGCCTGGGCTATCTCCACCATGTCATCGCGGTGGAAGAAGTCAGCCGCGCCTCGGGCGCGGTCGGCCTGTCCTATGGCGCGCATTCCAACTTGTGCGTCAACCAGATCCGCCGCTGGGGCAATGCCGCGCAAAAGGCCAAGTATCTGCCCAAGCTGGTTTCGGGCGAGCACGTCGGCAGCCTGGCGATGTCGGAAGCCGGCGCCGGGTCAGACGTTGTCGCGATGAAACTGCGCGCCGATGCGGTGGCCGATGCGGAAGGGGGCGGCTTTCGCCTCAACGGCACCAAGTTCTGGATCACCAACGGCACCTATGCCGATACCCTGGTGGTCTATGCCAAGACCGCGCCCGATGCCGGTGCCAAGGGCATCACGGCGTTCCTGATCGAGCGCGGCATGCCGGGCTTTTCGATCGGGCAGAAGATCGACAAGATGGGCCTGCGCGGCAGCCCGACGTGCGAACTGGTGTTCGAGGATTGCTTCGTCCCGGCCGACAACGTCATGGGCCCCGTCAATGGCGGGGTGGGCGTGCTGATGAGCGGCCTGGACTATGAGCGCGTCGTGCTTGCCGGCATGCAGATCGGCATCATGCAGGCCTGCCTCGACACCGTCATCCCCTATGTTCGCGAACGCCAGCAGTTCGGCAAGGCGATCGGCACGTTCCAGCTGATGCAGGCCAAGGTTGCCGACATGTATGTCGCGCTGCAATCGGCGCGCGCCTATGTCTATACCGTCGCGCGTGCCTGCGATGCCGGGCAGACCACGCGGTTCGACGCGGCGGGCGCCATCCTGCTCGCCAGCGAAAGCGCGTTCCGCGTGGCCGGCGAAGCGATCCAGGCGCTGGGCGGCGCCGGCTATACCAAGGACTGGCCGGTCGAACGCTATCTGCGCGATGCCAAGCTGCTCGATATCGGCGCAGGCACCAATGAAATCCGCCGCATGCTGATCGGCCGCGAACTGATCGGGATCAAGTAATGAGCGCGCCCGTCCTGCCCACGGCCATCGACCTTGCCAGCCCCGAAGCGCAGGAACGCGCCGCGCACAACCGCGCGCTGGCGCAGGATCTGCGCGCCCGCGTGGCCAAGGCGGCGCTGGGCGGCGACGAACGCGCCCGCGCCCGCCACACCGCGCGGGGCAAGCTCTTGCCGCGCGACCGGGTGGAGCGCCTGCTCGATCCCGGCTCGCCATTTCTCGAAATAGGCCAGCTGGCAGCCAATGGCCTTTACAACGATGAAGTGCCCGGCGCGGGGATCATCGCCGGGATCGGCCGCGTGTCGGGCCGGCAGTGCATGGTCTTTGCCAACGATGCCACGGTCAAGGGCGGCACCTATTTCCCGATGACGGTGAAGAAGCACCTGCGCGCCCAGGAAATCGCCCAGGAAAACCGCCTGCCCTGCGTCTATCTGGTGGATTCGGGCGGCGCCAACCTGCCCAACCAGGCAGAGGTCTTCCCCGATCGCGATCACTTTGGCCGCTTCTTCTACAACCAGGCGCGGATGAGCGGCGCAGGGATCGCCCAGATCGCCGCCGTCATGGGATCGTGCACCGCCGGCGGCGCCTATGTTCCGGCGATGAGCGACGAGACCGTGATCGTCAAGGAACAGGGCACGATCTTCCTGGCCGGCCCGCCGCTGGTCAAGGCTGCAACGGGCGAGGAAATCTCGGCCGAAGACCTCGGCGGCGGCGATCTCCACGCGCGGCAATCGGGCGTGGTCGATCACCTGGCTGAAAACGACGAGCATGCGCTGTCGATCGTGCGCGACATCGTCTCGCACCTGGGCAAGCCGGGCGACGCCGGCATCACCCGCCGCGAAAGCCGCCCGCCGCTGCACGATCCGCAAGACCTCTACAGCGTGATCCCGCAGGATGTGCGCGCGCCCTACGATGTGCGCGAAGTGATCGCGCGGATCGTCGACGGCAGCGAATTCCACGAATTCAAGGCGCTGTTCGGCACCACCCTGGTCTGCGGCTTTGCCCATATCCACGGGCTGCCGGTGGCGATCCTGGCCAACAACGGCGTGCTGTTTTCGCAGTCCGCGCAAAAGGGTGCGCATTTCATCGAGTTGGCCTGCCAGCGCGGCATCCCGCTGCTGTTCCTGCAGAACATCTCGGGCTTCATGGTCGGCGGCAAGTATGAAGCCGAAGGCATCGCCAAGCACGGCGCCAAGCTGGTAACGGCCGTGGCCACCGCGCAAGTGCCCAAGATCACCGTGCTGATCGGCGGCAGCTTTGGCGCGGGCAACTATGGCATGTGCGGCCGCGCCTATTCCCCACGCTTCCTGTTCACCTGGCCCAATGCGCGCATTTCGGTGATGGGCGGCGAACAGGCGGCCAGCGTGCTCGCCACCGTGCACCGCGATGCGGCAAGCTGGACGCCCGAGCAGGCCGAGGCGTTCAAGGCGCCGATCCGCCAGAAATATGAAGTTGAAGGCAATCCCTATTACGCCACCGCCCGGTTGTGGGACGATGGCGTGATCGATCCGGTGCAGACCCGCGACGTGGTCGGCCTGGCGCTGGAAGCCTGCCTTGAAACCCCGATCGCCGAACGCGCCGCGTTTGGCGTTTTCAGGATGTAACCTGCGATGATCCAATCCATCCTCATCGCCAATCGCGGCGAAATCGCCTGCCGGATCATCCGCACCGCGCGGGCGATGGGCCTGCGCACCGTTGCGGTCTATTCTGAGGCCGATGCCCAGGCCATGCACGTAGCCCAAGCCGACCAGGCCGTGGCCATCGGACCGGCAGCGGCGCGCGAATCCTATCTGGTGGGTGACAAGATCATCGCCGCCGCGCTGGAAACCGGCGCCGAGGCGATCCACCCCGGCTACGGCTTCCTTTCGGAAAACGCCGAATTTGCGCAGGCCGTGCTCGATGCAGGCCTGGTGTGGGTCGGCCCGCCGCCCGCTGCCATCTCGGCCATGGGCCTCAAGGATGCGGCCAAGGCACTGATGCAGAAGGCCGGCGTTCCGACGACGCCGGGCTATCTCGGCGAGAACCAGGACGCCGATTTTCTCGCGGCCGAAGCGGCCAAGGTCGGCTATCCGGTCTTGATCAAGGCCGTGGCCGGCGGCGGCGGCAAGGGCATGCGCCTGGTCGAGCAGCCGGCAGACTTTGCCGATGCGCTCGCCTCGTGCCAGCGCGAGGCGGCTGCCTCGTTCGGCAACGCGCACGTGCTGATCGAGAAATACATCCTCTCGCCGCGCCATATCGAAGTGCAGGTGTTCGGCGACGCGCACGGCAATGTCGTCCACTTGTTCGAGCGCGATTGCTCGCTGCAGCGCCGCCACCAGAAGGTGATCGAGGAAGCCCCCGCGCCAGGCATGGACGCCGCGACGCGCGAGGCGGTGTGCCAGGCCGCCGTGCGCGCGGCGCAGGCGGTCGGCTATCAGGGCGCCGGCACGATCGAATTCATCGCCGATGGTTCGGAAGGCCTGCGTGCCGATCGCATCTGGTTCATGGAAATGAACACCCGGCTCCAGGTGGAACACCCGGTGACCGAGGCGATCACCGGCCAGGATCTGGTCGAATGGCAGATCCGCGTGGCGAGCGGCGAGCCCCTGCCCCGCCGGCAGGACGAGCTGGCGATCCACGGCTGGGCGATGGAAGCGCGGCTCTATGCCGAAGATCCGGCAAAGGGCTTCCTGCCCTCGATCGGCCGGCTCGATCATCTCCATTTCGGCATGGTCGCAGGCGGGCGCATCGACACTGGCGTGGCGCAGGGCGACACGATCAGCCCGTTCTACGACCCCATGGTCGCCAAGGTCATCGCCCAGGGGTCGACGCGCGATGAAGCGCGCCAGCGGCTCGCCGCGATGCTCGACCAGACCGCCGTCTGGCCGGTGCGCACCAATGCCGCGTTCCTCGCGCGGCTGCTGCACCATCCGCAGTTTGCGGCGGGCGATGTCGACACGGGGCTGATCGGCCGCGATGGCGCTGCCCTGGCCGAGCCGCTTGCGCCGTCGGCAGGCGTGCTGGCCAAGGCCGCTGCCAAGCTGGTGGCGCCCAGCCTCGCGCCGGGTCTTCGCCTCAATGCCGCGCCGGTGCGCAGCGGGCACTTCCTGCTCGATGGCGCCCCGGTGGACATCGCCGTTGATGGCGCCAGTGCCCATCCCGCGCCCTTCACGCTGGTCTGCGAAGCGGGCCAGGTCTGGCGGCTCGAACCCTGGCACCACAAGCCGACCGCTGGCGCCACCGCCGGCGACGGAGCCATTCTCGCGCCGATGCCGGGCCGCGTCATTGCCGTGGCGGTGGCGCAGGGGGAAACCGTCACCAAAGGCCAAAAGCTCTTGACGCTCGAAGCGATGAAGATGGAACACACGCTGGTTGCCCCGTTCGATGGCGTGGTCGCCGCGCTCGAAACCCAGGCGGGCGCGCAAGTGCAGGTCGATGCGGTGCTGGTGCGCATCACGCAGCAGGACGATTGACCATGAGCGGGCGCTATTTCGATGCATGGGCCGTGGGTGACCGGATCGAACACCCGATCCGCCGCACCGTGACCGAGACCGACAACCTGATGTTCTCGTGCATGACGCACAACCCGCAGCCGCTGCACCTGGATGCGGAAGCCGCGCGCGCCAGCGAATTTGGTCAGATCCTGGTCAACGGCACCTTCACCTTCGCGCTGATGGTGGGGCTGTCGGTGGGTGAAACCACGCTCGGCACCCTGGTCGCCAACCTCGGCTACGACGCGGTGACGATGCCCAAGCCGGTGTTCATCGGCGATACGCTCCACGCCACCAGCGAAGTGCTGGAAACGCGTCCCTCGCGCTCGCGCCCGGGCGCCGGCATCGTCACCTTCGCGCATGAACTGATCAACCAGCGCGGCGAAGTGGTGTGCAAATGCACGCGCAGCGCGCTTATCGCAGGCACGCCGGCATGACGCTGCGCTCCCTGCTGTTCGTGCCGGCCGACCGGCCCGAACGCTTTGCCAAGGCAGCGGCGAGCGGCGCCGATGCAGTGATCCTTGATCTTGAAGATTCTGTCGCGCTTGCCGCCAAGGATGGCGCGCGCGATGCGGTCGCCCGGTATCTGGCGGGCCCACGCCCCTGCCCGGTCTTCGTGCGGATCAATCCGGTGGACAGCACCATGGCTGCCGCCGATCTGGCCGCCGCGCTGCCCGGCCGGCCCGACGCGATCATGCTGCCCAAGGCCGAAGGCGCGGAAACCGTCGGCACGCTGCTCGCCATGATGGGCGCGCAGCCCGTGCCGATCCTGCCGATCGCCACCGAAACGCCGGCCGCCGTGTTTGAACTCGGCAGCTATGGCGATGTGCGCGCCGCGCTGTGCGGGCTGACCTGGGGCGCGGAAGACCTGCCCGCCGCGATCGGCGCGGCAAGTTCGCGCGAAGACGATGGCCGCTATACCCCGCCCTATGAACTGGTGCGCAGCCTGACGCTGTTCGGCGCGCACAAGGCCGGCGTCGCCGCGATCGAAACGGTCTATCCCGCGCTGGCAGACCTGGACGGCCTGGCGCGCTATGCCGCACGGGCGCGCCGCGATGGCTTTACCGGCATGATGGCGCTGCACCCCGCGCAAGTGCCGGTGATCAACCAGGCCTTCACGCCCACGATGGCCGAAATCGACCACGCCCGCCGCGTGGTGGCGCTGTTCGCTGCCGATCCCGCGCTGGGCGTGGTGCAACTCGACGGCCGGATGGTCGATCGCCCCCACCTCAAGCAGGCAGAGGCGATCCTGGCGCTGGCCGCGCGCAGCCAAGGGTAACGCGCAAGGGTCAGCCGACGGTGACGCCCGCCACCCGCCACGCGCCATTACCGTGTTCCAGCGTGACGGTCTCCACCACCTCGCCCTTCTTGGCAAAGCGGCTGCGGAATTTGACCACTTCATAGCCGTTGGGCGGCGCGGGCAGGTTCTGTTCGCTCAACAGCTCGCGCGATTGCAAGGCGCCCAGGTCGGCGTGGACCTTTTCCGAAACTGTCGCCCAGACCTGCTGCGTGTTGTCCTTGCGAAAACGCATCGTGGTCATGCGATAGGTCTCGGCCCAGTCGTGCTGGTCGGCAAGCGCGAGGAAACGGCGCGCCGTGGCGATAATGGCGGGATCGTTGGTTTCGATCGTGGCGGCGGGTTGCGGGTCCGACGACGCATTCATCAGCGGCAGCGCCACAAGCGCGGCCAGTCCCATCAGCAATGACATGGCGATAATTCCTGTCTTGATCCAGCCGTGACGAGGCATTCGTCCGGCCAGGCCAGGCTGTTCCATATCGCCAGGGTGCGGGGCTGCCCCCAATTCGCTGTCCCCCGAATTTTTGGGGGGCTCGCCCTCGGCATCGAACAGCAGCCGCGCCGCTTCCCGGCTGCTCGAAACCGCCAGCTTGCGCCGGGCATCACGCAGGCGTTCGTTGATCGTGTGCACCGACAGATCGAGGCGGCAGGCGATCGATTTGGCATCGTGCCCGCGCACCATCAGACGCAATACCTGCTTTTCCTTTTCGGTCAGCGAGTCAACGGCGTGGGTGATCGGCGTGGTCATGGTCGGGCCACGACTAGGTTACGCGATCCGCGCCAACCACCCCTAAATTCTTGTACCGCCCTTCCCGCTGGCAACCGGAGAAAATCCCGGGGCGCGTTGCCGATCAGGCGAGGAACCCACCCAACCGCTGGCGGATGACGTCTTCTGCCTCGGCCACCATGCGGTTCAGCAGTTCGGCGCACGTCGGGATATCGTGGATCAGGCCCTGCACTTGCCCGGCCCAGACCAGCCCCGCCTCGACATTGCCGGTTTCCAGCGCCTCGCGCCCCTTGGCGCCTGACACCAGCGGGCGGATATCCTCGAACACCGCCTCGGGCCGGGCAGAGATTTCCACCACGCGATCAGACACCGGCGTTGCCGCCACGCGCCCGGTGTTGTGAAAGCGGCGGAAGATCAGCCGCGTATCGCGCTCGCTGTTGGTCACCAGCAACTGCTTGATCGCGTCATGGATCGGTGCCTCTGCCGTGGCGCAGAACCGCGTGCCCATGTTCACCCCTTCGGCGCCCAGCGCCAGCGCGGCCGCCAGCCCGCGCCCATCGCCGATGCCGCCGCTGGCCAGCATCGGGATGCTGATCTGCTCGGCCGCCGCCGGGATCAGGATCAGGCCGGGGATATCATCCTCGCCAGGGTGGCCGGCGCATTCGAAGCCATCGATGCTGATCACGTCCACGCCCATCTTCTGCGCAGAAACGGCATGGCGCACGGCGGTGCACTTGTGCAGCACGGTCACGCCGTGGCTCTTGAAATCCTCGATATGCTCGCGCGGGTTGTGCCCGGCGGTTTCCACGATCGTCACGCCGCTATCGATGATCGCGCGGCGATAGTCCGCATAGGGCGGCGGGCTGACCGAGGGCAGGATCGTCAGGTTCACGCCAAACGGCTTGTCGGTCAGCGTGCGGCAGCGGTCGATCTCGCGGCGCAGGTCGTCGGGCGTCGGCTGGGTCAGCGCGGTCAGGATGCCCAGCCCCCCGGCGTTGGATACCGCGCTCGCCAGTTCGGCGCGGCCCACCCACATCATTCCCCCCTGGACGATGGGGTGGGCAATGCCCAAAAGCTGCGTGATCCGGGTCTTGATCGCCATGATTGCACCTCACATCGAAACGGCACGGCCCAGCGCCGCCCGCAACGGGGCGCGCCATGGCCAGGATTGGGGAACGGGACTGAACCTTAGGCGGTAAAGCGCGGTGGGCGCCGCGCGGCAAAGGCGGCGATGCCTTCGGCCGCTTCTGCCCCGGCGCCGGCATCGGCAATGCGCACCACTTCCAGATCTAGCTGGGTGGCCAGGTCATTCTGCATGCTGGCGGCCAGCAGGGCACGCGCGCCGGCAATCGCGCCAACCGGCCCCTGGGCCAGCCGCTCGGCCACGGCCAGGCCTTCTTCCAGCAGCGCTTCGGCTGCGACCACGCGGGTCACCAGGCCGATCTGCGCGGCTTCTTCGGCGCCGATGCGGCGGTTGGTCAGGATGATCTCCTGCGCGCGGCGCAGGCCCACCACGCGCGGCAGGGTCCAGCTCATCCCGCCATCGGGCGTCAGGCCCACCATGCCATAGGCGGCAGTGAAATGCGCCGCGGGCGCGGCCAGGGCCACGTCGCCCAGGATCGCCAGGCTCAACCCGGCGCCAGCGGCCGGGCCGTTGACCAACGTGACCAGCGGCTTGCCCATGCGCGCCAGGGCCAGCACCGAACGGTGAACCGAACCAGCGAGGGCAAACAGAAAGGCCGATGGCCCTTCGCTCGCCCGGCCAAACGCGCCCACGTCACCGCCGCCGCAAAAGAGCTTGCCCGCCCCGGTCAGGACCACGCAGCGCACCGCGGCATCGCCCGCCACGCCCGCCACCACCTGCTCCAGCCGCGTGGCCGTGGGCATGTCGAGCGTATTGCCCGCCGCGGGGCGATTGAGCGTGAGGATCGCCACCGCGCCGCGGCGCTCCACCAGAACCAGATCGTCGCTCATGCGCAGGCCTCCATCGCTTCGCGCCCCAGCCGGGCCAGGCGCGGAAACGCTTCCGCGCGCTGCGCCGCCTGGGCATTGGCCGCCGTGCCGCGCAGCACGCGGCCCTTGATGCCGTGAAAGATCGCGGCCAGCCGAAAGAACTGGAACGCGACATAGAAATCCCAGTTGGCAATGCCGTCGCGCCTGGTGCGCGCGCAATAGCGGGCGATATAGTCCGCCTCGCTCGGCAGGCCCAGCGGCTGCGGATCGGCCCCGCCCAGCCCGGCAACGATATCGCCCGGCATGCGGTACATCATCGCGTGATAGGCAAAATCAGCCAGGGGATGGCCCAGCGTCGACAGCTCCCAGTCAAGCACGGCCAGCACGCGCGGCGCAGTGGGGTGAAAGATCATGTTGTCACAACGGAAATCGCCATGCACCAGGCTGGTCGTATCATCGTCAGGAATGGCCGTGGGCAGCCAGGCGACCAGCGCATCCATGTCGGGATCGCGGCCGGCCAGGTCGTCGTCCAGGTATTGCCGGGTCCAGCGGCCGATCTGCCGGGTAAAATAGTTGCCGGGCTTGCCATAATCGCCCAGGCCCAGGCCCACGTGATCGACGCCGTGCAGGGCGGCGATCACCCGGTTCATCTCGTCGAAATAGGCGGCGCGATCGGGCTTGGCCACCTCGGCAAAGCTGGCGTCCCAGAACACGCGGCCGTCGACCATCTCCATCACGTAGAACGCGCTGCCGATCACGGCGTCATCGTCGCACACGCCCAGGATGCGGGCCACCGGCACATCGCTTCCCGCCAGGGCCTGCTGCACCCGCGCCTCGCGCAGCACATCGTGCGCGCCTTTCAGCACGGTGCCCGGCGGCTTGCGCCGCAAGACATAGCGCGCGGCGGGCGTTTCCAGGCGATAGGTGGGGTTGGACTGCCCGCCGTTGAACTGCGCCACGCGCAGTGGCCCGGCAAAACCCGCGACATGGGCGGAAAGCCACGCCGCCAGCGCTGGTTCGTCCAGCGCGGTCCGCACCGCGCCGACGCCGGCATTGGCCTGGGCGATCTGCGCCGCATTCAGCTGCGCAGCCGGTGCCGTTCGCGCGTTGGGCGCCGTGGGCTCAGTGCGCATGGGCCTGCTTCCAATCGCGCTTGATCTTCTTGGCCAGGCTCCACTTGTGCACTTCAGTGGGGCCATCATAGATGCGGAACGCGCGGATTTCGCGGAACACCTGCTCCACGATGGTCTTGTCGGTCACGCCGGTGCCGCCCATCACCTGGACGCAGCGATCGGCCACGCGCATCAGCGCCTCTGACACCGCCACCTTGCTCATGCTGCTTTCGGCAGTGCCCAGGCTGCCGGTATCGAGCACGCTGGCGCACCAGTCGATCATCAGTTCCGCCTGCTTCAGATCGATCAGGTTTTCGGCCAGCATGAAGCCCACGCCTTCATGATCGATCAGCGGCTTGCCAAAGGCCATGCGGCGGTTGGCATAGTCGCTGGCGATCTCGTTGGCGCGCTGGCAGGCGCCCAGCCAGCGCATGCAGTGCGAAAGCCGCGCGGGCGAGAGGCGCACCTGGGCATATTTGAAGCCTTCGCCCGCCTCGCCCAGCATCTGGTCGGCCGGCACGCGCAGGTTGTCGATCGTCACCGTGGCGTGGCCGCCGGGCATCGAGCTGTCGATCGTGTTGGGCACATGGGCGATGCGGATTGCCGGATCGGGCAGATCGACCAGGAACATGCAGGCCCCGCCCGCGCTGTCGGCCTCTTCCGATCGCGCCATGACGATGCCCACCTGCGCGCCATCGGCACCGGTGATGAAGCACTTGGTGCCGTTGATCACCCAATGGTTGCCATCCTTGCGGCAGGTGGTGATCATCATCGACGGGTCAGACCCGGCGCCTTGCAGTTCGGCCGGCTCGGTCATGAAAAAGGCCGATCGCGCATGGCCTTCCACCATGGGCTTGAGGAAACGCTCGCGCAGCGCAGCGTCGCCCACCTTGCCCAGCAGGTACATGTTGCCCTCATCGGGCGCGGCCGTGTTGCAGGCCAGCGGCCCCAGCGGCGAAAGGCCGCTGGCAGCCAGGACCACGGCGGTTTCGCGCTGGGTCAGGTGGCCGCCATCGGGCAGGATATGCGGCGTCAGCACGCCGGCCGCGCGCGCCTTTTCGCGCAGTTCGCGCACCAGCGCATCGGTCGGCGCGCCGTGGTGATCGCGGCGCGGGTCTTGTTCATAGGGCGCCACCACCTCGCGCACGAAGGTTTCCACCTTGCGCGCCAGGTCTTGCGCCGCTGCCATGCCGATCCCGCTCATCACCCTCTCCTTTCGCTTGTCGTGCGTGTGCGGCCGCGGCTCAGCGCGGGGCCATGCGGATCGCGCCGTCCAGGCGGATCACCTCGCCATTGAGCATGGAATTGCCCACGATCGCTTCCACCAGCTTGGCATATTCGGCCGGCTGGCCCAGGCGGCTGGGGAACGGCACCTGCTGGCCCAGCGAATCCTGCGCTTCCTGCGGCAGGCTGGCGAGCATCGGCGTCCAGAAGATGCCCGGCGCGATGGTGTTCACGCGAATGCCGAAGCGGGCCAGTTCGCGCGCGATCGGCAGCGCCATGGCGGCAACGCCACCCTTGCTCGCGGCATAGGCGGGCTGGCCGATCTGGCCATCGAACGCGGCCACGCTGGCGGTGTTGACGATCACCCCGCGCGAACCATCGGCGTCGAGCGGCTCGGCATCAAAGATGCGCGCGGCGAACTTGGACAGCACGTTGAACGTGCCGATCAGGTTGATGTTGATGATCTTGGCAAAATCAGCAAGCGGCAGCGGGCTGCCATCGCGGCTCAAGACCTTGGCCGGCGGGGCGATCCCCGCGCAATTGACGAGGATGCGCGCCTTGCCATGCACGGCTTCGGCCTGGGCGATGGCATCGCTCACCGATGCCTCGTCGGTCACGTCCACTGTCTTGAACAGGCCGCCGATCTCGGCCGCCTTGGCCTCGCCCGCCGCGGCGTTGAGATCGAACAGCGCCACCTTGGCACCGCGCGCGCTGAGCATTTCCGCCGTCGCCGCGCCCAGGCCCGATGCGCCGCCGGTTACGATTGCCGCAAGGCCGTTGATGTCCATGAAACCTGTCTCCCGCATTCTTGTCGATTTGCTGTTGTCTTTAAGGCTGTTTGCCGCACCACCGCACTGGCCGAAACGCTAGCGCGCCGATCTGGCCGATCCGGCCCGGTCATCCTGCCAGGGCCCGCGCGATCACCATGCGCTGGATATCCGATGTGCCTTCATAGATCTGGCACACCTTCACATCGCGATAGATCTTGGCCACGCCGTATTCCTCGAGATAGCCATAGCCACCCAGCGTCTGGATCGCGCCCGAAACCACCGCCTCTGCCGTTTCAGAGGCGACCAGCTTGGCCATCGAGGCTTCCTGCAGGCAGGGCGCGCCGGTCTGCTTGACCGCGGCCGCATGCAGGACCAGCTGGCGCGCCGCCTCGAGCCGCGCGGCAAGGTCGGCCAGGCGGTGGCCCACGGCCTGGTGGGCGATGATCGGCTGGCCAAAGCTCTGCCGTTCCTTGGCATAGGCGACGGCGATGGCCAGCGCGGCATCCGCCATGCCGATGCACTGCGCGGCAATGCCGATGCGCCCGGCCTCGAGGTTGGACAGCGCGATGCGATAGCCCTGCCCCGGCGCGCCCAGCACCATGGCATCGGGCACGAACACGTCATCGAACCGGATCGCGCAGGTATCGGATGCCCACTGCCCCAGCTTGTGCTCCACCTTGTCGACCACATAGCCAGGGCTGTCGGTCGGCACGAGGAACGCGGTGATCCCCTTCTTGCCGGCGGCCGGATCGCTGGCGGCAAAGACGATCGCCACTTTGCCGATGCGGCCGTTGGAAATGAACTGCTTGGCCCCATTGAGGCGCCAGCCACCCTCCACCCGCGTGGCCCGCGTGCGCAGGGCCGAGGCATCCGATCCAGCGTCTGCCTCGGTCAGGGCAAAGGCACCCGTGGCGCGCCCGGCGACCAGGTCGGGCAGGAAGCGGGCGCGCTGCGCGGCACTGCCATAGGCGAGGATGCCGGCCACGATAAGGCTGTTGTGGATCGACACGATCGTCGAAAGCGCCCCGTCGCCCGCCGCGATCTCGATCAACGCCAGAGCATAGGACACCGCATCGAGCCCGGCACCGCCTTCGCTTTCGGGCGCGGTCATGCCCATCAGGCCCAATTGCGCCATCTGCGCGAACAGTTCGGGGGGATAGCCCCCTGCCGCTTCGAACGCGCGGGTGTGCGGGCGCAGCTGCTCCTGGGCAAAGGCGCGGACCATGTCACGCACGGCGGTCTGGGTTTCGTCGAGAATCATGGATACTGACCGGACTATTGTTTACTCACGAGTAGATTGCCTTCTGTCCGGTATCATGTCAACACGGCGAAGCAGCCCATGGAGCCGAAAAGTTGCCGCCAGCCGATTCCCCGTTCCAATCCCCGCAACAGCGCAGCAAGGCGCGCGCCGCCAAGCGCGAGGCCGTGCTGCGCGCGGCGGTGCAGATGTTCAACGAACGCGGCTTTCACCAGACTTCGCTGGATGACGTGGCGGCCAGCCTCGGGATCTCCAAGCCGACGATCTATCACTACCTCGGCAACAAGGATCAGGTGCTGCTCGAATGCGTGACGATCGGCCTCTCGCAACTGCTCGAAGCGGCCGAGCAGGCGCGACAGACCGACGGCAACGGGGCACAGCGGCTGCGCCTGTTCCTGACACGCTATGCCCAGGTCAACATGGACGATTTCGGCCGCTGCGTGGTGCGCACCGGGGCCGAGGCGCTGGGCCCTGACAGCCGCGCGCAGTTCCAGGCGCTCAAGCGCAAGATCGACAGCGCGATGCGCGAACTGATCGAGGAAGGCGTGGCCGATGGCTCGCTGGCGCCCACCAATACCAAGCTGCTGGGCTTTGCCCTGGCCGGCGCGCTCAACTGGCCGGGCCGCTGGCACGATCCGCAGGGCGAATTGCCCCCGGCGCGCATTGCCGAAGAGCTCGTTGCCATGCTCGCGCAAGGGTTCCTGCCGCGCTAGGCGCTCGCGCGGGCTGCCCGCTGCCACAGGCGCGGATCAGCCAGGTGGATGGGCAGCGACAGCGCCAGCGGCAGCGCGATCCATGGCCAGGGCGCGCCCACCAATGCCGCGCGCAGGCCCAGCACGATCAGCGCCGCCGGGCCCAGCATCACCATGACCAGGCCCAAGCCGCGCCCACGCGCCAAAAGCCAGGCTGCCTCGATCACCAGCGCGGCCAGCATCACGTCGGCCGCATGGCCACTGGCAAAATAGGCGCCCACGCCGCCCGCGCCCTAGAACGGGCCGTTGAGCTGGACGACCTGCCAGTTGAGCATGCCGGCCACGCTCACCCACGCCAGGTAGGGCAGCAGCAGCGCGGCCGCGAGGCGCGAGATGCGCAGGCAATAGAGGATCAGCACCGCGATCGAGCACCACAGCGCGACCAGTTCGAAAAAGGCCCAGTCCGGCCGCTGCACGCGAAAGAACAGCAGGCTCCACAAGATGTTGAGGAAGCCATTCAGCGCAAACAGCCCGATCACCGTGTCGGACGTGCGCACATCGCGCGCGGCGCGCCAGGCATTGACCCCGGCGGTGGCAGCCAGGGCAAAGATCAGCGTCCAGGCGATCGGAAACACCGGGCGCGGCGGGGTGAACGCCGGCTTGTGCAAGGATTGATACCATGGCCCGAGGTCGGTGATCGTGCCGCCGAGCAGCGCCACGACCAGCGCGGCAACCACGGCGATGCCCACGGGCATGGCCCAGGGCCGGCTCATGGCGCGGGGCTTTCGGTGGCGGGCCGGGCCAGGCCAAGCAGGTGCGCGCAATCCTTGAGGAAAATGCGCAGGTGCGCCATGGGCCGCTGCCGCACCAGCCGCTTGTTCATATAGGCCTGCCAGGTCAATTGCTGCACATCGCGATCGGCACACATCGCCACAAAGCGCTCGCGCCGCTTGTCGCTGGAATACCAGAAATACTGCATCATGCCCAAAATCCAGAACACCCGGCCATGCGCGCGCAGGAACGTGCGGCGCGCCTGGCGCAAGACCGCGGGATTGCCGCAGGCGAGGAACGCAAGCGCGGTCTGCGCGGCGATGCGCCCGCCGGCCATGGCATAATAGATCCCCTCGCCCGAAGCCGGCGCCACCACCCCGGCAGCGTCGCCCGCCAGAAGCACGTCGCGCCCGTTGTCCCAGCGGCGCAGCGGCTTGAGCGGGATCGGCGCGCCTTCGCGGCGGATCGTCTCGCACCGCGCCAGGCCCATGTCCTGGCGCATCAGCGCACCCGCCTGGCGCAGCGAAAAC